>DATJZP010000043.1:0-195146 GCA_035498875.1 Myxococcota bacterium
GCGAGCAGCGCCGCCTGCGCGTCGGGTCCCGCGGCGCGGCCCACGATCCAGAGCAGCCAGACCACGGTGCCGAGCAACGCGAAGCCGAGCGCGGCGCGGAGCTGCACGGTCCACGGCCCGCTGCGCGGCACCAGCCGCGCCCAGGCGGGAACCGCGCACACCAACAGGAACGGCAGCGCCAGCCCGAAGCCGATCGCCAGGAAGATCGCGAAGATCGTCGCGGTCGAGCTCGCGAACGCGAAGCCCACCGCCGTGCCCACGAACGGCGCCGTGCAGGGCGTCGCCAGGACTACGGCGAGCAGCCCCTCGAAGAAGCTGCGGCGCGCGCCCGTGGCACCCGCGCCCGCGTTCGCGATCCGGCTCGTGTCGAGGCTGAACTCGAACACGCCGAACAGCGACAGCGCGAACACCACCAGCACCGCGGCGACCGCCGCCACGAACAGCGGCTCCTGGAACTGGAAGCCCCAGCCCACCGACGTGCCCGCGGCGCGCAACGCGACCACGATCGCGGCCAGCGCGGCCATGCTGGCGAGCACGCCGATCGTGTAGGCGAGGCCGTGTCTCAGGATCTCCCCGCGCCCGTGCCGCGCCAGCTCGGCCAGCCCGAACACTTTGATCGCGAGCACGGGCAGGACACACGGCATCGCATTCAGGATCACGCCGCCGAGCAGAGCGACCAGGATCGCCTGCAAGAGCGAGAGACCGCTGCTCGCGGGCGCAGGCGCTGCCGGCGGCGGCGCGGCGAGCCAGGGCACGTCGAGCGGTGTCACGGGCGCGCCCTTGGCCGCGCGCGGCAGCGGCAGGTCCACTTCGAGGAGCTCGGGCTTCCCGGCGCGAGTCACTCCCAGCACGCCGCGCAGCCGCGAGTCACCATGACTGGCGTTGGCCGAGGCGTTCCCCTTCAGCGTGAGCAGGAAGCCGCCCGACAGGAAATCCGGGCGGCTGGCGCCGGTGACCAGGACCTCCACGCCGTCGACCCGGTCGGGCACGAACGCGTCCTCGATCCTGTCGGTCGCGGGGCCGAGCGCGGCGCAGGTCTTCTTCACGTCCGCCGCGCCTTGCGCGCAGGCGTGCACGCCGAGCGCGGCGCGGAACGAGTCACCAGGGCGGATCGCCGACTGCGAGTAGAGCGCCTCGAGCTCCACCGCCTGCGCGCCCGCCGGCTGCGGCACGCGCGCGGCCCAGCGCTCGAAGCGCTCGTAGTCGGCCGAGGGCGCGTCCGCGGCCAGCGCGCCGACCTGGATCGAGCGCGACAGGTGCAGCTCGCCCGGAATGCACTGGACCTCGCACACCAGCACGTCGGCATCGAGCCGCACCTCGACCGGGCCGTCCGCGGTGCCCTCGCGGAACGCCGCCGGGCTCGCCAGCAGCACCTCGTCGGTGTAGCCGTAGGTGGTGATGAAGCCGTCGCTCTCGCGGAACACCTGCGGGAACGGCCAGGCGATTGGCCCGACGTCGGCGCCCTCGACCTTCCAGTGCAGCTGCGGCGGTACGCCGGACTGGCCCGAGTTCCGCCAGTAGACGTGCCAGTGGGGATCCATCGAGAGCAGGAGCCCCACATGGAAGCTCTGGCCGGGCTGGACGGCGTCGCGATCGAGCAACAACCGCCCTTCCAGCCGTGGATTCCCCCGGTCGGTCGCGGTAGTGCCGTGGGCGGAATCCGGCAGCTGCGGAGCCGCCTGCGCAACTCCGGCCAGAACCAGGCCCAACACCAGCGACAGCCGCGACATCGCGGCAACTCTACCGAAGTGGGCGGGCCGGCGAGCGGTCATACTTGACACGGGGGCCCCAGCCCAGAGGGTTTGCGCATGAAACGAGTCTTCCTGTTCCTGGTCACGAACATCGCCGTCCTGTTCGTCTTGTCGATCGTCGCCCGCGTTGCGGGAGTAAGCGATCCGAGCCAGCTCGGTGGATTGCTGGTCATGGCGGCCATCTTCGGCATGGGCGGCGCGACGATTTCGCTGTTCCTCTCCAAGTGGATGGCCAAGATGTCGACCGGGGCGCGGGTGATCTCGGAGCCGCGCAGCGACGCGGAGCACTGGCTGGTGAACACCGTCCAGAATCTCGCCCACGCCGCGGGCATCGGAATGCCGGAGGTCGCCATCTTCGACTCCCCGCAGCCGAACGCATTCGCGACCGGCGCGCGCCGGGACGCGGCGCTGGTGGCGGTGTCGAGCGGGCTCTTGCAGACGATGAAGCCCGACGAGATCGAGGGTGTCCTGGGTCACGAGATCACGCACGTGTCGAACGGCGACATGGTGACGCTGACCCTGGTCCAGGGCGTCGTGAACACCTTCGTGATCTTCCTGTCGCGCGTGGTCGGCAGCATCGTCGATCGCGCCGTGTTCCAGAACGACCGCGACGGCGGCCGGCGCGGCGGCGGGCCCGGCTACTTCGTGACCGTGATGGTGCTGCAGCTCGTGTTCGGCATCGCCGCGAGCTTGATCGTGTACGCGTTCTCGCGCGCCCGTGAGTACCGCGCCGACGCGGGCGGTGCGCGGCTCGCCGGCCGCCAGAACATGATCGCGGCGCTCCAGCGCCTGCTGGCGGCTCACCCCGAGCCACTGCCCGAGCAGATGAAGGCGTTCGGCATCGCCGGCGACGCGGCCCGCAGCTTCGGCCGGCTGTTCATGACTCACCCGCCGCTACAAGAGCGCATCGCCCGGCTGCAGGCGATGACCGACGTCGGCTAGCGCGGCGGGCGGCGGCCGCGGCTGCGCGACGCGCGCCGGTAGCCGGGGCGAGTGACCGCCTCGTCCGCCTCGCTGCGCCGCGCCTCGAGCGCCTCGCGCGGCGGCCGCGACGCGATGAGACACTGCGGGCCGTCGCCGATCAGGTCCTCGCGGCCGGCCTGTGACAGCGCTTCGCGCACCACGAAGTAGTTCTCGGGCGCGAAGAACTGCAGCAGCGCGCGCTGCACCTTGCGGTCGCGCAGCTTGCGCGCGGTCTCGACCGGCTTCATCGAGTGCGGGTTGAGGCCGGTCCAGTACATGCAGGTCGCCACGTCCATGGGCGCGGGAATGAAGTCCTGCACCTGGCGCGGGCGGTAGCCGCGCTGCTTCAAGAAGACCGCGAGCTCGATCATGTCGTCGACCGTCGAGCCTGGGTGACTCGCGATGAAGTAGGGAACGAGATACTGCTCCTTGCCGGCGCGGCTAGAGGCGGCCTCGAAGCGCTCGGCGAACTCCTCGAAGGTGTGCTGCGCGGGCTTCTTCATCAGCGCCAGCACCCGGTCCGAGACGTGCTCGGGTGCCACCTTCAGGTGACCGCCCACGTGGTAGCGCGCGAGCTCCTCGAGATATTCCGGAGACTCGCGCGCCAGGTCCATGCGAATGCCCGACGCCACGTGCACCTGCTTCACGCCGGGCACGGCGCGCGCCGCGCGCAAGAGCTCGAGCGTGGGCTGGTGACTCGTGCCGAGCAGCTTGCACACCGTGGGGTGGATGCAGGAGAGCCGCCGGCACACCGCCTCGACCTCGGGCTTGGTGCAGCGCATGCGGTACATGTTGGCGGTGGGGCCGCCCAGGTCCGAGACCTGACCCGAGAAGCCCGGCGTCGCGGCGAGCTTTCGCACCTCGCCCAGGATCGACTCGGGCGAGCGCGACTGGATCGCGCGGCCCTGGTGCATGGTGATCGAGCAGAACGTGCAGCCGCCGAAGCAGCCGCGCATGATCTGCACCGAGTCACGAATCGTCTGCCAGGCGGGAATCTCCTGGTCGTAGCGCGGGTGCGGCCGGCGCGTGTACGGCAGGTCGTAGAGCGCGTCCATCTGCGCTTCCGAGAGCGGCAGCGTCGGCGGGTTCACCACCAGCATGCGCTCGCCGTGCGGTTGCAGCAGCCGGCGCGCGTTCAACGGGTTGGTCTCGCGGTGCAGGTCGCGGGTCATCTCGGCGAACGCGACCTTGTCTTCGACCACGCGCGCGTGACTGGGCAGGGTCACGTCTTCGTTTGGGCAGTTTGCGTCGTCCCAGCGGTGCGCCGGCAGCGGCTCGTTCTTGCCCAGCAGATATGCGACGCCGCGCAGGTCGCGCAGGCTCTCGACTCCGCCGCCCCGATCGAGCCGGCGCGCGATCTCGAGGATCGGCAGCTCGCCCATGCCGTGCACCAAGAGATGCGCCTTCGAGGTGACCAGGATGCTCGGCCAGACTTTGTCGGACCAGTAGTCGTAGTGCGCGATCCGCCGCAGCGAGGCCTCGACGCCACCCGCGATCACGGGCACGCCCGGAAAGGCCTCGCGACACCGCTGCGCGTAGACCGCGGTGGCGCGGTCGGGGCGCAGGCCGATCTGCCCGCCCGGCGAGTAGGCGTCGGCGTTCCGGCGCTTCCTGTTCGCCGTGTAGTGATTGATGAGTGAGTCCATGTTGCCGGCCGAGACGCCGTAGAAGAGCCGCGGCGGGCCGAGCGCGCGCCAGGCGTCGGGGCTGCGCCAGTCGGGCTGCGCCAGGATCGCGACGCGGAAGCCGTTCTGCTCGAGCCAGCGGCCCAGGATCGCGGCCGCGAACGACGGGTGGTCGATGTAGGCGTCGCCCGAGACCAGCACCACGTCGGCGGCGTCCCAGCCGCGCGCACGTATCTCGCCCGCCGTGGTGGGCAGGAAAACGTCGGTCGGGGGCGCGGATCTGCGGCGCATGGTCGGGTCGGAGTATAGCTTCGGCCCGTGCCCTCCGAGCTCGCGCCCTGCCCGCACCGACCCACCTGCCCCGGCTGCCCTCGCTACGGCGTGCGCGCGCTCGATCCGCGTGCCGAGTCTCTGCTCTTCGAGCTCGCGGCGCGCGCCGGCGTCGAGAAGCCGCGCGTCCACCACGGCGCGGCGCTCGGCTTTCGCGCGCGCGCGCGGCTGGCGGTGCGCGGGCGCGCCAGCTCGCCCAAGGTGGGCATCTTCCAGACCGGCAGTCACAAGATCGCCGACATCCCGCGCTGCGGCATCCACCACCCGCGCATCAACGAGGTCGCGGCCGCGCTGCGCCGCGCCGTGCGCGAGACCGGAGTCACTCCGTACGCCGAGCGCGCGCAGCGCGGCGCACTGCGCTACCTGCAGGTCGCGATCGAGCGCCGATCCGGCCGCGCGCAGGTGGTGCTGGTGGGCCATGGCGAGTCACCCGACCCGCTCCTGCCGCTGTTCGCGCGACTCGAGCGCGAGCTCGGAGACGGGCTCCAGGGGCTGTTCTGGAACGGAAACGCCTCACCCGGGAACGCGATCCTGGGGCCGCGCTGGCAGCGCATCGCCGGTGCAGACGCGCTGGTCGAGGTCGTCGACGGCGTCTCGGTCTTCCACCCGCCCGGCGCCTTCGGCCAGAGCCACCCAGAGCTGTTCGAGTCACTGGCGCGCGCCGCGCGCGCGGCCGTGCCCCAGGGCGCCCGCGTGCTCGAGCTCTACGCCGGCACGGGCGCGATCGGCCTGGGGCTGCTCGCGCGCAGCGCATCGGTCGAGCTGAACGAGCTCGCGCCCGCGGGCCTGCAGGGGCTCGAGCTCGGCATCGCCGCCCGGCCCGAGCCCGAACGCGAGCGCGCCCGGCTCCTGCCGGGCGACGCCGCGAGTCACGCGCCGCGCGTCGCCGCGGCGGACGCCGTCGTCGTCGACCCGCCCCGCCGCGGGCTCGACCCGCTCGTGCAGGACGCCCTGCTCGCGGCACCGCCCGCCGTTCTGGTCTACGTGAGCTGCGGGCTCGAGTCACTCGCGCGCGAGAGCGCGGCGCTGCTCGGCTCGGGCCGCTTCGCGCTCGCGTCGCTCGAGGCCTGGGATCTCTTCCCCTACACCGAGCACGTCGAGACGCTGGCCGTGTTTCGCGGCGTGCGCGGCTAGGGCGGCGCGAGCGAGAGCACGTAGCTGCCGCTGACTCCCGCCACCTTGAACTTGATCGTGGTGGTGCTGGTCGGGCTGTACATGCCGAAGGTCACGGCGAACGCGACCTTGTTCTTGCTCGCCGGATCGGCGGCCTTCAGGGTCAGCTTCGAGAGCCCGCTGGCGGCGTTGTATTTCCCGCTGGCCACGTAGTCCTGCGCCGCGTCGTTGGCGAGCTTGGCCGAGCCGGTGCCGGTGACCAGGTTGCCGGCATCCGTGGAGAGATTCGTCGACAGCGTCCACGGGCCGCCCGCGGCGCCGACGTTCATGCCGAACTTGCCGTTGAAACACGACTTGTGGCCGGCGAACAGGCCGCACAGCTTCAGGTGCCCGGGGCACTCGAACAGCGCGCCGTGCGGGAGCGGGTCCTTGCACGTGTACTTGCTGACTCCGCTGAAGGGCACCACCAGTTCGCTGCCGCCGTTCTGGAAGGTCAGCGAGCCCGAGATCGCCGCCACGAGCTTCGGATGCGGCGCCTTGGTGGTACCGCCCAGGTTTCCGGTGATGGTCATCGGCAGGTCGCCGTCGATCTGCCCGTCGCTGTCGCTGATGTGCACGGTGACCGTGCCCGTGCCCGTGACTGCGCCCGTGCCGTCGGTCGCAGCGCTGGTGTTCACGCAGATCGAGCCGCCGCTCTCCGGATCGCAGAACGTGGCCTCGCCGTCGGGATACCAGATCTCACCGTTGCCACCGATCTCGTAGATGTACGGGCCGGCGGGCGGCGCGGCGCGCACCAGTGCCGGCAACGAGAGCAGCGCAACCAAGGCCGCGAGATAGACGCGAGTCAGCATGCCAGCAGTGTAACTCGGACTGGCGCGGAACGGGTACGGCAAGCCCGCTTGCTCCCGCGCGGGGCGCTGCTCCATCATGCCCGGCCATGGGGGAAGACCTTCCGCTCGCGGGAACGCGCGTGCTCGAGATCGGCGGCGGCCTGCCCGCCGCTTTCGCCACGCGCTGGCTGGCCGGCTTCGGGGCCGACGTGGTGCGCAGCGATGCCGCGCCCGAGGGCTTGGGGCGCGACGAGCAAGCGGCCTTGCTCCCCGGCAAGCGCCGCGTCGGCGTCGGCGACGAGAAGCTGCGCGAGCTCGCGCTCGCGGCCGAGATCGTGGTCGAAGACGGCGCGCCGGGGGCGCTGGCCGCGCGCGGCCTCGACCCCAGGGAGCTACGGCGCGAGAAGCGCGCGCTCGTGATCGTGTCACTCACCCCGTTCGGCCAGACCGGTCCGGCCGCGCACTGGCGGGCGGCGAACCTCACCGCGCACGCGGCCGGCGGCATCCTGTCACTCACCGGCATCGCCTCGCGGCCGCCGCTCCAGAACGGCTACAGCCAGGCCTGGATGCTGCTCGGCCTGAACGGCAGCTCGGCCGCGCTCGCGGCGTACTACGGGTCACTCGCGCACGGCGAAGGCGACTGGCTCGACATCTCGGCCCAGGAGTGCGCCGCCGGCATGCTCGAGTACTACGGCCCGCGCGCCGCCTTCGACAACACGCCCGCGGTCCGGCTCGGGAACCGCGTGAACTGTCTTTGGGGCATCTTCCCGGTGGCCGACGGCTTCGCGGGCGTGTGCGCGCTGCAGCGCCAGGCGCCGGCGTTCCTCAACATGACTCAGGACCCCGAGCTGTCCGACCCGCGCCTGCTCGAGCCCGCCTACCGGCTCAGCAACGACGCGCAGATCGGCGACCGGGTCGCGCGCTGGTTCCGCGACAAGAAGAAGCTCGATCTCTTGGCGATGGGTGAGTCGAACAAGGTGCCGATGGGCGCCGTCATGACCCCGCTCGACCTGCTCGCGAACGCGAGCCTCGAGGAGCGTGGCTTCTTCGACGCCGTGCAGACACCGGCGGGCGAGGCGCGCATCCCCGGCCGCCCCTATCTCGGCATGGACTGGCGCGCGGGCGAGCTGCACGCCCCCGCCGCCGACACCGAGGCGGTGCTCGCCGACTGGTTGGGAGCCGCGTCGTGAAGAAGCTCCCGCTCGACGGCGTGCGCGTGGCCGACCTGTCGATGATGTGGGCGGGCCCGTTCGCGACCCGGCTGCTCGCCGAGATGGGCGCCGAGGTGGTGAAGATCGAGTCACCGCGCGCCTGGGACAACGTGCGCACGCTGCTGCCCCAGCCGGGCGCGCCCGAGCCCTGGAACACGTCGTACTACTTCAACGACTACAACCGCGACAAGAAGTCACTCACGCTCGACCTGTCGCAGCCGCGCGGGCGCGTTCTGTTCCTGGAGCTGATCGCGCGCTGTGACTGCGTGATCGAGAACTACCGCGCCGACGTGCTCGACAAGCTGGGCATCGGCTGGGACGTGCTGCGCGAGACGAAGCCCGACATCATCCTGGTCAGCATGGCCGGCTTCGGCAAGACCGGCTCCGAGAAAGGCTTCGTCGGCTTCGGCCCGATCATCGAGCAGATGGCGGGCATGGCCTCGACCACCGGCTACGGCGACGACGGCATCCCCTACAAGACCGGGATCTCGTACGGCGATCCGATCGGCGGCATGGCGGCGGCGGGCGCGATCGCGCTGGCGCTGATCCAGCGCCGGAAGACCGGCAAGGGCGCGTGGATCGACCTCGCCCAGCGCGAGACCATGGCGCAGATGATCGGCCCGGCCTTCGCGGCGGCTTCGCTGCGCGGCGAGTCACCCGTGCACCGCGGGAACCGCGACGCGCGCTTCGCGCCGCAGGGCGTCTACCGCTGTCTCGGCCCCGACCTGTGGGTCGCGATCTCGGCGCGCGACGACCGCGAGTGGTGGGCGCTGGCGCGCGCGATCGGCGCCGACGACCTCGCGTCACTCGAGCTCTCCGAGCGCCGCGAGCGCCACGACGAGATCGACCGGCGGATCGAGGCCTTTAGCGCGCGTTTCCTGCCACGCGAGGCCGCCGAGCTGTTGCAGCGCGCGGGAGTGAGTGCCGCGCCGGTCCAGGACATGAACTCGATCCACCAGGATCCGCAGCTCGCCGCGCGCGGCGCCTGGATCGAGCTGCCGCAGGCCAGGATGCGCACCTGGAAGCAGCCGGCCTCGGCCTGGCGCCTGGTCGAGGCCAAGCCCAAGCTGCGCCGCCACGCGCCCCTGTTCGGCGAGCACAACCGCGAGATCCTGTGCGGGCTGCTCGGCCACCCCGAGGGCGAGCTCGCCGAGCTCGAGGCCGCGGGCATCATCGGCAACGCGCCCATCGGCGCGCGCGAGGGATGACCAAGCAGCGCCTCGAGGCGTTCAGCGACGGCGTCATCGCCATCATCATCACGATCATGGTGCTCGAGCTGCGCCCGCCCCAGGGCGTCGCGCTCGAGTCACTGCGTGGACTCGCGCCGGTGCTCGGCAGCTACGTGCTGTCGTTCGTGTTCGTCGGCATCTACTGGAACAACCACCACCACCTGCTGCACGCGACTCACTCGGTCACGGGCCGGGTGCTGTGGGCGAACCTGTATCTCCTGTTCTGGCTCTCGCTGATCCCGTTCGGCACGGCCTGGCTCGGCCAGAGCCGGGCGGCGCCGTGGCCGACCGCGATCTACGGCTTCGTGCTGTTCATGGCCGGGGGCGCGTACCAGCTGCTCGAGGGGGCGATCCTCGCGCACCAGGGTCCGGGCTCGCAGCTGGCCGCGGTGCTGGGCGAGCGGCGCAAGGAGTGGCTGTCGGTCACGAGCTACCTGGCCGCGATCGTCCTGGCCTTCGTCAGCACCTGGCTCTCGCTCGCGCTCTACGTGGCCGTGGCCGCGCTCTGGTTCACGCCGGACCGCCGCATCGAGCACGGCATTCGTGAATGACACTCACCAAATCTCCACTTCCGTCTCACCGGATCGTTGTTCTGGAACTACACTCTTGGCGACATGGCAAAGATCGAGCTGTTCCGTCACACCGACAACTGGATCGGGTTCGAGCCCGGCAAGACCATCTTCAGCGAGGGTGAGCCGGGCGACCGCATGTACGTGGTGGTCGAGGGCGAGGTCGAGATCGTCTCCGGCGGCAAGCTGATCGAGCTGGCCGATGCCGGGACGGTGATCGGCGAGCTGGCGCTGATCGACCACGGCCCGCGCAGCGCGACCGCGGTCGCGCGCACCGCGACCCGGCTCGTGCCGATCGACCCGAAGCACTTCCAGCGCATGGTGCAGCAGACGCCGTTCTTCGCGCTCCAGGTCATGAGCATCATGGCCGAGCGCCTGCGCCGCTGGCACGCGTAGTCCTGATGAGCGGCATGGGCACCCTACCCATGCCTTCGGGTGAGCGGCATGGGCACCCTACCCATGCCTTCTTGGTAGGATCGCGCGAGGAGGGCCCCACATGCGCGTCGATGCAGGTTTGATGGGCGGCTTGGCCGAGGTTCCGGAGGCGATTCGCGAGCTCGAATCCGCCGGCTACGACGGGGCGATCACCGCCGAAACTGCGCACGACCCGTTCTTCCCGCTCCTGCTCGCCGCCGAGCACAGCCAGAAGATCGAGCTCGTCACTTCGATCGCGGTCGCGTTCGCGCGCACGCCGATGACGCTCGCGAACATCGGCCACGATCTGAACGCGTACTCGAAGGGCCGCTTCGTGCTCGGCTTGGGCTCGCAGATCCAGCCGCACATCACCAAGCGCTTCAGCATGCCCTGGTCGCACCCGGCCGCGCGCATGCGCGAGCTGATCCTGGCCATGCGCGCGATCTGGGACTGCTGGTACCGCGGCAAGAAGCTCGAGTTCCGCGGGGAGTTCTACACCCACACGCTGATGACGCCCATGTTCACGCCCACCGACACGAGCTACGGCCCGCCGAAGGTGTTTCTGGCCGCAGTCGGCCCGCTCATGACCGAGGTCGCGGGCGAGGTGGCCGACGGCGTGATCTGCCACGCCTTCACCACCGAGAAGTACATGCGCGAAGTCACCCTGCCGGCGATCGAGCGCGGGCTCGCCAAGGCCGGCCGCAAGCGCAAGGACTTTCAGGTCTCGTTCCCCGGCTTCGTGGTCACGGGCGCGAACGAGAAGGCCTGGAGTGACTCGCGGCGCGGCGTGTGCAAGCAGATCGCGTTCTACGGCTCGACCCCGGCCTACCGGCCCGTGCTCGAGATGCACGGCTGGGGCGGGCTGCAGAGCGAGCTGAACGCGCTCTCGAAGCAGGGTCAGTGGGACAAGATGGGCGAGCTCGTCGACGACAAGATCCTCGAGCAGTTCGCGGTCGTGGGCACGCCCGACGAGATCATCCCCAAGTTCAAGGCGCGCTTCGGCAACGTGGTCGATCGCACCACGCTCGGCTTCGCCAGCGCCAAGTCACGCGCCAAGGACCTGATCGCCCAGCTCCACGGCTGAGCCCGGCGGCCGCCTCAGGCGGCGTCGTGGAAGATGATGCCCAGGGTGAAGCGCAGGCCGGAGCGCACGCGACTCACTCCGTGACGCAGCTTCGCGCGGTGGTAGCCGCGCGTGCCCAGGCGCGGGCGTTCGCGCACCGCGAACGCCACCGCGTCGCCCTGCGCCAGCGGCACGACCTCGCCGCGCGACTGCGCGCGCGGGCGCTGCTCGACCAGCAGGAACTCGCCGCCCGTGAAGTCACTCGCCGGATCGGAGAGCAGGATCGTGAGCTGCACCGGGAACACCAGCGCGCCGTACAGATCCTGGTGCAGGCAGTTGTAGTCGCCGGCCTCGTAGCGCAGCATCAGCGGCGTGGGCCGGGTCTGTCCGCCGGCGTGGCACTTGGCGAGATAGGCCGCGAGCGTCGCCGGGAAGTCGGCGGGCTGGCGCAGCCGCTCGCGCCACCGGTTCGCCAGGGGCGCGAGCTCGGCGTAGAGTGACTCGCGCAGGCGCTGCACGAGCTGCGGCAGCGGGTAGTCGAAGTAGCGGTACTCGCCCTGCCCGAAGCCGTGCCTCTGCATCACGATGCGCTTGCGGAACAGCTCGGCCTCGTCCCAGCGCGCGGTGAGGGCGTGGCAATCCTCCGGCATGAGCAGCTGCGGCAGGAGCGCGTAGCCGCGCTCGTCGAGTGATTCGTCCAGCTCGTGCACGCCCTCATTGTAGCGGTGCGGCCTCACGGATTCGCCCGCGCATCGTCGCCGGTTCGCAAGCGGGGCGTGACCGCGCGCGCCGTAAGCTCCGTCCGACAAGCCGTGGGGGCGAGACCTGACTCGATCTCGACGCTCCAGTTAGCCGATCGACGGCAGGAGCTCGCCCCGCGGCTCGTCTATCTTGTTGCCGTGTCCGAAGACGGCTTGCAGCTGCGGCTCGCCACGCCCGCGGATCTGCCCGCGATCGAGCGGCTGATCCCGCGTTCCGTGCGCGGCCTGTCCACCACTTACTACAGCCCGGCGCAGATCGAGGCCTCGATCGTGCACGTGTTCGGGCCCGACACACAGCTCGTCTCCGACGGGACTTACTTCGTAGTCGGGTCGGGCGAGCGCGTGGTGGCGTGCGGCGGCTGGAGCAAGCGCAGGACACTGTTCGGCGGCGATCAGCACAAGAGCTCGGCCGACCCGCTGCTCGACCCCGCGACCGAGCCGGCGCGCATCCGGGCCTTCTTCGTCGAGCCCGACTTCGCGCGCCGCGGCATCGCGTCGCGTCTGATGCGCGCCTGCATGGACGCGGCGCGGGCCGCCGGCTTCCGCGCGCTCGAGCTCGGAGCCACCCTGCCCGGCGTGCCGCTGTATCGAGCCTTCGGCTTCCGCGAGCTCGAGAGGCTCGACGTGCCGATGCCGGGCGGCGAAGCTCTGCCGATCGTGCGCATGGGGCGCGCGCTCGGGGGCGAGTGAGTGCGGAGAGTCGTGGCAGCTCTGGCGCTCTTGGTCGTGGCGATCGCGCTGGTGGCGGCGGTGTTCGTGCGAGTCACCGCGCGGCGCCTGCTGTTCCCGGCGCGGCGCGCGGGCGATGCCAGCGCCGAGCTCGCGGCGACCGGCGCCGAGTCCTTTTGGATCGAGGCGGGCGGCACGCGCAGCGAGGCCTGGCTCCTGCCCGCGCGCGGTAAGCGCGGGCCCGCGCCGCTCCTGATCTTCACCCACGGCAACGGCGAGCTGATCGACGACTGGGCGGGCGAGTTCGACGACGTGCGGGGCTGGGGCGTCGGCGTCCTGCTGGTCGAATACCCCGGCTACGGCCGCTCCGGCGGCTCCCCGTCGGAGGCATCCATCGGCGCGGCGGTGCTCGCGGCATACGACCTGGCCCGCGAGCGGCCCGACGTCGACCCGGCGCGGATCGTGGCCTTCGGCCGCTCGCTCGGGGGTGGCGCGGCGGCCGTGCTGGCCCAGTCGCGCCCGCTCGCCGCGCTGGTGCTCGAGTCCACCTTCACCAGCGTGCGGAACATGGCGGCCGGCTTCGGCGTGCCTGGCCTGTTGATTCCCGATCCGTTCGACAGTGTCTCGCGGCTCGAGAAGTTCCGCGGCCCGGTGCTGATCCTCCACGGCGCGCGCGATCAGGTCGTGCCCGTCTCCCACGGCAAGGCGCTGCACGCGCTCCTGCCGCAGTCCGAGCTGATCATCCTTGGTGACTGCGGACACAATGACTGCCCGCGGCCGTGGCCGAAACTGCGAGAGTTTCTGCTGAGTCATGGGGTGCTGGGGCGGTAGCATGGCGGACGACGATCCGGTGGAGACCGACATCGCCGCTGGGCACATGCTGTTCGACGCCGGCATGCACGACAAGGCGATCGAGCACTTCCGCGCGCTGGTCGGGAAGCTGCCGCGCGACGCGCGCACGCACTTCGCGCTGGCGAGCGCGCTCGACAGCGCGGACCGCGAGCCCGAGGCGATTCCGGTGTACGCCGAGGCGATCCGGCTGCGCCCCACGGGCGAGCTCCTGGCCCGCGCCTATCTCGGCCTGGGCAGCTCACTCACCCACATGGGTCGCGACGCCGAGGCCCTCGAGGTGTTCTCGCAGGGCAGCCGCCGTTTTCCCGAGCACGGCCCCCTGCGCGCTTTTCTCGCGCTCGCCTCCGCGCGCACCGGCAAGCCGCGCGAGGCGGTGCTCGAGCTGGTCGAAGACCTGCTCACGCATCACGACATGGGCCCCTACGCCGAGACGCTGCGCCGGCAGCTCGCCGAGCTGCGCAAGGCGCCACGCCGCTAGCCGGCCGAGCGTATGCTGGGTCGCGTGACCCCCGACCTGACCCACCTGCACCGCGCCGAGCTCTTGCTGGTGAAGCTGCGCGCGCTGGGCATGGCCTCGTGGGTGCTGATCCTGCAGCACGCCACCTTCACGGCGTCGCCGGCGCGGGTCTACGCGGTGCTCGGGCTGGGCATCGCCTACAGCGCGGCGAGCTATCTCTACGTGCGGCGCGGACGCGCGGTGCGCGCGGGCGCGATCGCGACTACGCTCGGTGACGGCGCGATCGTGGCGGCGATCTGCGCCTGCACGGGCGGGATCGCGAGTGACTTCTACCCGTACTTCTACCTCACCAGCATCGCCACCTCGATCCGCTTCGGCGCCGCGCCGGCGTTCGCGGTGTTCGCGGTGCAGTCGCTCTGGTCCGCCACGCTCTACCTGTGGGCGCCGCCCTTGCCCGGTAGCGACCCGAGCTGGGGCGCGCTTTTGCTGCGCGTCTTCTATCTCTTGTTCGCGGCGCTGCTCGGCACGGCGCTCTCGCGCGACGCGCGCGAGAACCTCGAGGCGGCGCGCCTGGCGCGCGACCGGGCGCGCGGCCTCTTGCGCCGGCTGATCCACGCCGAGGAAGAGGAGCGCAAGCGCATCGCGAGTGACTTGCACGACCGCATGGGCGCGCGCTTCTTCGAGCTGTCGTACGGCATCGACCGCGCGCGCGGCGCGGTCGGCGACGACAAGCCCGAAGCGATTCAGCACCTGGAACGCCTGGCCTCCGACGCGCGCGCCTGCGGCGACGAGATCCGCGAGCTGATGAACCAGCTCCGCCCGACCGTGCTCGACGACTTCGGCGTGAGCGAGGCGCTGCGCGAGTGGGGCATGAATCTGCAGGCGCAGTGCGAGCTGCGCGTGCGGCTCGAGATCGATCCCGAGGCCAGCGCCGCGCGCCCCGACGTCAACGTGGCGCTGTTCCGCATCGCTCAAGAGGCGGTGCTGAACGCGCGCAAGCATGCCGAGGCGAGCGAGCTCGAGATCGCGCTCGCGCGCGATGCGTCGGGCGAGCGGATCGTGCTGTCGGTCCGGGACGACGGCTGCGGCTTCGACGCGCGCGCACCCACGCGCGGGCGCTTCGGGATGCTCGGGATGCGCGAGCGCGCGGAGGCCTGCGGCGGCCGGCTCGAAGTGTCGAGCGCGCCCGGGCGCGGCACTCGCTTGCGCGCGATCGCGCCCGCGGGCCCGGGCGCATGAGCATCTCGATCGTCCTTGTCGACGACCACACCGTGCTGCGCCAGGCGGTGCGGCTCATGCTCGAGGCCGAGCCCGAGCTCACGGTCGTGGGCGAGGCGGGCGATGCCGCCGCTGGCGTGCGCGAAGTGAGTCGGCTGCGGCCCGACGTGGCGATCGTCGACCTGAAGCTGCCCGGGAGCGGCGGGCTGGCGGCGATTCCCAAGCTGCTCGCCGAGTCACCCAAGACCGCCGTGATCGCCTTCACCATGTACAACAACCCGGCCTACGTGTACGAGGCCATGCACGCCGGCGCGAGCGCCTACGTGCTGAAGAGCGCGAGCAAGGAAGAGCTGTTGAAGGCGGTGCGCGCCGTGCACGCCGGCGCGGGCTTCCTGCAGGCCGAGATCACCAAGCCGCTGCTGCAGCGGCTGGCGCTCGAATCGAAGCAGGGCACGGGCCGCAACCCGCCCAGCGCACGCGAGCTGCAGGTGCTCGAGCTCGTGGGCGAAGGCAAGAGCAACAAGGAGATCGCGGCCGCGCTCGCGATCTCGGACGAGACGGTGAAGACGCACCTGCGCCATCTGTTCGAGAAGCTCGGTGTCTCGGACCGCGCCCAGGCGATCGCGATCGCGCTGCGCCAGCAGCTGATCGACTGACTCCCCCGTTCGGGGGATGCGGCGGTCCCTCGTTCGATCGATTGTGGGAAGGGCGCGGGACTGCCATCGTGCCGGCCATGTCGCAGACGCGCGCAGTGGTGATCGGGGGCAGCATCGCCGGCCTGGCGGCCGCGGGAGCGCTGTCGCGCCACTTCGGCCGAGTCACTCTGGTCGAGCGCGACGAGTATCCCGAGCAGCCCGAGACGCGCAAGGGCACGCCTCAGGCGCGCCACGTGCACGTCTTGCTGAAGGGCGGCGAGGCCGCGCTCGAGGGCATCTTCCCCGGCTTCTTCGACGAGCTGGTGGCGCGCGGCGCGCAGCGCGTGGACACCTCGGGCGACGCGCGCTGGCACTACTTCGGCGGCTGGAAGAGGCGCTTCAAGAGCGGCATCGAAATGGTGAGTCAAAGCCGCGCGCTGCTCGAGTGGTCGCTGCGCCGGCGCGTGGCCGCGCTCTCGAACACCGAGGTCGTGTCGGGCGACGTGCTCGGTCTGGTCGTGTCCGAGGGCCGCGTGCGCGGCGTGCAGCTGCGCCGGCGCGGCGCGACGGGCGATCCCGAGGCGCTGGCCGCGGACCTCGTGGTCGACGCCAGCGGCCGGGGCTCGCGCATGCCGCACTGGCTCGAGTCACTCGGGGTGGGCGCGCCGCCGGAATCCGAGGTCAAGGTCGACGTCGGCTACGCCACGCGCTTCTACAAGCGCACGAGCGCCCCGCGCGACTGGACGGCCCTGCTCTGTCACCCGCGCGTGCCCGACACGCGCTGCGGCGTCCTGCTGCCGGTCGAGAACGAGCGCTGGATGCTCACGCTGGTGGGCTGGTACGGCGACCACCCGCCCGGCGACGACGCCGAGTTTCTGGAATGGAGCCACACGCTGGCCGTACCCGATCTGTACGAGGCCGTGAAGGACGCCGAGCCCGCCTCCGAGATCGCGCTGCACCGCTTTCCCTCGAACCGGCGGCGCCACTACGAGCAAGTGACTCGCATGCCCGACGGCCTGGCCGTGCTGGGTGACGCCGCTTGCAGCTTCAACCCGGTGTACGCGCAGGGCATGGCCACCGCGTCGCTCGGCGCGGCCACGCTCGACCGGCTGTTGGCCGAGGAGCACGGCCCGGCGCAGCCGGGCTTCTCGCACCGCTTCCAGGAGCGTCTGGCGCGAGTCACCGACTCACCCTGGCTGCTCGCGACCGGCGAGGACTTCCGCAGCCCACGCGCCGAGGGCGCGCGGCCACCCTGGACGCCGCTCCTCGGCTGGTACACGGCGCGCGTGCACGAGCTCACCTGGCGCGATCGCTTCGCGGCCAGGCGCTTCCTGGAGGTCATGCACCTGATCCGGCCGCCGAGCGCGCTCTTCCACCCGTGGATCGCCGCGCGCGCGATCTCGTCCCTCTGAAGGAGAAACCCATGGCGAACAACGAGCAGATCGTCCGCGACTTCCTGGCCGCCTGGCCGCGCAAGAAGATCGACGAGCTGATGAGTTACTTCACCGACGACGCCGTGTATCACAACATCCCGGTCGCGCCGATCCAGGGCAAAGCCGAGATCCGCAAGGTGTTCGAGGGCTTCCTGGGCGCGTTCTCGATCGAGCTGATCGTGATCAACGCGGGCTCGGGCGGGAGCTGCGTGTTCACCGAACGGATCGACCGCTTCGACATGAACGGCAAGCAGTTCGACCTGCCGGTGAACGGCGTGTTCGAGCTGCGCAACGGCAAGATCGCGTCGTTCCGCGACTACTTCGACCTGGCCTCGTTCGAGAAGCCGAGCGGCCTGAAGTTGTAGCCCGCTTCGGTGTAAGGTGGCGCCCGCGGGAGGAAGCGGATGTCACTGCGAGTCGTCGGGGCCGGAGTCGGGCGAACGGGAACGATGTCGCTGAAGGTCGCGCTCGAGAAGCTGCTCGGCGCGCCCTGCTATCACATGATCGAGGTTTTCGGGCACCCCGATCACGCGCCGCAGTGGGTGTCTGCGGGCCGCGGTCAGATGCCCGACTGGCACGCCCTGATGAAGGGCTACGCCGCCGCGGTCGACTGGCCAGCCGCCGCGTACTGGCCCGAGCTGATGGCGGCGTTCCCCGACGCGATCGTGCTCTTGTCCACGCGTGACTCGTCCGAGACGTGGTGGAACAGCGCGAACGAGACCATCTTCGCGCGCATTCCGGACGCCCCGCCCGGCGTTTTCAAGGACATGGTCGGCGGCATGTTCCAGCGCTTCACGCCCGAGATCCGCGACAAGGCGAAGTCGATCGCCGCCTACGAGAGACACAACGCCGAGGTGCGCGCGAAGGTGCCCAAGCTCCGGCTCCTGGAATACCAGCCCGGCGACGGCTGGGAGCCGCTGTGCAAAGCGCTCGGCGTGGCGGTGCCGAACGAGCCGTATCCGCACACCAACAGCCGCGAGGAGTGGGCGACGCGCTTCGCCGGCGGGCCGCCGACCGCGCTCCTCGACAAGTGAGTGCGCTGCTCGCCGCTTGCGGCGGCTTTCTGATCGCGGTCCTGTGGATGGACTTGATCTTCGACACCCAGGTGCTCGGCCAGAAGCGCGAGAACGGCGCCCTGCCCGAGCCGGTGCTGGCGTCGATCGCCGCCTACTACAAGCGTGCCACCACCGACTCACAGCCGATGAGCCGGCTGATCGCTGCGGTGATGGGCGTGGCCGGAGTGTCTGCGCTGCTTGCGCTGTTCGTGGGCCAGGGCGCGCTGGCGTTGCGTTTCCTGGCGCTCACGCTCTGGGCCGGCCCCGTGGCGCTCGCCACGACGCGCGTGGTGCCGAACGCCGTGCGCCTGGGCGCACGCAAGGACGACCTGGTGACTCAGACCGCGCTCGCGCGCGGCATCTGCCGCGACCACCTGATGTGTCTGGTGGGCATGGCCGCCTTCGTGGCGGTCGAACTGGCCCTGGCCTTCGGCAGCTAGGTCGGTCCGAAGCCCTGCGCGTCCTGGGCGATGCCCCGGCGCATCGCCACCAGCGCCGCCTCGCGCACGCGCAGCTTGGTGGCGGTGTAGGTCGCGCGCGGCAACGCGGCGATGCGCGCCGCCGCGGCCCGCGCCTGCTCCTCGAGCTCGGCCGGGGCCACCAGCTGGTCGAGGAAGCCGGCCTCGCGCGCCGCGTGCGGCCCGAAGATCTCGGAGTGCAGCATGGCGCGCTGGAAGCAGGCCGGAGTGAGTCGCGCGCGGCAGATCTCGATCGCGAAGTGCGGCATGGTGAGGCCGATCGAGACCTCGTTCGCGGCGATCCGGAACGCGCCCTCGGCGCCCACGCGGTAGTCGCAGGCCAAGAGCAGGAACGCGCCCATGGCCAGTGCGTGACCGCTGCACGCGGCCACGATCGGTTGCGGGAACGCATACATCCGCGCGGCCAGCTCGAAGCCGCCGATCAGCATGCGCGGGGCGTCGGTGCCGCCGCCGCGGATCGTCACCAGGTCGAAGCCCGCGCTGAACACGCCCGCCCGGCCGAGCAACACCACGGCCGCGGCGTCCTTCTCGGCGCGGTCGAGCGCGGCGCCGATCTCCTCGATCATGCCGAGCGAGAGCGCGTTCACCTTGCCGTCGTCGAGCGCGATCGTGGCCAGTGAGTCGCGGAGCTCGTAGCGCAGGCGTGCGGCCAAGCTCTCTCCTAGATCTGCGAGTAGCCCGAGCCGGCGACGTCGATGCCGATGCCGCGGCCCTTCTCGATCCAGCCGAACTCGGCCAGGATCTGCTGGCTGTAGGTGACTCGCCCGGTCACCTTGTCCAGGGGCTCCGTCGCGAGCAGGAGCGCCGCGCGCGCCATCAGCTCGATGGGCTCGGCGCGCGGTGAGTCGGGCCGGTCGACCAGCTTGTGGAACAACACGCCCGGCGTGGCCACCACCTGTGACGGCGAGAGACAGGTCACGCTGATGCCGCTCCCGTAGACCTCGGAGGCGAGCCCCTGGGTGAAGCGCTCGAGCGCGGCCTTCTCGGCGCCGTAGAGCGTGCCACCGCGCATGGGCGGGGTCTTGTACGGGCCGCGGCCCGGGCCGATCGCCGCGCCGCTCGAGATGTTCACGATCGCGCCCGACTTCCGCGCCAGCATGTCTTCGAGCACCAGCCGCGCCATGAAGAATGGCCCGTGCACGTTCACCGCGAACGACTTCAGCCACTTGGCGGGCGGGAACTCGGCGATGGGAATGAAGTAAGTCAGCGCCGCGTTGTTCACGAGCACGTCGATCGGCCCGAACGCGTCGCGCGCCTCGCGCACGATGCGCTCGCACTCCTCGAAGCTCGACACGTCGCCCGCGATCGGCACGGCCTGGCCGCCGTCCTTCACGATCTCGGCGATCGTGGTCGAGAGCGAGCCCTCGAGCGGGTGATCGCCCTCGTCGATCGTGCGCGCCGTGCAGGCCACGCGCGCGCCCTCGCGCGCGAACAGCTTGGCGATCTCCTTGCCGATGCCCCGGCTCGCGCCGGTGACCAGAACGACCTTGCTGCTGAGCTTACCCATGGTGACTCCCTCGTGGAGTCCCATTCTATCCGAGCGCCGAGGCCAACAGGGTGTCGAGCTCGCGGTGGAAGTGAGCCAGCGCGCCCTCGAACCGGCCGAAGGTGAAGTGCTCGTTCGCGCCGCTGCCGATGCTGCGCTGGATCGCGGCCACCATGGCCGCGTCTTCGACCGCGCCGCCCTGGTTCACGAACTGCGCGTCGCGCTGCGCGTCCTCGACCGACTTCGCGTCACCCGTGCCGCGGTTCGAGAGCAGGTACGTGACGAAGCGCGTCTCGCCGAGTGACACCGGCTCGAGCACCACCAGCACCGTGTGGTGCGAGAGCATGGTCAGGATCGCGTTCGGGAACAGCTGGTACACGTAGGTGAGAAGCCCGTCGACGCGCTGCTGCTCGGCCGGCAGCCCGCGCAGCCGCTCGATGCGCTGGAACGGGAACGTGACCCGGCTGTTGCGCCCGAAATACTCGATCACGTTCAGGTTGTCGTAGCCGAACGGGTAGAAGCTGGTCGGGTGCGTGGTCTTGATGTGGTAGCCCTCGAGAAAGCCCTCGAGGAAGATCTTCCAGTTCGCCGGAATGGTGATCTCGCGGCTGGCGAACATGCGCTGCTCGGGGCCCACCAGCTCGGGCAGCGCCTCGACCGCCGCCCAGTCGCCGGGCCGCGGCGACTGCGCCACGTACACGATGCCGCCGCGCTCGCGCGTCTCGACCGGCACGAGCCGGTGGGACTCGCGCGCGAGCCCCGGAAAGCCGTGCTCGTGCGGCACGTGGCGCAGCCCGCCGTCGAGGCCGTAGGTCCAACCGTGGTACTTGCACGCGAACGCCTTGGCGCAGCCCGTGCCGGTGGCGACTTGCATGCCGCGGTGGCGGCAGGCGTTGCGGAAGCCGCGCACCACGCCGTCGCTGCCGCGCACCACCAGCAGCGGCGTGCCCGCGGCCTCGCGCGCGAGATAGGCGCCTTCGCCGGCCAATGCGCCCGACGGACAGAACGGCACCGGCAGCCGACGCAGCAGCGCGAGCTCGGCATCGAGGCGCGCCTGCGAGGTGTAGTTCGCCACGGGTTCGCGCCAGACCGAGTCGACCGCGTCGGTGGTCTTGTGGTCGACGTGCTCGAAGACGCGGCGCGCGACATCGGAGTCGGTCATCAGCGGCATGTCAGCTCTCCTCGGGCAAGAAAAGAATTGACTTCAATTCAATTTTCGGCGAGCTTGCGTTCCGTGTCAACCGCCACCGAGCCGCTCACCGCCAAGGGCCGCGCCACGCGCCAGCGTCTGCTCGACGTGGCGCGCCGCCTCGCGCTCGAGACCCAGGGCGAAGTCGAGCTCGCGAAAGTGGCCGAGGCCGCGGGCGTGGTGCCGAGCCTGGTGCACCGCTACTTCGGCTCGAAGAGCGGGCTCGTGGGCGCGCTGGTCGACGACTTCTTCGACCGGCTGCAGGCCGAGGTGATCGACGAAGACCTGCGCGGCGAGGGCCGCTGGCCCGAGACCGAGCGCATCCGGCTCGAGCGCGGCGTGCGCTTCCACTACGCCGAGCCGTTTGCGGCCGTGCTGTACGGCGCGCTCGCGCGCGACCCCGAAG
Source organism: Myxococcota bacterium (assembly GCA_035498875.1). Lineage (GTDB taxonomy): Bacteria > Myxococcota_A > UBA9160 > SZUA-336 > SZUA-336 > VGRW01. The sequence goes on from DATJZP010000043.1 coordinate 21,739, forward strand.
TCGCGCGCAAGGAAGTGGCGCGCAACCTCTTCATCATCGAACGCGCGGCGAAGAGCATCCGCCAGGGCCAGCGACGGGGCGAGCTCCCGGTGGGCATCGACCCGCGCCTCGCCGGCGCGGCCATGTTCGGCGCCATGCGCATGGTCATGGTCGAGGCACTCACTCGCACGCCGCGGCCGTCGGTCGAGCGCGTGGTCGAGGTGCTGTGGCGGCAGGTCGCAGCGTCGGTGGGGCTGGTCGGGCCGCGCCCCGCGCGCCGGTAGGTCGCGCCGCCCTGCCCTATCCTCTGTAAATGATCCAGATCCGCCCCAGCGGCGAGCGCGGGCACGCGCAGCACGGCTGGCTCGACAGCCGCCACACCTTCTCGTTCGCCGACTACCACGACCAGAAGTTCATGGGCTTCCGGGCGCTGCGCGTGATCAACGAAGACCGCGTGCAGGGCGGTCAGGGCTTCCCGCCGCACTCGCACCGCGACATGGAGATCGTGACCTGCGTGCTCGAGGGCGCGCTCGAGCACAAGGACAGCCTGGGCACGAGCTCGGTCATCCGGCCCGGCGAGCTGCAGCGCATGAGCGCGGGCACGGGCGTGACTCACAGCGAGTACAACGCCTCGCGCGAGGCCCCCGTGCACTTCCTGCAGATCTGGATCCTGCCCGAGAAGCAGAACCTGAAGCCCGGCTACGAGCAGCGCGACTTCGGCGCGGGCCCCACGCGCGACAGGCTGCGGCTGGTGGCCTCGCGCGATGGCCGCGAGGGCTCGATCACCGTACACCAGGATGTGTCGCTCTGGCTGGGGCGGCTCGAGCCGGGCGCCAAGCTCACGCACCCGCTCGCGGCCGGCCGCTACGCCTGGCTGCAGGTCGCGCGCGGCAGCCTGCGCGCCAACGGCCAGGCCCTGGCGGCGGGCGACGGCGCCGCGCTCGCGAAGGAGAGCGCGCTCGAGCTCGAATCCGTAGAAGCTTCTCACGTGCTCTTGTTCGACCTCGCGTAGACTCTGCGCATGAGTGGCTTCCTGATCCGCCTGGTGATCTCGGCCTTCGCGCTGTGGGTCGCCGACTACCTGGTCGACGGCATCACGATCGACAGCACCACGACGCTGTTCCTGGCGGCGCTGGTGCTCGGGATCGTGAACGCGGTGGTTCGCCCGATCTTCGTCGTGCTCACCTTCCCGCTCACCCTGCTCACGCTCGGGCTGTTTCTCTTGGTGGTGAACGCGCTGATGCTGGGGCTGGTCGCCTCGGTGCTCCCCGGCTTCCACATCGTGAGCTTCGGCGCGGCGTTCCTAGGCTCCGTCATCGTAAGCCTGGTCTCGTGGGCCGCCTCGGCCTGGATCGGCCCGTCGGGCCGCTTCGAGGTGCTGGTCGTCGAACGCCGCCCGCGGCCGTAGCTCGGGGGGCCTATACTGCCTCGGGCTGGGTTGGCAGGGAGCGTCCGACATGAAGCTACTCGTCTTGCGCCACGACGAGGCCGAGCCGCGGGAGGCCGGCGCGGGACCCGAGGTCGACGCCAAGCGTGCACTGACACCGGAAGGCCACAAGCGCGCCGTGCGCGCGGGCCGCGCGCTGGCGAAGCTCGTGGGCGAGCTCGACTTACTGGCGACGAGCCCGCTGCGCCGCGCGCGCGAGACCGCCGAAGCGCTGCGCCGCGAGCTCGACGGCGTGGAGCTCACCGAGACCGACGTGCTGGCGCCCGGCAAATCGCCCGCCGAAGTCGCAGCCTGGCTGGGCGCGCAGGAAGGCATCGAGCAGGCGGCCGTCGTGGGTCACGAGCCGGGCCTGAGTCAGCTCGTGACCTGGCTCGTCTCGGGCCTGTCGTCACCGTGGCTCGAGATCGGCAAGGGCGGCGCGTGTCTGCTCGAGCTGCCGGACCGCATCGCCCCCGGCCAGGCGCGACTGCTCTGGCTCTTGCGCCCCGGACAGCTGCGCAAGCTGCGCTAGGTTCGCCCGATGGTCGAGCTCGAGCGCACCGAGTTGCTGCGGCCCGCCGAGGAAGGCGCCCGCCTGGTGGCGCTGCGCCAGCTCGACGAGGCCCGCGCCGCAATCGCGCGCGCCGGCGACCCGGGCGACGAAGAGGCCGTGCACGACGCGCGCGTGGCCCTGCGCCGGCTGCGCAGCACGCTGGCCTCGTACCGCGGGCTGCTCGACAGCGACGTCGCCCCGCGCGCCCTCGCCAGCGCCGGCCGGATCGCCGGCCAGATGGGCGGCGCGCGCGACACCGAAGTCTGGCTCGCCTGGCTCCTGCCCAAGCTCGAGGCGCTGCACGGGAACCGCCGCCAGGCGCTCGAGGCACTCAAGCTCGACCTGGAATCGAAGCTCCGGCTCGAGCGCGCCCACGCGCTGGAAGGCCTCGGCGACCGCTTCGAGGAGCTCGAAGCCGAGCTGCGCGCGAGTCTCTCCACCTACACCGCCCCAGTGACCAGCGCGCGCGGCCCCGCTCTGCCCAGCTTCGCCCTCGCCGCGAGCGAGGCGCTGCGCGCCGCCGCCGCCGAGCTCGAGCGCGCGCTCGCCACGGTGATCGGACCCCACGACGCCGAGTGCGAGCACCAGGCCCGGATCGCCGCCAAGCGCGTGCGCTACGTGCTCGAGCCCATACGCCGCCTGAACGAAGCCGCTGTGGCCGCACTGACCGAGCTGAAGAAGCTGCAAGACCTGCTCGGCGAGCGGCACGACCGCGCCCGCATGGGCGAGCTCCTGCTCGCCAAGCTCGAGCGCGCCTCGCTCGTGACCGCCCAAGGCCTGTTCGCCGCCGCGCACGCCCACGACGAGCGCGCCGCCCGCAGCCTGCGCGCGCGCCCGGTCGAGCACGCGCTGCTCGAGCTGGTGCGCTCGGCCAGCGAGGAGAGCGACGCCCTGTTCGCCGAGCTCGCCGCGAGCTGGCTCTCCGGCAAGGACGCTGCCTTCCGCAGCCACATCGCCGCCATCGCCGAGTCACTGCGCCGCCTCGGCGCCCCGGCGCAGGAGATCGAGCGCAAGTACCTGCTCCACTCCCTGCCCGAGCGCGTGCACGACGCGGAGTCGGAGTCGACCGAGATCGAGCAGGGGTATCTGCCGGGCGGAGCCGTGCGGGAGCGGCTGCGCCGGGCGATCGGGCCGAGAGGCACGCGCTGCACTCGGACCGTGAAGGTCGGAACCGGGCGCGTGCGGGCGGAGTACGAGGAAGAGATCGCCCCGAGTGAGTTCGCGCGGCTCTGGCCGCTGACGGAAGGCGCGCGGCTACGGAAGCGGCGCTATCGGGTGCCGGACGGGTCGCTCACCTGGGAGGTCGACGAGTTCCTGGATCGCCCGCTCGTCCTGGCCGAGATCGAGCTGCCTGCCGAGGACACCGAGGTCGTACTCCCCGAGTGGCTCACGCCTTCGCTTGTACGCGAAGTGACTGGCGAGACCGAATACTCGAACGCGCAGATCGCGTCGGGGTAAACTCGCGAGGCACTTCTTGCCGAAGCCGATCGGTGCACCGGTGTCGGATCATGCGATGATCCCTCCGTGACCACCGCCGAGCAGCAACGGATCGCGACGTCGGCGGCGCTCGGCGCGGGCGAGTGGAAGCAACTCGGGCCGTACCTGTCGGAGCGCGCGTGGGGGACGGTGCGCGAGGACTACAGCGCCGACGGCCGGGCCTGGGAGTACTCCCCGCACGACCAGGCGCGCTCGCGCGCCTACCGCTGGAGCGAGGACGGGCTCGCAGGGATCTGCGACATCGAGCAACGCATGTGTTTCGCGCTCGCGTTCTGGAACGGTCGCGATCCGATCCTAAAGGAGCGCATCTTCGGACTCACCGGAAACGAGGGGAATCACGGCGAGGATGCGAAAGAGTACTGGTGGTACGTGGACGCGACGCCGAGCGCGACCTGGCTGCGCTGGCGCTATCACTACCCGCAGAACGCGTTCCCCTACTCCCAGCTCATCGACGAGAATCGGCGGCGCGGCCGGCACGAGCGCGAGTTCGAGCTCGCCGACACCGGCATCTTCGAGGGCGACCGCTACTGGCAGATCGAGGCCGACTACGCGAAGGCGTCGCCTTACGATCTGTGTCTGCGGCTGCGCGTCCGCAACGCGGGGCCCGAGCCGGCCGAGCTGCACGTGCTGCCCACGCTGTGGTTCCGCAACCGCTGGTCGTGGGATCCGGCGATCTCGCGCCCGAGCGTGCGCGCGGGAGTCACTCCGGGGACGGCGCTGGCCGACGAGCAGAAGCTCGGCCGCTGGCTGCTCGCCGCCGGGCCCGATCCGAACGGCGTCGCGCCCGAGCTCCTGTTCTGCGACAACGACACCAATCTCGGGCGTGTGTTCGGCTCGGACCTGCACGTGCCCTACCCCAAGGACGGCATCGGCGACCACGTGATCACGGGCGCGCCCACGGTGAATCCGGCGCGCGAGGGCACGAAGCTCGCCTGCTGGTACCGCCTGAAGCTGGCACCGGGCGCGAGCGCCGAGCTGCGGCTGCGGCTCGCGCGCGACGAAGGCAGGTCCGGTTCCGGGTCACTCGACCTGCGCAAGGGCTTCGAGCGCACCTTCACGGAACGCGCGCGCGAGGCCGACGAGTTCTACGCCTCGCTCGCGCCCAAGAACGGCTCGGCCGACGAGGCGCGAGTCATGCGCCAGGCGCTCTCGGGCCTGATCTGGAACCAACAGTTCTACCACCTGAACGTGACGCGCTGGCTCGACGGTGACCCGGGTCAGCCGCCCCCGCCCGAGTCACGAAAGAGCGGGCGCAACGTCGAGTGGCGCCACCTGAACAGCCGCGACATCCTGGCCATGCCCGACAAGTGGGAGTTTCCGTGGTTCGCGTCGTGGGACCTCGGCTTTCACTGCGTGATCCTCGCGCTGCTCGACCCCGCGGCCGCGAAACACCAGCTCCTGCTGCAGTTCCGCGAGTGGTACATGCACGCGAACGGGCAGCTGCCCGCCTACGAGTGGAACTTCGGCGACGTGAACCCGCCGGTGCTGGCCTGGGCGGCACTCACGATCTTCCGCATCGACGGCTATCGTGACTGGGAGTTTCTCGAGAGCGTGTTCCACAAGCTCTTGATCAACTTCACCTGGTGGGTGAACCGCAAGGACGCGCGCGGCGACAACGTGTTCGAGGGCGGCTTCCTCGGCCTCGACAACGTCGGACCGTTCGACCGCAGCGCGATGCTGCCGCCCGGCGAGCTGCTCGAGCAATCGGACGGCACCGCCTGGATGGCGAAGTTCTGTCTGAACATGCTCGAGATGGCGCTGCGACTCTCCAACCACAACCCCGCGTACCAGGGCGTGGCGGTGAAGTTCTTCGAGCACTTCGCGGCGATCGCCGACGCGCTGGACTCACTTTGGGACGAAGAGGACGGCTTCTTCTACGACCGCCTGCGCCGGCCCGATGGCTCGATCCTGCCGGTGCGCGCGCGCTCGATGGTGGGCCTGCTGCCCGTGTTCGCCGCGGTCGGCGTGGACGCCGCGCTCTGGGAGAAGCTGCCCGACTTCACCAAACACTCGGGCTGGTTCCTGCGCAGTCACCCCCGGCTCTCCGGGCTCTTGCACTGCTACATGCACGCCGGGCTGCCGCAGGTGATCGCGGCCGTCGACACGACGCGGCTGCGGCGGCTCTTGGCGCGCATGCTCGACGAGAACGAGTTCCTTTCGCGCTTCGGCCTGCGCTCGCTGTCGCGCTACCACAAGGAGCACCCGCTGATCGTGTCCGTCGATGGTGTCGAGGCGCGGCTCGACTACGAGCCGGCGGAGTCACAGTCGGGCGTGTTCGGTGGCAACTCCAACTGGCGCGGGCCGGTCTGGTTCCCGCTGAATTTCCTGGCGCTCGAGTCACTGCGCCACCTGCACTCCGCGCTCGGCAACGACTTCAAGGTCGAGCTGCCCACGGGCTCGGGCAAAGAAGCGCACCTGGGCGAAGTCGCCGATGAGCTCGAGCGCCGGCTGTTGCGGCTGTTTCTGGTGGACGAGCACGGCCGCCGGCCGTGCTACGGCGCGAATCCGCTGTTCCAACGCCCGGAGTGGCGCGACCAGCTGCTCTTCCACGAGTACTTCCACGGCGACACGGGCGAGGGTCTGGGTGCCTCGCACCAGACGGGCTGGACCGCGCTCATGGGTCTGGTGATCGCGCGGCGCGGCTGGACCGTGCCCGCCTAGCGCGCGGAATCACTCAGAGCTTCGGGTCGACCCAGCCTCCGCTGAGCTCGGTGAGCCGGTTCGCGGCGTCGGGGCCCCAGCTGCCGCGCTTGTACGGCAGCACGGCGGGTTGATCGCGCAGCACCGGATCGACGATCGCCCAGGCGGCCTCGACCGCGTCCTGGCGCGCGAACAGGGTCTGATCGCCCTCCATCGCGTCGCCGAGCAGGCGCTCGTAGGCATCCATCTCGTCCGAGTTGCCGCGCTGCATGAACGAGAGCTCCGTGGGCAGCCCGGCCATCTGCTCGCCGGGCTGCTTCACGCGCGCGCCGAGCGCGATCTGCAGCTCCGGACTGAGTCGGAAGCGGAAGTAGTTTCCCTGGTGTGGCACGCGGCGCTGCAGCGGCGGCCGGCGCAGCGAGACCCGCACCTCGGTCGCCGTCTCCGGCAGACACTTGCCAGCGCGGATGAAGAACGGCACGCCCTCCCAGCGCCACGAGTCGATGTCGATGCGCAGCGCCGCGAACGTCTCGACCCGTGAGTCGGGGGCGACCCCGCTCTCCTGCCGGTAGCCCTCGAACTGGCCGCGCACCAGGTCGCTCGTCTCGAGCGGCTGGATCGCGCGAAACACCTTCACCTGCTCGTCGCGCACGGCCTCGGCGTATGTGTTCGAGGGCGGCTCCATGGCCAGGAAGCCCACCACCTGCAGCAGGTGGTTCTGCACCACGTCGCGCACCGCGCCGGCCTCTTCGTAGAACTTGCCGCGGCCCTCGACCCCGAACTTCTCGGCCATGGTGATCTGCACGCTGCGCACGTAGTTCCGGTTCCAGATCGGCTCGAGGAAGGTGTTGCCGAAGCGGAAGAACAACAGGTTCAGCACCGCCTCCTTGCCGAGATAGTGGTCGATGCGGAAGATCGCCGACTCGTCGAACACGCGGTGCAGGATCTGGTTCAGCTCGCGCGCCGACGCGAGATCGCGGCCGAACGGCTTCTCCAGGATCACGCGCGCGTTGCTGGCGCAGCCCGAGCGCTCGAGCCCGCCGACCACGGTCTCGAAGAGACTGGGCGGGATCGCCAGATAGTGAGTCGGCCGGACCGCGCCGGCGAGCGCGCCCTTCAGGCGGTCGAAGGTGGCCGGATCGGCGTAGTCACCCTCCACGTAGCGCAGCAGCGACGCCAGCTTGGGGAACGCCACCGGATCGACGCCGCCGCCGTGCTCGACCACGCTCATGCGCGCGCGCTCGCGCAGCTGTGGCAGGCCCCAGCCGGGCCGCGCCACGCCGACGATCGGCACGTCGAGGTGACCGCGCCGGATCATCGACTGCAGGGCCGGAAAGATCTTCTTGAAAGCCAGGTCTCCCGTGGCGCCGAAGAAGACCAGGGCATCGGAGCGTTTTTCGTCGGTCACTCTTTCATCTCCCAGATCCGGAAGCCGCCGCGAAACGCGTGGCTGTTGTTGCCCAGACGCGTGTGCTTGGGAAGCGGATTCACGTGCCGAGCGTTGCCGCCGCCCAGGACCACATAGTCGACCTGCAGGGCCGCGATCAGGATCTCGACCACCTCGTGCACGGCCTTGTGCCAGCGGTGGTGGCCCAGGCGCTGCATCCCGCGCAGGCCGACGAAGTCTTCGAAAGTCTTGCCGTGCTTGAACGGCATGTGGGCGAACTCGGTCGCCTGAAGCTGGCCGCCGATCACGAGCGCCGAACCCATGCCCGTACCGAGGCCGATGAACAGCATGTGACCGCCCTCGTAGCTGCCGAGCGCCTGCATGGCGGCATCGTTCAGCACGCGCACCGGCTTGCGAAAGGCGCGCCGGTAATCGAAGCCGACCCAGCCGCGCCCCAGGTTCCAAGGCTCCACGCTGGGCCGGCCGTGTCTCACGGGCCCCGGATAGCCGATCGAGACCGCGTCGTACTCCCAGTCGTCGGTGAGCTTCTTCGCCGCACTCACCATCTGCCGCGGAGTCATCATCGGTCCCGAGTCGAACTCGCGACGCATGCGCATGCCCGTGGCCAGCATCTTCACGTGCGTGCCGCCGACGTCGATCACGAGCACCTTCTTTCGCTTCCGAGACCTCATCCGGCCGCGGCACCGATCTGTGCGGCCTTGGTCTCGAGCACCGACAGCAGCTCGTTCCACGACTTCACGAACGCCGCCGCGCCCTCCTGCTGCAGCTGCTCGCCGAGTGAGTCGACGTCGACGCCGGCCGCGCCGAACTTCGCGAGCAGCGCGGCGGAGTCCGCGCCGTCCTCGGCCATGGCCGCGCCGATCTTGCCGTGGTCGACCAGCGCGTCGAGCGTGCCCTCGGGCATGGTGTTCACGGTGAACGGGGCGGCCAGCGCGTCGACATACAAGAGATCCGGCGCGTTCGGGTCCTTGGTGCCGGTGCTGGCCCAGAGCGGGCGCTGCGGCCGCGCGCCGAAGTTCTGGATCCGGCGCCAGCGCGGCGAGCAGATGCGCTCGAGCGCCGCGGCGTAGGTCTGCTGCGCGACCGCGATTCCCAGCTTGTTGCGAAGCTCCGCGGGGGCCTGCTTGGCCACCGCCACGTCCCAGCGGCTGACGAAGAGCGAGCCGACCGACTGCACGTTCGCGGGCAGACCCGCCGCGATGCGCCGCTCGATCCCGCGCACGAAGGCGTCGGCCGCGGCCAGATACTGGTTCTTCGAGAACAGCAAGGTCACGTTGATCGGGATGCCCGCGAAGATCGCCTCTTCGATCGCCGGCACGCCCTGCTTCGTGCCCGGGATCTTGATGTACAGGTTCGGCCGCGCCGCGCGCTGCCAGAGTGACTTCGCGGCGGCGAGCGTGCGCTCGGTGTCGAACGCGAGCAGCGGCGACACCTCGAGCGACACCCAGCCGTCGACGCCCGCCGTGCGCTCGTGGATCGGCCGGAACAGGTCGGCGGCGCGGGTCAGGTCCTCGAGCATGAGCTCGGCCAGCACGTCCTCGGTCTTGCCGCCCTTCGCGCGCAGCTTGCGGATCGAGGCGTCGTACAGGCTGCTCTTCCCGATCGCGTGGTCGAAGATGGTGGGGTTCGAAGTGAGTCCGGTGACGTTCCGCTCGGCGATGTATTTCGCGAGCGTGCCCTTCTCGAGCAGGTCGCGGGTGATGTTGTCGAGCCAGAGACTCTGGCCCAGGTCATGGAGCTTCTGAGTCGCGTTCATGGCTTCACCTCCGGGGGGATGAGGTCCGAGAGCGCGCAGTCGGCCAGCTCGCCGATGCGCGCGACGCTGCGGTCCGCGGGCGGAGACGCCGCCAGGGTCGCGGGGTCTTTCGCGTAGAAGCCCTGGCGCACGAAGACGGTGGTCACGCGCGGGCCCCAGGCCTTCTTCACCGCGGTCAGGATCCGCAGCTTGTCGTCGACCAGCACGTAGTGCCGCGCCGGGAAGCGCTGCTCGACGTCGTCGAGCGCTTCTTCCTTATGGATGTAGATCAAGACGCGCCCGTCGACCGCCTCGGCGATGCCCGAGCGCTCGACCTTGCGCGGCTGGAACACGACGTCGCCGTCGGACAGCACCACCGTGCGGCCGAAACGCGCCAGATTCGCGAGCGCGTCGAGCGCGCCGGGATAGAGCCGGTTCGCGAACGGGTAGTCGACGAGATAAGACGACATCTCGAGCAGGTGCACGTCGCGCGGGTGCTCGACCCGGTAGCGCTGCAGCGCGCCCAGATAGTCGCGGTAGCCGAGCTCGAGGAAGAGCTCCTCTAGGATCGCCCAGTAGCGGTCGCGCGACGCGGCGCCGAAGTCGAGCTCGAGCCGCTGGCGCAGGTCGGCCTGCACGCGGTCGTTGTCGAGCAGGGTGTTGTCGACGTCGACCAGGAACACGACCGGGGCGGGCGCGCTCACGGCTGCAGGTTCCAGCGCGCCACCACCGGCTCGCTGCGGTCGTGCTCGTAGCCGAGCGTCGAGAGGCTCGCGGTGCCGAGCACCCAGTAGCGAGCGGCCGACGCTGGCAGCCCCAGCCAGCGCGCGGTCAGCACGCGCAGGAAGTGCGCGCTCGAGAACACGGCCACGTCGCCGTCGATCGCCCGCAGGCGCGCCACCACGCGATCGGCGCGGGCGCCGATCTCCGCCGGTGACTCGCCGCCCGGGCAGCCGTCGCGGAACAGGTCCCAGTCGGGGCTCTCGGCCTGGATCTCGGCGGTGGTGCGGCCCTCGAACTTGCCGTAGTCCCACTCCACCAAGTCCGGATCGACCTTCGCCCGCCCCCCGAAGCCGGCCAACTCACAGGTTCGTGACGCGCGCTTCAGCGGGCTCGTTAGAATTTCCACAAAAGTCGTCTCGCGGAGCGCCGCGCCGACCCGGCGCGCCGCCTCTTCCCCGCGCGCGGTCAGCGGCAGATCGGTCCGACCCGTGTGCTGGTGGGTGACCGTCCAGGCGGTCTCGCCATGTCGAGCCAGAACCACGCGGGGGAGCGACGCGGTCATCGTAGTGTCCAAGGTTAGCAGCTTGTGTACGATGCACTGCGAGGAGTCGACGTGTGAAATCGCGCGCGTCATGGCGTGCGCTCGAGGCGCATCACGCGAAGGTGAGGGACGTCCACCTCCGTGACCTGTTCGCTTCGGACCCGCGCCGCGGCGAGCGCTTGACCGCAGAAGGCGCGGGTCTCTACCTGGATTACTCCAAGAACCGCGTCGGCGACGAGACACTCGGGCTCTTGTTCGCGCTGGCTCGTGAGTGCGGGCTGCGCGAGCGCATCGACGCGATGTTCGCGGGCGATAAGATCAACGTGACCGAGCATCGCGCCGTGCTGCACGTGGCGCTGCGCGCGCCGCGCGACGCGGTGATCCGGGTCGAAGGCGAGAACGTGGTGCCGCAGGTGCACGCGGTGCTCGACAAGATGGCCGAGCTGGCACGGCGCGTGCGCGATGGCGCTTGGAAGGGCCATGGCGGCAAGCGCATCCGCGCGGTGGTGAACATCGGGATCGGCGGCTCGGACCTCGGACCGGTGATGGCGTACGAAGCGCTGCGCCACTACAGCCGTCGCGACCTCGTGTTCCGGTTCGTGTCGAACGTGGACGGGACCGACTTCGCCGAGGCGGTGCGCGATCTCGATCCGGGCGAGACACTCTTCATCGTCTCGTCGAAGACGTTCACCACGCTCGAGACCATGACCAACGCGCAGAGCGCGCGCGCCTGGTGTCTCGCCGGCCTGGGCGGCGACCCGGCGGCCGTGGCGAAACACTTCGTGGCGGTTTCGACCAACGCCGCCGAAGTCGCGAAGTTCGGCATCGATACCGCCAACATGTACGGCTTCTGGGACTGGGTCGGCGGTCGCTACTCGATGGACTCCGCGATCGGCCTCTCGACCATGCTGGCGATCGGCCCCGAGGCGTTCCGCGCCATGCTCGGCGGCTTCCACGCCATGGACGAGCATTTCCGCAGCGCTCCGTTCGAGCGCAACCTGCCCGTGCTGATGGCGCTGCTCTCACTCTGGTACAACGACTTCTTCGCTGCGCAGACGGTCGCGGTGCTGCCGTACGAGCAGTATCTGAAGCGCTTCCCCGCCTACCTGCAGCAGCTCACCATGGAGAGCAACGGCAAGAGCGTGCAGCTCGACGGCACACCGGTGGAGACCGACACCGGGCCGATCTACTTCGGCGAGCCGGGCACGAACGGCCAGCACTCGTTCTATCAGCTCATCCACCAGGGCACGCGGCTGATCCCATGTGACTTCATCGCCTTCGACGAGTCATTGAACCCGCTGGGCCGCCACCACGATCTGTTGATCGCGAACGTGATCGCGCAGGCCGAGGCGCTGGCCTTTGGGAAGACGTCGAACGAGCCGCACCGGAACTTCGCGGGCAACCGGCCCTCGAATGTGATCTTCGCGCGCCGACTCACCCCCGAGACGCTGGGGGCGCTGGTGGCGCTGTACGAGCACAGCGTCTTCACGCAGGGCGTGGTCTGGAACATCGACTCGTTCGACCAGTGGGGCGTCGAGCTGGGCAAGGCGCTGGCGCAGCGCATCGTGCCCGAGCTCGAGAGCGCGAACGAGCCCGCGCTGGCGCACGACGGCTCGACCAACGCGCTGATCCGCCGCTACCGCGGAGCGCGCAAGCCTGGCTAGGAGTCACGATGCAGCTTGGAATGATCGGCCTGGGTCGCATGGGCGCGAACATGGTGCGCCGCCTCCAGAAGGGCGGACACAGCTGCGTGGTGTTCGACCACGCACCGCAGGCGGTGCAGGCGCTCGCCAGCGAAGGCGCGCGCGGCGCGCAGTCGATCGAGGAGTTCGTGAAGGCGCTCGAGCCGCCGCGCGCGGTCTGGCTGATGGTGCCCGCTGCGGTCGTGGACGGCGCGATCGCCGAAGTGATTCCCCATCTCTCGCCCGGCGACGTGGTGATCGACGGCGGCAACTCGCACTACGTGGACGACCTGCGCCGCGCGCGCGAGCTCGCGCCCAAGAAGCTCGACTACGTCGATGTGGGCACGAGCGGCGGCGTGTTCGGACTCGAGCGCGGCTACTGCATGATGATCGGCGGCCCCCCCGAGACCGTGAGACGGCTCGATCCGATCTTCAAGACGCTGGCGCCCGGCGCAGGCGAGATTCCGCGCACGCCGGGGCGCGAGAAGCTACGCGGCACCGCCGAGCTCGGGTATCTGCACTGCGGCGGCAACGGCGCCGGTCACTTCGTGAAGATGGTCCACAACGGGATCGAGTACGGGATCATGGCGGCCTACGCCGAGGGTCTCGGTGTCTTGCGCCACGCGAACGCGGGCACGCGCGGTCACACGGTCGACGCCGAGACCACGCCGCTGCGCGATCCCTCGCTCTACGCCTACGACTTCGACCTGCGCGACGTCGCCGAAGTGTGGCGGCGCGGCAGCGTGATCTCGTCGTGGCTGCTGGACCTGACTGCCGCCGCGCTGGCGGCGGACCCCGAGCTCGAGGGCTTCGAGGGTCACGTGGCGGATTCGGGCGAGGGACGCTGGACGATCCAGGCCGCGATCGACGAGGCCGTGCCGGTGCCGGTGCTGTCGACCGCGCTCTACCAGCGCTTCAGCTCGCGCGGCCAGGCCGATTTCGGCGACAAGCTGCTCTCGGCGATGCGGCTGCAGTTCGGGGGACATGTGGAGAAGAGGGGGAAATGAGTCCACGTCCGCCGTGAAGATCGAGGTCTTTCCCGATCCGGACGCGGTCGCGCTGCGCGCGGCCGAGCGCATCGCCGCCGCGAGCCGCGCCGGCGTGGCCGCGCGCGGCCGCTTCGCGGCGGCAGTGAGTGGCGGGCGCACGCCCTGGGCCATGCTGCGCGCGCTGCTCGCGCTCGACGTGCCGTGGGCGCAGGCCGACTGGTTCCAGGTCGACGAGCGGATCGCGCCCGCGGGTGACCCGGACCGCAACCTGACTCATCTGCGCGAGTGTCTGCCGGCGCAGGCACGCATCCACGCGATGCCGGTCGAATCCCCGAACCTGGACGCCGCCGCAGCCGACTACGCGCTTTCGCTCGCTCCGGTGCTCGACCTCGTCCACCTGGGCCTCGGGCCCGACGGACACACCGCGTCACTCGTCCCCGGCGACGCCGTGCTCGGCGTCGCCGATCGCGACGTGGCACTCACCGGTCCCTACCAGGGCCGGCGCCGCATGACCCTCACCTACCCCGTGCTCGATCGGGCGCGCGAGATCCTCTGGCTGGTCACCGGCGCCGACAAGGCGGACATGCTCGTGCGCCTGCGCGACGGCGATCGCTCGATCCCGGCGGGTCGGGTTCGCAGCGAGCGCGCGATCGCGCTCGTGGACCGCGACGCGGCCTCCGGGCTGGAGAAGCACTGATGCGGATCGGCATCGCCACCGACCACGGCGGCTTCGCGCTGAAGGAAGGGCTCGCGGCGCGGCTGCGCGCGGTGGGTCACCAGCTCGTCGATTTCGGCGCCAAGTCACTCGACGAGAAGGACGACTATCCCGACTTCGTGATTCCGCTCGCGCGCGCGGTCGCGGCGGGCGAGGTCGAGCGCGGCGTGGTGTGCTGCGGCAGCGGCGTGGGCGCATCGATCTGCGCGAACAAGGTCAGAGGCGTGCGCGCCGCGCTGGTGGGCGATCACTTCTCGGCCCACCAGGGGGTCGAGGACGACCACATGAACGTGCTGTGTCTTGGCGGCCGTACGATCGGACTCTCCGCGGCGTGGGAGCTGGTCGAAGCCTTCCTCGCCGCGAGCTACAGCTCGGAAGAGCGGCACCTGCGTCGGCTGGCCAAGGTCGCCGCACTGGAGAAGCCATGAGCGAAGCACCCCCCTTCGATGCCGTCGATCAGCTCGCCATCAACACCATCCGCACGCTCTCGATCGACGCCGTGCAGAAGGCCAAGTCGGGTCACCCGGGCACGCCCATGGCGCTGGCGCCGCTCGTCTACACGCTGTGGAACCGCGTGCTGCGCTTCGACCCGCGCGATCCGATCTGGCCGGCGCGCGACCGCTTCGTGCTCTCGAACGGCCACGCCTCGATGCTGCTGTGGTCGGTGCTGCACCTGTCGGGCACGTGCGCGGTGAACTCCGAGTACGAGAGACTGGGCCAGCCGGCAGTCACGCTCGACGACATCCGCCACTTCCGGCAGCTCGACAGTCACGCGCCGGGTCACCCGGAGTACCGGCTGGTGTCGGGCGTCGAGACCACCACCGGCCCGCTCGGCCAGGGAGTCGCCACGAGCGTGGGTATGGCGATCGCGCAGCGCTGGCTCGCCGACCGCTACGACCGGCCCGGCTTCGACCTGTTCGGCTACGACGTGTACGCGATCTGCGGCGACGGCGACATGATGGAGGGCGTGAGCTCCGAAGCCGCGTCACTCGCGGGTCACCTCGGTCTCGAGCGACTGTGCTGGATCTACGACGACAACCAGATCACGATCGAGGGCAGCACGAAGCTCGCGTTCAGCGACGACGTGGCCGGGCGCTTCATGAGCTACGGCTGGCACGTGCTGCGCGTCTCGGACGCGAACGACGCGGGCGCGATCGAGCGCGCGCTGCATCTGTTCCAGGGCATTCGCGAGCGGCCGACCCTGATCATCCTCGACAGTCACATCGGCTGGGGCTCGCCGCACAAGCACGACAGCGCCGAGGCGCACGGTGAGCCGCTGGGCGAGGAAGAGGTGCGACTCACCAAGCGGGCCTACGGCTGGCCCGAGGACGCACAGTTTCTCGTGCCCGACGGCGTGCGCGAGCGCTTCGCGGCCGGGCTCGGCGCGCGCGGCGCGGCAGCGCGGCACGCCTGGGAGGATCGGTTCGCGCGCTACCGCCGCGAGCAGGCGGCGCTCGCCGCCGAGATCGACCTGATGCAGCGCCGCGAGCTGCCGGCGGGCTGGGACCGCGAGCTGCCGGTGTTTCCCGCCGACCCGAAGGGCACGGCCGGGCGCGATGCGTCGGGTCAGGTGCTGAACGCGCTGGCGAAGAACATCCCCTGGCTGCTCGGCGGCTCGGCCGACCTCGCGCCGTCGACCCGCACCGCGCTGAAGTTCCCCGGCGCGGGTGACCAGGAGCGCGGCTCGGCCGGCGGACGCAACCTGCACTTCGGCATCCGCGAGCACGCCATGGGCGCGGTACTGAACGGCATGTCACTCACCAAGCTGCGACCGTTCGGATCGACCTTCTTGATCTTCAGTGACTACCTGCGGCCCGCGCTGCGGCTGTCGGCGCTGATGGAGCTGCCGACGCTGTGGGTGTTCTCGCACGACGCCATGGGCGACGGCGAGGACGGCCCGACGCACCAGCCGGTGGAGCAGCTGGCCTCGCTGCGCGCGATCCCGGGGCTGGTGACTCTGCGCCCCGCCGACGCCAACGAGGTGGTCGAGGCGTATCGCGCGGTGCTTCCGTTCCACCACGGTCCGGTCGCGCTCGCGCTCTCGCGACAGGCGCTTCCCACCTTCGACCGCAAGCGCTACGCGCCCGCGTCGGGCGTGGCGCGCGGCGCCTACGTGCTGGCCGACTCACCCGGCCCGGGAGCGCCGCAGCTGATCTTGATCGCGACCGGCAGCGAGGTCGCGCTCGCGCTCGAAGCGCACGAGAAGCTCGTGACCGAAGGGATCCGCTCGCGCGTGGTCTCGATGCCGTCGTGGGAGCTCTTCGACCGGCAGAGCCGCGAGTACCGCGAGAGTGTCTTGCCGCCGGCGGTGCGCGCGCGGATCGCGATCGAGCAGGCGTCGACCTTGGGCTGGGAGCGCTACGTGGGTCAGGAAGGCCGGATCATCGGCATGCACACGTTCGGCAAGTCTGCCCCGCTGAAGGAGCTGCTGAAGCACTTCGGCTTCGAGCCGGAACAGGTCGTCGCCGTCGCGCACGAGCTTCTCGCGTAGGTGATCGAGCTCGATTCGCGCGAGTGGCTCGAGACAGACGGCCTGGGCGGCTTCGCCTCGGGCACGATCTGCGGCGTGCGCACGCGCCGCTATCACGCGCTCTTGCTCGCGGCCGAGACACCGCCCACGGGCCGCCGCGTGCTGGTGAACGGGCTCGAGGTCTGGGTCGAGACGGCGCACGGCGCGGCGGCGCTCTCGAGCCAGCGCTACGGCGGCGACGTGATCCATCCCGACGGCGCGTCGCGGATCGCGTCGTTCGCGCACGAGCCATGGCCGAGGTGGCGCTTCGAGCTGCCGGGCGGGCTCGCGATCGAGCAGGAGATCCTGTGCGAGCGCGGCGTCCCGCGAACGCTGCTGAGCTGGCGCCTGCTGCAGCCGGCCGCGGGAGTGACTCTCCAGGTCCGGCCGCTGCTCTCGGGCCGCGACTACCACGCGCTGCACCACGAGAACCCGGTGTTCGATTTCGCGCCGCGCGTGAGCGAGCCCGAACGGCTGGTGTTCCAGCCCTACCCCGGCGTGCCGCCGATCGAGTTCCGACACAACGCGGTGTACGCGCACGAGCCGAGCTGGTACCGGAACTTCAGCTATTCGCAGGAGCTCGCGCGCGGGCTGGATGCGAACGAAGACCTGGCTTCGCCGGGCAGCTTGCGCTTCGACCTGTCCGCGGGGAGCGCGTACCTGTTCCTGGCCGTGCCCGACGGCAGAGCCTCGCGGGGCAGCACGCGCGCGCGAGCCGAGCGCCTGCAGCGTGCCGAAGCGGAGCGGCGCGCCAAGCTCGGGCCGCCGTTGCAACGCGCGGCCGAACAGTATCTCGTGCGGCGCGCCAGCGGCGCGACGATCGTGGCGGGCTATCCCTGGTTCACCGATTGGGGACGCGACACGTTCATCGCGCTGCGCGGGCTGTGTCTGGCGGGCGGCCGCGGGTCCGAAGCAGGGGCGATCCTGTGCCAGTGGGCCGAGGCGATCTCGGAGGGCATGCTGCCCAACCGCTTCCCCGACGCGGGTGAGTCACCGGAGTACAACGCGGTCGACGCCTCGCTCTGGTACGTGATCGCCGCCGGCGACTATCTCGCGCGTCGCCCCGCCCGCCAGGACGTGAAGCTCCTGCGCGCGGCGATCGAGGCGATCCTCGGCGGCTATGCGCGCGGCACCCGCTTCGGGATTCACGCGGACTCGGATGGTCTGCTGGCAGCGGGCGAGCCCGGCGTGCAGCTCACTTGGATGGACGCGCGCGTCGGCGACCGCGTCGTGACTCCGCGGATCGGCAAGCCGGTCGAGGTGGAGGCGTTGTGGCTGAACGCGCTGGCGATCGCCGCCCGCTGGGCCCCGCGCTTCGAGAAGCCGCTCGAGCAGGGGCTCTCGAGCTTTGCGCGACGCTTCTGGAACGAATCCGCCGGAGCGCTGTACGACGTGGTGGACGTGGACCACGTGCCCGGCACGCACGACGCCGCGTTCCGTCCGAACCAGGTGTTCGCGGTGGGAGGGTTGCCGCTCTGTCTCGTGACTCCCGAGCGCGCCCGGCGCGTGCTCGATCAAGTCGAGGCCCGACTCTGGACGCCTTTCGGGCTGCGCTCGCTCGCGCCCGGTGAGCCGGGCTATGCGGCCCGCTTCGAAGGCGGCCCCGCGGAGCGCGATTCGGCCTATCACCAGGGAAGCGCCTGGCCCTGGCTCGCCGGACCCTTCGTCGAGGCCTGGCTGCGCGCGCGCGGCTCGACGCCCGCTGCCAAGAAAGAGGCACGCGAACGCTTCCTGGCGCCGCTCGAGTCACGGCTCGAGGTCGCCGGGCTGGGTCACCTGTGCGAGGTGGCGGACGCCGAGCCTCCGCAGCGCCCCGCCGGCTGCTTCTTCCAGGCCTGGTCACTCGGCGAATTGCTCCGGCTGCGCGAGCTGCTCGCCTGACTCAGGGCTTCGGGTGGCCGGCGAAGAAGCTCCACAGCGTGGCGGTGGCGACGACCTCCTTCGACTCAGGAAACAGCAGCGCGTTCTTGCCCGAGCCGAACCAGGCATGCTTGCCGTCCTCGATCACGTAGCTCCGGACCTCGGCGCCGTCGCGGCAGCCGAGATAGCGCCGCACGCGCACGCCGTCGCGGTATGAGTCGTCGGGAAGACGATCGCAGCCATCGAGCTCGCGCCAGCGCTCGAGCCCGGCGTCGGTCGAGGGGTAGACCCAGCCCGCGGGCGTGAGTGTCTGACCCGGGCCGCCGCCGACCGGCACGATCTCGTCGGCCGTGCCGTGGATCTGGATCACCGATACCGGCGCGCCCGGCGCGCACGACGGCGCCGCGAGCGCGCCCGAGACCACGCCCACCGCCGCAAACAGGTCGCTCGCCTCGCAAGCCAGCCGGAATGCCAGCATCCCGCCGTTCGAGAGACCCGCCGCGTAGACGCGCCGCCGATCGATCGGGAGCGCGCGTGCGACGTCTTCGACCACCGCACGCACGAAGCCCACGTCGTCCACGCCCTGCTCGCGCGGCCAGCCGCAGCAGGCTCCGGCATTCCACGACAGGTAGCGCCGGCCGCCGAAGTCGAGCCCCGGCGCATTCGGGCCGCGCGAGCCGTTGGGATAGGCCACCGCGAAGCCGTGCCAGTCGGCCTCTTCCGAGAAGCTCGTCTGGTCGCGGATCAGCCAGGCATCACCGCCCGCGCCGTGCAGCACCACCACCAGCGGCAGCGCGCCTTCGGCGCTCACCGCAGGCAGGTGCAGGAGGTAGCTGCGCGTGCGCCCGCCGAGCTCGAGCGGGCGTTCGAGATCGTCGGCGCCCGCTACGGTCGCGACCGACAAAAGGGTCAGCAGCAGCAGGCGACTCACCGGGCGCTAGCGGCGCTCGAGCCGGCGCCGCGTGGCCTCGTTCGCGCCCGGCCCGGGAACGGTGATCAGGTCGCGGCGAGTCACGTCCTTGCCGTCGGCGTCGGTCACGCGCAGGCGCGGGATGCGGCGCTGCGTGCGGCGATCCTTCACGATCACGGGCTCGGCGCCCTTGCCGAAGACCCAGTCGTCGGACCACTCCCGCATCGCGGTGAGCAGCGGCAAGAGCCCCTCGCCCTTCTCGGTGAGTCGGTACTCGACGCCGTCCTTGGCGAAGATGTGGTGCTCGACCAGGTGCGCGAGCCGGACCGCCAGGATGTTCTTCGCGATTCCCAGGCTGCGCTCGAACTCACTGAAGCGGCGCGCGCCGAAGAAGGCGTCGCGCACGATCAAGAGCGTCCACCAGTCGCCCAGCGCCTCCAGCGCCTGGGCGATGCCGCAGTTCATGTCAGCGAAGCGCCTCCGACCCATGGCCGCGGATTGTAAGCGAATTTGCTCCTGGTTGCATTATGAAACTACTGCGCGGTAGATTCCCGCACGTGAGCGAGCGCGTCGCCGTCGTCACGGGGGTGGGACCCGGAACCGGGGCCGCGCTGGTGCGCCGCTTCGCCGCCGACGGCTACCGCGTGGCCATGCTGGCGCGCGACCGGGGCCGGCTCGAGTCACTGGCGAAGGAAGTGCGCGGCGCCGCGCCCTACCCCGTCGACGTGGCCGACCTCGACGCGCTGCGCGCCACGCTCGGCCGGGTGCGCGCCGACCTCGGCACGCCCACGGTGCTGCTGCACAACGCGGTCGCGGGCGGCTTCGGCACGTTCGACACCGTGAAGCCCGAAGAGCTCGAGCAGCGCTTCCGCGTGAACGTGACCGCGCTGCTCGTGCTGGCGCAGGAGCTCGCGCCGGGCATGGTGGCGGCGGGCGGCGGAGCGATCATCGCCACCGGAAACACCTCGGCCTGGCGGGGGAAGGCGGCGTTCGCGGGCTTCGCCCCGACCAAGGCGGCGCAGCGCATCCTCTGCGAGTCACTCGCGCGCACGCTCGGCCCGCAGGGCGTGCACGTGGCCTACGTGGTGATCGACGCGGTGATCGACCTGCCCTGGACGCGCAAGGCCTTTCCCGATCGCCCGGACGACTTCTTCATCCAGCCGAGCGGCATCGCCGACGCGGTGCACCACCTGGCGCACCAGCAGCGCTCGGCCTGGACCTTCGAGCTCGATCTTCGACCCTTCAAGGAGAACTGGTAGTGAGTCCCGCGGCCAGCGAGTGGAAGTCGACGGCGTGCATCCTGTGTGAGTGCAACTGCGGCATCGAGGTACAGCTCGGCGGCGCCGAAGGCCGCAACTTGGTGCGGGTGCGCGGCGACGACGCGCACCCGGCGTCGAAGGGCTACGCCTGCGAGAAGCCGTCGCGGCTCGACTTCTACCAGAACGGCCCGCACCGACTCAGCAAACCGCTGCGCCGGCGCGCCGACGGCGGCTTCGACGAGATCGACTGGGACACCGCGATCCGCGAGGTCGCGCAGAAGCTCTCCGCGGTGCGCGACGCCCACGGCGGTGAGTCGATCTTCTACTACGGCGGCGGCGGCCAGGGAAATCACCTGCCCGGCGCGTACGGGCGCTCGACCAAGTCGGCGCTCGGCATGCGCTACCAGGCGAGCGCCCTGTCTCAGGAGAAGACCGGCGAGTTCTGGGTGGCCACCCGCATGCTGGGCGGCTACTCGCGCGGCGACTTCGAGCACTGCGAGGTGGGCCTGTTCCTGGGCAAGAACCCGTGGTTCTCGCACAGCATCCCGCGCGCGCGCGTCACTCTGCGCGAAATCGCGAACGACCCGAACCGCTGTCTGATCGTGATCGACCCGCGCCGGACCGAGACGGCGGAGCTGGCCGACATCCACCTGCAGGTGCGGCCCGGCGGCGATGCGTTCCTGCTGGCGGCGCTGGTGGCCGTGATCGTGCAGGAGGGCCTGGCCAAGACCGACTGGCTGGCCGAGCACGCCGACGGCTGGGCCGACGTCGTGACTCACTTCGAGTCGCTGGACGTCGCAAGTCACTGTGAGAAGAGCGGCGTGCCCGAGGAACAGGTGCGCGCGGCGGCGCGGCGGATCGCGCTGGCCGAGAGCATGGCCACGTTCGAGGACCTGGGCGTGCAGATGAACCTGCACTCGACGCTCGTGTCCTACCTGCACAAGCTCCTGGTGCTGACGACCGGGAACTTCGGCAAGAAGGGCGCCGGCTACCGGCCGAGCACGTTCGTGGCGCTGGCCGGCGGGGCCGACGAAGGCCGCAAGACACCCGTGACCGGCGCGCGCATCATCGGCGGACTCACGCCTTGCAACGTGATTCCCGACGAGATCCTGACCGACCACCCCAAGCGCTTCCGCGCGCTCGTGGTCGAGAGCGGCAACCCCGCGCACTCGCTGGCCGACAGCGGGCGCATGCGCGAGGCGATCGAGTCACTCGAGTGCGTGGTGGTGATCGACGTGGCGTTCTCGGAGACCGCGCGCCTGGCGCACTACGTGCTGCCCGTGGCGAGCCAGTTCGAGAAGGCCGAGGCCACGTTCTTCAACTTCGAGTTCCCGCACAACTACTTCCACCTGCGCAAGGCGCTCTTCCCGCCGCAGCACGGCTTGTTCTCGGAAGCGGAGCTGCACGCGCGGCTGTGCGAGGCGCTGGGCGCGCTGCCCGCGGCTGCGGTCGCGGCGCTGCGCGCGGCCTGGCAGGACGGGCGGCCCGCGTTCCGCGCCAAGTTCTTCGAGCTGGTGGGCGGGAATCCGAAGCTGCTCGGCGTGGCGCCGGCGCTGCTCTACCGCGCGATCGGCGATCTATTGCCCGAGGGGCTGGCCGAAGGCGCCGGCGTCTGGGCTCTGTGTCAGCTGGCCGCGCCGCGCCAGCTCGAGTCACTGCAGCGCGCCGGCTTCGCGGGCTCCGCGCCCGAGGCCGCCGATGCGCTGTTCGACGCGCTGCTCTCGAGCAAGAGCGCGGTGGTGTTCTCGATCGACGACTGGGCCGAGAGCTTCGCGCGCGTGACCACGCCGAACCGGCGCATCCAGCTGCTGATTCCGGAGCTCCTGCCCGAGCTCGACGCGCTGGCGAGCGAGCCGGCGCCGGGCGCGAGCGCCGAGTTCCCGTTCATCCTTTCCGCGGGCGAGCGGCGCTCGTTAACGGCCAACACCATCTTCCGCAATCCTGACTGGCGCCGGAAGGACCGCTCGGGCGCACTGCGCATGAATCCCGACGACGCGACACGGATCGGTGTCGCCGATGGCGGCCGCGCGCGGCTCTCGACCAAGCGCGGCAGCGCCGAAGTCGTGGTCGAGCTCTCCGACCGCATGCAGCCCGGCCACGTGTCGCTGCCCAACGGCCTGGGCGTCGACTTCCCGAACGGCGAAGGCCCGCGCCTGAAGACCGGCGTCGCGCCGAACGACCTGACCGCGAGCGAGGACCGCGACTGGATCGCTGGGACGCCCTGGCACAAGCACACGCCGGCGCGGATCGAGGCGCTGTGACAGAGCTCCGGATCTTCTCCTACCTGCCGAACCCGCGGCTGGCCAAGGCCACGATCGCGGCCCGGCTGTGCGGGGTGACGCTGGAGATCCGGGGCGCCTCGCCGCGCGAGCTGGGCGAGTGGCTCTGGGATTTCGAGGCGCGGCCGCTCGCGGAGTCGGACCGCGGCGCCGCGACCGCCCGCGCGGCGCGCACCGGCTTCGGCGGGACGCTGCACAAGACCGACGCGTTCCTCGAAGCGCATCCCTTCGGCACCGTTCCGGCCGCATTCAGCCCGGACGGGAAGACGGGAATCTTCGAGTCGAACAGCATCCTGAGAGCGGTGGCGCGCCTGGCTTCGAACGGAGTCACGCTCTACGGCAAGGACCCGTACGAAGCTTCGCGGATCGATTCGTTCCTGGACGCCAGCCTGGTGTTCGCGCGCGATGCGCAGCTCTACCTGCTGGCGCTCGGAGCCGGCAAGCTCGACGCCGCGACTCACGAGCGCGCGCGCGCCGCGCGCGACGCCTACCTGTCGGGGATCGACCAGGCGCTGGCGCCGGCGCGGTCATTCCTGGTCGGCAATGCACTCTCGATTGCCGACATCGGCTTCGCGGCCGAGTGGGCGCTCTTCAAAGGCGAGCGCGTGAACACGGCCCGGCTCGCCGAGCACTCATTCGCGCCGCTGTCCGGACCCGATCAAGCCGGCCGCTTCCCCCGCGCGCTCGCTCACTTCGCGAAGCTGCGCGCGCATCCGGCGTTCGCGCCCGAGCTCGAGCCGTATCTCGCCAAGGTCGAGGCCGCGGCGCGCTAGCCGTCAGAAGCGCACGATCGCCTGCACCTCGAAGTTCGTGGGGGCGCCCGGGGTCAGGAAGCGCGGATCGCGGAAGTCGGGAAACACGCCGGTCGGATCGCCCAGCACGCCCGCGCTGTAGTACTTCTGGTTGAACAGGTTCTGCACGCGCAGACGCAGCGTGAGCACGCGCGCCAGCTCGTAGTCGGTCTCGAAGTTGAGCAGCGAGTAGTCGGAGACCGGCTTCAGCTGGTTCGACTCGTCGCCCTGGTACGGCCGGCTCGACACGTACACGCCGTCGAAGCCCGCGCTCCACTGCGGAGTGAGTCGGTACTGGAAGCCGAAGCGCAGGTCGTGCTCGGGAACGTTGGGCAGGCGGTCGCCGGGCGCGACGTGGATGTTGCCGTTGGCGTCGGCGAACGGGTTGTTCGGGCTCCGGATCGCGAGATGTGACTCGAAGGTGGCGTGCACCCAGCCGTAGCGCACGAACCCCGTGCCCCGCGCCCAGCGGCCGTCGAGGCTGAGCTCGGCGCCCAGCCGCTGGGTCGTGCCCGCGTTCGAGAAGAAGCCGGAGCCGAGCACGGGCCCCGAGGCGATGAACAGGATGTCGTCGTGATTCCACGCGGCGTAGAGCGCGCCCGACCAGTGGATCGACATGTAGTCGGTGACCACCTCCCACGGCAGCGTCACGTCGCCGTGCGAGCCGAGCTCGACCGACCGAGACACCACCTGATCGAGCGAGGGGTCGGCGCTGAACGCGTTCGGAATCCGGCACGGGCGCGCCGGATCGGCGCACGCGAGCTCGGCCGGAGTGGGCGTGCGGTTCGACTCACCGTAGCTCAGGTAGGTCGAAAGCTCGGGCGTCCACGCGTAGCTGAGTCCGAGCGCCGGGTTCAGGCGGTCGAAGTGGTGCGTGCCGTCGAGCGCCGTGCCCGCCAGGTCGTGGAGCTCGGTGCGGGCCAGGTTCCAGCGGCCCGAAGCCGTGGCGCTGAGCTTGTCGCTGAGTGCGTACACGTCCGACAGGTAGATTCCGAAGTAGCGCGTCTGGCTGCGCACCGCGGTGTTGAAGTCCTCGCCGCCGAGGGCCACGTCGAGGCCCTCGACGCCGCGCGCGTCGTTCAGGCGCCCGAGCTCGCTGCCGCTGTCGTAGTGACTGAAGCCGTAGTCGAGCGAGCTGCCCAGCGTGAACCGATTCTCGCGTGCGAAGAGATCGCGGTGGTCGACCAGCTCGAGCGAGCTGCCCAACGCCTGGGTCCGGGTCTCGGTCGTGTTGAGCTGGCCCGTGACGTCGAGCGAAGCGGGCACCGGCGCGCCGCCGGCGTCGCTCGCCGGCTTCTCGCCTGGCAGGCCGGCATCCGTGCACAGAACGCTGGGATCGCCCGTGCACGGCGCGAGCTCGGTGTCGTCGCCGTTGCTGGTCGCGAGCTTGTTCTGGCGCCAGTAGGCCACGCCCTGGAATCGGGTCCGGTCACTTTGCGTGTAGCTCGCGCGGCCGCTCAGGTCGTAGCGATCTTGCTCGGTCTCGTCGGGTTTGGTGAAGATCGCCTTGTAGCTCTGGTCGAGCAGCTCGCGCGGCGAGCCGCCGTTTCCCACGAAGTCGGCGTGGGTGAAGCCGATGCTGAGCCCGCCGTCGAGCGCGTCGCCGCGCGCGCGCAGATCGAGATAGCCCTGGTACACGCCGCTCGGCGAGCCCTCGCGCCAGCCGGGATCGTGCAGCGCACTCACTCCGCCGTAGAAGCCGAGCAGCCCGCTCGAGCCGCCGTACTCGGCGGTGCCGCCCACGCGATCCCAAGACCCGCCCAGCACCGTGAAGCGCCCGCCCGGCGCGCTGAAGCCGTCCTTCATCTGCAGTGAGGCCGAGCCGCCGAGCGCGTTCAGGCCGAAGGTCGGGCCCACGCCGGGAGTCACTTGGATCTGCTGCACCGCGAAGCTCGGGATCGTGGCCCAGTTCACCAGGTCACCGAAGGGGTCGTTCACGCGCGTGCCGTTCTGGTAGACCGACACGCCCTGCGCCGAACCGAGCACCGGCGAGGCCGAGTAGCCGCGCAGGTTGAGCGTGGTGTTGAAGGCGTTGCCCTGGGTGTCGGTGAACGAGCCTGCGTTGATCTGGTCGGCCAGCGTGGTGGCGAGCGACTGAGTCGGACGCGCGTCGAGCACCTGCCGGTCGATCACCTGGACGTCGGCGGGTACCTGGCTGAGCGGCACGTCGTTGCCGAGGACGGGCGTGGTGTGGGCGCCCTCCTTCGGCCGGGGCGCGTTCGGGTCGGACGCGGGCGCCTGCGCGCGGGCAGGGCCGGCCCACGCGATCACGGCCAGCAGGACCACGAAGACCCCCCGCGCTGCACTCGACACCGGCGCATCGTAGCGCCCTCGTCAGTGCTTCTGCGGAAGCGGCGTTCCCTTCAGCGCCTCGCGCAGCAGATCTGCGAGGCGGTAGCCCGAGAGCGTGAGTCGTTTCTCAGCCGCCTGCGTCGCGTCCTCGACGTACTTCGGATCGAGCGCGGTCGCCGTCTCTTTCGTGGCTCCGAAGCGGAGGTCCTGGCGATACGCGAGAGACACGGCCAGCGGGTAGCTCTCGTCCTGTGCCCAGCTGGGGAAGTCGCGCGCATGGACCGGATGACTCAGCTCTTTGAAGCTGGAACGTGGCAGCTTCGTCCAGAGCTCGCGCGCCCGGGTCATCACCGCATCGGGCTCGCCGTTGCGGTTCACCGAGTCGTCCCAGAACCAGTGCAGAGTGATCGGCTCTCCCGTCTGCGGGTCCTTCACGAACTCGAGCGCGCCGCCGTGGTCGCCGTCCGGGAACTGGGGCGTGAAGCGCTGCGCCGAGTGCAGCGGCTGATGCATGTCGCCCGCGATGTGCATCAGCCAGCACAGCGCGACCGCGCGGTCCGCGTCGGGCGCGAACGAGCTCGCGAGCAGGTGCGCATTCAGCGCGAAGGCCTCGATCGCGTCGCCGAACAGCTTGTCGTCCGGCTTCCCGGACTCACGGATCGAACGCAGCGCCACGTGCCAGGACGGATGGTCGTAGTGCGTGCCCCGCGCGTCGTCCGGCCAGCGCGCGCACTCGAGCATGAGCCGCCGCGTCCGCTCGTCGCCGAGCGCCCTGCCCGCCGCCACCTCGAACGGCCCGCGGTCGGGATGCAGCGCCAGCAGCGCCGCGATCCGCTCGATCACGTCCGGGTCGTGCTCGGCCAGGTCGAGATAGGCAATGCCCGCAGTCACCATGTGACCCGGCCGGGTCCAGGCCTGGGCGGCGCCGGCGCTGAGCAGCACCACGGCGCAGAAGAGTCCGCAGATTCTGTATGGTGTCGTCATCTGGGGATTCGATGCCGGGAACGAATCGGAAAGACTCCCGCTCACGAACGATTCGCGATCTCGTGGATCTTGTCCACACGAACGCACCCGAATCGTCGCTCACGCCATGAGCGGCCTGCCCTGGTGGCATCCGGAGCGCTTCGCGGACCGCCGGCGGCGGCTGGAGGCGCGCGTGCGTATTGCGCGCGCGCTGCGCGCGTACTTCGCGAGCGAGGACTTCCTCGAGGTCGAGACACCGGCGCTGCAGGTGTCTCCCGGGCTCGAGCCGCACCTGCATGCGTTCGAGACGAGTCTGCGCGATCCCCACGCTGGGAAGCCCGTGCCCCGCTATCTGCGCACCTCGCCCGAGTTCACGCTGAAGAAGCTTCTGGTCGCGGGGCTGCCGCGCATCTTCGAGCTGGCGCCGTCCTACCGAAACGCGGAGCGGTCGAGCACGCACTCACCCGAGTTCACCATGCTCGAGTGGTACCGCGCGGGTGAGACCTACACGTCGCTCGAGCGCGACTGCGCTTCGCTGCTGCGGGCGGCAGCGGACGCGGCCGGCGCGGATCGGCTGCGTTGGCGGGGGCAGGAATGTGACCCGCGCGCGCCGGCGGAGCGACTCAGCGTGGCGGACGCGTTCGCCAAGCACGCGGGAGTCACGATCGACGCGCTGCGGCGCGGGGGGCGCGAGGCGTTCGACGACCGCTTCTTCCGGGTGTTTCTCGAGTCGGTCGAGCCGAAGCTCGGCGCGGGGCGGGCGACCTTGCTCGCGGACTGGCCGATCGAGCTGGCGGCGCTGGCGCGGGCCAAGCCGGGCGATCCGGCGCTCTGCGAACGCGTGGAGCTGTTCGCGTGCGGGCTCGAGCTCGCGAACGGCTGGAGCGAGCTCACCGACCCGGCCGAGCAGCGGGCGCGCTTCGAGCGCGACCAGGTCGAGAAGGCGCGTCTCTACGGGGAACGCTATCCCATCGACCCGGATTTCATGGCCGCGCTCGAGCACGGCCTGCCCGCGAGCGCGGGCATGGCGCTGGGCTTCGACCGGCTGGTGATGTGCGCGACGGGTGCGGAGCGGATCGACGACGTGCGCTTCGCGCCGGTCGACGCGGAGACGGAATGACCCGCAGGCTCGAGATCGTGGAGCTGCTGACTCGGGGGCTGGTGCCGCCCGAGCGCGCCGAGGCGCTCCACGCGGTGGCCGCGCGCTGGTCGGTGGGACTCACTCCGGGTCTGGCCGAGCGCATCGACCCGGCCGACCCGTCGGATCCGCTGGCGCGCCAGTTCGTGCCGCACGAAGAGGAGCTGTTCGTGGCCCCGGACGAGCTCGACGACCCGATCGGCGACCTATCCCACCGACCGGTGAAGGGCATCATCCACCGCTATCCGGATCGCGTGCTGCTCACCCCCACCCACGCCTGCGCCGTGTACTGCCGCTTCTGCTTCCGGCGCGAGCGCGTGGGCGCGGGCGGCGAGTCACTGGCGCCGGACGAGCTCGAACGCGCGCTCGCCTACATCGCCCGCGACGAGCGGATCTGGGAGGTGATCCTCTCCGGTGGCGATCCGCTGGTGCTGTCGCCGCGCCGACTCGCCGAGATCCTGGCGCGGCTCGAGGCGATTCCACACGTGCAGGTGATCCGCATCCACACGCGCGTGCCCACGGCGGACCCCGAGCGAGTCAGCCCCGAGCTCGTCGCCGCGCTCGAGACGCGCAAGGCGCTGTGGGTCGCGCTGCACGTGAATCACGAGCGCGAGCTCGACCCCGCCGCGCGCACCGCGATCGCGCGGCTCACGAAGGCCGGGATTCCACTGCTCGCCCAGACGGTGCTGCTCGCGGGCGTGAACGACTCCCCGGAGGCACTCGAATCACTCTTGCGCGCGCTCGTCGCCCTGCGCGTGAAGCCGTACTACCTGCACCACCTGGATCTCGCCCCCGGCACGGCGCGCTTCCGCACGTCGATCGCCGCGGGTCAGGAGCTGGTGCGCGGGCTGCGCGGCCGCGTCTCGGGCCTGTGTCAGCCCACCTACGTGCTCGACATCCCCGGCGGCGCCGGCAAGGTGCCGATCGGCCCGAGCCATCTCAGTGAGTCCGATGGCGAGGGCGCTCTGACCGTGCAGGACTGGCAGGGCAAGCCCCACCGCTATCGCGACGAGCCCTGAACGGGCCTAGGCCGCCGCCATCTCGAAGCGCGCGGTCCGCGCCTGCGCCTCGAGCCGCAGTTCGCGCAGCAGGTCGATCCGGTCGAGACACCCGCCGCATCCGGCCACGCCCGCGGTCATCGGGTCCTTGGCCACCGCCACGGGCAGTCGCAGCTCGCGCATCAGGAGCTCGGCCAGGCCGTCCAGGCGCGCACCGCCGCCCGCCAGCACGATCCCGTTCGCAGCGATGTCGGCCGACAGCTCGGGCGGCGCGTCCTCGATCACCGTGCGCACGGACTCGACCAGCGCGCTGACTGCCGGGAGCAGGGCCTCGCGCAGCTCTTCCGCGCGCACGCGCACGACCCGGAGCGTGCCGGTGATCCGGTCGCGCGCGTCGATGCACACGTCGCGGTGGTCCTGGCGGGGCAGCGCGCAGCCGAGCTGCTCCTTCAGCTGCCGGGCTTGTGACAAGCCGATCTCGACGTCGAGCTTGCGCTTCATCCAGACGCGGATCGCCTCGTCGAGGCGCGCGCCGCCCACGCGCATGGTGCGCGAGTGCACGACACCGGAGAGTGTCACTACGGCCACGTCGGTCGTGCCCGCGCCGATGTCGATCACGAGCTTGCCGCCGCGCTCCGCGGCGGGCACGCCGGCGCCCAGCGCCGCGGCCATCGGCGCCGCCAAGAGATACACCTCGCGCGCGCCCGCGCCCTTCGCGGCCGAGACCAGCGCCCGGCGCTCCACCTGGGTCAGCTCGCACGGCACCGACAGCACCATGCGCGGCCGGCGAAGCGCCAGCTTGTTGCGCGCGTGCAGGAGCAGCGCGCGCAGCAAGATCGTGGCGCCTTCGTAGTCGGCGATCGCCCCGTCGCGCAGCGGGCGCACCTCTTCGATCGCTTCGGGCATGCGCGCGATCAGGTCCGCGGCGTTCTGGCCGACCGCCCAGATCTCGCCGGTGCGCCGATGGCGGGCGACCACGGCAGGAGTCGTGAACACTTCACCGGTCCGGCGGCTGGTGACTCGCGCGTTCGCGGTCCCGAGATCGACGCCGAGATCGGCGGAGAACAAGCGGCTGAGCGAGATTCGCTTTTCGGGCATTCGGGCCTCCGTTGGCCCGGGCTTGGTGCAGCCTCCATGCCCGGGGATCACGGGCGCGCAGGCGCGCGGCAGCTCGGCCTCGCAACCGCCCGACGCGCCGCGGCGTCGGTCCGCAGAGTGACTCGCAGGAGCCGCCGGCGCCCCTACGCCGGACTGTGTAGCCGACTACTGACTCCCGCTTCGAGCACGCGCAACTCTTCCGCCGTGAGCTTCCGCCAGCGGCCGGCCCGGAGCTCGCCCAGCTTCACGTTCATGACTCGAACGCGCACGAGCCTTTTGACTCTGAGGTCGAGCGCCTCGCACATGCGCCGGATCTGCCGGTTCCGGCCCTCGCGGAGCACGATCCGGAACACGCGCGGCGCGAGCCTCTCGGCCTCGGCGGGCAGCGTCGGCTTGCCGTCGAGCTCGATCCCCTTGCGCAGGCGCGCGAGCGCGCGCTCGGGGATCGGCCGGTCGACCTCGACCACGTACTCCTTCTCGTGGCCGTGACCCGCGCGCAGGATTTCGTTCACGAGCTCGCCGCGGTTGGTCAGCAGGATCAGGCCCTCGGAGAATTTGTCGAGCCGGCCGACGTGGAACACGCGCTCGGGATAGCTCACCGCGGCGATGATGTTCTCGGGCACGCGCGGGTCGCTCGTGCACTCCACGCCCGCCGGCTTGTGATAGGCGATCACCACCGCCTTCTTGTCGCGCACGCGCAGCGGCTTGCCGTCGAGCTCGAGCTTGTCATCGGGCTCGACCGAGTCACCGTGCACCGCCACGCGCCCGTTCAGGCGAACGCGTCCCGCCGCTACGAGCTTGTCGGCTTCGCGCCGAGAGCAGATGCCGTGGTCCGTGAAGAAGCGATTGATGCGAATGCCGAGATCGTAGGTTCAGGGCGCGGGTTTCGCCGCCTCCTTGGCGGGAGCCGCGACCGGCGGGCCGAGCAGCGCGTCCGGGTTCTCGTCGGCCGTGATGAGGTGCGCTTCATGGTCGATCGCGTCGGAGAGATCCTGGACCCAGTGGTTGTAGCTCGACCGGATCTTCGGCTGCCCGTGGTTCGGTGAGTAGTTCATGTTCAGGCTGTCCAGGTAGTGCACCTGGGCGTGCGCGGCGTCGTACTTCACGGCCACGGAGATGCGCCACTCGTTCTGATGGATGGTGCAGTGGCTCTCGCCCGGCAGCTCGGCATCGACGCTGAAGCCCGTGCGCAGGCAGGCGCGCGCGATCGCCTTCCGCGTGAGCTCGGCGCTCGGCGCCGCCATCACGGGCTTGGGATCGACCAGCGCGCTCGCCGAGACACAGCCGAGCGTCGCTGCGAGCACCAGCGCGAGCGCGGTGACTCGCATGGCTCAGTTCGGAGCTGTGGTGGGCGGGGGAGCCGGCGGCGGCGCGGGTGGCGCCGGGGTCGCGGCGGCCGGCATCGGGCGCGTCCGGAGCTCGATGTTCGCGATCTGGTGCTTGATCTCGTCGGCGAGCTCCTGCGCGCGCAGGTTGTAGTTGCGGTGGATGTACGGGGTGTCCTCGCGCATCTCGTACATCAGGTTGTGGCTGTCGGCGTAGTTCACCGAGATGTCGTGGTCGTCGTAGCGGACCTCCACGACCATCGACCAGGAGTTGTTCTGCAGGCGGGCGCGGATCCGCCCGGGCGCCTCTTCGTCGGCGATGTACTGCTGCGCGATCATCGCCGCCACGATCGCCTCGCGCGTCTTCTCGGGCGTGGAAGCGGCAAATACGTGCGGCGCGGGCGCCAGCGGCGCGGACCGGCACCCCGCAAGCGCGCTTGCGGTCAGCGCAAAGCACAACGCAGTCAGTCGCCCTAGTGACTTTCGGACCGAGTGACCCCTCATGCTGCGATTCTAACTTCCGCTTTCGCCTGAGGGGAAGCGGGCGTGACCTGGGGGGTTGGGGCGACGAGAGGGGGTGGGCGGGCTTCGTCGTTTTTCCCCAGGTCACGCCCTTCGGGGGTTGCTGCGATGGCCTGGGGTTCTGCACGTGGCGGGCCAGGGTTCGGGAGCCCGGCTCGGGCGTTTCGAGGCGGAGCTGCGCTTTTTTTGGAGAATCCACTTGTACCGATTACAAGCCGACGTAGAAGCTCGGATGGGAAGCGAGTTCGCGGCGCGGCTCTCGGGGCGGGTCCGGCTGACCACCGTGCTCGGCACGGTGGCCCTGCTGCTCGAATGCGCTCTCATGGCGCTGCTGTCGTTCTTCACGCCGCAGCCGGTCGCCGCCGTCTTCAGGACGGTGGCGGTCCTCATTGCGCTTCTGTTCGTGGGGATTTTCCTGGTGGCGGTGCGCGGCTATCGGATCGAGCGCGGCGTGCTCCGGGTCGAGCGCCCGTTCTGGAGCACGACTCACTCGATCGCCGGCTTGCAGAGCGCCCTGCGCGATCCGGCGGCGCTGCGCTGGACCGCCCTGGGCTTCGGCAACAACGGCCTGTTCGCCCTGAACGGCTGGCGCAAGGTCGCCCCCTATGGCTGGTGCCGGGTGCTCGCCACCGACCCCGCGAACGCGGTGGTGCTGCGCACGCCGCAGGCGACCTACATCGTCACGCCCGATCGTCCCGACGAGTTCGTGCAGCAGGCGCAGCTGCTCGCGGGGCCGTGAGTCACTGGGGCTTCGGCTCCTCGAGCTTGACCTCGTCGACGCTGGCGTCGGGCTTCGAGCGGCACACGCCGACCCGGCCGTCGCCGAGCTTGAAGTCGACCATGATCCGGCCGTCCTGACCCTTGTACTTGCCGCGCACCTTCACGGTCGACACCTGCACGCCCGCCTTCTGCGCGGCGGCGACCTGGCACTTGCCCACGAAGTCGGGCGCGGTCGACTCGGCGGCGCCAGTCACTCCGGCGAGCGCCAGCAGCGCCGCGCCGAGCACGATGGTCCCACGCTTCTCCATGATCTCCCCCCTCAGCGGCCGCTGAAGCGCGGCCGGCGTTTCTCTGCGAAGGCGCGCTGGCCTTCGCGGTAGTCCTCGGAGCGGAAGCACGCCTCCACCTGCGCGGCCACGCGCGCCAGGTCGCGCTTCTCCGGGTCGCGCCGCCACTCGCGCAAGGCGGCCTTGCACGCGGCCACGGTGAGTGGCGCGTTGTCGCGGATCGCGCGCGCCAGCTCGTAGACTTCGCCCTCGAGTGACTCGCCCGGAACCACCCGGTTCACGAGCCCGATCGCGAGCGCCTCGCCGGCGCTGAGTCGCCGCGCCGAGAACAGGATCTCTGCCGCCCACGAGGCGCCCACCACCTGGGCCAGCGCGTCCACGCCGCCGAAGCCGTAGCCCAGGCCGAGCCGCGCCGCGGGCACGCCGAAGCGCGCGTCGTCGGAAGCGATGCGGATGTCGGCCTGCAGCGCGGTGAGCAGCCCGCCCCCGATGCAGAAGCCGCGGATCATCGCCACGATCGGCTTCTCGAGCGCGAGCCAGGCGCGGCCCGCGTCGGCGCCCGAGCGGTCGTACGCGGCGCGCGCCTCCGGGCTCGTGCGCTGCTGTCCGAACTCGGAGATGTCGGCGCCCGAGACGAACGCCTCGCTGCCCGCGCCGGTGATCACCACCACGCGCACCTCGGGGTCGTCCTGCAGCGCACGCAAGGCCTTGGGTAGGGCCGCGCGCATCTCCAGCGAGAGCGCGTTGCGCTTGGCGGGATTGTTGAAAGTGACTCGCGCGATGCCGTCGCGCGCCTCGACCCCGAGCATCGAGGTTCCGGTCTCGAAAGAACTCATACCACCTTCTTCTGCCGCAGCGACTCGATCTCGGCGGCTGCCAGCCCGAGCTCGCGCAGCACGGCGTCGGTGTGCTGGCCCGGCTCGGGCGCGGGCCCGCGCACGCTGGCCGGGCCGTCCGAGAAGCGCACCGCGTTCCGCACCAGCTCGAGCGGGCCAAGCTCCGGATGAGTCACCGTGCCGGTCATGCCCAGGTGAGTCACCTGCGGGTCGGCGAAGACCTGATCCATGCGGTAGACGGGGCCGCACGGCACGCCCAGCTCGTTCAGCGCCTCGATCCACTCCTGCGTGGTGCGCGTGCGCAGGCGCGCGGCCACGATCTCGTTCAGCTCGGCGCGGTGCTGGAAGCGCTTGGCCTGGGAGTCGAAGCGCGGGTCGGTCGGCAGCTCGGGCAGGCCGATCGCCCTGCAGAAGTTCCGCAGCAGCCGGCCGCTGGGGCCGGCCACGTTCACGTAGCCATCCGCGGTCTGGAAGCAGCCCATGGGCAGGAACTGCGGGTGGTGATTGCCCTCCTGCGCGGGGACCTTGTGGTCGATCGTCCAGCGCGCGGCCTGCAGGTCCATCATGCCGATCATGCTCTCGAGCAGGGACGTCTGCACCCAGCGGCCCACGCCGCTGCGCTCGCGCTCGTGCAACGCCACCAGGATCCCGACCGCGAGATACAAGCCGGCCGACAGGTCGCTCACGGGAATGCCCACCCGCGTCGGCTCGCTGCCCGGCATGCCGGTCACGCTCATCAGCCCGCCCATGCCCTGGGCGATCTGGTCGACACCGCCGCGCTCGGCGTACGGGCCGTCCTGGCCGAAGCCCGAGATCGAGCCGTAGACCAGCCGCGGGTTCTTGCGCCGGAGTGTCTCGTAGTCGAAGCCCAGCCGGTGCTTCACGGGCGGGCGCATGTTCTCGACCAGCACGTCCGCGCGCGCGACGAGCTTGTCGAGGATCGCGCGGCCCTCCGGCGTCTTCAGGTCGAGCGACAGCGCGCGCTTGTTGCGGTGCAGGTTCTGGTAATCGGAGCCGTGCCGGCGCTCGCCCGCGACCGGCTCGCTCTCGGGCGCCTCGATCCGGATCACGTCGGCGCCCCAGTCGGCGAGCTGCCGCACGCAGGTGGGTCCGGCGCGCGCCACGGTCAGGTCGACTACGCGGACGTCGTCGAGCGGCAGGCGGGTCACTGCTAGGCCTCCCGCGGCAGGCCGAGCAGCTGCCGCGCGATCACGAGTCTCTGCACCTGCTGCGTGCCCTCGCCGATGTCCAGGATCTTCACGTCGCGGTAGAGCTTCTCCAGATGCCGGTCGTTGCGCACCCCGGCCTCGCCCGCGATCTCGAGCGCGGCGGCGATCGCGCGGAACACCACCGGCGGCGCGAACAGCTTGGCCTGCGAGGCCTCGAGCGTGTTGGGCTGGTTGCGCCGCGCCAGCCAGACCGCGTGCAGACACAAGAGCCGCGCGGTCTCGAGCTCGCGCCGGATCGCCGACAGCTTCTCGAGCGCGCGCTGGCGGCGGCGCCCCTGACTCGGGTACTCGCGGCGCACGAAGTCGAGCGCGTGGTCGAGCGCGGCGCGACCCATGCCCACGCCCTGCGCTGCGTGCAGCGGCCGGGTCAAGTTGAAGGTGGCCATCGCACCGCGGAAGCCCTCGCGCGTGCGGTACTTCGACTCACCGCCGAGAAGGTTCTCGGCCGGCACGCGCACGCCGTCGAGCGCGAAGCTCGCCGTCTCGTAGCCGCGCGAGCCCATCTTGTGCTCGATCTTCAAGAGCTCGAAGCCCGCCGTTCCGCGCTCCACCACGAACGCGCGGTGACCCTCGCGGCCCAGCGCCGGGTCGACCGTGGCCCAGACCACGACCCACTCGGCGCGCGCGCCGTTCGAGCAGAACATCTTCGCGCCGTCGAGCCGCCAGTCGCTGCCGTCGCGGCGCGCCCGGGTCTGGATGCGCGCCACGTCGCTGCCCGCGCCGGGCTCGGTCATCGCCATTGCGCCCCAGCGCGCGCGCGAGTGATCGGCGAACGGCGCCAGGAAGCGCGCGCGCTGCTCCGGCGTGGCCAGGCTGCGCAGCGCCGCGCCGCCCAGGCCCGGGCCGGGAAGTGACAGCGCCACGCCGCGATCCCAGTAGGCGCTCTCCTCGGCGGTGAGCAGCGCGCGGAGCGGCTTCCAGGTGAGCGCGGCACCGTCCTCGTCGCGCTCGTTTTCGCCCAGCACGCGACTCACGAGCCCGCCCTGACGCGAGCACAGGAGATAGAACGGATGGTCCGCGGGCGGCGGGTCACCGGTGCGATCGCTCTCGAGCCCCATCGGCCGCATGTAGGTGCGGCCGAGCTCGCGCACCTCGGCGAGCTGCTCGCGCGTGCGGGGATCGAGCTCGATCACGGCGGCCCTCCCTGCGTGAGTGAGTCGGGAACCTCGAGCACGAGCTCGGCCAGGTCGGCCTCCGCCAGGTCGCGCCCGCCCGCCAGAAGCGCCAGCATGCGCGCTTCGCGGAAGCGTTTCTCGGCCAGGTGATCGACCAGGAAGCCGTGGCCGCCCAGGAGCTGCACGCCCAGGTCGCTGACGGCGACCGCCGCCTCGACCGCGGCGATCCAGGCCTCCGTCGCCCAGAAGCCGGCGTCGGCAGCAGCGCGGTCGAGCGCCGCGGCGGCAGCGCGCACGAGCAGCCGCGCGCCGTGCAGGCTCGTAGCCGCGACCGCCAGCTCGAAGGCGTTGCCCTGGTGGTGCGCCACGGGCTTGCCGAAGACCACGCGCTCGGTCGTGTAGCGGACGGTCGCGTCGAACGCCGACTGCGCCACGCCCAGCGCGACCGCGCCGCACCAGAGCCGCGCCCGCCCGCGCAGTGTGACTCCCTGGTGCCGCGCCAGCGTCCACTCGCCGAGCTTCGAAGCGCCCGCGAGCGCGCCGCCCACGCCGCCCGATGCGCCGAACGCGAGCGCGCGCGCCGGCTCGAGCGCGCGAGTCAGCTCGAAGAGCGCGAGCGCGTCGCCCCGGCTCACGAACGCCCAGCGCAGCTGCGGCCAGCTCGGCGCCCAGTGAATCGCGGGAGTGAGCTCCGGCGCCTCTGGGTCCGCGCACACCAGGGCGAGCGACGCGCGCCCGGCGAGACACTCTGCGGCGATCCGGCGCGCGAGCCCCGCATCGGGGCAGGCCGCGAGCGCACCCGTGGCCAGACCCGGCTGGTCGGCGGCGGGCAGGCCGCCCGCGTCGCCGCTCGCGAGTGTCTCGAGCAGCACCACCTTGGCGAGCACCCCGGCGTCGGCGCCGCCCCAGTCACCCGGCAGATCGACCTCGCGCAGGCCGAGCTTCGCCAGCACGTCGAGCACCGCCGCGGACCAGCACAGTGACTTCTCATGAGCGCGCGCGTGCGGAACGAGTTCTAGCGAGGCGAAACGCTCGGCCTCGGCGCGAAGCTGTTCGATCTCTACTGGAAGTGCGAAGTCGGTCACTGCCTTCGTGATCTCCGTTTGTGATCCGCAAAACACACTCGGCACGCAACGTGCTGCAGATTGCCAGCCATGATGTTACGCAAGATCTCACTCGCGCTGTGGTCGATCGTTGCACTCCTGTTCGTCGCCTCGCCCGCGGGCGCGGACGCGGTCTTCGCGGAGTCGTCGCTGGGCGACTTCTCGAACCTGGGCACCTCGCCGACCCTGCTCGCGGTCGGTCCGGGCGACAACCAGATCATGGGCACCACGGGAGCCGCGGGCGGCACCATCGATCGCGACTACGTCACCTTCACCGTGCCCACCGGCTTCGTGTGGAGCGGCATGGAGGTGCTGCCGGGCACGCAGTCGGGCGGCTCGCTGTCGTTCCTGGGGCTGGAGGCCGGACCGCAAGTCACCGTATCGACCGGCGCGTCCGATGCCACGGGCCTGCTCGGCTGGACCCATTACAACCCGCAGGACATCAACAGCGACATCCTCGCGCGCATGGGCACCAACGGCCTGGGATCCACGGGCTTCGTGCCGCCCCTCGCCGCCGGCAGCTACTCGCTCTGGGTGCAGGACTTCAATCCCGGCACGTTCGCCTACGGCTTCGACGTGAAGATCACCCCCGCGCCCGAGCCCGGCACAGGAGTCTTTGCGGTCTTTGCTCTCGCGATCCTCGGCGGTTTTTTGACCATGCGGATCGATTCGCGTCGTACCATGACTCGATGAAATCCAAGCTGCTGCTCGTCGGGTTACTGGTCGCGTTCGCCTCGCCTGCTCTCGCTCAGACCGTCGTCACCACCACCGGAACCGTGCAGGGCACGACGGTCGGCGGCGTCGACAAGTTCCTGGGCATTCCATACGCCGAGCCGCCGATCGGCGACCTGCGCTGGAAGCGGCCGGTGCCGAAGTCACCGATCGCCGGAACGATCGACGGCACGCAGGTCAAGGCCGCCTGCACGCAGTTCCTGAACACCAGCACCGCGAACGGCTGCCGCGACAACTCCAGTCAGACGAATGGCACGCTGGTCGGCAGCGAGGATTGTCTCACGCTGTCGGTGTGGCGACCCACGGCAGCCTCGGTCACGCCGCGCAAGGTCATGGTCTGGATCCACGGCGGCGCACTCACTACGGGCTGCGCCAAGGATCCCCTCAGCGAGGCCAGCGATCTCGCGCTGCAGGGCACGTCGAGCGGCGGCTCCGGTCAGATCGTGGTCGCGCTGCAGTACCGGCTGGGCCCGATCGGCTTCTACGCGCTGCCGGAGCTGCAGACCGAGGACCCGAACCGGTCCGTGGGCAACTACGGCCTGCTCGACCAGGCGCTGGCGCTGAAGTGGGTGCACGACAACGCCGCCGCCTTCGGCGGCGACCCGAACAATGTGACCATCTTCGGTGAGTCGGCCGGCGGCTTCTCGACTTACATCCTCGAGGCCTCGCCGATCGCGCAGGGATTGTTCAATCGCGTGATCAGCGAGAGTGGAATGTACGGACAGGCCATTCCGCTGCAGCCCGGCATCGGCGCGCCCTCGGGTGACTTCTCGAAGAACCCCACGGCCTTCGACCGCGGAGTCACGATCGCGAGCGACCCGAGCCTGGGCTGCACCGATCCGGCCACGCGCGTCGCCTGCCTGCGCGGCAAGACCACCGCGCAGATCTACCCGGTCTGGAACACCGCCAGCGCGAACCTCGGCATCGCCGGCGGGGCTACGCCGTCGATCGACGGCTACGTGCTGACCGAGCAGGCCTCGCAGATGATCCAAGAGGCGCCCACGCCGCCGAAGCCCCTCTTGCTGGGCTCGAACGCGAATGAGCTCACGATCTTCACGCTCAGCCAGCCGACGTTCGCCAACTTCGACGCCCTCCATACGAGCATCATCGGCACCTTCGGGCCGGTGGCGGGCAACACGATCCTGTCGATCTACCCCGACGCCGCCTTCTCGACGCCGATCCAGGCCTACCGGCGCATCTTTGAGGACATCCTGTTCGTGTGTCCGACCTTCGGCGCAGGGCAGCTGGTCAAGAACAAGGGCAGCGTCTCGCACGTGTACCACTTCGAGGACCCGGTCACGACGCTGCTCGGCCTGGGTGCCTTCCACGGCTCGGAGCTGTTCTACGTGTTCGGGAACCTGTCGCTGTTGTCGGGGGTCGGAGTGACTCCCGACGCCGGCGACACGCTGCTCTCCGACGCCATGCAGACGGCCTGGACCAGCTTTGCCGCCGACGGCAATCCGATCGCGACGCCGGCCTGGGGCGAGTTCGACCCCGGTCCGGGCAACCCGGCGTCGCAGGGCAGCGTGCTGACCTGGAACCTGGACACCGCGAACAACCTCACGAACACGTTCGTGCAAGCGATCACGCTGCGCGACGGCCGCTGCGCGGAGCTCGCCGACCCGGCCAACAACCTGAACTCGGACTTCGACTCCTTCACCAACGACCAGGACAACTGCCCGTTCGCGACCAACTCCGACCAGGCCGACGCGGGCGCGGTGGGCACGGATCCGGCCGACGGCATCGGCGATCGCTGTCAGTGCGGCGACGTGAGTGACAACGGCATCGTGGACGCCGGCGACGTGACGCTGTTGCGCAAGGCGCTCGCGGGCAGCACGCCGCTCACCACTCACGGCCTGTCCAAGTGCCTCGTCGAGGGCACGACCGCGGCCTGCGACATCGTGAACGTTTCGGTGCTGCGCCGCCGCCTGGCGACGCTGGCGCCCGGAATCAGCCAGTCCTGCGCGGCGGCGAATCCGGCGTAGCGCGGCGCCAGTTTCATCAAGCGCCGGTCGCGCGGCTCCGATACGAGGACATGCGCACGAATCGAGTGGTCCATTCTCTCTGCGTCGGCTTCCTGCTTCTGGGCTGCGCGCGTCTTGCCTCCGCCCAGACTTACATCTGGACGGACGAGCGCGGCGTCGTGCACGCCGCCGCGGATCCCAGCGAGGTGCCCGCGCAGTACCGCCAGAAGGCGGTCCAGAACGCGGCCAAGGGCTCGCCCGGCGTGAAGATCGTGCCCGACGCGAACGTGCCGGCGGCTCCACAGACTCACTCGAGTGACCCGCTCGAGCAGTCGAACAACGGCGGCACGAGTCTCTCGGCGAACCCGCACGCGAATCCCCAGCCCGCCGATCCGCCGGCCAAGCCGAAGGCCTCCGGCAAGAGCGGCCCGTACGGACTGCCGCCCGCCGACGAGGGCTTCGAGTGGCACTGCGCCGCGGA
Source organism: Myxococcota bacterium (assembly GCA_035498875.1). Lineage (GTDB taxonomy): Bacteria > Myxococcota_A > UBA9160 > SZUA-336 > SZUA-336 > VGRW01. Next base: position 62,038 of record DATJZP010000043.1, read on the forward strand.
TCCCGAGGGCGGCGCGCCTCACTGCGAGCAGCTCGAGAAGAAGAACGCCAAGCGCGCGCGCCGCGAGCAGGCTCGCGAAAAGGCGCGCAAGGAGCTCGGCGTGGGTCCGACCGACGAGTTCGACCCCGAGGTCCAGAAACAGGTCGACAAGCGCGCCGCCGAGGAGTTCGATCGCACCACGCCGACGCCGTCGACCAAGGCCACCGCGCGGCCCAACGTCGACGAAGACATTCCGACTGACTCCAGCGCCGAACAGCAGGACGAAGACTGATCGCTTTGTAGAAAGCGCGGCCGCTCTCTTTCCTCGAGAAAGGCGGCGCGCGATCCGCGCTCCGGCAGCCGCGCGGCACAGCGCTTGCTCGAACGTCACCCCATGCAGGAAGGCTTCGAGCCCTGGCGTCCCGGGATCAGCGCGGACGATCCCGAAGGAATCGTCGCCGAAGCGCTCGGCTCCGAGCCACGCCGCGCGCGCCCGAAGCTGCGCCTGATTCAGACCAAGGTGAGTGCGCGCGCACCCTTGCGCCCGCGAGTGATTCGGCTCGACGTGGAGCGCGCGCTGCGCCAGCGCGCGAACGGGCGACTGATCGGAGTCGCCGTGGCTTGCGCGATCGGCGTGGTCAGCGGCTTCTTCTGGTGCGCCGCCCTCGCCTTGCTGGCGTGGAAGTCGCGTCCCGCGCTCGGCGACGCCGGTGCATTCGCACTCGCCGCCGCGATTCAGCTGCTCGCCATCGCCCTGCTCGTGTCCTGGGCGCGCAGCCGCTCGCTCGCGCGCTCACTCGGCGTTCGGGAAGGGACGCATCGATGAAGGCCGAGGGAACTCCCCGCGCGCTCCGTGCGAAGGATCCTGGGGAACCTGGTGCGGAGAAGGACATGTGTGACGGCATGCCCTTCACAGTCCCCGACGATCCCGCCGCGCGTGTGACGCGCCCGCGGGGAGGCGCTGCGCGGTGTTGACGGCACCGCGCAGCGCATGGCGGGTCTTATTGACTTCGCTCGCCTTCGGCTCGCTGCGCGCGGCATGACAGGTGATCGCGCGGGCACCCTACCCGCGCTCCGGCGCTTGCGGGCCTCGCTCAGGGCGGCCTTCGCTCGGCGGGTCTTCGTAGCTTTCGCGCTCGGACGGTGATCCATGGCACGGATGGTGCTCCGTATTCTTCCACGCGTGTGGAATGTGGGTTTTGTCCTGGCGACGGGGCTCACGGTCGTGGCAGTTCCTCCCGGTAGCATGGAGCTTTGTAGAATTGGGAACCGAAATGGGACGAGAGGGCAAAGCCTCGGGGGTCTCGGCGGAGCTGGAAGCCTTGTACCAGGCGGTGTCGCACGAGCTGCGCTCGCCGCTCGGAGCAGTTCTGAACTACGCCTCGATCCTCGAGATCGACTTCGGCCCGCGGCTCGAGCCCGAGGCTCGGGAGCTGCTCGGGCGACTGCGCCGCAGCGCGGAGAACGCGGTGGGCCTCCTGGACGCGCTCCCGCGAATGGCGATGGTCGAGCGGGCGGCGCTGCAGCCGGTCCCGCTGGACCTGGCCGCGCTCTGCCGCGCCGCTTTCGACTCCGCGAAGCCGGTCGGGGCGCGCGCCGAGCTGCAGCTCGGCAGCCTGCCCGAGCTCCGTGCGGATCCGACGCTCTTGTCGAGCGCGCTCGAGGAGCTGTTCTCGAACGCGCTCAAGTTCTCGGGCACGCGCGAGAAGGCGCAAGTCGCCGTCTCGGGCTGGCAGAGTGACTCCGGCGTGGTGATCTGCGTGCGCGACGAAGGCATCGGCTTCGACCCGCGTTTCGCGTCGAAGCTGTTCCAGGTGTTCTCGCGTCTACACCCGAGAGGTACGTATCCCGGTGCGGGGGTGGGGCTCGCGCGCGTGCGCCGAATCAGTGAGCGGCACGGCGGCAGAGTCTGGGCAGAGTCCGAGCCGGACGCCGGCGCTCGGTTCTTCATCGAGCTCCCGGCGCGGAGCGAGGCATCGGAGTGAATCACGTCCTGCTCTGGGTCGACGATGACTGGGACGAGATTGCCGTGGTGATGCGGGCATTCAAGCGAGCCAAGATCCCGATCGACGTGCGCGTCGCCAGCGACGGGCTGGAAGCGCTACAGGCGCTTCATCTCGGCGGCCCGGGCGACGCGCCGCTGCGCCCGCAGGTCATCTTCGTCGACCTGCACATGCCGCGCATCGACGGCTTCGACTTACTCCGCGCGCTCCGCGAGTTACCAGAAACTCGGGATATTCCAATCGTCGTGGTGTCTTCTTCCAACTCACCCGAAGACATTCGCCGCTCTTACGAGCTGGGCGCGAACAGCTATCTCGTGAAAGAGCACAATGCGCTCGAGCCGGGCGCGGCAATTGCAGACGCTGCGCGCTACTGGACGCAATTGAACCGCGTTCCGATCACCGATCAGGAGAGGTGTTGATGGACCCCCAAACCGCCCTTGTCATCGACGACGATCCCGAGTTTCGCGAGAGCATGGCGAAGCTCGTGGAGCACGAAGGCTTCCAGGTGAAGCGGGCCTCGACGCTGGCCGAGACTCGTGCGCACCTTGCGCGCGGCGCCACGGACCTGGTGTTGATGGACCTGGGCCTGCCCGACGGCGACGGCCTCGAACTCGCGCGCGACGAGGCCATGGGCCAGGGCACGGCCTTCGTGGTGGTCACGGGTCAGGCCAGCGTCGACAGTGCGGTCGAGTCACTGCAGAAGGGCGCGCTCGACTACCTCACCAAGCCCGTCGATCGCCGCCGCCTCGCGACCGTACTGGCGCACGTGCGCCGGCAGACCGTGCTGCGCCGCGAAGTGGCCGCGCTGCGCGAGGACCTGCGCGAGCTGGGCCGGTTCGGCCCGCTGATCGGGCGCGCGAAGCCGATGCAGGAGGTCTACGACCTGGTGGCGCGCGTCGCGCCGACCGAAGCGACGGTGTTCGTGACCGGCCAGAGCGGCACGGGCAAGGAGCTGGTCGCGCACACGGTGCACGAGCTGTCGCGCCGGCGCGAGCAGCCGATGGTGGCCGTGAACTGCGGCGCGGTGACTCCCACGCTGATCGAGAGCGAGCTGTTCGGTCACGAGCGCGGCAGCTTCACGGGCGCCGAGCGGCGCCACATCGGCCTGTTCGAGCGCGCCAACGGCGGCACGGTGTTTCTGGACGAGATCACCGAGATGCCGATCGAGCTGCAGGTGAAGCTCCTGCGCGTGCTCGAGAACCGCACGCTGAATCGCGTGGGCTCGACCGAGCCGATCCCCGTCGACGTGCGCGTGATCGCGGCCTCGAACCGCGACCCCAAGGCCGCGGTCGAGGAAGGCACGCTGCGCGAGGACCTGCTCTACCGCCTGAACGTCTTTCCGATCGACCTGCCGCCGCTGCGCGAGCGCGGGATGGACGTGATCCTGCTCGCGGAGCACTTCCTCTCGGAGGTGAACCGGCGCGAGGGCAGTGACAAGCGCTTCTCCGAGGCCGCGCATCAGCGCCTGCTCGAGCTGCCCTGGCCGGGCAACGTGCGCGAGCTGCGCAACGCCGTGGAGCGCGCCGCGATCCTGGCCGACCGCGCGATCGGGCCCGAAGACCTGCCGCCGCTCGACGCGATGTCGCACCCGCAGGCGCCGGGCTCGAGCGCGGTGCTGCGCGTCGAGGTCGGCGCTTCCATCGCCGAGGTCGAGCGGAGGCTGATCCTGGCCACGCTCGATCAGCTGTCGGGCGACAAGAAGCGCGCGGCCGAGATCCTCGGCATCAGCCTGAAGACGCTGTACACGCGGCTGGGCGTGTACTCGGCGGCGGCGAACGGCACGCTCTGAGCGCGCTTTGTAGATCCGCGCGCGCGCGCGGCCCGTAACTCACTCGATCCGGCGCGAGTGAGTTGCGGCATGCGCGTTGCAGCTCGTCGATGCATGGATTTCGTGCTGCAGCCGCTCCCGTACGAAAAGAACGCGCTCGAGCCGCACGTGAGCGGGCTCACGGTCGACGTTCATTACGAGCGCCACCACCGCGGCTACCTGGAGAAGCTCAAGGAGCTGATCTCGGGCACGCGCGACGCCGAGCGCTCGCTCGATGAGCTGGTGCTCCACTCCGAAGGCGAGGTCTACCACAACGCCGCGCAGGTCTGGAACCACGACTTCTACTGGCGCAGCCTGACGCCGGTGACTCGCAGCGAGCCGCCGGAGGCGCTGGTCGACGCGATCGAGCAGACCTTTCGCAGCGTCGGCGCGCTGCGCTGGCAGCTCGCGGCCGCGGCCAACGCGCTGTTCGGCTCCGGCTACGCCTGGCTGGTCGTCGACCGCGAGGACCGCCTGCGGGTTCTTCCGCTCCCCGACGCCGACAACCCAGTGCGCGAAGGAGTCACTCCGCTGCTCACGATCGACGTCTGGGAGCACGCCTACTATCTCGACCGGCGCAACCGCCGTCAGGAGTACGTGGCCGGCGTGGTCGACCAGCTGCTCAACTGGGAGTTCGCCGCCGGGAACTTCGAGGCGCGGGTCAGAGGTAGCGGCCGCTCGAGGGGGGCAGGCGCAGCGTCGCGCGCTTGAAGCGATCGACCTCGGCCAGCACGTCCTCGGTGCTGACTTCGCCGGGGCTCTCGGACGCGGCGTCGCAGCGCGCCTTGCGGCGCAGCACGGCGTGCAAGAGCTGGATCCAGGCGCCGGTCGGTGACTCGCGGCTCTGCTCGATCGCGCGCTGCCAGTCGATCTTGGCGAAGAGTTTGCGGCCCGCGCGCTTCTCGGCCGCCCGCGCGTGGATCTCGAGCGCGGCGATCACGTCGCCAGGCACGATCGGATTCACCGCCACGATCCGCTCGAAGCGGCCGGGCTGGAAGTAGATCGGCGAGAGCGTGTCGGGCCGGCTGGTGCCGCCCACGGTGAGCGAGCCGACCGCGGCCATCGTGGTGTCGATCAGCTCGAGCAGGAAGTCCGAGAGCTGACTCACCGGCAGGTCCATGCGCGGCGCCCCCAGCGAGGGGTCGTGCGCGAAGTCGAGCTCGTCGAAGTAGGTCGTGACCTGCTTGATCTCGAGCAGCACCTCCTGCCAGCCCTGCAGGATCTCGCCCGCCTTGCCGCCGGCGTGCACGAGCTGGAGCGCCAGCCGCGCGACCCGGATGCGCAGGAACGGCGTCTCGGTGCGCGCCGCCAGCGCGCCCGCCAGGAGTGACTTGCCCGAGGCGTCGGGGCCCATCAAGAGCAGCCCCGAGGGCGAGAACGTGCCCCAGCGCTGGTAGATCTCGGGCTCGGTCGCCGCGCAGGCGTAGGTCAGGATCTCGTCCTTGGCGTCTTCGAGCCCGCCGATCTCCTCGAAGCTCACCGGCGAGGTGGCCCGGAACTCACACGACTTCGCGACCGGCGGGAACTTCCGCGAGAAGGGCTCCCACAGGTTGGCCGCGCGCTTGCGCTCGATCTCGTTCATCCAGTCATCGTAGAGCTTCGGCCCAGGCTTGTGCGCCCGAAGGCGCTGCGGCACGGTGGAGGCATGGCGGATGCGACCGGGCCGTGTGTGGCGCTGCTCGTCGGCGGGGGGCCGGCGCCGGGAATCAACGGGGTGATCGCGGCGGCGACGATCGAGGCGCGCAACCGGGGCGCGCGCGTGATCGGCGTGCTCGACGGCTTCGAGTGGCTCGCGCGCGGCGACACGAGACACGTGCAGCCGCTCGAGATCCGCGACGTGTCGCGCATTCACTTCCGCGGCGGCTCGATCCTGCGCACCTCGCGCGCCAACCCCACCAAGGACCCGCGCAAGCTCGAGCACGTGGTGCAGGCGCTCGGCGAGCTGGCCGTGCGCTGGCTGATCACGATCGGCGGCGACGACACCGCCTTCTCGGCCAGCCGCGTGGCGGCGCAGGCCGCGGGTGCGCTGGCCGTGGTGCACGTGCCCAAGACGATCGACAACGACCTGCCGCTGCCGGGCGGAATCGTGACCTTCGGCTTCGAGACCGCGCGACACGTCGGTGTGTCACTGGTCGAGACGATCATGGAGGACGCGCGTGCGACCAGCCGCTGGTATCTCCTGGTCGCGATGGGCCGCAAGGCCGGTCACCTGGCGCTGGGCATCGGCAAAGCCGCCGGCGCGACGCTCACGTTGATTCCCGAAGAGTTCACGGGCCAGAAGCTGCGGCTGGCCAGGCTTGCCGACGTGATCGAGGGCTCGATCATCAAGCGCCGCGCCACCGGCGACGAGAACGGCACCGTGGTGCTGGCCGAAGGCATCGCCGAGCTGCTCGACCCCGCCGACCTCGAGGGCATCGAGGACGCCGAGCGCGACGACCATGGGCACGTGCGGCTGTCCGAGCTGCCGCTCGGGGACTTGCTGAAGCGCGAGCTGAAGGCGCGCTTCGCGCGCCGCGGCATCGCGGTGAAGCTCGTGGCCAAGGACATCGGCTACGAGCTCCGCTGCGCGCACCCGATCCCGTTCGACGCGGAGTACACGCGCGACCTCGGCTACGGCGCCGCGCGTGCCATCCTCGAGGGCGGCTCGAACTGCATGATCACGCGCCAGAACAACGCGATCGTGGCCATGCCGTTCAGCGAGCTGATGGACCCGAAGACCGGCCGCACGCGCGTGCGGCTCGTGGATGTGACTTCCGAGTCGTACGAGGTCGCGCGGAAATACATGATCCGACTCACTCCCGCAGACGTCGCCGACCCGCTCTGGCTGCAGACACTCGCCGATGCGGGCAACACCAGCGCCGCCGACCTGCGCGAGCGCTTCGGCTCGCGCTGAGCACTCGAAGAGGAGGCGCCCCGCCGTGCGGAGCGCCTCACTCCGGGGGTTGGAAGCACGCGAGCCGCGTCACTGAGGGCTGAGCAGCGGCGGTCGACCCGCGCCGTGTGGAAGATTGCAGCCGCGGCAGACGCAAATCGGTGTCGGAGATCACGGGGGTATGCTCGTGCACCGCATGCAGCGCCCGCACGTGCTCGGCATCGACGAAGGCCCGTTCGTGAAGGGCCAACGCGAGCCCGTGCCCTTGATCGCCGCGCTGTGCGAGGGCGCGGACTTGCTGGAAGGTGTGGCGAGGAACGCGTTCCCGGTCGACGGCGACGGCGCGACCGAGTTTCTCGCGGGCTGGCTGCGCGGGCTGCGCATGCGCGCCAGCCTGCAGGCGGTTGCGTTGGGCGGGATCACGCTCGCGGGCCTCGCGCTCGTGGACGTGCGCGCGCTGGCCGAAGCGCTGGCGCTGCCGGTGCTGGTGGTGACTCGCCGGCCGCCCGACAACGCGCGCCTGCGCGAGGCGCTCGACGCGGCCGGGCTGTCGGAGCGCTTCGCGATCGCCGAGCGCTCGCCCCCCGCGTTCGACACCGGAGACGGCGTCTGGCTGGCGCACGCCGGAGTGACTCGCGAGGACGCGCTGGCGCTGCTGCGCGCCTCGCGCGGCAAGGCCAAGCTGCCCGAGGCGCTGCGCATCGCGCACCTGGTGGCGACGGCGCTGGTGCGCGGCGAATCGCATGGCCGGGCATGACTACGCGCCGTAGTAGCGGCCGGGCGTGGTGCCCAAGACCTGCCGGAAGCGCGAGATGAACGCGCTCGTGCTCTCGTAGCCGACCGCGAGCGCCACCTGAGTCACCGGCTCGCCCGCGGCCAGGAGCTCGAGCGCCTGCATCAGCCGGAGCTGCTGGCGCCACGCGCCCAGGCTCATCGCGGTCTCGGTCTGGAACAGCCGCTCGAGCGTGCGCTTGCTGGCGCCGACCTTGCGCGCGATCTGCTCCAGGCTGGCGGCGTCGCCGGGGTGACTGCGCAGCCAGTCGGCGGCGCGGCGCGCGCGGGGATCGCGCGGCGCCGGGAGCTGCAGCGGGATCGACGGCAGCGTCTCGAGCTGCAGGACGATCAGCCCGATCAAGTGCACGTGCGCAGGATCACCGGCGTGGAGCGGCGCCTGCTCGACCGCGTGCAGGATCAGCTCGCGCAGCAGCGGCGATACGTTCACGACCGCGCAGTGACTGGGCGCGCGCAGCGACAGCTGCCGCGACAGATACAAGGTGCGCATCTCGACCTCGCCCGACATGCCGATCCGGTGCTCGGTCTCCGGCGGCACGACCACGGCGCGGTGCGCGGGCACCACCCAGGTGCCGTCCTCGGTGTGCACGGTCATGACGCCGCGCGAGGCGTACACGAGCTGGAAGGTCGGGTGCTGGTGCGGGGGGATCTCGTACCCGCTCGAGAAGGTCTGCGCGATGCCCCAGATCCGGATGTCCTCGTCCCGGCCCTCGGGTTGTCGCAACTTCGACATCGAGTGTCATCGTATCGCAAGCTCGCCAAGGCGGGGCGGCGATACGATCTGCGCATGCCCAACAACGTGGTGCACTTCAACATCGAAGCCGAAGACCTCGGTCGCGCCCGGCGCTTCTACGAGACGGTGTTCGGCTGGCGCTTCGAGGCCTGGGGGCCGCCGGACTTCTACACCATTGCCACGGGCGACGCCGAGCACCCGGGCATCCACGGCTCCATGTCACGCCGGCACGGCAAGCGCGCCGACGGCGCCAGCGACGGCTTCGAGTGCACGATCGCCGTCGACGACGTCGACGCGATCGCCAAGGCCGTGGTCGCCGCCGGCGGCACGATCGTGCGGCCGCGCTCGGTGATCCACACCGTCGGCGAGCACATCCAGTTCCGCGACACCGAGGGCAACGTGGTTGCTGCGATGAAGTATTTCGACGCGAGCAACTCCCGCGCTCACTAGCGTCGAGAGACTCTCTCCCGGAGCTGGCTCCACGCCTCGAGATAGCGATTCAGGTACGGCTTCCCGGCGGCGATCTCGCGCTCGACCAGCTGCCAGACCCGCGCCTGCTCGTCGTCGTACTGCACGTTCGTGAAGTGACCCCCGAAGTGCGCGAGCCGCAGCCACACGAGATAGGTGGTGAGCGCGTCCATCTCGTTGTAGGCCACGATCTCGGGCAGCCGGCCGGCCAGCCACAGCCCGGCCACGTCGTTGCCGTCGACGTCGAGCTTGCCCGGGATGCCGCACTGCACCGCGATCTCGTGCAGCGACGGCACCGACTTGCCCCAGCCGCCGACGATCTCCTTCAGATCGACGTTCCAGTCACTGCCGCGCACGAAGTAGTCGGGGCCCTGCCAGGGCTTGTCGGGTCGATCCGCGAAATCGGCCGCCTGCACGCCCAGTACGAGCGCGCGCTGAACCAGGATCTTCAGGTCGGAGTCGCGTGAGTTGAAGCCGACGAGCTGGGGCTTGTACTTGCCCAGCGCCTCGAGGAAGCGGCCCACCACGTCGTGCTCGCGCGTCTCGTCGGGGTTCGCGGGCGCGTGCGGGAGTGACAGGAGCCGCAGCGACGGCCCGCCCTCGCGCTCGCGCCGCTCGACCGCCGCGATCGACACGATCCGGCACACCACCGTCTTCAGGAACGGCGTCGGGTCGTCCTCGCTGGCGCCGCCGGCGCGCCACATCGCGCGCAGCACCTCGGCGTCGGGGAGTGAGTCGGGCAGGTCGAGCAAGATCCGCCCGGCGAGCGGGTCGGGCACCCACTCGAGGTCGAACGCCCAGACCCGCTCCGGAACTTCGCGAATCACGCGAGCGCGGCCTCGATCTTCGCGAGCAGCTCTTTCTCGCCCTGGGTCATGGTGTGGATGTTGAGCAGGCCGCGCGCCTGGCGCGCCACCTCGCGGGTGTGCGTGACGACCTCGTCGCGCAGCGTACCGAAGGCGCTCGGCGACAGCTTCTGGCGCAAGCTCTTCACGTAGCTCTCCCAGGCCGGCAGGAGCTCGGCCTTCGGTCGCGTGTCGAGCCAGCTCTCGACCAGCTGGAAGCCGGTGCTGCCCTGCTTGAAGCCGCGCTGCTCGGCGGCGCGCAGCACGGCCGCGCGCTCGTGAGTCTCGATCTTGCCGTCGCGCCAGGCCATCAACACCAGCGGCGCCAGCGACATCGCGGCCAGCGTGCTGCCGTCGATGCCGGCGGCCACGAGCTCGTCGAGCACGCCGACGTCCTCGATGCCGGTCGCGGCGGTGAGCTCGGCGCGCTTGCGCTTCGCCGCTTCCTGCGCGCGCAGCTTCTCGAGCAGCTCCTGATTCCGCTTGTTGAAGAACGCTTCCGCGAGCGCCTGGCCGCGCCGGCTGAATTCGTCGGGCATGGGATCCTCCGCCTGGCTGGGGCCGGAATATGGCGGCTCGCGGGGCGTATCGCGAGGCCTGTCGCCGTCCACTATCGTCGCTGCGCGGTCGATGAAAAAGTCCGTGGGACTGTTGGCTGGAATGGAGATTCGGGTGCGCGATCCGCTGGCACAGCGTCGGATCCGGCTGGCGGAGCGCGTGCCGTACCTGGCGGCCGTGGTCGCGCCGAGCGAGCCGCACCCAGAGGCCGGCCCGAACGGCGTGCTCGAGGTCGCCACTTACAACGTGCACCGCTTCTCGGGCCCGGGCGGCGGGAACCGCTGGAAGCCCGAGCTCGCGAGCGCCGTGATCGGCGAGCTGGCCACGGACGTGATCGCGCTGCAGGAGGTGCTGCGGCCGTTCGAGGAAGAGGATCCGCTGCCGCCGATCGCGAACGCGCTCGGGCTGTATCTCGCCTTCGTGTCCACGCGCGTCCACCGGCGCGGGGAGCTCGGCAACGCGATCCTGTCGCGCTGGCCGCTGACCTCGGTGTTCGCGCTCGATCTCTCGTTCTCGCGGCTCGAGCAGCGCTCGGCGATCGCCGCGCAGTTCGCGCGCGACGCGAGCCGGGTCTCGATCGTGGCGACCCACCTGGCGCTGGTCGACCGCACGCGCCAGAAGCAGGTGCGCGAGCTGCTCGACCACCCGCAGCTCCAGGGCCCGACGGTACTGCTGGGCGACATGAACGCCTGGCGGCGCTGCCCCGCCACCCGCCGGCTCGAGGACGAGCTGACCCAGCTCCACCACAACGAGGCCTGGCCGGCCACCTTCCCGGCGGCCCGGCCGGTGCTCGCGCTCGACCGGGTCTACGCTCGTGGGGCGCGCGTGGCGCGCGTGCGCACCCACGCGTCGAATGCGGCCAAGCGCGCCTCCGACCACCTGCCGGTCGTGGCGACCGTCGATCTCTCCGCCGGGACCCACGCCGCCTGAGCTAAACTGGCCGGCGGAGCCCCTCTTGAAGCGCATCCTCGTCGCGACCGACTTCTCCCCGCACGCCGACCGGGCGCTCGCGCACGCGCTCGAGCTGGCCAAGCTGTTCTCGGCCGAGCTCGAGGTCTTCTCGGCGGCCTACGTGCCGCCCCACGCGCTCGCGGCCCTGGCGCCCGGCGTGGCACCCGTGGCCACAGGCATGACGCCCGGGCTGGTCGAGGAGGCGCGCAGCCAGACTCGGGAGCGGATCGAGACGCTGGCGGCCACCCTGCGCACCCGCGGGATCCGGGCCACCAGCGCCATATCGGCCGACGAGCCGTCGAGTGCGATCTGCACTCGCGCGCTCGAGACGGGCGCGGACCTGATCGCGGTGGGCACGCGAGGTCACACGGGACTCGCGCACGTGATCTTCGGCAGCGTCGCGGAGCGCGTGGCTCAGCACGCCCGGACCGCGGTGCTGACCGCGCACGCGGATTCGCCGGCGCCCGCACCCTATCGCTGCGTGCTCGTGCCCACCGATTTCTCGGCCGACTCCGACGCGGCCGTCGCCTGGGCGCGCGAGCTGGTCACACGCACCGGCGGAAAGCTCGTGCTGCTGCACGCCTACGACCTGCCCTCGCTCGCGCTCACCGGCAGCGCCCTGGCCGCGGCGCACGTCGAGAAGTCGCTCGCCGACTCGGCGCGGCAGCGCCTGGCCGCGCTGCGCGAGTCACTGCGCGGGCTCGAGGTCGAGACCCTGATCTCGGGCGCGCGGCCCGATCCCTCGATCCTCGAGACCGCCGACCGCGCCCGTGCCGACGCGATCGTGATGGGCACGCGCGGGCGGACCGGCCTCGCGCACGTATTGCTCGGCAGCACCACCGAGCGCGTGATCCGGCGCGCGCAGGTACCCGTGATCGCGGTGAAGACCGCGGCCCCGGCGGCCTAGCCGCCCGCCAGCGCCCGCCGCCAGGCCAGGGCCACGGCCGCCACGGTCACGCTCGCGAGCGCGAGCTGGAGCGCGGCGCCGGGCGGCCGCGGAGTGACTCGCACCGCCGCGTAGCCGATCAACACCCCCGCGCCGAGCCCGAAGCTGTGCGCCGCGAGGTCGCTGCCGCGGCTCGTGCCCAGCATCGCGAGCAGCGCCACCCCACCCGCGAGCGGCAGCCAGACCTGCGAGGCGCGCGCGCGGCCGCGCTGGCGCCGCGCCAGCTCGGTGCTGGCCAGCGCGCCGATCGCGCCGAAGAGCGCGGTCGAGAATCCCACCGAGCTCGAGTGGGCGCGGTACCACTCGGCGGAGAGCAGGTTCCCGACCGCCCCGGAAGTCACGAGCAGGAGCAGCCCCAGCCCGGCACCGTGCCGGCGCATCAGGAGCGTGGCGAACACGGCGCAGGAGAAGGCGTTCCCGAGCACGTGACTCCAGTCCGCGTGCAGCGTGAGCGCGGTGAGACAGCGCCACCACTCGCCCGCGACCACCAGGCGCGCATCGTTCGCGCCCGCGTCGAAGGGCGCGCCGCCGTTCGCCCAGTCGCCGGTGTATGCGTAGATCGCCACCAGCGCGCCCGCGAGCCAGAGCCCGGCGAGCGTGTCGATTTCGGGCTCGAGCTCGGGAGGCGGTGCGGGCGGGGGCGCGTTCTCGCTCTTGTAGATCAGGAGCGCGCCGTCGGCGCGGGCCCGGTCGACCGGGTCGAGCGCGACCGACCAGCGGCCCTCGTCGTTCGCGACGCGGTGCGCGATGCCTTCGGCGGCGAGCACGAGCGAGATCGCCTCGGCCTCGCGCCGGTTACCGGCCGGGATGCGTGACTCGCCCGCCGAGTCAGGTGTCTCGCTCATCCTTCCCCATGCTCGGTCGCTCGGCCGCGTCGAAGTCCTCGCGGAGCACGCCCATGACCCACATGTCGAGGGGCTGCCCGTAGCGCAGGCGGTGCGCGCGCAGCACGCCTTCGCGGCGGAAGCCGCAGCGCTCGTAGCAGCGGATGCCGCGGGCGTTGTCGGCGTCGGTGATCAGAGTGACCCGCCGCAGCGCGAGCTCGGCGAAGGCCAGACGCAGCAGCGCGCGGATGGCGTCGGTGCCGTAGCCGCGCCCCCAGTGCTCCTTCTCGCCGATCAGGATCGCCAGCTCGGCGCGGCCGCAGGGGTGGATGTCGCGCAGCCGGATCTCGCCGATCGGGCGGCCGCCGGGCAGCTCGATCATGAAGCGCGCCTCGCTCGGATCACTCAGTCCCTGCGCGACCCAGCGCGCGACCTCGGAGCGCACGAGCAGCTCGGGCGGGTCCTCGGAGCGGTGCAGCCAGTGGCGCACCTCGGGATCGGCGTTCCAGCGCGTGAGGACCTCCACGTGCTCGATGCGCTGGGGCACGAGCCGGACGATGCGGCCCGAGAGCGTGCGGACGAGGATCACGGCCGAGTCACTATACCCGAGCGGGCTCCGTCGCGTACTCTTGCCGGAGCATGCAGCCCGAGGTGAGTGCCGCCGACGCGCGCAAGCTGTTTCTCGCCGCCCAGGGCCTGTGCGACGACCCCGGCCGGCGCGCCACGCTGGGCGCGCTCGAACAGCTGATCGAGCGGCTGGGCTTCGTGCAGGTCGATTCCATCCAACGCATCGAACGCGCGCACCACCTGATCCTGGGCGCGCGGCTCGACCACTACCGGCCCGAGCTACTCGACCGGCTGGCATTCGAGAAGTGGGCGCTGTTCGAGCACTGGACGCACGCCGCGGCGTACATCCCGGTGGCGCTGTTCCCGCACTGGAGACATCGCTTCGTCGAGCGCGAGCGGCGCATGCGCGGGGCGCGCTGGTTCAAGCGGCGGCTGGGCAAGCAGCCGGATGCGCTGCTCGAGGCCGTGTACGGGCGCATCGCCCGCGAAGGGCCGCTGCGTGCGCGCGACTTCGAGCGCAACACGAAGCGCGCCTCCCAGGGCTGGTGGGACTGGTCGCCCGAGAAGACCGCGCTCGAGGTGCTCTGGCACTCGGGCAAGCTCGCGATCTCGGGCCGCGACCGCTTCGACAAGATCTACGACCTGGTCGAGCGCGTGTTTCCCGAGGCGCACGCGGCACCGATGCCCGGCCGCGAGGAGCACGTGGACTGGGCCTGCGGCGCCGCGCTCGAGAGACTGGGCACCGCCACGCCCACCGAGCTGGCGCACTTCTGGGGCACGGTCACGATCGCCGAGGCGCGCGCCTGGGCCAAGACGGCCCTCCACCGACACCGTGCGGTGTCGGTGCTCGTGGGCGCGAAAGAGCAGGCGAAGCCGCTCGCGAGCCTGGCCGCGCCCGACTGGGAGGCGCGCGTGCGGCGCGCGCCGCCGGTCCACGACGAGCTGCGGCTGATCGCGCCGTTCGATCCGATCATGCACGACCGCGAGCGACTCACGCGCTTGTTCGCGTTCGACTACATGTTCGAAGCCTTCACGCCCGCGCCGAAGCGCAAGTACGGCTACTACGTGCTGCCGATCCTGGAGGGCGAGCGCTTCGTGGGCCGGCTCGATCCGCGCCACGATCGCGAGCGCGCGGCGGTCGTGGTGGAGGGGCTGTGGTGGGAGCGGGGCGTGCGAGTCACCGCGGCGCGCAAGCGCGCGCTCGGACGCGCGCTCGAGAAGCTGGCGGCGCGCGTCGGCGCGACGAGCGTCGAGCTGCGCGCCTGACTAGGAGATCCGGCGCGTCATCAGCGCGCGCTCGTGGGCCACGAAGCCGTTGCGCTCGTAGAGCGCCCGCGCGCGCGGGTTCACGTGGTCGACCTCGAGGTGCAGCGCGCCCGCACCGAGCTCTCTGCACAGCTCCGCCGCGTGCGCGAGCGCTCGCGTGCCGATGCCCCGGCCGCGCTGCGCCTCGCGCAGATACAGCTCGTCGACGAACGCGTCGCGCCCGAGGTGCTCGAGGCTGTAGCCCAGCGTGAGCACGTAGTAGCCGACCGGCCGTGACTCGAGCTCGATCGCCACCACGCGCCCGAATTCGGGCTGGCCGAGGATCCCGCCCAGCGCACGCCGCACCGCGGGCTCCACGAACGAGAGCCGCTCGATCACCCAGAACTCGCGCACGAACGGAAGCAGCGTCTCCAGGTCCTGGGCACCGGCGATGCGGAAGGCGGGCTCCATGGCGGCGCATTCTAGCCGCGTGGCATGATGCGCGGAGGAGAGCCGATGGCGAGCCCGATCCGCGGCAGCTGCCTGTGCGGCGGCGTGCGCTGGGAGTTCGAGGGAGAGGTCTTCCTCTTCAACCACTGTCACTGCGTGCAGTGCCGCAAGGCCCACGGCGCCGCGTTCGCGAGCAACCTGCACGTGCGACCCCACCAGTTCCGCTGGCGCGCCGGCGAGGAGCTCGTGAGTCGCTACGAGTCGAGCCCCGGCGTGCGGCGCAGCTTCTGCTCGACCTGCGGCGGCAACGTGGCGATCGTGCTCGACGACCAGGTGGTGATTCCCGCCGCGACGCTCGACGATCCGATCGCGGCGCGCCCGATGGTCCACTTCTTCGCCGGCGAGAAGGTCCCATGGATCGACCTCGCCGACGGCATACCCGCATTCAAAGCCTGGCCTCCAGGTCGTTGAGATATTTACCTAGGAGAAGAGACATGAACCGACTGCAGGGCAAAGTGGCGCTCGTGACCGGCGCGGCGCGCGGGCTCGGGCTCGCGATCGCGAAGCGCTTCGTCGAAGAGGGCGCGCAGGTCGTGGTGAACGACGTCGACGTCGTGGCCGCCGAGAAGGCCGCCGCGCCGCTGGGCGGGCTCGGCCTGGGCGCCGACGTCAGTGACTCCGCGGCGGTGCGCCGTATGTTCGAGGCGGCTCACAAGCGCTTCGGCCGGCTCGACGTGCTGGTGAACAACGCCGGCATCTCGGGCGTCGAGAACGACCCGGCGCTGCGCTCCAAATTCCGCGACAAGCAGCTGCAGCAGGCGGCCGAGCTCGCGGCCGGCGGCCCGATCAAGACCCACCTCGACGCCGCGGTCGAAGTCACCGACGAGGCCTGGCGGCGCATGATCGCCGTGCACCTCGACGGCACGTTCTTCTGCTCGCGCGAGGCGCTCAAGATCATGAACCCGCAGCTGTCGGGCGCGATCATCAACATGGGCTCGATCATGGGCACCGCTGGCGGCGCCGGCGCGGTGGCCTACTGCGCGGCCAAGGCCGGCATCCTGGGCTTCACGCGCTCGCTCGCGCGCGAGGTCGTGACCCGCAACATCCGCGTGAACGCGATCGCGCCAGGCTGGATCGACACCGACATGACCGCGTTCCTCGACGACCTGCGCGCCGTGATCGAGGCGGGCACGCCGATGCACCGGCTCGGCGACCCCGACGACATCGCCTGGGCTGCGGTGTATCTCGCGAGCGAGGAGGCGAAGTTCGTGACCGGCCAGGTGCTGTCGCCGAACGGCGGCTGGCACATGAGTCAGTAGCGCGGGCTCAGTTCACTTCCGCTGGTGGTGGGTGAGCGCGAGCGCCACGCAACGACTCACCTCTGCGGCGGGCAATCGCTCGCCCGCGCCGAATACGAGCGCGCGGTTGCCCTCGAAGCGCAGCTTCGGGTAGAGCCGCCGGAACGTGCCGACGAGTCCGCTGCGGCAGTGGAAGTAGATCGCGATCTCGTCCGGTCGCTTCGGCTTCCAGTCGATGCGGATCGTGCTGCCGCTCTTGGTCTCGCTGGTGAGATAGGCGGGCTCGCCCCAGCGCAGCGACTCCTCGAGCGGGCCCACTCCCTTCGTCCGCGCGGCGGTGGTGAAGATCAGCTCGCGCAGGGCGAGCAGCTTCTTGCGCGGCGCGGCTGGATAGCCGGCGAAGACCGCCGCGACTTCCGGATCTCGGAAGCGCTTCATGCAGTGAGTGGGAAGCGCTCGCGCACGAGCTCCTCGCTGCGTGCCCAGAGCGCCTCGGCGCGCGCGGGATCGAGCGCGTACGCGCGCACACCGCCGCTCACCTCGCTGTCGTGGGTGAGCTCGGCGACATGGCAGTCTTCGCAGTACTTGCCGCCGATCTCCGCCGCGTCGGCGATGAAGCCGGCCCAGACCTGGGTCGCCGCGCCCTGCTCCACGGTCTTGAACTGCGGCGGCCCCTGCCGCGACATCCGCCCCAGAAGCTGCTTCATCGTCTCTTCGTTCAGGTGGCGGCCCAGCTCGGTCCGGATCCCGCCGGGGTGCACCGCGCAGGCGCGCACGCCGCGCGCCGCGAGTCTCCGGTCGAGCGCCACGGCGAACAGCACGTTCGCCGTCTTCGCGCGCCCGTACGCGAACCAGGGGTCGTAGGGCGTGCGCGTGAAGTTCGGATCGTCGAGGTCGACGTCCGAGAAGCGGTGACCCGCCGACGAGAGCGAGACGATCCGCGCCGGCGCGCCGCGCAAGAGCAGCGGCACGAGCTTGTTCACGAGCACGAAGTGACCCAGGTGGTTCGTCCCGAACTGGGTCTCGAAGCCGTCCTTGGTCTTGCCCTGGGGGCAGGCCATCACGCCCGCGTTCGCGATCAGCACGTGCAGCGGCTGCCCCTCGGCCAGGAGCTTGTCCGCGCAGGCCCGCACGCTGGCGAGTGACTCGAGGTCGAGCTGGCGCAGCTCGATCTTGCCGCCCGCCGCCGCGCCGGCCCGCGCCGCCTCGGCCACGCGCTCGCCCTTGGCGAGATCGCGCACGGTGGCGATCACGTGTGCGCCCGCCGCCGCCAGCGCCCGCACCGTCTCGGCGCCGAGCCCCGCCGAGCCGCCGGTCACGAGCACGCGCCGGCCCGAGAGATTCACGCCGTCGAGCAGCTCGTGAGTCGTGGTCTCGCGGGAGAAGGTTCGGGTGGGCATGTTTCGAGCCTACCACGGCTCGAGTTGTCCGAAACGGCGGGGTCGCTGTCCGACCTGGCGCACGCGACCGGCGCTAGGCTCCTTCGCATGCGCCGGATGTTCATGGGACTCGCCGCGCTCGGGTTACTGTGCGCCGTCTCCGTCGGCGTGATCCTGCTCGCGCTGCCCGCGGACCGCGCGACGGGCGCGAGCGACGGAAGCGCGACCACGGCGGAGCGCGAACGGCTGCTCGCCGCGTTGCGGCCGCCCAAGCACGCGCGGCCGGTGATCGCCGTGCTCGCGCAGAACGCGGGCACCGAGACCACCGACTTCCTGGTTCCGCTCGGCGTGTTGCGCGCGTCGGGCGCGGCCGACGTGCTGGCGGTGGCGCTCCACGACGCGCCGGTCACGCTCATGCCCGCGCTGCGCGCGCGGCCCGATCTCGACTTCGCGGCGTTCGATGCCGCGCACCCCGACGGCGCCGACTACGTGATCGTGCCGGCGCTCCACCACTGGGACGATCCCGACGTGAGTCACTGGCTCGCGGCGCAGGCGCGCTCGGGCGCGGTCGTGGTGGGCATCTGCGAAGGCGCCTGGGTGCTGGCGAAGGCGGGGCTGCTCGACGGCCGGTCCGCCACGACTCACTGGTTCTCGGCGAAGCGCCTGCGCAAGCAGTATCCGTCGCTCACCTGGGCCGAGGACCGCCGCTACGTCCTGGACCGCGGCGTGGTCACCACCACCGGCGTGAGCGCCTCGGTGCCGATCGCGCTCACCCTGGTCGAGGCGATCGCGGGCGCGGAGCGCGCGTCGGCGCTCGCGCAGCAGCTCGGAGTGACTCGCTTCGGCCCCGAGCACCGGAGCGCCGCGTTCGCGCTCGATCGGCGCGCCGCCTGGACCGCTCTGCGCAACACGGTGGCGGTCTGGTCCTGGGACCGGGTCGAGATTCCGATCGCGGACGGCGTCGACGAGGTGGCGCTGGCGCTCACCGCGGACGCCTGGGCGCGCACCTTCAAGACCTCGGTACGCGGGGTCTCGGCGGGCCCCGAGGTAACCTCGAAGGGCGGGCTGCATCTGTTGGCGGACGGGCCGCGCTCGGCCCGGAGCGCCACGGATGAGATCGCCCTCCCCGGCCCCGGCAATTCCGCCCTGCGAGCCGCCCTCGACGGCATCGGCCAGCGCTACGGCGCCGCCACCGCCGACTTCGTCGCGCTCCAGCTCGAGTACGACCCCGGCGAGTGATTCTCGCTCGGCCGTGGGATACGCTGGGCGGCGTATGGGTCGGACCAGTGACGCCCGGGAGCGCCTGATCGACGAGGCCTCGCGCCTGTTCCACGCGCGCAGCTACGAGAGCGTGGGCGTGCAGGAGCTGTGCGACGCGGCCGAGGTGAACAAGGGCAGCTTCTATCACTTCTTCCCCTCGAAGGCGGACCTGGCGGGCGCCGTGATCGACGCGCTCTGGGCCGCCACGGTCGCCGAGGTGTTCGAGCCGGCCTTCCGCGACGACGTGACGCCGCTCCGGCGCATCGAGCGCCTGTTCAAGGACATGGCGCGGGCGCAGCGCGGCGCAAAGCAGGCGAACGGCCGCACGCCCGGCTGCCCGCTCGCCAACCTGTCGGGCGAGCTCAGCAGTCACGAGCCCAAGCTGCGCAGGAAGCTGGCCCGCGTGTACGCCGAGATGCAGCAGCTCTTCGCCGGACAGGTGAAAGCCGCCGTGACTGCCCGCGAGCTGCCGGCCGGGACCGACGTCGACGCCAAGGCCGAGGCGCTGGTCGCGCTCGCCGAGGGCGCGATGCTCATGTCGTGCGTCAAGGACGACCCCGCCACCGCCGGCCGCATGGCTTCGGTCGCGCTGACCCTGCTCAAAGGCTAGTCAGGCCAATCGCGCCCGAAACCGACCAGTCAACTATCGGCATCTCAGCCCCGGAAGGAGAAGCCGATGAAGTCTCTCGGTACCGTCGTCCTGAGCGCCGCGTTGTCACTCTTGCCCGCTGCCGCCGCCAAGGCGGACGTGTGGATGCTCGAGATCCTGTCGCTCCAGCCCGGGGTCGCCAGCTTCCACGTCGACAGCTACATGGGCGCCGTCGACCTGGTGGCGCGCCGCCACGGAGGCGTGCGCGTGTCGCGCTTCCACACCCAGACCCAGAACATCGCCGAGGAGCGTCCGCCCCAGCTCGTGGGCATGTGGCGCTTCCCGAACGCCGAGGCCATGCAGGCGCTTCTGGCCGATCCGGCCTACGCGTCGATCTACCGGCTGCGCCAGCGCACCTTCGACACCCCCACCAGCGAGACCCTGCAGCTCGTCGCCGACCGCACCGCCGAGCCGTAAGACACGCTAAGCTCCCCGCACCCCTGGCGATCGGTCCCGTAGTTCGAGCGAGGTGCGTGCGGTTGACCGTCGCCGTGGTCGCGGAGAAGCCGTCCGTCGCGCGCGACATCGCGCGCGTGCTGGGTGCCGACTCGCGCGGCGACGGCCTGCTCCGCGGCAGCGGCTGGGTGGTCACCTGGGCGATTGGCCACCTGGCCGCGCTGGCCGAGCCGCACGAGATCCGGCCCGAGTGGCGCGCCTGGCGCCAGACGCTCCTGCCGATGATCCCCGAGCGCTGGCCGCTCGTGGTCTACGAGAAGACGCGCACTCAGTTCGAGATCGTCCGGCGGGTGCTGTGCGACCCCGAGGTCGAGCGCGTGATCTGCGCGACCGACGCCGGCCGCGAGGGCGAGCTGATCTTCCGCTACGTGTACGAGGCGGCGCGCGCCGAGAAGCCGGTCGAGAGACTCTGGATCTCGTCGCTCACTCCCGACGCCATCCGCGCCGGCTTCGAGCGACTCCGGCCGCAGCGCGAGCTCGACGGCCTGGCCGACGCGGCGCGCGGCCGCAGCCGCGCCGACTGGCTGGTCGGCATGAACCTGTCGCGCGCGTATACGCTGTCGCG
Organism: Myxococcota bacterium; assembly: GCA_035498875.1. GTDB lineage: Bacteria > Myxococcota_A > UBA9160 > SZUA-336 > SZUA-336 > VGRW01. Next base: position 82,685 of record DATJZP010000043.1, read on the forward strand.
CCGTTCGGCGTCGCACGGCGAGCTGTTGTCGGTGGGGCGCGTGCAGACGCCGACGCTCGCGATCCTGGTCGAGCGCGAGCTCGCGATCCAGCGCTTCGTGCCCGAGGACTACTTCGAAGTCACCGCCGACTTCCGCGCGCCTGGCGCGAGCCCCGAGTCACCGGTGTTGCGCGGGACCTGGTTCCGGCCGACGGCCTCTGGGGCGGATGCCGACGCGCAGGATAAGGCGCGCCGCCTTCCCGGCGACGGCGAAGAGGCCGAGCGCATCGCCGCCCGCGTGCGCGGCGGCCGCGCGCGCATCGAGTCGGTCGAGGCGCAGACGCGGAAGCTCGCGCCGCCCCTGCTCTACGACCTGACCGAGCTGCAGCGGCACGCGAACCGGCGCTTCGGCTGGAGCGCCGCCAGGACGCTCGAGATCGCGCAGAGCCTGTACGAGTCGAAGAAGCTCGTCTCCTACCCGCGCACCGACGCCCGCCACCTGTCGCGCTCGGTCGCCGCCACCCTGCCACGAATCGTGCGCGCAATCCGCGCGCCCTACGAGTCACTCCTGGCCGAGGGTACGGGCGAGCGGCCGCTCGGCCCGCGCTTCGTCGACGATGCCAAGGTGAGCGACCACCACGCGCTGATCCCCACGGGCGCGTCGCCCCAGAACGCGCGACTCACGCCTGACGAGGCCAGCCTGTTCGACTTGATCTGCCGCCGCCTGCTCGCCGCCTGGCACGAAGACCACGTGTTCGCGACCACCTCGGTGGTGACCGCGGTCGAGAGTGACTCGGACGGGCCGCAGCTAGATCGCTTCCAGAGCCGCGGCAGCGCCGTGCTGCGCCCCGGCTGGCGCGTGCTCGAGCCCGATCCCGCGCCGGCGGACGTGCAGCTCCCGGCGGGCCTCGCGCCGGGCCAGCCGCAGGGCGTGGTCGAGACGCGCGCCGAGCGCAAGCGCACGCGCCCGCCGCGGCGACTCAGCGAGGCCACGCTGCTCACGGCCATGGAGACCGCGGGCCGCGAGCTCGACGACCGCGAGCTGGCCGAGGCCATGCGCGAGACCGGCCTGGGAACGCCGGCGACGCGCGCGTCGATCATCGAGACCCTGCTCGCGCGCAAATACGTCGAGCGCGACGGCAAGTCACTGCGCGCGACCGACAAGGGCATCGCGCTGGTCGAGATCGTGCACCCCGACGTGAAGAGCCCGGCCATGACCGGCGCCTGGGAGGCCCGGCTGGCGCGGATCGAGCGCGGTGGTGATTCGCTCGACGCCTTCTTGCGCGACATCGAGCGCTACGTGGTCGAGGTCGTGAAGCGCGTGCGCACCGAGAGGCCCGCGCCCGCGCCCAAGGCGCCGCAGCTCGAGCTCGACCTGGCCCCGCGTGGTCCGGTCGAGCCGACCGCGCCCGACGACCTCTTGGGCCTGTTGCAGCGCCGCTTCGGCCATCCCAGCTTCCGGCCGTTCCAGGAAGCCGTGTGCCGCGCGGTGACCTCCGGCGAGGACGCGCTCCTGGTCATGCCGACCGGCGCCGGCAAGTCACTCTGCTACCAGCTGCCCGGCCTGGCGCGCGGCGGCACCACGCTCGTGGTCTCGCCGCTGATCGCGCTGATGGACGACCAGGTCGCGCAGCTTCGCGCGCGCGGGCTGCGCGCCGAGCGCATCCACTCCGGCCGCGCGCGCGCCGAGTCACAGGCGGTGCTGCGCGCCTATCTCGAGGGCGAGCTCGACTTCCTGTTCATCGCCCCCGAGCGGCTGGCCGTGCCGGGCTTTCCCGAGAAGCTGGCCACTCGCAAGCCGGCGCTGGTGGCCGTGGACGAGGCGCACTGCATCTCGCACTGGGGTCACGACTTCCGGCCCGAGTACCGCATGCTGCGCGAGCGCCTGCCGCAGCTCCGGCCCGCGCCCGTGATCGCGCTGACCGCGACCGCCACGCCGCTCGTGCAGCGCGACATCGCCGAGCAGCTCGGGCTCGACAAGGCAGGCCGCTACATCCATGGCTTCCGGCGCACCAACCTGGCGCTCGAGCTGTGCGAGGCGCCGCCCTCGGCGCGTGACTCGGCCACCGAGCGGCTGCTCGCCGCGCCCGAGCGCCGGCCCGCGATCGTGTACGCGCCCACGCGCAAGAAGGCCGAGGCGCTGGCCCGGCGGCTGGCGCGCCGCTTCTCGGCGGCGGCGTACCACGCGGGCATGCCGGCGCGCGAGCGCGACGAGACGCAGAGCGCGTTCCTCGCCGGCCGGCTCGAGGCGATCGTGGCCACGATCGCGTTCGGCATGGGCATCGACAAGCCGGACGTGCGCACCGTGGTGCACACGGCGCTGCCCTCTTCCGTCGAGAGCTACTACCAGGAAATCGGGCGCGCCGGCCGCGACGGCCAGCTGTCGCGCGCGGTGTTGTTCCACGGCTTCGTCGACCTGCGCACGCACGAGCACTTCCTGGCGCGCGACTACCCGGAGCTCGAGACACTCGAGCGCGTGTATCGCGCGCTCTCCCCCCGCTTCGAGCCCCGCGCCGAACTGCAGCGCGAGCTGCGCATGGATCCCGACTCACTCGAGAAGGCGCTCGAGAAGCTGTGGATCCACGGCGGCGCGCAGCTCGACGCCGACGAGCGCAGCGCGCGCGGCCACGAGCGCTGGCGCGAGCCGTACGCGGCACAGGTGCGGCACAAGCGGGGCCAGCTCGACGAGATCCGGCGCTTCTCCGAGAGCCGCGGCTGCCGCATGGTGCACCTGGTGAGACACTTCGGCGACGAGGACGATCCCGGCACGCCCTGCGGGCTGTGCGACATCTGCGACCCGAACGCGGCGCGCGCGCTCTCGCTGGTGAGTCCCGATCCCGCGCAGAGCGCGCAGCTCGCGCAGATCGTGGAGCGGCTGCGCGAGCGCAACTCACAGGCCGCGGGCAAGCTCCACCGCGAGCTGTTCGGCGACGCGCTCGAGCGCAAGGGCTTCGAGCTCCTGATCGGCGGATTGGTGCGCGCCGGGCTCGCGGTCGAGGAGAGCGACGCGTTCGAGCGCGACGGCCAGACCATCTCGTTCGCGCGCGTGCGACTCACGCGGGCGGGCCTGGCGGCCGACGCCGCGGCGCTCGCCGCGGTGCGCGTGGCGCGCGCGGTCGAGCCGGAGCGCGCGCCGCGGCGCAAGAAGAAGTCGGGGCGCAGCGGCCGGCCCGGAGTCACTCGCGCCGGGTCCCCGGGCACGAGCGCCGCCGCGCCCGATGGCGCGCTCTACGTGGCCCTGCAGCGCTGGCGCAATGCCGAGGCCAAGCGGCGCCGCATCCCCGCCTTTCGCGTCATGACCAACGCCGCGCTCGAGGGCATCGCCACGAGCCGGCCGCGCGACGAGCGCGAGCTCCTGGCCGTGAAGGGCATCGGACCCGCGCTCGCTGCCAAGTACGGCGCCGCGCTGCTCGAGCTGGTGGGCGCGAGCTAGTCGAGCGGGTCGGGCTGGGCCAGGTCGGCCTGCACCTGCGCCGCGATCTCGTCGTAGTTCTTGTCGACGAAGCTCATCGCATCGGGGCCCCACTGTGAGTCGGGCTCGGTGAAGCGCGTGAACTCGGCGAAGGCGACGTGCGGCGGCTCGTGCTCGATCAGCCGCGCATAGAGCACGAGCGCGGTCGCCGAGCGGCGGTGCCCGTAGGTGCAGTGGACCAGCACGCGATCGCCGCGCCGGCGCGCGCGCTCGATCTCGGCGACCGCCGCGGCCAGGTTCTGGACCACGCGCTCGCGCGGCTGCTGCACGGGCAGGTGCAGGTAGCGCACGCCGAGCTTGCGCGCGGCGGCCTCCTCGGCGCTGCGGTGCGGATCCTTGTCGTCGTCGGTCAGGTCGAGCACCACGTCGATGCGCTGCTTGCGCAGCACGCCCAGCACGTCCGAGGCGGGAATCTGCGAGCTGCGATAGAGCCAGCCGGGGCGCGCCTCGGTCCAGCGGTCGGGCAGGCCGGACGTGCCGCCCCAGTGACTGCGTGCGGCGAGGCCCAGTGCGACCAGCGCGCACAGACTCAGCACCGCGAATCCGATCCGCGCGCTGCGATTCTTGCGATCTTCCATGGCCATGCCCGTTCCCGGCAGAACGTACCCGGGAAGCGACTAGAAGTCGCGGTCCAGCACGGTGCGCCGGCCGTCGCGCTGCGCGCTGCGGATGGCGTCGTCGCACAGCCGACGCAGCCGCTCCGAGAGCAGCTCGGCCACCGCGTCGGAGGTGTTCATGCCGGACTTCGCCCGCACGTAGGCCTTCAGCTTCGAGACCACGACCAGGATCTCGTCGGGCGGATCGGGCTCGCGCGGCACGGCCGCCGGCCGCACGAGCGTGCGCGTGGGCTCGGCTTTCGCGGCTTGCGCAGGAGCTGCCGGTCGCTGCGGCGCCGGCGCGCTGGCCCGCTGCTCGGCCTGCTCGCGCAGGAACGCCTCACGGGTGGGCGCGCGCCGCTCCTCGGCCCAGGCCTCGCGGTGATTCATCGTGGGCAGGTGCGCGTCCCAGCAGGAGGTCGTGCAGAACACGAGCCCGGTGCGCTTGCGGTTGCAGGTCGAGACGTTGCAGACCCAGTAGGTCGCCTGAAACCGGATCTCCCGCTTACAGCTGCTGCAGCGCCGCCAGGTGAGCTCGTCCGTCATCGGGCGACATTCATAGCATCGACGACTTGGCCAAGTCTCTTGCCGCCTCTTGCGCACGGCTTCGGAAATCAAGCGCCAAGCGCGCAATTCCGATACCGGGAACGACATGATCGGCGTCACGTTGGGCAGCTACGAGATCACCGAGAAGATCGGCTCCGGGGGCGTCGGAGACGTCTACAAGGCCGTCGATCACCTGCTCGGCCGCAACGTGGCGCTGAAGTTCCTGCGGCCCGGCCTGGCCGACTGCGCCGAGGTGGTGCAGCGCTTCCACGCGGAGGCGCGCACGCTGGCGCAGCTGATCCACCCGAACATCGCGGTGCTCTACTGCATGATGCGCGAGGAGGAGTCACTCGCGATGGTCATGGAGTTCGTCGAGGGCCGCACCTTCGGCCAGCTGCTCGACGGCGGCGCGCTGCCGGCCGAGCGCGCGGTTCCGCTGTTGTTGCAGGCGCTCGAGGGCATCGGTCACGCCCACGCCGCCGGCGTGATCCACCGCGACATCAAGCCCTCGAACCTGATGCTGGCCGGCAACGGCTGCGTGAAGGTGATGGACTTCGGCGTGGCGCGCTGTCTGGGCACGGTGCGCCAGACGCGCGACGGCCACATGATCGGCACCGCGCAGTACATGTCGCCCGAGCAGGTCCGCGGCCTGGAGAGCGACGCGCGCTCCGACGTGTACGCGCTCGGCGTGCTCGCCTACGAGATGCTGACCGGCTTCGTGCCGTTCGACTCCGAGAGTGAGTACGAGCTGTGCCGCGCCCAGGTCGAGAAGCCGCCGCGCCCGCCGCGCGAGCTCGCGCCGTCGCTCTCGCCCGAGCTCGAGAAGGTGATCCTGCGCGCGCTCGAGAAGGATCCCGCCCACCGCTTCCCGAGCGTGCAGGCGCTGCGCGAGGCGCTGCAGGCGGCCGCGCCGCTGGGCCTGGCCGAGGCCGGCGCGCCCGATCCCAACGCGCTCGACACTCACTTCCTGGCGACACCCGCGCGTGTCGACGTGTCGGTGCCGCCGACGCGCCCGCCCACGCCGGTGCTGGCGCGGCGCTCGCGGCTGCGTGCGGTGGGCATGGGCGCGACGCTCGGCGGGCTCGGGCTCTGCGCGCTGCTCCTGGGCGCGAAGATCGTGCGCCACGCGCCCGCAGCGCCACGCGCGCTGCCGGTCGGCGCGCACGCCAGCGCGGCCCAGCCGACTTCCGCGCAGCCGAGTCCGGCCGCGAGCCTCGCGCCGGTGACTCAGGCGGCGACAGCCGCGCCCGCGCCGGTCACTGCCGCCAAGACCCGGCGAACGCGCATGGCGAGCACGCCGAAGCACGAGCTACGATCGCCCCCGTCGACGCGGCCGGCGCAGAGCGCCGCGCAGGCGCCGGCGTCTGGGGGGAACGGTTGGGTGATCCGGCGAGAGTAGCGCGCGCGCTCGCGGGGCTCTGCCTCGCGGCATGCCTTTCCTGCCAGTATCTCCCGCCGGCGCTCGAGCGCCCGTTCCGCAAGCCGGGCGTCCAGCTGGTCGACTTTCCCGAGAAGGTCGGCGTCGAGTTCAACTGCGCCAGCCAGAAGCTGCCCTGGTTCAAGCTCGAGACACTCGAGGTCTGGCCCAAGCGCATCGACGCGGGCAAGGAGCTCGGCCACCGCATGGTCTACGTGCTGTGCACCGACGGCCCCACCGACGTGGTGACCGGCAAGCTCGAGACCAAGATCCTGTTCCGCGGCCAGCCGGTGCTGCGCGAGGCCGACAACGCCTACGACCTGCGACCCGGGCGCTGGGCGATCGACGTGTTCGTGACCGTGCCGCCGAGCGCGGCCGACGGCCTGTACGCGCTCGAGCTCAGCTTCCAGAGCCCGAGCGTGAAGTTCGACCGCAGCGAGACCTTCGCCGTCGAGGGCGTGAAGAACGCCGCAAAGTAGTCCCGAGGGTCGAGCGGGCACCCTACCCGCGCTCCGCTACGCCCGTGACTCCGCCGCGTCGTGGCCGTTGGTGACTGCGGCCGGGCGCCCGTGCGCGAGCTGCTGCAGCTCGCGGAAGGCGTGATCGATGGCGGCCACGAACTCGCGCAGGTCGGGCACCAGGTCGTAGTCGCCGTTGAAGCCCCAGCACAATCGGCCGTTGTTGCTCATCAGCGCGATGCCCAGCCCGAGCCGATCGGTGAGCGGCACGTGCGGGTACACTTCGAGCATCTCCGCGCCCAGCATGTACATGGGCGTCTGCGGCCCGGGCACGTTGGTGACCACCAGGTTGAACGGCAGGAGCCGCGCGATGTTGCGCGCGCCCAGCGCGAGCAGCGTCGAGGGCGTGTACTCGGCGGCCTGAGTCAGGAGCTCCGCGCCGACGGCGCTGTTCGAGACCTTGAGCCGGGTGGTCTTCTCGATGATGCGCGAGAGCTGGACCCGCGGGTCGGGCTCGTCGATCGGCAGCGGCACGATCCAGGCCGAGACCCGATTGCCGAGCGCGCCGCGCTGGTCGTCGGAACGCACGCTCACCGGCGCCATGACTCGGAAGTCGAGCCGGTCGGGATTCACGTGCCGGCTGCGCAGGAAGCTGCGCACGGCGCCGGTCACGATCGTGAGCACCAGGTCGTTGAGTGACCCGCCCAGCGTCTTGCGCATGCGCTTCAGCTCGACCAGGTCCATGTTCAGCCAGTCGAAGCGACGGTGCGGGCCGATCTCGCGGTTGAGCGGCGTTTCCGACGGCAGCCGCAGCCCGCCGCCGAGTGTCTCGGAGAGCGCGCGCAGGCGCGTCATCAGGTCGAAGCGCGCGTCCTCGGCGGTGCGCACCAGACTCACGGCGCCGCGCAGCACCTCGAACGGCAGCCAGGCGCGCCGCATCAGCTCGTGCCGCAAGAGCTCGAGCGAGGACGGCGCCGGCCGCGGCACCCAGCTCGGTTCCTCGGGAATTGGCGCGTCCGGATCGGGTGACATCAAGACGCGCATGATGTCGACCCCGGAGATGCCGTCGATCATGCAGTGGTGGGTCTTCGAGATGATCGCGAAGCGGTCGTCCTCGAGGCCCTCGACCACCCACATCTCCCAGAGCGGCCGCTGGCGGTCGAGATGCTGCTGCATCACGCGCGCGGACAGGCGCTTCAGCTGCTCGTCGCTGCCGGGGCGCGGCAGCGCCGTATGACGTACATGGTAGTCGAGGTTGAAGTTCTCGTCGTCGACCCAGACCGGGTGGTTCTCGAACGGGATCCAGGCCAGCTTCTGGCGATAGCGCGGGATCCGGTGCAGGAGCGCCGCGACCAGCTTGCGGATGCGCGCGGCGTCGACGCCCCCGCCCTCCGTGCGCAGGGGTCCCACCTTGTGGATCTGCGTCGAGGCCACGTGCATGTAGGCGTTCGGCTTCTCGAGCAAGAGGAACGAGTTGTCGAGCGCCGTCAGTCGGTCGTACGCGTAGCGCGCCATCGGGGGGCTCCTTCGCGCTTGTCGGTTTTCGAGTTACTCGCCTCGACGGCCGCTGTCAATCGCGAAGCTTCGCCCGGCCGAGCGGTCGGCAGCGAAACGCACGCGACGCGGGCCTCAGGCGTTCGGCGGTGCCCCTTCGAGGCGTTCCAGCAACAGGCGCGCCGCGCGCATGGCGTAGCGGCCGAAGCCCAGCGGGCGCAGGATCTCGAGCGCGCGGCGGGCGTGGCCTTCCATGGCGGCGACCTCGCCGCGCTCGTGCGCCAGCTCGGCCAGGCCGAGCCGCGCGCGCCCTTCGACCGAACGGGCGCCGATCTCGATGCCGCGGGAGAGCGCTTCGCCGAACGCGCGCTCGGCCACCGGATGCTCTTCGGGGCCGCCGGCGAGCGCGACCATGCCGGTCATCAGCGCGCCACGCGCTTCGCGCAGCCGTCCGCCCGAGCGCTCGACCCGCGTCTCGGTGATGCGCCGGGCGCGCCGCAGCTCGCCCATCTCGAGCAGCGCCTCTACGATCGAATCGGAGTTGATGCCGAGATCGCCGGCCGCGAACAGGCCGCGCTCCAGCCGGTCGAGCTCGAGCTGGGTGGCGTTGTGGTCGCCGCGGTCGGCGCGCGCGAGCAGCAGCGACGCGGCGCAGCCGCGCACGGCGGCGAGGTTCTGGATCTGCTCCGCGACCGGCAGCCCGAGCTCGGCCCAGTGCTCGGCCTTGGCCGAGTCACCGCGCCAGATCGCGATCATCGACAGCACCGACGCCGAGGCGCTGAACATGGTGCGGTTCCCGGCGGCCTGCGCGCGTGCGAAGAACTCGAGCGCGTCGGCCTCGGCCTCGTCGATCAAGTCGGACTCGCAGATCACGCGGTTGCGGAAGTAGCGCATGCCGAGATAGAGCTCGCTGTTGCGCCCGTCGTGACCCGCGTCGACCAGCGACTGCACGACCGCCTCGACCTGCTCGCGCGCCTCGTCGAAGCGCGCGTCGAGCAGATAGGCCCAGACCAGACCGCGCGTGATCTTGGGCATCTGATCGGTGAGGCCCGCGCGGCGCGCGGTCTCGACGCCGCGCTCGGTCAGCTCGACGCCCTCGGCGAAGCGGTCGCGGTCGCTGTTCAGCACCACGATGCCGTAGTTCACCAGCATCTGCGCCAGTGAGGCGTCGTCGTGCAGCTCCTCGGCCAGCGCGATTCCGCGCTGGGTCGCGGTCTCGTCGCGCTCGGAGCCCGCGTCGCCGTAGACGATCGCCGCGCCGCTGATGCCCATGGCCGCGCGCAGCGCCAGGCGCTTGGTCTCCTCGCTCTGCTCGCGGCGCTCGCCGAGCGTGATCTCGGCCAGCTGCCAGGCCTCGCGGAACAGCCGGATCGCGTCGCCGAACGAGGGCACGGCCAGCGCCTCGTTGGCTGCGTCGATCAACGCCTGGATGCCCCGCGCGCGATTCTCGCCGCGCGCCAGGTGGTGCGCCGCCAGCGCCTTCGCGCGGCGCGCGTCGGCGCCGCGAGTCACCGCGGCGGCCTCGGCCTCGAACAGCCGCGCCGCCCGGTCGTGCAGCTGCCGGCGCTCGCGCATCAACAGGCCCTCGTAGGCGACCTCCTGGGTCAGGCTCTCGCCGAAGCGCAGCTCGCCGAGCTCGATGCTGCCGTTGCGGTGCAGGATGCCGCGCTTCTCGAGTTCGTAGAGCTCGGCCAGGACATCGATCGGCTCGCCCTCGAGCAGGCGCTCCACGTTGGTGCGCGCGAACTGCCGGCCGAGCACCGCGGAGACCTGCGCCACGCGCTTGGCGGCGGGCGACAGCCGGTCGATGCGCGCGCCGAGCAGCTCGCCGATCGTGTCGGGGATGCGGATCTCTTCGGCGGTGCGCGTGGCGCGCACGATGCCGTCGCGCAGCGCGAGCGTGCCGTCCTCGACCAGCGCGCGCGTCAGCTCCTCGAGATAGAACGGATTCCCGTCGGCCTTCTTGAGGATGCGTTTCTCGACCTCGGGCGGGACCGAGCCACCCGCGCGCGCGCTCACGATGCGACCGGCCTCGACGTCGGTGAGTGGCCGCAGCCGGAGCTGCGTGATCGCGGCGTGCGACTGCCAGCTGCCGCGGAAATCGGTCCGGTGAGTCACCAGGAACATCACGCGTTTCGCGTGCGCCTGGGCGAGCGACGTCTCGAGCGTCTCGCGCGAGGCGTCATCGATCCAGTGCAGGTCCTCGAGGATCATCACCACCGGCAGGCGCTCCGACTTGCGCGCGATCAGCCGGCCGATCGCGGCGAAGCTGCCCGCCTTCACGGAGTCGTCGGACGGGCGCTCCGAGCCGTCCGGAGCGACCCCGAGCATCCAGCACAGGTCGAGATAGCCGGGGTCGACCGCGCCGCTCTCGTCGGTGAAGGCGTCGGCGATCTTCTGGATCTTGGTGCGCTCGTCGTCGCCGGGCTCGATCGCGAACCAGCGCCGGAACATCGCGATCCACGGTGAGTAGGGCACCGCGCGCGTAAGCGACGAGCAGCGCGCTTCGAGCAGCTCGACGTCGCGGCCCTTGAGCCGCTTGCGGAACTCGTGCACCAGGCGCGACTTGCCCATGCCCGCGTCGCCGACCACCGAGACGATCTGCGCCAGCCCGCCGTCGCCCAGCCGCTCGAAGCAGCCCAGGACCTGGCCGATCTCGGCGTCGCGCCCGACCAGCGGCGTGAGCTCGCCGCGCTCGGTCATGGCGAAACCCTGCGCGCGCTCGGCCATGCCCTCGACCTCGTGCGCGGTGACCGGGTCGCTCTTGCCCTTCACCTCGAACGGGCCGACGCTGCGCGTCTTGAACCGGCCGCGCAAGAGCGCGTGAGTCGCGTCCGAGACCAGGATCGTGCCCGGCAACGCCTGTGACTGGAGGCGCGCGGCCAGATTGGTGGTGTCTCCGGTCGCGGTGTAGTCCATCTTCAGCTCGTTGCCGACCGTGCCCGCGACCACCACGCCGGTGTGGATGCCGATGCGCGCGCGCAGCGCGACACCGCCCTCGGCCAGGAGTCTCTCGGACAGCGCGGCCAGCTCGCGCTGGATCGCGAGCGCGGCCAGCACCGCGCGCTCGGGCGCGTCCTCGTGCGCGATCGGCGCGCCGAACAGCGCCATCATGCCGTCGCCGGCGAGCTGGTTCACGATGCCCTCGAAGCGGTAGATCTCGCCGAGCACGAGCTCGAGATACTGGTCGAGCAGCTCGCGGTATTCCTCGGGGTCGAGCCGCTCGGCGATCGCGGTCGAGCCGACCAGGTCGCAGAAGAACACGGTCGCGCGCTTGCGCTCGCCGGCCACCGCACCGGCGGCGCGCAGGCGCTCGCTCACGGCGTCGGGCGCGGCGCGCGAGAAGATCGGCCGGCCGGCGTCGGACGGGGCCGGGTTCTGCGACGGGATCGCCGCGGTGGGGGCGCGCACGGGCTCGGACGCCGCCGGCGCCATCATCAGAGTCAGCTGCGGCGCGGCCTCGGCGGCGCCGGCGACTTCGCGGCCGCAGTCGGGACAGAAGCGCCAGCCGGGCTCGATCGTCGCCCCGCAGTGCGCGCACGAAACCTGTGCAGCGGCGCCGCACTGGACGCAGAACTTCTTGCCCGCCAGGAGCTCCGCACTGCAGCGGGAGCAACGCATCAGACGACACCTTCGGCCCGACCTCAGCACCCGTCAAGCCGCCTGCGAGATACGATGTCGCGCAATGCGGTTGGTTACCTGGAACGTGAACTCGATTCGCCAGCGGCGCGAGCGCTTGCTGGCCCTGCTTGCGCGCCACTCACCCGACGTGGTCTGCCTGCAGGAGACCAAGGTGCTGGACGCCGACTTCCCCGTGGCGGAGCTGCGCGCCGCGGGCTACGAGGCGGTGACCCTGGGTCAGAAGGGTTACAACGGCGTTGCAATCCTCTCGAAGACGCCGCTCTCGCAGGCGAGCGCGGGCTTCCGGGACGGCGGCGACGACGCCCAATCGCGGCTGCTGGCCGCCACCGTCGACGGCGTGCGCGTGATCACGGCCTACGCGCCCAACGGCCAGTCGGTGGGCTCCGAGAAGTACGCTTTCAAGCTCGAGTGGTACGAGCGGCTGCGCAAGTATCTCGAGCGCGAGGCCGATCCCGCGCGGCCGCTGGCGCTGGCCGGTGACTTCAACGTCGCGCCCGCGGACATCGACGTGCACGAGCCGCTGGCCTGGGTCGGTCAGATCATGTGCAGCGAGCTCGAGCGCGCCTCGCTGGTGCGCGTGCTCGAGTGGGGCCTGGTCGACTCGTTCCGGCGCAAGTACCCCGAGCTGAAAGCCTTCACCTGGTGGGACTACCGGATGCTGGGCTTCCAGAAGAATCGCGGCCTGCGCATCGACCACCTGCTCGTGACTCCCGCGCTCTACGAGCGGCTGGTCGAGGTGGTGATCGACCGCGAGGAGCGCAAGGGCAAGGGCGCCTCCGACCACGCGCCGCTCGTGGCGACGTTCCGATGACACGCGCCGCTCTCGCGCTTGGTCTGGCCGCGCTCGGCCTCGCAGCCTGCTCGAAGCCGCGTCCGCCGATCAGCGACTGCGTTCCGACCGCCGACGCGCGCCCGATCTGCACCTTCCACGATCCCGAGGACTTCGCGCTCCTGCCCCAGGCGCACGCGCTGGTGGTGAGTCAGATGGGCGGCGGCGACGGCTCGAAGCCCGGCAGCCTGGTCTTCTTCGCGCTCGAGAGTGAGTCGCTGACTCCGGCGTACCCGCTGCCCGGCGCCGCGAACGAGGCGCCGCACGCGGGCTGGGGCGACCCGAAGTGTCCGGGCGCGCCCGGCGCCGCGCTCAGCCCGCACGGCCTCGACCTGGCGACCCGACCCGACGGCGCGCTCGAGCTGCTGGTCGTGAACCACGGCGGGCGCGAGTCGGTCGAGCTGTTCGAGGTCAGCGACGCCCTGCCCCCGGCGCTGGCCTGGCGCGGCTGCGTGCTCGCGCCGGACGACGCGTTCCTGAACGACGTGGCGGCGCTGCCCGACGGCGGCTTCGTCACGACTCACTTCCTGTCGCGAGCGCACCCGCTGCGCTCGTCGCTGCTCGGGCTGTTGCGCTTGTCGACCGGCGAGATCCTGGAGTGGCACGCCGACTCGGGCATCCAGCCGATTCCGGGCACGTCGGCGCCCGGGCCCAACGGCATCGCGGTCTCGAAGGACGGCGAGACACTGTATCTCGACGCCTACTTCGCGGACGAGGTGCGCAAGATCTCGCGGCGCACCGGCCAGACGCTCGAGAAGGCCGACATCGCCAGCCCCGACAACTTGAACTGGACCGCCGAGGGGAAGCTCCTGGTCGCGTCTCACAACGCGCCGCTGAACGAGATCCTGGCCTGCGCCACGCTCGAGCACGGGCAGTGTCCGTTCCACTTCTCGATCGTGCTGCTCGACCCGGCGCGTCTCTCCGATCCGCACACGATCTACGAGAACGTCGGCCCGCCGATGGGCGCCGGCACCTCGGCGCTCTTGATCGATGGCGAGCTCTACGTGGGCTCGTTCGCGGGTGACCGGCTGTTGCGAGTCACACTGGCGGACTGGGCGCTGCGGCTAGTCGCCAGCCCGTAGCGGCGCGGGCTTGCCGAACAGCCAGCCCTGGCCGAACTGGATGCCCAGCTCGCCCAGCATGCGCAGCTCTTCGAGTGTGTCGAGGCCCTCGCCGATGATGCGCGCGTTCATGTCGCTGGCGATGGTCTGGAACGCGCGCAGCATGTTCTGGCGCGCCGAGTCCTGGTCGATGCCGTGCACGAACGCGCGGTCCACCTTGATGAACTCGGGCGTGAGCTCGAGCACGGCCTCCAGGCTCGCATAGCCCGCGCCGGTGTCGTCGAGCGCGAACTGGAAGCCCAGCTTGCCGTAGTTGTCGCGCGCCTCGCGGAAGATCGCGTAGTTGTCGATCGACTCCTGCTCGGAGATCTCGAACACCACGTCGTTCGGAGTGAGTCCGCAGCGGTCCAGCGTGCGGGTCAGCGCGTCGGGCTGGAAGTTCGGGTCGTGGATCGCCGTGGGCCGGATGTTCATGAACAGCTTCGCGCCCTGCGGGAAGCCGGCCGCGCCCTCGACCGCCGCGCGCCGGCACTGACAGTCGAGCTCGAACAGGAGGTTCTCGTCGGAGGCCACGCCGAACAGCTCGAAGGGCGAGGCCAGCGCCGAGCCTTCGGGTCCGCGCACCAGCGCCTCGTAGCCGTAGACGGTGAGCGTCTTCGCGTCGACCACCGGCTCGTAGACCGAGAACAGCTTCCCCTGGAGCAAGAGGTCCAGGAAGTCGCGCCGGCGCGTGCGCTGGGCCAGGCGCGCGTTCAGCTCCGCGTCGGCGCGCGCGCCCTCGATCGCCGCGCGCACCTGAGTCAGCGCCGCGAGCAGCGGGTTGCGCAGCGTGTAGGCGCAGCCGATCGGCAGCAGCGGCAGCCGGCGCAGATAGGGGTAGGCGATGCGCTGCGAGTTGCGGGTGAGTCGCTCGCGCGCGGCGCGCTCGAGCGCGGGCAGCACCTTGGCGTGGAAGTCGACGTCGTTCGGCGCGCTCGAGATGAAGCAGAGCAGCTCGCCGCGGCCGAGCTCGCCGCGCGCCAGCGGCTCGCGCCGGCCGAGCACCTCCATGCACGCGCCCGCGATCACGTCGGCGAGTGACCCGACCGCGCGCGCCTGCGCCTCTTCGCCGTAGCGGCGCTCGACCTCGTCGAGCGCGGAGCAGTCGACGTACAAGACACCCAGCGCGCCCTGCCGCGAGAACGCGGCAGAGACCTCGGGTAGCACGTCCGCCACCGTCGCCACGGTGCCTCTCTGGCTCGCGCCCTTGTCCATCGTAAAGAGATCCAGTGGACCGGATCGGCAGACCGGACGTTCCAAGTGAGGCTCGGGTGTCTCGGCGCGCGGCGCTGAGCTCGCCTTGCCATCCTCGCCGCGCGGCGCGATTGCCTATTCAGCATTGTTCATGCTCTTCTACGCGTTCATGCTGGGTACTGAAACCGCCGGAGTGTCTCTGCTCGTGGTCCTCGCGGTCGGGTATTTCTACGTGGCGACCGCCTGGATCGGATACCGTTGGATCGCTCGTAGAGCCGTATTTCAAATCTAGGCGCGCTGCAGTCGGCCGAATGCGCGGAAGCTGCGCAGCGTGCGCAGGGTGAGCTCACCCTGCCATTCGCGCCGCGCGACCTGCCACTCCGCGGGAAAGTGACCCTGCCAGTCCCAATTCGGGCTCCACGGACCGTCGGCACCCTGCTGCTCGAGCTCCCAGTCGAGATTCCGGGTGACTTCCTCGGCGAGGCCGTCGTAGAGCGGCGCGTCGGGCGCGGGAGCGAGCTTCAGCGGCTTCGCGCAGTAGGTCGTCCAGAGGGCGGGATCGCGAGTGACCTGGGTCTGCGCCAGCGCCCGGGCGCGCGCGCGGAGGGCGGGATGCTCCACGCGCGCCAGGTACACGAGCGAGTCCGCGCCGGCCTCGTCGAGCGTGCTCACCACGGACAGCAGCGCCTCGAGCAGCGCCTTGCGCAGTGTGTCGGGCGCGAGCTCGCGCCAGTGCTCCAGGTGAGACAAGAGCCCGGCGCCCGGGATGATCGCGACCGGCCAGGGTCCGCCCGGCGCGTGGAGCTCCGGCTGCCAGTGGGGCGCGTGCGCGAAGTCGGCGGTGTCCGGCGGGATGCAGCGCCAGCCGGGAATCTCGGGGTCGAAGCGGTCGACCAGCCAGCCGATCGCGCTGCGCACGAGTGAGTCGCGGGCGTCGCAGCCCAGGTCGCGCAGCAGGTCGAGCGCCGTGAGCGCGGCGAGCGCCGACGAGCCGGGCGCGCGCAGGTCGGGCTCGAGCGCGCGGCCGAAGCCGCCGTCGGAGTTCCGGAACTCGGCCAGCGCGGCCAGCGCCGGCTCGGCCGGCGCGCCCTCGAACTCGTGCGCGAACAGCGCCCGCTCGAGCGGCCGGGCTTGGCTGCGGATGAAATCGCGCGCGCGTGAAAAGCCTGCAGTGGAGAGCTTCTTCATCCCGGCAGACTAGGATGCGCCGGCCGATCCCGGCTTGGAAAAATCCGACGCGGCGGCGCGCCGGCGAGCTCGCGGAAATCCCGATTCAGGTGCGCCTGGTCGAAGTAGCCGTGCGCGAGCGCGAGCGACACGAGCTCGGCGCCCGCGCCGAGCTCCCGATAGGTCGCCTGGAAGCGCGCGATGCGCGCGTAGGCCTTTGGAGTGACTCCAATGCGCGCCAGGAACAGCCGCTCGAGCCTGCGCTCCCCCACTCCCAACGCCTGCGCAAGCGCCGCCACGCGCGGTGCGCCGGGTCGGCCGAGGCGAGCGCTCGCGTGCGCGAGCAAGGCGTCGTCGGCGTCGGCGACGCGCGCCCGCGCGCGGAACCAGCGGCCCAGCTCGGCCTGGGCCACGCGCGCGCGTGACTCGTTCGAGCGCGTCCGCGCCAACCGTTCGAGCCAGGCGTCGGCCTCGGTTCCGGCGAGCTCGCGGAGCGGCAGCGCGCGGTCGGTGAGCTCGCTCGCCCGCACCCCGAAGACGCGCTCGGCGGCCCCGGGACGCAGGCGCAGCAACACGTTGTCGCGGGCATCGGGTGTCTCGACCCAGAGTGAGCGCGTCTTCAGGCCGAAGACATGAGCGGTGCCGGATCCGCCGTCGCGCGCGACCGAGAACAGCACGTCGATCGCGCCGTCGGGGACGACGCGCACGCCGGGCGAGGCGCCCGGCCCCTCGTCGTTCGAGAAGCACAGGCGCTCGACGAACGGCGCGAGCGCCGGCCCGGCCTCATTCTCGGAGTAGGACACGAGCCGATTCTCCGCCGTGCGCAGTTTGTGGTCGAGCCCTGTCCACGGCCTGTGCAGCGCCTCCCGCGCGCCGGCCGCCGGACTGCGTACGCGGCGGCACGCGCCTTGCCTCACCCGCAGGCGTGTACGTACACACGCTCGAGTTCGTCGACAGCAACCGGCTCGCCTCGGCGTTCGAGAAGCTCGTCTCCAGCGAGTGGGTCGAGGACTGCCTGGTCGAGACCGACCGGCTACGCATCCGCTTCGTGGCCGAGCCCGAGCGCGCCAGCGCGCTGGTCCAGCGCATCTACCTGGACGGCGGGCTGCGCCTGTCGCTGCGCCACCACGTGGCGAGCAGCGTGATCCCGGTTTCGCCCGCCGACCCCTAGCGGTAGACGATCACGCCTCGCGCGTTGACGCCTTTCTCCAGATCCTGGATCGCGCGCGGCGCGTCCTCGATCGAGTAGGTGGCGCTGACCATGTCGTCGAGGTTCAGCTTTCCGCTCGTGTACAGCTCGAGCAGCATCGGGAAGTCACTCATGAAGTTCGTGTCGCCGTAGAAGCTGCCCTTCACGGTCTTGCCTTCCATCGACAGCATCAGCGCGTTGAAGGGCACCTGCTCGGTGAGCTTGCCGACGCCCACGATCGTGGTCGTGCCGCCGCGGCGCGTCGCCGCGTGCGTCTCCATCATCAGCTGGGGGATGCCCACCGCCTCGAAGGTGAAGTCGGGGCCGTGGCCGCCGGTCAGCTCCTTGCACTTCATGACCGAGCTGTCCTTCGAGCCGTTCACGGTGTGAGTCGCGCCGAAGTGTCGCGCCATCTCGAGCTTCTTGTCGGCCACGTCGACGGCGATGATCTTGGCCGCGCCGGCGAGCCGCGCGCCCTGGATGATCGAGAGCCCGACGCCGCCGCAGCCGAACACCGCCACCGACGATCCGGGAGTCACTTTCGCGGTGTTGATGGCCGCGCCCACGCCGGTCATCACGCCGCAGCCCACCAGCGCCGCGCGATCGAGCGGGATCGACTTGTCGATCTTGCAGGCGCTGATCGCCGGCACGATCGCCTCCTCGGCCATGCAGCCGAGGAACTGCATCACGCCCACGTCGGAGCCGTCCTTGGCGTGCACGCGTGCGGTCATGTCGAGCATGCGACCGTGCGGCTGCCCGATCGTGCAGAACTGCGGCTGCTTGGTCTTGCAGAAGTGACACACGCCGCATGCCGGCTGGAACGAGAGCACCACGTGGTCGCCGATGGCGAAGCCGCTGACTCCCGCGCCGATCTCCGCGACCACGCCCGCGCCCTCGTGACCCAGCACCATCGGCCGGGCCAGCGGCAGCGTGCCGTTGATCACCGAGAGATCGGAGTGGCAGACGCCGGTGGCGCCCATCTTGATCCGCAGCTCGCCGGGCTTCGGGGGGTCGATCTTCAAGTCCTCGACCCCGTACTGATTCATCTCGCGCGTGACCAATGCCTTCATGGCGCTCCCTCCTCGACGTGGAATCGCCGTTATACGCGAGCCGGCCGGCGACCGCCATCTTGATACTGATTATCAAAATCGCCTAGCATGCGCGCATGAACGTGCGCCTCGCCCTGCTCTGCCTGCTGCTGTCGTCGCTCGCCCCGCTCGCCCCGCTCGCCCGGGCCCAGGACCAAGACCCGCCCGAAGTGGCGATCGGCGAACGGCTGTTTCTGGAGACGCGCTTCGCGCAGTTCTTCGCCGCCCACATGAGCGACGTCAATCAGCCGCTCGGGAATGGCGGCGATCCGGTCGTGGCCGAGGTCGAGACCACCGGGGACCCGCTGCCCGGCCCGTTCGCGGGCCAGGCGATCAACTGCCGGCAGTGTCACTTCGTGGACGAGAACCTCGTGCTCCAGCCGAACGGGCTGCCCGACCTGGCCACGGGCGGCATGCGCAGCTACGCCGATTTCGCGCGCCACAGCCCCGTCCCCGATCGGGGCGACGGGCGGACTCACACGCCGCGCAATTCGCCAGCGCTCGTGAACGCGTCGCTGCCGCGCAAGGGCGGCACGCAGTTTCACTTCGACGGCGAGTTCGCGACGCTGCGCGAGCTGGTGAAGGAGACCCTGCTCGGCCGCAACTACGGCTGGCTGCCCGGCGAGCGCAAGCAGGCGATGGCGCACGTCGCGCGTGTGATCCGCCAGGACGACGGCCGCGGCGAGCTCGCGAACGGTGCGGGCGGCGCCTACCGCCTCGTGTTCGCAGGCACCGACCCGCGCCTGCCCGAGGCCTTCGTGCTGCCGCCGCTCTTGCGACTCGACGTATCCAAGGCCAGCGACGAGGCGATCGTGAACCAGGTCGCGAAGCTGGTCGCGAGATACGTCGAGCAGCTGGAGTTCGCGCGCGACGCCGACGGCTCGTTCGACGGCTCGCCCTACGACCGGTTCCTGTTGCGCAACCACCTGCCGCGCCGGCCGCGCGGACGAGAGACTCCGGCGCAGTACTCGAAGCGGCTCGCGGCCGCGCTCGACGCCCTGCCCACGCCGCTGTTCGTGGCCGAGGTGGACGGGCCCTTCCGCCTTCACGACCAGCCGTTCGTGTTCGACGCGCAGGAGCTCGCGGGGCTGAAGCTCTTCCTGCGCCAGCCGGCCCAGGACCCGAACGACCCGAACGGGCCACAGGGATCGGTCGGGAACTGCGTGGCCTGCCATCCGGCGCCGTTCTTCACGGACTTTCTGTTCCACGACACCGGGGTGAGTCAACGCGAGTACGACGCGCTGCACGGCGCGGGTGCGTTCGCTGCGCTCGAGATCCCGAGCCGCGCCGAGCGCGCCGAGGACCCGAGCTCACTGCCGCCCACCTTCAAACATCCCGAGGCGAGCGGCCGCTTCCGCGCCGCGGCCGAGGCCGGCGATCCCTCGAAGACCGACCTGGGCGCCTGGAACGTGCTCGGAAACCCGGACTTCCCGCACGCCCAGGGCCGGCTGCGCGGCGCGCTCGTGCGCTCGCTGGGTCACAACCCGGGGAAGGACGCGCTGCTCGACGCCGCGCTCGCGCGCTTCAAGACCCCGGGCCTGCGCGACCTGGGTCACTCGAACCCGTACATGCACGACGGCGCGTTCGACTCACTCGAGGACGCGGTCGGCTTCTACATCCCCGCCTCGAACGCGCAGCGCGCCGGCACGCTGCGTAACGGCGCCCCGGAGCTCGCGGGCGTTCGGATCTCGGGCGGCGACGTCGCGGCGCTGGCCGCCTTCCTGCGCTCGCTGAACGAGGACTACCAATAGTAGTCTTCGGGGCCGGAGCATGGGTAGGGTGCCCATGCGACCATCGGTTTGGAGGAAGAGATCATGGACCTGCGCGCAGCAGACGAGCTACTCACCACCACGCGCTCGGTGCGCAAACGCCTCGACCTGTCCCGGCCGGTGCCGCGGGCGCTGATCGAGGAGTGCATCGAGATCGCGCTGCAGGCGCCGACCGGCTCGAACGCGCAGGGCTGGCACTTCCTGGTCGTGACCGACCCCGTGAAGCGCGCCGAGATCGCGCGCTACTACAAGACCGCCTTCGAGGGCTACGCCAAGATGATCGAGGCGGGCGGCCCGAGATACACGGACGAGGGCGATCCGCGCGGCGCGCAGGAGCCGCGCGTGCGCGAGTCGGCGATCTATCTCGTCGACCACCTGCACGAGGTGCCGGTGCACGTGATTCCCTGCATCGAGGGGCGCGTCGAGGCCACCGGCTCGGTGTTGGCGCAGGCCAGCATCTACGGCTCGATCCTGCCCGCGGCCTGGTCGTTCATGCTGGCGGCGCGTGCGCGCGGGCTCGGCACGGCCTGGACCACGCTCCACCTGATGCACGAGCGCGAGATCGCGAAGCTGCTCGGCGTGCCCGACGGAGTGACTCAGACGGCGCTCTTGCCGGTCGCGTACTACAAGGGCAAGGACTTCCGGCGCGCGCACCGGCTCGACGCGAAGAAGCTGACCAGCTGGAACTCCTGGAGCGCGCGCAGCTAGCGGGCGAGCGCCTCGCCGAGCTCGAACAAGAGGTGCAGCGCCGCGCGCGCGGCCTTCTTGAAGTCGTCGACGTTCAGGCTCTCGTTCTCGCCGTGCGCGTTGCAGATCGGGTCTTCGAGCCCGAGCAGGAGCGCGGGCACGCCGCCCAGCACCTGGGCGAACGGGCCCACGAACGGGATCGAGCCGCCGCAGCCGATCCAGGCCAGCTCGCGCCCGAAGCCGGCCTCGAGCGCGCGCCGCGCGGCCTCGAAGGCCGGGCCCTCGGGCGAGGTCTCCCAGCCGCCCGCCGCGCTCTCGACCGTGACTTCGACCTCGACGCCGTTCGGCGGTGACTGGCTCAGGAAGTCACTCAAGAGCTTCGCGGCGCGCTGCGCGTCCTGACTCGGCGCGAGCCGCAAGCCCACGCGCGCGGCGGCCTCCTCCATCAGCCGGTTCGCGGAGCCCGCGATCGGCGCGGCGTCGAGCGCGGTCACGGCCAGGCTCGGCCGGACCCACAGCCGCTCGTAGGGGCTGAAGTCGCGCTCGCCCGCGAGCGACGCGCCGCGCGCGATCCCGGCCTGACTGCGGAACAGCGCCTCGTCGAACGGCAGCCGGGTGAGTCGCGCGCGATCGCCCGGAGTGAGTGCCCGCACGTCGTCGTACAGGCCCGGAATCTGGATCACGCCGCGGTCGTCGACCAGCCGCGCGAGCAGCCGCACCAGCGCGGTGGCTGCGTCGGGCACTGGTCCGCCCCACATGCCGCTGTGCACCGGGTGGTCGAGCGCGCGCACGCGCACGTCCACGACCACGAGCCCGCGCAAGCTGGTGGTGATCGAGGGCAGGCCCGAGTCGAGGTTCGCGGTGTCCGAGAGCACGATCGCGTCGGCCGTGAGTCGTTCGCGGTGCGCGCGCAGGAACGCCTCGAGGTTCGGCGAGCCGATCTCCTCCTCGCCCTCTACGATCAGCTTCACGTTGCAAGGCAGCCGTGCGAGCGTCCGTAGACACGCTCCGATCGCGGCCGCGTGCACCATCAAGCCGGCTTTGTCGTCGACCACGCCGCGCCCGTACAGGCGGCCGTCCGCGCGCAGCGTGGGCTCGAACGCCGGAGTCAGCCACTTCTCGGCCCGGCCCGGCGGCTGCACGTCGTGGTGCGCGTAGATCAAGAGCGTCGGCGCCTTCGGCCCGGCGTGGAGCCACTCACCCACCACGTAGGGGTGGGCGCGCGGCAGGCGCAGCACCTCGACCCGCTCGAGCCCGGCCTCGCGCAACAGCTCGGCCACGCGCGCTGCCGAGCGCTCGAGCTCCTTCGGCTCGAAGCCGGCCGCCGACACGCCCGGAATCCGCGCCAGCGACTTCAGTGACTCGAGCGTGGCCTCGAAGCTCCGCTCGAGCGCCGCCAATGCGCGCTCACGCTCACTCACCGGCTCCTCCCCATCATGCCCGAATGCTAGCATCCGGGAATGCCCCTCACCGGAAGCTGTCTCTGCGGCGACGTGCGCTTCGAGATCCAGGGCGAGCTCGAGCCGCTCTGTCACTGTCACTGCTCGATGTGCCGGAAGTCACACGGCGCGGCGTTCGCCAGCTTCGTGGGCACCGGGAAGTCGGGCTTCCGCTGGCTGCGCGGCGCCGATGCGACGAAGCGCTATGCCTCGTCACCCGGGGCGTTCCGGCCGTTCTGCGGCCGCTGCGGCTCGATCGTGCCGGCCGCGCCCGAGAGCATGGATCGCGTGTTCGTGCCGGCGGGCCTGCTCGCCGAGGATCCACGGCTCGCGCCTCTGCCGCACTTCTTCGTGGCATCGAAGGCGCCCTGGTACACGATTCCCGACTCACAGCCGCAGTTCGACGAGTATCCGAGCGGCATGGGCGAGGGCGTGCCCTCTCCGCGCAAGACCGAGCCCACGCCCGAAGCGGTGCGCGGCGGGTGCCTGTGCGGGGCCGTGGCCTGGGAGACTCCGCGGCCGGTCGCGGGGCCGATCTTCCTGTGTCACTGCAACCGCTGCCGGCGAGCGCGCGCGGCTGCGCACGGCGCGAACCTGTTCGTCGAGCTCGAGCGCTTTCGCTGGCTGCGCGGCGCGGAGAGAGTCGAGCGCTACAAGGTTCCCGAGGCAGAGCGCTTCGCGCAGGCGTTCTGCCGCGACTGCGGCTCGAAGGTTCCCAGCCTGGGCCGGCGGGCAGTGATCCCCGCCGGCTCGCTCGACGACGATCCCGGCGTCCGGCCGGCGATGCACGTGTACGTCGCTTCGAAGGCCCCTTGGTTCGAGATCTGTGACGATCTGCCTCGCTATCCCGAGCAGGCTCCGAGCTGAGCCCCCTCAACTCGGGTCTTATCCCGTCCAGCCCCGTGGTAAATTTGTGCAAACACGCGGCGCATGCGCGCTACGGAGGACGTCGATGGAGACCGATCCGCGCGATTCCGAGAAGGTCGTCCCCGAGACACTCGTTCCGGAGACTCCGGCGGGAGTGGACCGCCGCACCTTCCTGATGCGCAGCGCCGTGGTCGGCGCCGCGACCGTGATGACGGGGCGCACCGTGTCGGCGAAGGAGGCGACCGAGCGCGCCAGCGCGCCGCCGCCCAAGGTCACGTTGTCTCCGGAGCTCGACGTCGTGAAGCGCTCGAAGGGGCCCGTCATGACCGTGCTCGAGGAGTTCTACAAGGTCGGTCCCGGGCCCTCGAGCTCTCACACGATCGGCCCGATGCGCATCACCTACGACTTCTACCAGCGCTGCACCAAGCTCCCGGCCGACAAGCTCGCGAAGGCCACCGCCATCAAGGTGCATCTCTTCGGGAGTCTCTCGGCGACGGGCAAGGGCCACGGCACGGAGCGCGCGGCGCTCGCGGGCGTGATCGGCAAGGAGCCTGCGACCGTCGAGCCCGCCTTCCTCGACGGCCTCGTCTCCAATCCAGACCAGAGCTTCCCCGTGAAGCTCGGTGACAAGACGTTCGACGTGTCACTCAAGGACATCGTCTACGACTCACCGAAGGGCAACTTCCCGCATCCCAATACGATGACCTGCAAGCTCATGGGCGGGAACGCGACGCTCTACGAGCTCGAGTACTACTCGGTGGGCGGTGGCTTCATCGAGTGGAAGGGCTATACGCCGCCCAAGAAGGGCGCGCCCAAGTATCCCTACGCCACGATGGCCGAGCTGCTGGCACACGCCCAGAAGAACAACCTGACCGTGTCGCAGCTGGTGCTGGCCAACGAGGTCGCCGTCTCGGGCAAGAGCGAGGCCGAGGTGCTGGCGTTCGTCGACAAGATCACCACCGCCATGGTGAACATCGTGAAGGCGGGACTCGACGCGCCGACCGCCACGCTGCCCGGTCCGATCAAGCTCAAGACCAAGGCAGGCGAGGTCTACAGGCGCGCGCTCGACGACAAGTACGAGAAGCAGAAGGGCGTGGGCGTGGTCTCGGCCTACGCGCTCGCGGGCTCCGAGGAGAACGCGCGCGGTCACCTGGTGGTGACTGCGCCGACGGGCGGCTCGGCGGGAGTCATGCCCGCGCTCGTGTACGTGGTGGGCGAAGGCGGCCGCGGGCTGCCGCAGGAGAAGATCCGCAACGGCATGCTCGCCGCGGCCTGCGTCGGCTACCTGTGCAAGCACAACGCCACGCTCTCGGGCGCCGAGGGCGGCTGTCAGGCCGAGATCGGCGTCGCGTCGGCGATGGGCGCGGCGTTCCTCTCCGAGGCGCACGACTTCCCCCCGCAGGTCGTCGCGAATGCCGCCGAGTCGTCGCTCGAGCACCACCTGGGAATGACTTGTGACCCGGTCGCGGGCTTCGTGCAGGTGCCGTGCATCGAGCGCTGCGCCTACGGCGCGGTGAAGTCGTGGGTCGGCTTCATGATCGCGAGCAACGAGATCCCGGCGAACCGGCGCCTCGACTTCGACACCACCGTGAACGCCATGGCGCTCACCGCCAAAGAGATGAATTCGAAATACAAGGAGACCTCGGAGGGCGGCCTGGCCGTCTCCGTGGTGCTCTGCTGACGGCCTGGGTCGCCTGGACCGTCGCCGCGCTCTACTACTTCTATCAGTACGTGCTGCGCTCGGCGCCGAGCGTGATGATGCCGGAGCTCTCGTCCGCGTTCGGCCTCGACGCGCTCGGGGTCGCATCGCTCGTCGGCTTGTTCTACTACGGCTACTCGCCGTTCAGCCTGGTCGCGGGCGTGGCGCTCGACCGACTCGGGCCGCGGCGCGTGATTCCGATCGGCGCGGCGATCGTGAGCGTCGGGTCGCTCCTGTTCGCGACCGGAGACACCGCGCTGGCCGGGGTCGGTCGCTTCTTGCAGGGCGCAGGCGGGGTGTTCGCGCTGGTGGGCGCGGTCTTCATCGCCACCAGCAACTTCCCCGCGTCGCGCGCGGCGACGCTGATCGGCGCCACCCAGATGTTCGGCATGGCAGGCGGCTCGGCGGGTCAGTTCCTGGTCGGCCCGGCGATCTCGGGCGGCCTGCCCTGGCAGCGCTTCTGGGGGATCATGGCGATCACGGGCGCCGCGATCGCGGTGCTCTTGTATCTCCTGCTGCCGGCAAAGGAGCGCTCGGCCGCGGGTGACTGGCGCAGAGCGGCGCTCGACTCACTCGGCGCGGTGTTCCGCAATCCGCAGTCGATCCTGTGCGGCCTGATCGCCGGTCTGCTCATGTTGCCGACCTCGATCTTCGACATGGTCTGGGGCGTCCGCTTCCTGCAGGACACCGCGGGCCATCCCTACGCCGAGGCGGTGATGCGCTCGGCGACCGTGCCGCTGGGCTGGATCATCGGCAGCCCGCTGCTCGGCTGGCTCTCGGATGTTCTCGGGCGGCGCAAGCCCGTGCTGGCGGGCGCTGGAGCGGTCTTGTTCGCGTGCCTGGCCTGGATCCTGTTCGGCACGCCCGGCTTGTTGCCACCCTATCTCCTCGGAATCGTGACCGGTATCGCTTCCGGGGCGGTGATGCTGCTCTACACGGTGATCAAGGAGGCCAACCCACCGCACCTGAACGGGACCGCGACCGGCGTCGTCAATTTCGTGAACTTCACGCTCAGCGCATTGCTCGGCCCGGTGTTCGCGGCGCTCCTGCGCAGCGCCTCGAACGGCGCGGCGGAGCTCGAGCTCGAGCACTACCAGCGAGCCTTCGGGCCGATGCTCGCCGGCGTGGGGATCGCCGTCGCGCTCGTCTTCGCGCTGCGAGAGACCGGGCCCGCCACATACAGGAGCTGATCTCATGAGTGGAACTGGGAAGTACGAGCAGCTGATCGCGAGCTGCGCCGGCCTGCAGCCCATCGCCACCGCCGTCGCCCACCCCTGCGAAGAGACTGCGCTGGCCGGTGCGCTGGACGCCGCCGCAAAGCGGCTGATCGATCCGATCCTGGTCGGTCCGATCGCCAAGATCGAGCAGACGGCGAAGAAGGCGGGCGCCGACCTGTCTCGCGCGCGCATCATCGACGCGCCGCACAGTCACGCCTCGGCGGCGAAGGCGGTCGAGCTGGTGCGTGTGGGCGAGGCCGAGCTCTTGATGAAGGGCAGCCTGCACTCCGACGAGCTGCTTGCGGAGGTGGTGGCGCGAGACACGGGCCTGCGCACCGGCCGGCGGCTCTCTCACGTGTTCATCTTCGACGTGCCGACGTATCACAAGGTGCTGATCGTGACCGACGCGGCGATCAACATCGCGCCCGTGCTCGAGGACAAGCGGGACATCTGTCAGAACGCGATCGACCTTTGTCTCGATCTCGGGCTGGAGCGGCCCAAGGTCGCGATCCTGGCCGCGGTCGAGACGGTGACCTCGAAGATGCCCGCTACGATCGACGCCGCGGCGCTGTGCAAGATGGCAGACCGCGGCCAGATCCGCGGCGGCGTGCTCGACGGGCCGCTCGCCTTCGACAACGCGATCAGCAAGGAGGCGGCGCGCATCAAGGACATCCGCTCCGAGGTCGCGGGCGATCCCGACATCCTGCTCGTGCCGGACCTCGAGGCGGGCAACATGCTCGCCAAGCAGCTCACCTTCCTGGCCAACGCCGACTGCGCGGGGCTCGTGCTCGGCGCGCGCGTGCCGATCATCCTGACCAGCCGCGCCGACAGCGTGCGCGCGCGGATCGCGAGCTGCGCCGTGGCGATGCGCGTCGCGCACGCACGGCGGGTCTCGGTCGCGGCGCGATGAACGGGTATCTGCTCGTCGTCAACGCGGGCTCGTCGAGCCTGAAGTTCTGCGTCTTCCAGCGGCCGGCGGGCGGCGACTGGCAAGCGGACCTGCGCGGACAGATCGAGGGCATCGGCAGCGCGCCGCGCCTGCGCGTGAAGGACGGCGCCGGCAAGACCGTCGAGGACAAGTCACTCGCCGAGTCGGTGGACGACGGCCGCGCGGCGCTCGACGCGCTGGCGCCGTGGCTGCGCGGGCGCTACGGCCAGGCGCGGCTGCTCGGCGTGGGTCACCGGGTGGTGCACGGAGGGGCGAGTCACACGAAGCCCGCGATCGTCACTCCCGACCTGTTGCGCGATCTGCGCGAGCTGGTGCCGCTGGCGCCGCTCCACCAGCCGCACAACCTGGCCGCGATCGAGGCGGTCGAGCTGCGGCTGCCGGGCGTGCCCCAGGTCGCGTGCTTCGACACGAGCTTCCACCGCGGGCAGCCCGCCGTCGCCGAGCTCGTGCCGCTGCCGCGCGAGATCCGCGAAGAGGGCGTGCAGCGCTACGGCTTCCACGGGCTGTCCTACGAATACATCGCCTCGGTGCTGCCCGAGGTCGCCCCCGAGATCGCCGAGGGCCGCGTGATCGTCGCGCACCTGGGCAGCGGAGCGAGTCTGTGCGCGCTGCGCGGCCGGCGCAGCCTCGACAGCACGCTGGGCTTCACCGCGCTCGACGGACTGTGCATGGGCACGCGGCCCGGGTCACTCGACCCGGGCGTCGTGCTGCACCTGTTCCAGGGCCTCGGTCTCTCGGCGAAGCAGGTCGAGGACGTCCTGTACAAGAAGTCCGGCCTGCTCGGAATCTCGGGGCTGAGCAACGACATGCGCGACCTGCTCGGGAACGGCGCGCCCGACGCGCGGCTCGCGGTCGAGTATTTCGTGTACCGCGCGGCGAAGGAGGTCGGCGCGCTGGCGGCGGTGCTGCGCGGCGTCGACGGCATCGTCTTCACCGCCGGCATCGGCGAGAACTCCGCCGAGATCCGCCAGCGCGTCTGCGAGGCGTCGGCCTGGCTCGGCCTCGCGCTCGATCCCGCGGCCAACGCGCGCGGCGGCCCGCGCATCTCGACGGCGGCGAGCCGGGTGTCGGCCTGGGTGATTCCGACCAACGAAGAGCTGATGATCGCGCGTCACAGCGGCGAGCTGCTGGCGCTCGGCTGACGCGCAGGAGACGGGAATGACGGACGCTTGGCGAGGTTTCCAGCCGGGTCTCTGGCAGAAGCAGATCGACGTGCGCGACTTCATCCAGCAGAACTACCGCCCGTACGACGGCGACGAGTCGTTTCTCGCCCCGGCCACCGCGCGCACCCAGAAGATCTGGGGCCAGCTCCAGGAGCTGTTCGTCGAGGAGCGGCGCAAGGGCGTGCTCGACGTGTCTCAGATTCCGAGCTCGATCATTGCGCACGCGCCGGGCTACATCGACCGCGATCACGAGCTGATCGTGGGCCTGCAGACCGATGCACCGCTCCGGCGCGCGATCATGCCGAACGGCGGCTTCCGCATGGTGCAGACCGCGCTCGAGGCCTACGGCTACAAGCCGGACCCGCACGTGGTCGAAGCCTTCACCAAGTACCGCAAGACTCACAACGCCGCGGTCTTCGACGCCTACACCGCCGAGATCCGGCGCTGCCGCAGCTCGCACGTGCTGACCGGGCTGCCCGACGCGTACGGCCGCGGCCGGATCATCGGCGACTATCGGCGCGTGGCGCTCTACGGAGTGAGTCGCCTGATCGAGCACAAACGAGAGGAGAAGCAGTCGCTCGACCCGGCCATGTCGACCGACGAGATCATCCGCGACCGCGAAGAGCTGGCCGAGCAGATCCGCGCGCTGGGCGAGCTGGTCGAGATGGCCAAGAGCTACGGCTTCGACGTGTCACGGCCGGCGACCAGCGCCCGCGAGGCCGTGCAGTGGCTCTACTTCGGCTATCTCGCAGGCGTGAAGGAGCAGAACGGCGCGGCCATGTCGCTCGGCCGGACCTCGACCTTCCTCGACGTCTATTTCGAGCGCGATCTCGCGTCGGGGGCGCTCAGCGAGGAGCAGGCGCAGGAGCTGATCGACGACTTCGTGATCAAGCTGCGGATCGTGCGCTTCCTGCGCACGCCGGAGTACGACGAGCTGTTCGCGGGCGACCCGACCTGGGTCACCGAGTCGATCGCCGGCATGGGCGACGACGGACGGTCGCTCGTGACCAAGACCAGCTTCCGTCTGCTGCAGACGCTGTACAACCTGGGGCCGGCGCCGGAGCCGAACCTCACGATCTGGTACTCGCCGCGCCTGCCCGACGGTTTCCGGCGTTTCTCGGCGAAGGTCGCGATCGACACCAGCTCGCTCCAGTTCGAGAGCGACGACATCATGCGCCGGGCCTGGGGCGACGACGGTGCGATCGCCTGCTGCGTCTCGCCGATGCTGCTCGGCAAGCAGATGCAGTTCTTCGGCGCGCGCGCCAATCTCGCCAAGTGTCTCCTGTACGCGATCAACGGCGGTCGCGACGAAGCCAGCGGCGAGCAGATCGCCCCGAAGAGCGAGCCGGTGCAGGGCGACGTGCTCGACTTCGACGACGTGCTCGCGAAGTTCGAGCAGACCATGGAGTGGCTCGCGCGCGTGTACGTGAACGCGATGAACGTGATCCACTACATGCACGACAAGTACGCCTACGAGCGGCTCGAGATGGCGCTGCACGACTACGCGCCGCTGCGCACGATGGCGTTCGGCATCGCGGGGCTCTCGGTCGTGGCAGACAGTCTGTCGGCGATCAAGCATGCCAAGGTGCGCATGACTCGCGACGCCAGCGGGCTGGTGACCGACTACCACGCCGACGGCCCGTTCCCGATGTTCGGCAACAACGACAACCGCGTGGACCAGCTCGCGGTCTGGGTCGTGAGCACGTTCATGCAGAAGCTGCGCAAGTACCCGGCCTACCGCGGCGCGCTGCACACTCAGTCGGTGCTGACGATCACCTCGAACGTAGTCTACGGGAAGGCGACCGGCAACACGCCCGACGGGCGGCGGCAGGGCGAGCCGTTCGCACCGGGCGCGAACCCGATGCACGGCCGGGACAGTCACGGCATCCATGCCTCGGCGGCCTCGGTGGCGAAGATCCCGTATCGCGATGCCGCCGACGGCATCTCGCTCACCACCACGCTCGTGCCCTCGGGTCTGGGCCGCATCGCCGCGGATCAAGTCACCAACCTGACTGCGATGCTCGACGCGTTCTTCACCACCACCGGCTACCACATGAACGTGAACGTGCTGAACCGCGAGACGCTGCTCGACGCGATGGACCACCCGGAGAAGTATCCGAGCCTGACCATCCGCGTCTCGGGCTATGCCGTGAACTTCGTGCGACTCACCCGCGAGCAGCAGATGGACGTGATCAACCGAACCTTCCACGGCGGAGGTCGCCATGCCTGAGCTGGAGGCGAAGAGCCCGTTCGAGCTGCGCGTCGAGCTGGCCAAAGGAATGCCCGAGACCGACGTGCGCAGCGCGCTGGCGTCGGGCGACATGGGCTTCCTGCACTCGTTCACGACCGGCTCGACCGTCGACGGTCCCGGGGTGCGCGTCGTGGCCTGGACGACCGGCTGCACCTGGCGCTGTCAGTACTGTCACAACCCGGACACCTGGACGCTCAGCAACGGCATCCCGGTGGCGGTGCCCAAGGCGGTCGAGGAGCTGCGCAAGTACCGCCACGGCCTGCGCGTCATGTCGGGCGGACTCACGATCTCGGGCGGCGAGCCACTGTTGCAGGACCGCTTCGTGACGAAGCTGTTCGCGGCCGCGCAAGAGATGAAGGTGCACACCGCGATCCACACCAACGGCTTCTATGGCGAGCGGCTCTCGGACGCGGAGCTCGACACGATCGACCTGGTCTTGCTCGACATCAAGACCTGGGACCCGGAGCGCCACGAGAAGCTCACCGGCATGGACCCGCACCCGACCCGCGCGTTCGCAGAGCGACTCGCGGCGCGCCGCCGTCCGATCTGGCTGCGCTTCGTGCTGGTGCCGGGACTCACCGACGACCTCGCCGACGTGTCACGGATCGCGCGCTTCGCGGCCGGCCTCGGCAACGTGGAGCGGATCGACGTGCTGCCCTTCCATCAGCTCGGGCGCTTCAAGTACGAGAAGCTCGGCATCGCCTACCCGCTGAAGGATCGAGAGCCGCCGTCCCAGGAGCTGGTCGAGCGCGTGTGCGCGGTCTATCGCGACGCCGGGCTCACCGCGTACTGACTCGGCGGCTCGGGCGCGCGCACGCGCGAGAGCACCAGCGCCGCGCACAGCGCGACGCCGGCCAGTCCCTCGAGCGGCCGCTCGTAGCCGCCCGCGCGCTCGAACGCCAGCCCGACCGCGAACGGGCCGAGCCCGGTCGCGAGCTGAGTCAGCACCTGCAGTGAGCCGAGCACGCTCGCGAACGAGCTCACACCGAAGAACTCGCCCACCAAAAGCGGCTGCAGCATGAAGATGTTGCCCATCGTGAGTCCGAAGGCGAACGAGGCCGCGCCCAGCGCCAGCCCGCCCGAGGCGCGCGCGAAGAACAGCGTGGCACAGGCCTGGACCAAAAACAGCCCGATCGCGATCCGGCGCTTCTCGAGCCGGTCGGCCATCGGCCCGAGCACGAGCCGGCCCACCACGCTGCCGAAGGCGGTGGTGCTGACCGCGAAGGCCGCGTCCGCCGGCTCGAGTCTCTCGCGCAGGCCGGCGAGCTGGTGCGCCAGGAAGCCGACCTGCGCGAACAGCCCCAGACCGAAACCGAGCGCGAGCCCCCAGAACGCACGCGTGCGCAGCGCTTCACGGGTGCGAAAAGAGACGTCGACGAACGGCACGCCGCTCGCCGCGCGGGCACGGGCGCGCGCCGGCCCGTCGACCTCGAGCCCGTAGGGCTGCGGGCTCGCGCGCAGCACGAAGGCAGTCACCGGCAGCGCGATCGCCACCACCAGCGCTGCCAGGAGCTCGGTCGCGACCGGCAGCCCGCGCTCGCGGATCAGCCAGGTCGAGAGGGGCACGAGCAGGATGCCGCCGATCGAGACACCGGTCTGCGACACGGTCATGGCGCGCGCGCGCAGCTCGGAGAACCAGCGAGTCACGATCGCGGTCGTGGGCACGGCGCCCGCCAGCGACGCGCCCAGCGCCATCGCGAGCGCCCAGCCGTAGAGTGCGGCGGGCGACCCGGTCTGCCCGATCCCCACCAGCGCAACCGCGAGCAGGGGCGCCCCCAGCGCGATGAAGCCGCGCGGGCCGAAGCGGTCGACGCCGCGCCCGACCCCGAGCCCGATCGGGCCACTCACGATGAAGTAGACGCTGGTCGCGCCCGAGACACTCGCCCGCGACCAGCCGCGGTCGTGACACAGCGCATCGAGCAGGACGCCCTGGCTGTAGAAGCCGACGCCCGCGCACACGAACGAGATCAAGCACGCGCCGATCGCCACCCACCAGCCGTAGAACAGGCCGGGCGCGACGCGCGCCAGCGCGGGCAGCGCCGCGTGCGCGGCGTCGCCCTCGACCGCGCGCTCTTGCATCGCCGCCCTGTCCGCCTCTCCCACCGCGCCCTCCGGTTTGTGGCCGACGGACGCGCGAGCCTATCATGCGCCAACTCGATCGTCTGAGGAGCGCGTGGGCACATGTCCGAACCCGTATTGCGCGTCGAACGAGACGACGCGCTGGCGACACTCACCTTGAACCGGCCGCAAGCCATGAACGCGCTCTCGCGCGAGCTGCGCGGCGCGCTGGCCGACGCGTTCCGTGGATTGGCGCGCGATGCCAGCGTGCGCGCAGTCATTCTCACGGGCGCGGGCCGCGCGTTCTGTGCGGGTCTCGACTTGAAGGAGCTCGGCCGGGGCGCGGGCCCGATCGGCGGCGCGCGCAGCGGCGAGCGCGATCCGGACCTGGTGGCGGCGATGGCCGAGTTCGCGGGCCCGATCCTGGGCGCGATCAACGGCGTGGCGATCACGGGCGGCTTCGAGCTGGCGCTGGCCTGCGACGTGTTGATCGCCTCGAGCGAGGCGCGCTTCGCCGACACTCACGCGCGCGTCGGCATCATGCCGGGCTGGGGTCTCTCGCAGAAGCTCTCGCGCGCGATCGGCATCTACCGCGCCAAGGAGCTGTCGCTCTCCGGCAACTTCCTGGACGCCGAGACCGCCGAGCGCTGGGGTCTGGTGAACCGGGTGGTGGCGCCCTCCGAGCTCCTGGCGGTGACTCGCGCGCTGGCGCGCGACATGCTGTCGGTGCCCGACGCCGGGCTGCGCTCGTACAAGCGCATCATCGACGCGGGCTTCGCCCTGCCCTTCGGTGAGTCACTCGCGGCGGAGCGCGAGCTCTCGGGCGCCGCCAACCGGGCGGTCACGGCCGACGCGGTCGAGCAGGCGCGGATCGGGGTGCGCGCGCGGGGCCAGAACCAGGTGCGGAGCGAGCGCTCGTGAAGGTCCGCCTCGGGATCGGCATCTCCACGCTGCCCGCCGCGGACTCGCGCGGCTTCTTCGACTGGGTCGAGCTGTGCGAATCGTCCGACGTCGACTCGATCTGGCAGACCGACCGATTGGTCTCGAAAGAGCCGTTCCTCGAGTCACTGGCGGCGATGGCCGCGCTCGCCGGCGCGACCGAGCGCCTGAAGTTCGGCATGAACGCCGTGGTCGCCACCTTCCGCGATCCGCTCGTGCTGGCCAAGCAGTGCGCGACCATCGACTGGCTGTCGCGCGGCCGGCTCTTGCCGGTGTTCGGCGTGGGCACCGACAACGCGCCCGAGTTCCGCGCCACCGGTCGCAGTGCCGCCGAGCGCGGGCGCCGCGCCGACGAGGTGCTCGAGATCGCGCGCCGCTTGTGGAGCGAGGAGTCGGTCACGTTCCAAGGCGAGTTCTACCGCTACGAGGGAGTCACGATCGCGCCGCGCCCGGTGCAGCAGCCGCTGCCGCTGTGGATCGGCGGCGCGAGCCCCGCGGCGGTGCGCCGCACGGTGAAGCTCGGCACCGGCTGGCTGGGCGGGATCCAGACGCCGGCGCAGGTCGCGCCCGTGATCGCCGCGATCCGGAAGCTCGGCGCCGAGTCGGGCCGGCCGATTCCCGAGGATCACTTCGGCGCCACGATCGTGTTCCAGCTCGGCTCGACCGAAGAGTCGAGTCTCTCGCGCGCGTTCGCCGCGCGCATCCGCAGCGGGGGCGGCGACCCGACGGCGTACTTCGCGCTGGGCAAGGCCAGCGCGGTGCTGGAGCGGGTCGCGCAGTACCGGGCGGTGGGCGTGTCGAAGTTCGTGATGATCCCGCTGGCGCAATCGGACGCGCAGCTGCTCGAGCAGACGCGCCGGCTGGCGGCCGAGGTGATTCCGGTCGCGCACGGCTGGAACGACTGACTCGCGCGAGTCAATCGCTCTGGCGCGCGTAGGCGGCGAGCGTGGCGATCGCGTCGGGGACGACGTCGACCGCGATCGCGGTGCCGCGGTCCGCGATGATCTGCAGCTGTGACTTGGCGATCTCGCGCGCCAGGAGCTGCGCCATTTCCACCGGACTCACCTTGTCGGTCTCGCCGTGCCACAGGAAGACCGGCGCCTCGATCCCGTCGAGCCCGAAGCCCCAGGGCTCGGCCAGGATGCGCAGCTCGTGCACCATGCCGTCGGCGCCCGAGCGGAAGCCCTCGTAGGCGGCGTCCATGAAGATCGACGCGATCTCCGGTGAGTCGAGCGCGGGCCGCTCCGACGCGGGCAGCGTGCCCGACGCCTCGCGCAGCAGCCGCTGCGGGTCGCGGTCGGCCAGGCTTGCCGCGCGGTCGTGTATACGGCGCGAGAGCCAGGGCAGCCGGCGCGGCAACACATGCAGCATCAGGCGCGCGCGCAGGTCCATGCCGTTCAGCACGCCGGGGCGGTCATGTGGCGCGGTGCTGCTGACCAGCGCGACCGAGCGCACGCGATCCGGGAGCTTCACGGCGCTGGCCAGCGCGAACGCGCCGCCGCCCGCCACCCCGAGCAGCGAGAAGCGCTCGATCGCGAGCTGGTCGGCCAGCTCGTCGAGATCGGCGGGCCAGTCGAGCAGGCGTGAATCCGGCCGCCCATCGGACAGGCCGAACCCGGGCCTGTCTACGGCGATCAGGCACACGTGGCGGTGGAGCGCAGCCACGTGGGCGATCCTGCCCTCGAGACGCGAGCCGAAGGTGCCGTGCAGGTAGAAGACCGGCAGCCCGTCGGCATCGCCGAAGGTCGCAAAGCCGATCTGTCGCCCATCGCGGAGCGAGAGCGTGCGGTCGACGGCTGCGGAGTATCGCTCGGTCACTCGAATGCTCCTGCCCGACTCGAGGCATGGCTCAGCCATGCCTCAGCCCCAGACGAACTGCGCCCGGACACGCAGCCTGCTGCCCAACCCGCCGGCAATCCGCAGCCAAGCTGCAAAGGATTAGTGTCCGCCTCCGACGAAAAGGAGGCGCCAAAAGTCCCAGCCCACCGGCAAGTCTAGTCGGAAAGCCAAAGCTTTCACTGGCTCCCGACGATCCGGTGTCGGTGAGCGAAGAGCGTGCGAGCGAGGAGCGACTGGAGGTCCAGCTCGAGTGCTGCGAGTGCGGAGCCAGCTTCGTGGCCGGCGTCTGGGATCACTCGTTTCGCTGCAGCTATTGCGGCTCGGTGCTCGCCTGCACGCGCACCCTGGGCGAAGAGGTCTTCGCCGTCTCGGACGGCGGCCAGACCGCGCGCGACGCGATCGAGCTCCTGATCCGCAGCGAGACGGAGAGCTTCCGCAACGCCGAGATCGGGCGTGCGAAGGAGCGCAACGGCGGCGCCTCGAACGGGATCCCCGTCTGGATCGAGGCGCAGGTCGCCGCGCTGCGCGCGAAGCTCGAAAACGAGCTGTCGCTCATCGAGGCGGGCGACTTCCTGGTGCCTTACGAGCTGCACGAGCGCACCGTCTTCCAGGGGATCCTCGGCCGGCGCGGCGACGCGAAGGAGTCGGTGGTGCAGAGCCTGCGCACGGAGGACGTGCGGCGGCGCTACGACGCGACCCGCTACAACCTGCGCGACCGCGGCCTGAAGCTGCGCGGCACCCGGCTCGCGCTGTTGCGCGACGCGCATCTCGAGCGCGTGGGCGGCCACGCGCTGCAGGCCACGAGCGCGGCGAGCCCCGAGGCGATCGGCGACCGCGCCCGCGTGCAGGTGGATCCGGGCCTCGAGCTCATCTCGCGGCTCGAGAGCGTGACCGGCGAGCGCGCGCTGCGTGTCTGGAAGCAGATGGGCTACGCCAAGATCCAACGCGGCGCGGCGATCGAAGGGCATCTCTTCGACCGGCAGTTCGGGACGATCGCGGGGCGGCTCGAGCCGTCCGAGCTCGAAGCGCTCTGCGCGCTCCCAGCGCGCGCACTCGACGAGGTGCTTCAGAAGCCGGTGCTGCGCGCGATCGCCTCCGAGTGCCCGAACTGCGGCGCGGAGCTCGCGCTCTCACCGCGCGCCCGGATCGCGTTCTGCAAGACCTGCGGGCAGGCGATGCACGTGTCCGCCGAGGGATTCACCCCGCTCGAGTACGAGCTCGCCGCCGCGCCGCCGGCGCAGGGCCGCGAGTCACTCCTGGGTTATCCGTTCTGGGCATTCGAGCTGCGGCTGCGCGCGGGCGGGCGTGAGTTCACGCGGCTCTGGGACTGGCTCGAGCAAGTGAGCCCCCAGCCCGCCGCCGCGCGCTATCGCGAGACCGACCCGGCGCAGGCGCGGCTGTTCCTGCCCGCGCGCGCCACCTTCGGCACGCGCGGCCTCGACGACGCCTTCGCCGCGCTCGCCGCCGTGGCCAGCTGGCGCCAGCCCGAGACGCAGGTCGGGCGTCCGCAGCCGGGCGACGGTCTCGAGCTGCTCGACGTGGAGCTCGAGCCCGAGCAGGTGACTGCCTTGGCGCGCTTCGCGCTGGTGGCGCTGCACGACCGGCAGAGCACGCGCAAGCTCAACGGGGCGACCTTCCAGCAGTGGGTCGGCGAGGCGCAGCTCGCGCTCTCCGCGCCGTCGCTGGTCGTGGTTCCGCTCGAGCTCTACCACGGCCAGTGGCTGCCCGCGGGCCCGGCGCAGGCCGATCACCACGCGGCGCTCCTGACCCCGTTCTTCCCGCTGCCCGTGTCGCGCGCGCTGCTCGCGGATGCGGGCCAGATCGCCCGCCGTTCCCACGCCTTTGCCCTGCCCTGACCGGCAAGTGCGCCTCAAGCGGCTCGCGACACGGGCCGAAAACGCTGCCCGGGGAGGAGCCGCGATGGCGAAGCTCGTAGACACGCTGGCCGCGCAGCGAGGGGCGCTCGAGCGCCTGGCCGCGCGCGTGCCCGGCTTCGGCGGCTATCTCGAGCGCGATCAGCGCCGGCAGGCCGACAAGCTCCTCCGCGATCACGGCGCGGCGCGGCTCGAGGCGATCGGGCGCGAGCTGCAGGCGCGGATCGCGAAGGTGCCGCTAGACGAGATCGGCGAGCTGTCGGAGCTGGTGACGCAGGCCGAGAAGCTGCGCGGCGAGCTGCGCTTCGCGGACCGCGGCTACTCCGGGTTCTTCGACGAGGCCAAGCTCGACGGCGACGCCGCGCTCGACGCCGTCTACGAGAAGGACGAGCGCATCGTGCAGCAGGTCGAGGAGCTGGCCGCCCAGGTCGGCGAGGGCGAGGTCTCGGCTCCAGCGCTGCGCGGGTCACTGAAGCGGCTCGGGCTCGCGCTGGCCGACCGGCGCAACGCGATCCTGGGCCTGGGATCGAGGTAGCCATGTCGCAGCAGATCGAAGTCATCGAGTGTCTCGACCGCGCGCCCGATACCCTGGTCTCGCGCTATCCCGCGCAGGGCTCGGCCGAGATCAAGCTCGGCGCCCAGCTCGTGGTGCGAGACAGTCAGGCGGCGATCTTCGTGCGCGACGGCCGCGCGCTCGACACCTTCGGCGCCGGCCGCCACACGCTCACGACGCTGAACGTGCCGCTGTTGACCAAGGTGCTGTCGCTGCCCATGGGCGGCACCAGCCCGTTCCGCGCCGAGGCCTACTTCGTGAGCCTGCGCAGCTTCGTGAACCAGAAGTGGGGCACGATGGAGCCGATCCTGTTCCGCGACAGCGAGCTCGAGATGGTACGGCTGCGCGCGTTCGGGATCTACTCGTTCCGGATCTCGAATCCGCAGCTCTTCCTGCACACGCTGGTGGGCACGGTGGGCGAGTTCACGACCGAGGCGCTGGCCGACTTCTTCCGCGGCCTGATCGTGACTCAGGTGGCGGAGTTCCTGGGCGCGGAGCTGCGCACGGTGCTCGACCTGGCACAGCACTACGTCGAGATCTCGGCAGGCATCCAGGCGCGTGTGCTCGCCGACTTCGAGAAATACGGAGTCACGATCGCCGACTTCAAGGTGATGTCGATCTCGCCGCCCGACCACGTGCAGGAGATGATCGACAAGCGCGCGGGCATGGCCGCGGTGGGCTCGCTCGACACCTTCGTGCGCTACCAGGCCGCGAACGCGCTGGAGAAGTCGGCGTCCGGTGGCGGCGGCGGGCTGGCCGGAGCGGGCGTCGGCGCCGGCGCGGCGCTCGGCCTGGGCGCGGGCATGGCCGGAGTCGTGAATCAGGCGCTGGGCGGCGCGAAATCGGGCAGTCATTGCCCGGCCTGCGGCGCCGGGGTCACGGGCGACGCGAACTTCTGCTCGGCCTGCGGCGCGCGCCAGCGCGCCGAGCCGCTCGGCTGCCCGAACTGCCGCACCGCCAACGCCGCGGGCTCGCGCTTCTGCTCGAGCTGCGGCACGCAGCTCACCACGGGCTAGTCAGTCCGCGAAGAGCCGCCCCAGCGTGTCGAGCGCGCGCGCCATGCGCGGCCCGTACCACGACAGGAGCTCGCCCTCGATCACGTGCACGCGGCCGCTCTGCGCCGCCGGACAGTCGAGCGCGAGATACTCGAGGCGGTCGCGCTCCTCGAACCGGTAGGGCTCGGTCGGCAGCAAGAGCACGTCGGGCTGGGCGGCTTCGAGCTCCTGGGTGGTGATGCGCGGATAGCGGCCGCCACCGGCGGCAAAGGGGTTGTCGGCGCCGGCGCAGCGCAGCAGATCGTTCGCGTAGGTGTCTGCGCCCACCACCATGAGCGGGTCGCGCCAGATCAGCGCCGCCACGCGCGGGCGCCGGGCGCCGCGCGCGCGCGCGAGCCGAGCTTCGACCTCGCGCGCGATCGCTTCGGCCGCCTCGGCGCGGCCCGTGATCCGGCCCAGCGCGCGCAGCTCGGCGAGCGCCTGCGCCACGCTGTGGGCGGCAGTCACGAATACGCGCAAGCCCGCGGCCTCCAGGCGCTCCACGTCGCGGCGCCGGTTCTCCTCCTGGTTCGCGATCACGAGCTCGGGCCGCAGCCCGACGATCGCCGCGACGCTCGGATTCTTGGTCCCGCCGAGCTTGGCCAGGCGCGCCACGCCCTCGGCCGGATGCACACAGTACTCGGTGACTCCCACCACTGAGTCGCCGGCGCCGAGCGCGAACAGCGCTTCGGTCCAGGACGGGACGAGCGAGACGATCCGGCGCGGCGGCGCGGCGAGCTCGTGCTCGCGTCCCAGCGCGTCCTTCTCCCGCATGGCTCTCCCGGGTGGGACCGGGCGCGGGTTACTGGGGAGCGCCCGAGTCGAACAGCATGCGCACGATGTCGGGGTGACCGTGCGACGTGGCCAGTGTAGCGGCCGACAGGCCGTCGGAGGTGCGCGCGTTCGGGTCGGCGCCGCGTTGCAAGAGGAGCTGCACGATGTCGCCGTGACCCGCGGCCGAGGCGTGCAGCAGCGGCGTCCAGCCCTGCTCGTCACGCGCGTCGGCCTGGGCGCCGGCGGCCAGGAGCGAGCGCAGATACGAGGTCTGGCCATCGCGCGCGGCCTTCACCAGCGCCTGGTTGGCCTCGCGCCGGCGGCGCTCGCGCTCGTCGCTGCCGCCCGGCAGCACCGACGCCATCATCAGCGGGGTCCGCCCGTCGGGTGACTTCAGGTTCGGGTTCGCGCCCTTCTCGAGCAGGAGCAGCGCGATCTGGCTGTGTCCCGCCGCCGAGGCGATCAGGAGCGGCGTCCAGCCCGCGCGGTCGCGCGCGTTGGGGTCGGCGCCCTTCTCGAGCAAGAGCCGCGCCGAGTCGATGTGACCTTCGCGCACGGCGCGCACGAGCGCCGTCTGGCCGTCCTCGGCGCGCGCGTCGATCTTCGCGCCCGCGCCGAGCAGTGACTGCATGACGCGGACGCGGCCCTTCCAGGCGGCGTACATGAGCGCGGTCTGGCCGGTCTGGCTGCGCGCGTCGACGTCGGCCTTGGTCGCGAGCAGCGCCTGCACGATCGCGTTGCGGCCCTTCATCGCGGCCAGCATGAGTGGAGTCTGTCCGCCGCGCGCCCGCGCGTTCGGATCGGCGCCCGCCTTGAGCAGCGCCAGCGCCACGTCGGTATTGCCCTCCTGGGCGGCCAGCACCAGCGCGGTCATGCCCTTGCGGTCGCGCGAGTTCGGATCGGCACCCGCCTGCAGGAGCGAGCTCACCGTCTCCATCTGACCCATCTGCGCGGCGCGCGTGAGCGCGATCCGGCCCGGCTCGCCGCGCACCGAGAGACTCGCGTCGTGCTCGACCAGCATTTCGACGATGTGGGTGTGACCTTCGCGCGCGGCGCGCGCCAGCGGCGTCTGCCCGTCGCCCGCGCCGATTCGCGGATCGGCACCGCCCTCGAGCAAGAGCCGCGTGATCGGCTCGTAGCCGTTGGTCGCGGCGATCTGCAGCGGAGTGACTCCTGCGTTGGTGCGCGCGTCGACGTCCGCACCAGAGTGGATCAGCAGCTTCACGACGTCGGTGCGGCCCTCGCTGGCGGCCCGGAACAGCGGTGTCTGGCCGGCGTTGCTGGTGTCGTCGATGCTCGCGCCCGAGGCCAGGAGCGCCCGCACCGCGTCGATCTGACCCGCGCTCGAGGCCTGAGCCAGCGCCGACTGACCGCTCCGGCTGTGCGCGTCGACGTCGACGCCCTTGTCGATCATGGTCTGCAGCAGCCGCAGATCGCCCTTGTCGGCGGCGTCGACGAACAGGTCGTTCGCGACCCGCAGCTCGGGCAGAAGGAACGCGGGGTCGGCCTTCGACAGATCGGCGCCGGCGCGGCGCAGCTCGTCGACGACCTCGCGGTGACCTTCGCGCGCCGCCGCTTCGAGCGGGGTCTCGCCGGAGGCGTCCGAAGCGTCGATCGACGCGCCGCTGTCGAGCAGGCGCTTCACCGTGTCACTGCGGCCCTTCTCGGCGGCGAGCAGGAGCGCCGTCTTGCCCTCGCCCGAGCGCGCGTTCACGTCGGCGCCCTTGGCGAGCAGCGCTGCGATCAGGGTGTTGTTCGGGGTCCGCGACATCGTCTCGTCGCCACCGTCGGGGCTGTTCGGATCGAGGCGCAGGCCGGCCAAGAGACTCGCGATGTCGTCGTGTTTCTCGTTGCGCGCGTAGTCGATCGCCGTCTTCCCCGCGCCGTCGACCGCGTTCGCGTCCGCGCCGTCCGCGATCAGCGCGCCGACGGTGTACGTGCGCCCGGCCTCGGCCGCGTACATGAGCGCGGTGCGGCCGTCGGTGGTGCGCGCGTTCACCTTGCCGCCGGCGCGGATCAGCGCGTCGATGACTCCGGTGCGGCCCTTCACCGCGGCCATCATGATCGGCGTCTGGTCGAGCGACGAGGTGAGGTTCGCGTCGGCTTTGTGGGCGAGCAGCATCTGCACGATCGGCAGCCGGCCCTCCGCCGCCGCGAAGTGCAGTGCGGTCAGCCCCGCCTGGTTGCGAGCCGAGACGTTCGCGCCGGCGTCGAGCAGGAACTTGACGATCGGCACGAGTCCGCGCGCGCTCGCCTGCATGAGTGGCGTGAAGCCGTCGCGGTCGGCGAGGTCGGGATGCGCGCGGCGCCTGAGCAGCAGCACGACCACGGGCCGCGAGCCGCGCGCGGTGGCGTGCTGCAGCGCGGTCCAGTCGTTGGCGTCGCGCGCGTCGACCTTGGCGCCGCGCGAGAGGAACAGATCGACGAGCTCGTCCGAGCCGAGCTGCGCGGCCAGCACCAGCGGCGTGGCGCCGTCTGCGGCGGTGCACTCGAGCGAGGCTCCGGCCTCGAGCGCCGCGACCGCGGCGTCGACGTCCTGCGCGCGTACGGCCGCGAGCAGCCGCGCGTCGTTCACCCGCGAGTTCGCCTGACCGTCGAGGATCACCCCGTCCGGTCGACTCACACCTTCGGGAGACACCGCGGCGCCCGTGGCTGCCGCCAGAACGAGAACCGAGACGAGCAGCCGGCGCAAAGAGATTTTCCTCAGGGGCGGTTAGGTGCTGCGGACGCGCCGCGCGCAGAGCGCGGCGAGAGAGATGCCGAAGAGCAGCGCGAGTGCCGGCTCCGGCACGGACAGGCCCGAGACGCTCACGATGAAGTCATTGAACTGACCATCCTTGCCGGTGGTCTCGAAGGCGATCAGGAACTGACTGGTGAGGAAGAGCCCGGGGGCCATGCCCGGGAACTTCAGCATCGTGAGTCCGTTGCCCTGGAAGACCTTGGCAGCCACCAGCCCGCCGTTCAGCTCGGGCTGCGTGAACAAGAAGGTGATGTCGTGCTTCGTGTTGCCGGGGATCTTCGCGAAGAAGCCGAAGGGCCCGTCGAAGCCGTTGGCCTTCTTGCCCTTGCTGCCCTTGATCTGGATCGAGTTGTCGTCGTTGAACGCGATGCTCGTGATGTCCGAGGTCTTGGTCTTGTTGTCGAGCAGGAACGCGCCGTCGCCCGGGCTGTCGGGATCGTAGATGCCGAACTTCACCGACTGCTTGCCCGTGAAGCTCTCGACGAGCTGCGCCGTCGCCGGACCCGAGGTGTTCGTCCAGAGCTGGACGTTCGAGGGCGCGTTGGCGTCGATCGCAGGGCCCGAGACGACCAGGCCGTTGAGGATCTCTTGCAGCGTCGGGGTACCCGAGGTGCCCTGCGGGGTCACCGCCTTCCGCTTGGGAATGGACGCACCCGCGGCCGTCTGTGCGATGACCGCGAGGCAAACCAAGGCCGTAATGAAGGCGCGCTGAGCCATTGTTGTTCCCAACCCGTATTCGCTCGACCGGAAATTCCTGGCCGAAGCGTCAGAGTGGGCCGATTCTACGTTGCGTAGGTGATCGCCCACAAGCCCTGATACCCACCGTTCTACCATGTTTGAGTCTCCTCTCCGCAAATTGCG
This sequence comes from Myxococcota bacterium, assembly GCA_035498875.1. Classification (GTDB taxonomy): domain Bacteria; phylum Myxococcota_A; class UBA9160; order SZUA-336; family SZUA-336; genus VGRW01. Next base: position 125,569 of record DATJZP010000043.1, read on the forward strand.
TGGCGCGCAAATTTGCGCAGAAGATCGAGGACATTACGGCGCCGACACCGCGGACGGATCGAAGTTGCCGGTCCGACCGTCACGATGCGCCGCTCCACGGATCGCTGTCCAGCGCGATCAGCGAGGCGGTCTCGATTCCATGCGCCGCCAGCAACATGAGCAGCCGTTCCAGTCCTGGCCGCTCGGTTGCCGCGTGGCCCGCGTCGATCAGCGCCAGACCCGAGTCGAGCGCCCGCCGGGCGGCGTGGTGGCGCAGATCGCCCGTGACCAGGACGTCGGCGCCGCCGCGCCGCGCCGCCGCCGCGAAATCCTCGCCGGAGCCCGGCACCACCGCGACCCGCGAGACCTCTCGGTCGCGATCGCCCGCGATCCGCGGCACCGAGCCGTGGAGTGACTCGGCGGCGCGCTCGGCCAGCTCGCCCAGGGTGATCGGCTCGGTGCTGCCGATCCGGCCGGCAGAGTGGAGCTCGCCGCGCCGCTCGAACAGGTCGAAGGTAGGCTCCTCGTACGGATGAGCCCGCAGGAGCGCCCGCACGACCTCGTCCTCGCGCGCAGGCGGCACCAGGAACTCGAGCCGGACCTCGGGCTCGTGCGAGAGCTCGCCCGGCTTGCCGGCGCTCGGCGTCGCGCCCTCGCCCGCGAAGAACGTGCCCATCCCCTCCGCGCGGAACGAGCAATGGGTGTAGTTTCCGACCCGGGCCGCGCCCACGGCCGCCACCGCGTCGAGCACGGCGTCGGCTGCCGCGCGCGGCACGAACGTGACGAGCTTCCGCGCAGACGCGCCCTCGAGCGGCCCGAAGCCTTCGACCTGGGACAGCGACAGCGCATCGGCCAGGGCATCGGCCGTCCCGCCTGGAGAGACGTCCCAATTGGTGTGCGCGACCGCGAGCGCGACGCCCGCGCGCACGAGCCGGAGGGCCCGGCCCTCTGGCGTCGGCCCCGCCACCAGGCGCTGCGTCGGCCGGAACAAGAGCGGGTGGTAGGCGACGAGCAGATCGACCGGGCGCGCCTCGAGCGCGGCCACCACGCGCTCCGTCACCTCGTGACAGACCGCGAGCTTGCGCACGCGCGCCGCCGGATCGCCGAGCACCAGCCCGACCGAGTCCCACTCGGCCGCGCGCTCGAACGGCGCGCGCTGGGCAATCGCCCCCAGCACGTCGGAAACCGCACCACCTCGACTCACGCGCGCCATGCTATCGCCCGACTTCGCACGCGGCGTGACGCAGCCGTGAGGACGGCGTGAAGAAACCGCTCCGGGGGAGTGGGTCTACTCGCGCTCCAGGAGCACGGCGATGAAGCCCAGGATGATCGGGATGAAGAGCACGCCGGTGGTCGCGGCGAACATGTACATGAGGTGAAAGGAATCGAGCTGCAAAGCGAAAGGTCTCCTGTCGGCTAGACGTCCCAGCGATCGCCCGCGAACAACAGCTCCTTGAGCGTGCCCTCGCCGCGCGCGGCGATCGCGGCCCGGTTCTGGGCGAGCGTCTGGTCTTCGAAGGTGGCTTCCTCGACCGAGCGCAGCACGCCGATCGGGGTGGGGAACTCCGGCGGCGTGCAGCGCGCCAGGAGCAGCGCCAGACCCGGGTCGGCCGTCGCTTCGTCGTGAGTGATCTCGACGCCGCCCGGCTCGCCGCGCTTGGCCACGTACAGCCGCGTGTGCTCGGTGTCGAGCTTCACCACGCGCTCGTCGTCCTTGCCGAACACGAGCGGCTTGCCCTGCTCGAGGAAGAGCAGGTGATCGGACTTGGTCTTGCGGTCCTTCAGCTCGTCGAACGCGCCGTCGTTGAACACCGGGCAGTTCTGGTAGATCTCGAGCAGCGCGGCGCCCTTGTGCTGCGCCATGCGCGTGACCATCTCCTGCAGGTGCTGTGTCTCGGTGTCGACGCCGCGCGCCACGAAGGTCGCCTCGGCGCCGAGCGCGAGTGACAGCGTGCGGAACGGCCGCGCCACCGAGCCCGCGGGCGAGCTCTTGGTCTTCATGCCGATCTCGGAGGTCGGCGAGAACTGACCCTTGGTGAGTCCATAGACCTTGTTGTTGAAGAGCAGGATCTTCAGGTCGACGTTGCGGCGCAGCGCGTGGATCAGGTGGTTGCCGCCGATCGAGAGCGCGTCGCCGTCGCCGGTGACCACCCAGACGCTGAGCTCGGGTCGCGCGAGCTTGAGCCCGGTCGCGATCGCCGGCGCGCGGCCGTGGATGGTGTGGAAGCCGAACGTGTCCATGTAGTACGGGAAGCGCGAGCTGCAGCCGATCCCGGAGATGAAGACGATCTTCTCCTTGGGAATGCCGAGCTCGGGCATCACCTTCTGCAGCTGCGCCAGGATCGCGTAGTCACCGCAGCCGGGGCACCAGCGCACCGCCTGGTCGGTCTCGAAGTCCTTCTTGGTGAGCTTCTTGTGCTCGCCGCCGTTCGCGACCAACTGACTCACGAGTGCAGTCCCTCCCGCGCGCTGGCCTTGGGCGAGAGCAGCTTGCGCACCGCCTCGACCACCTCGCGCACCTTGAACGGCTTGCCTTGGATCTTGTTCAGCCCGCGCGCGTCGACCAGATACTTGTCGCGCAGGATCGAGCGCAGCTGGCCGCGGTTCAGCTCGGCCACCACCACGTGGCGGTAGCGGCGCAAGAGCTCACCCACGTTCGACTGCAGCGGGTTCAGGTAGCGCAGGTGCAAGTGACCCACGGCGTGACCTTCCGCGCGCAGCGCCAGCGTCGCCTGGCGCAGCGCGCCGAACGTGCCGCCCCAGCCCACCACCAGCACGTCGCCGCTGGGCGGACCGTCGATCTCGGCCGGCGGCAGGCGGTCGGCGATGCGGTCGATCTTGGCCTGGCGCGTCAGCACCATGTGCTCGTGGTTCTGCGGGTCGTAGGAGATGTTGCCCGAGACGTCCTCTTTCTCGATCCCGCCGATGCGGTGCTCGAGGCCGGGCGTTCCGGGGATCGCCCACGGCCGCACCAGCCGTGAGTCGCGCAGGAACGGCGCGAAGTTCTCGGGGTCGGTGCGGAACGAGAGCTGGATCGGGTCGAGCTCCTCGGGGTCGGGCAGGTGCCAGGGCTCGGCGCCGTTGGCAAGTGACCCGTCGGAGAGATACGCGACCGGACACATGTGCTCGACTGCGAGCCGCACCGCGTCGATCGCGATCTTGAAGCACTCGGCCGGCGTGGCCGGCGCCACCACCGCGATCGGTGACTCGCCGTTGCGGCCGACGATCGCTTGCAAGAGATCGGCTTGCTCGGTCTTGGTCGGCATGCCTGTCGAGGGGCCGGCGCGCTGCACGTTCACGATCACGAGCGGCAGCTCGACCGCGACCGCCAGCCCGATGCCTTCCTGCTTCAGCGCGAAACCGGGACCGGACGTGCCGGTGACTCCGATCGCACCGCCGAACGAGGCGCCGATCGCCGCGCCCACGGCCGCGATCTCGTCCTCGGCCTGGAAGGTGGTGGCGCCGAAGCGCGCGTAGCCGGCCAGGTTGTGCAGCACGTCCGAGGCGGGCGTGATCGGATAGCTGGCGTACATGAGCGGCAGGTTCGCGAGCTTCGCGGCCGTCACCAGCCCGAGCGCGGTGGCCTCGTTGCCGGTGATGTTGCGGTAGTGACCGCCCCGGAGATGCGCGGGCGGGACCTCGTAGCGCGCGTCGAACAGCTCGAGTGTCTCGCCCAGGTGGTAGCCGGCCTGGAACACCTTCACGTTCGCGTCGGCCAGCTCCTGGCTCTTCGCGAACTTCTTGCGGATCGAGTCGAGCTCGGGCTCCGGGTTGCGGCCGTACAGCCAGAACAGGATGCCCAGCGCGAAGAAGTTCTGGGTGCGCGCGATCTCGCGGCTCGACATGCCGCTGCCGGCCAGCGCGGTGGTCACGTGCTTGGTGAAGTCGATCGGGATCACCCGGTACTTCGAGACGCTGCCGTCCTCGAGCGGGCTCTTCTCGTAGCCGGCGAGCTCGAGGTTCTTGGCCTTGAAGGCGCCGGTGTTCACGATCAGGAGCCCGCCCGGCTCGAGGTCGGGCAGGTTCGTGCGCAGCGCCGCCGGGTTCATCGCGACCAGCACCTCGGGCGCGTCGCCCGCGGTGAAGATCTCGTTGGCGGAGAACTGGAGCTGGAAGCCCGACACGCCCGCGAGGCTGCCGGCGGGCGCACGGATCTCGGCCGGGAAGTCCGGGAACGTCGCGATGTCGTTGCCGTAGAGCGCAGCCGTGCGGGTGAACTCCGTGCCCGTGAGCTGCATGCCGTCGCCGGAGTCACCGGCGAAGCGAATCACTACGGAGTCGAGGCGTTTCTGGGGCCGTGTCCGGCCGTTGGAGCTTCCGTTCGCTGACCCGTCCGAATGCCCGTCGTCTTGTGCCATTACCTCTTCTGCGTGTTGCTCCGAGCGGCGGATGGGGCTGCTGCTGGAGACTCTCCCTTGGGGCGGGGCCGTGATGATGCCGTTCGCGGGGTCCGGCCACAACGGCCCGGGTCCGTCTGTGATGCACGTTCGGTGCTGGATGCGTCGCCCGGGCGCCCCGCCTTGAGCCCTTCCGCCCTTGGCGTGTAGATTGCGCCGCGAGCCAATCAAAGGGGGTCTACCCGTGCGCGAAGTCTACATCGTCGAGGCAGTGCGAAGTCCAATCGGCCGGCGGGCCGGAGGGTTGTCGGGGATGCACCCCGCCGACCTGCTGGGAACCGTCCAGAAAGCGGCCCTGGACCGCAGCGGGGTCGCTCCCGAAGCGATCGGTCAGGTGGTGGGGGGCTGCGTCTCGCAGGTCGGCGAGCAGACCTTCAACATTGCCCGCCTCGCCTGGCTCTCGCAGGGCCTGCCCATGGACGTGGCCTCGACCACGGTCGACTCGCAGTGTGGCTCGAGCCAGCAGGCCACCACGCTGGCCGCCGGCCTGGTCGGGTCCGGCCTCGAAGACATCGCGATGGCCTGCGGGCTCGAGATGATGAGCCGCGTGCCGCTCGGCGCCGCCATGAAGGGCGGCATGCCGATCTCGAAGAGCTACATGGCGCACTACCAGCCCACCTCGCAGTTCGGCGGCGCCGAGATGATCGGCAAGGAGTACGGCATCACGCGCGCCGACGTGGATCGCTTCGGCCTGCGCAGCCAGGAGCTCGCCAACCGCGCCTGGGACGAGAAGCGCTTCGAGCGCGAGGTGATCCCCGTGGCGGCGCCCGGCGTCGACAAGGAAGGCAAGCCGACCGGCGAGACCGTGCGCGTGACTCGCGACGAGGGCCTGCGCAAGACCTCGCTCGAGAAGCTGGCGTCGCTCGAGCCGGTGCCGGGCCAGTCACTCCACACCGCGGGCACGTCGTCGCAGGTGAGCGACGGCGCCTCGGCGGTGATCGTGGCGTCCGCCGAGGGCGTGAAGCGCCTGGGCATCAAGCCGCGCGCGCGCATCGTCGACTCGGTGCTCGTGGGTTGCGACCCGGTCACGATGCTGAAAGGGCCGATCCCGGCCACGCGCAAGGTGCTGTCGCGCTCGGGCCTCAAGATCGAGGACATGTCGGTGTACGAGGTGAACGAGGCCTTCGCCTCGGTCGTGCTGGCGTGGATGAAGGAAGTGAAGCCGGTCGAGGAGCGCGTGAATCCGAACGGCGGCGCGATCGCGCTCGGTCACCCGACCGGCTGCACCGGCGCGCGCCTCATCACCACCGCGCTCCACGAGCTCGAGCGCACCGGCGGCCGCTACGGCCTGATCTCGATGTGCTGTGGCGGCGGCCTGGGCACGGGGACGATCATCGAGCGGCTCTAGCGCGCGCGAGACCGAGGACCAGCGACAGCAGGCCGACTCCCGTGGCGATGCCCGGCTCGGGCAAAGTCTGTCTCGAGAACGAAGTCACTCGGCCCGCCAGGAACCAGGTCTCGTCGCTCGATTCGATGGAGAGCTGCGAGTGGTCCAAGGGGGCGTCCCCGGATCGAGCGCTGTCGGAATCGCGTCCGAGACGAGCGCGAGCGGCGCGGAGCCGTTGAAGCTCGCCGCTAGGAACGCGATGCTGGCCTGGAGGGAGTCCCTCCCGACTTCAAAGCCACTCGTGAGTCCGAGCTTGTCACGAATCACCGGAGGCAGTGGATCGCCGGGTTGCGTCGGAGCGACGAGGTCGTTCTGCACAGAAAGCTGGACGTGTCCGTTCCACGCTTAGTCGTCGGCGCCGATCGTCACGCTCATCGATTGCAGGGCGTGCGCAGCGACCAGGACTCTCCGGGGATCGCCGCCGCGAACGCCGGCGGCGGCGGCGCGCCGATTCCGAGGGAGATGGACGTGACGCTGCCCGCGAACTCCAAGACGCTCGCCGCAGGGGCTGCGCTAGGAAACGCGAGATATCCGAAAGAGAGCAACAGCGAGCTCGCTCGGGTCATTCGCCGCCGGTTCGCTGGTGGCATCTGTCGCCTCCGGGCTCGGATCGTGACATGAGACCCACTCACGTACAACGAAATCCGTGACTGGCGACAGCTCTAGCGGGCGCGCTCCAGGAAGTTCCCGACCATGGCGAGCGCCACGAGCGGGATCCCTACGGCGAGCCAACAGAGGTTGAGCGTCGACCAGCCCACCACCGCAGGTGACTCGGGGGAGCGCGCCTCGTTCAGCTTGCGTGCCAGTGTGTTTGCCGGCAGAAGAACCAAGCTCCCGAGCTCGAGCCCGCCCGTCAACGTCGAGGCGAGATTCACTACGAAATAGAGGACTCCGATGACACCCGCGGAGGGCGTCAGCTCGAGACTCGCTTGCCGGCCTCGTTCGGCCAAACGCTTGAACAGCCAGTAGGCCGTGAACGGCGCGAACACCGCGCGCCAGCCCGGGCGCAGTCGCTCACCCGAGTCGCAAAACACGCACCAGTTCTTGTAGTGCCACCAGAGCTCGAAGAACCCGAAGGTGGCGATCGACATCACCACGAGCTTCGGTGCGCTGACGGCATAGAAGCGCCCCGCGGGATCGGGCCGGGTCAGCTCCGCCTCGGGCGGTGAGTAGGCGCTGCTCGACACCCTAGGGCGCGGGCGGCACGCCGATCGAGGCGTGGTCGACCACGTACTTCCAGCCCTTCTGCGTCTTGACCAGGACCTCGGTGGCACGCACCGGCGTGGTGACCTGCTTGCCGTCGGCGCCGACGGTGAGCAGCGACCACTCGCCGAGCGACGCGATCACGGTGTGCGCGTTGTCGGCCCAAGTGGCCTTGTAGCCCACGAGCGTGAGCCGCGGGCCGTTCTTCGAGCAGGTCGAGGTCACCATCTTGGTGAGCTCCTCGCGGGTGGAGGCCGACTCACCGGCGCCCGGATACACCACCCGAGCGTCGTTGCGATAGAGCGCGAGCACCGCGGGCACGTCGGCGGAGCCGCAGGCGGCGGCGAACTTCTCGCCGACCGTCTTCGCGATCGCGGTCGGATCGTCGGCCGCGCGCGCCATGACTGCCGCGAGACAAAGGACCGCCGCGAGCAGTGCGCGAGTCACCGGTACTCCCCCGTGGCGAACTGCTGCGCCGACTTGTAGTCGGCCTTGCCGTTCGGCGCCCGGAACATCGCAGGAACCGCGAACACGCGCTTGGGCACCTTGTAGCCGGCGAGCCGCTCCTTCACGTGGCTGCGCAGCTTCTCCTCGTCGGTGACTGCGCCGCCGCGGAGCTGCACCACGCCCACCACGGCGTTGCCCCAGCGGTCGTCGGGCACGCCCACGACCAGCGCGTCCTCGACGTCGGGGTGCGTCTTCAGCGCCTCCTCGACCTCTTCGGGGTAGATCTTCTCGCCCGCCGAGTTGATGCAGGCGCTGCCGCGGCCCAGCAAGGTCAGCGTGCCGTCGGCCTCGACGATGCACCAGTCACCGGGGATCGAGTAGCGCACGCCGTTGATGGTGGGGAAGGTCTTGGCCGTCTTCTCGGCGTCTTTGTAGTAGCCCACCGGGATCGGGCCGCTGCGCGCCACGAAGCCCTTCTCGCCCGAGCCGGGAGTCACCTCGCGGTGGTCCTCGGTGAACACCTTGCAGCGGTCGCCGATCGTGAACTTGGCGGTGCGCACTTCGCCCGCCGCCGACATCACCGAGACACCGAAGCCGACCGCCTCGGACGAGCCGAACGAGTCGGTCAGCAGCATGCCGCCATGGTGCTTCAAGAGGCCCTTCTTGACCTCGGTGCTCCACATGACCCCGGACGAGACGATCAGCTTCACCGAGGACAGGTCCCAGCGGCCCGGGTTCTCGTCGAGCGCGTTCAGCATGGGCTTGGCGAAGGCGTCGCCCACGATCACGAGCGAGTTCGCCTGGTGCTTCTGCACCGTGTCGAAGAGCTCGGCCGAGTCGAACTTGCCGCCGGTCATGGTGATCACGCAGCCGCCCGAGACCAGGGTGCCGATCGCCGTGAACAGGCCCGTGCCGTGCATCAGCGGGCAGCAGGGGATCTGGCGAGTCACACCGCCCGCGCGCGCCGCGTTCGCGACGTGCTGCTCGAGCGTGGCCGGGGCCTGGCCGCCATTGGCCGGCGAGTTCGCGCCAGCGCCGAGCGCGTGCCACAGGTCGTTCGCCGCCCACATCACGCCCTTGGGCATGCCGGTGGTGCCGCCGGTGTACAGGAACAACAAATCCTCGCCACTGCGCGGGATGCCGAGCGGCCGGCCGTCGCCGGCGTTCGCGAGTGACTCGTAGGGCTCGCCCAGCTCGGAGCCGCCGCCGACCTGGATCCAGGCCGCGACGTGCGGGAGCTTCGGCTGGAGCAGCGCCACGCGCTCGGCGAACTCGGCGTCGAACAGCACGATCTTCGCGTCCGAGTTGTCGAGGATGTAGCGCAGCTCCTCGTCGAGATAGCGGTAGTTCACGTTCACGTGCACCAGCCGCGCCTTGAAGCAGGCGGCGAGCGCCTCGACATACTCGGGCCGGTTGCGCAGGTAGAACGCGACCTTGTCGCCGGGCTGCGCGCCGCGCGCCCGCATCGCCCGCGCCAGGTTGTTCGAGCGCCGCCCGAGCTCGCGCCACGAGATCGTCTGGTCGCCGTGGATCAGCGCCGGCGCATCGCCGGGAAACGCGGCGTCGAGGCCGTCCAGGATGTCACCGAAGTTCCAGTTTGGCGCCGTCATGCGAGTCCCCTCCTGCGCGGCGCATGATACCCGAAAGAGGAGGTGGACTCGGTGATTCGACCGGCTGCATGTGGGCTACTCGTGGGCTGCGTACTCGTGGGCTGCGTCCGACCGCCGTTGGAGGACGCCGACACCCGGGCGCTGCGAATCCACCGCGACGCGATCGTGCTCGACACACACGCGGACACGACCCCGCGCTTCCAGGACCCGAGCTTCGACTTCGCCGCGCGCCACGACAAATCGGACGTGCGCATCGACCTGCCGCGCGCCCGCGAGGGCGGCCTGGACGTCCAGTTCTGGTCGATCTGGGTGGGCAACGTGCAGGGCGACGGGCGGGCGATCCGCGAGGCCATGGAGCGCATCGACGCGGTCTGGGAGCTCGCGCGCCGCTACCCGAACGACGTGGTGGTGGCGACCGACGTGGCCGGGATCCGGCGCGGCGTGGCCGAGGGCAAGCTGGTCTCGCTCATGGGGGTCGAGGGCGGGCACATGATCGAGAACAAGCTGCCGGTGCTGCGCGACTTCTACCGGCTGGGCGTGCGCTACATGACGCTGACCCACGCCTTCCACACCGACTGGGCGGACTCGGCGGGCACCGGCCAGCCGCTGCCGCCCGGCCACGGCGGCCTGACACCGTTCGGTGTCGAGGTGGTGCGCGAGATGAACCGGCTCGGGATGATGGTCGACGTCTCGCACGTCTCGGACCAGACCTTCTGGGACGCGCTCAAGGCTTCCGAGGCGCCGGTGATCGCCTCGCACTCGTCGTGCCGCGCGATCTACGACCACCCGCGCAACCTCAGCGACGACATGCTGCGCGCGCTCGCCCAGAAGGGCGGCGTGGTGATGATCAACTACTACCCGGGCTACACCGACCCGGTGGCGGCGCCGAAGATCGCCGAGTGGTACGGGCGCCACGCGCCGGAGCTGCAAAAGCTGCGCGACCAGTACGGCAGCGACGTGCAGAAGTTCGGCGCGGCGATCAAGGCGATCACCGCCCAGGATCCCGTGCCGCAGGGCTCGCTCGAGACACTGCTCGACCACTTCGACCACGCGCTGCGGGTCGCGGGCGAGGACCACGTGGGCCTGGGCTCGGACTTCGACGGCGTGGGCAGCTTCCCCGTGGGGCTCGACGAGGTGAGTCTCCTGCCCAACCTGACCCGCGGGCTGCTCGCGCGCGGCTGGTCCGAAGCGGTGGTGCGCAAGGTGTTGGGCGAGAACCTCTTGCGCACGATGAGCGAGGTGGAGGCGGTCGCCGCGCGACTCAGGTCCGAACCCGCAGCACCCCCGAGCCGGCAATGAGGCCGCGCTTCAGCGCGAGCAGCGCCTCGTTGGCGCGCGCGAAGTCGAAGCTGGTGGTGCGCGGCCGGAGCGGGACCTCCTCGGCCAGCGCGAGCAGCGCGCGCCCGTCCTCGCGCGTGTTCGCGGTGACGCTGGTGAGCGTGCGCTCCTCGAACAGGTGCTTCTGGTAGTCGAGCTCGGGGATCGCCGTCATGTGGATGCCGGCGCAGGCCAGCGTTCCGCCGGGCGCGAGCGCCTCGAGCGCCTCCGGGACCAGCGACCCCACCGGGGCGAAGTTTATGGCTGCCGAGAGCCGCTCGGGCGGGCGCTCGCCGAGGTCGCCCGCCCACTCCGCGCCCAGCGCGCGCGCCAGCTCTCGGTGCGTCGCCTCGCGAGTCACCACGAACACGCGCGCGCCCCAGTGTCTCGCGACCTGCAGGGCGATGTGCGCCGACGAGCCGAAGCCCCACAGCCCGAGCGTGCTGCCGGGCCGCAGCCCGCTGCGCAAGAGCGCGCGGTAGCCGATGATGCCGGCGCAGAGCAGCGGCGCCGCGGACTCGTCCGAGAGTGACTCGGGCAGCGCATAGGCGAAGGCCTCGGGCACGCGCACGCGCTCGGCGTAGCCGCCGTGCTCGTGCCAGCCGGTGAAACGCGGCGCGCGGCACAGGTTCTCGCGACCGCTCCGGCACTGCGGGCAGGCGCCGCAGGCGCGCCACAGCCAGGCCACGCCCACGCGCTGGCCGAGCGCGAAGCGGCTCGCGCCCGGACCCAGCGCCGAGACACGGCCCACCACCTGGTGACCGGGAACGACCGCCGGGCGCTGCGCCGCGAGCTCGCCCTCGATCACGTGCAGATCGGTCCGACACAGCCCGCAGACCGAGACCTCGAGCACGATCTCACCGGGGCCGGGGACCGGATCGGCGAGCGCGCGGAGCTCCAGTGGCGCGCTCTCGATCGGAGCCGGTGTTTCGAGCAGCCACGCGCGCATCGCGCGGGAGATCCTACACTCGCGCGCGTTGAACGTTCTGTTGTTCGACGCCGAAGACGAGATCGGGCCGGGGCGCGTGCGCGTCGCGGGCCGCCGGCTGCGCCACGTGCGCGAGATACTCCGCGCCGCGCCCGGCGACGAGCTGGCCGTGGGCAAGCTCGGCGGCCGGCTGGGCCGCGGCCGGATCGCGCGGCTCGAGCCCGACGCGCTCGAGCTCCTCGTGACTCTCGAGCGCGACCCGCCGCCGCCCCACCCTGCCGCGCTGGCCGTGGCGCTGCCGCGGCCGCCCAGCCTGCGCAAGGTGCTGCAGCAAGCCACCGCGCTGGGCGTGAAGCGCTTCTTGTTCTTCGCCAGCGCGCGCGTCGAGAAGAGTTACTGGCAGAGCTCGGCGCTGCGGCCCGAGGCGCTGCGCGCGGAGCTGCTGCTCGGGCTCGAGCAGGCCGGTGACACGCTGCTGCCGACGGTCGAGCGCGAGCGCAGCTTCCGGCGCTTCGCCGGCGAGACACTCGCGAAGCTCGCCGAGGGCGCGGAGATCCGCGTGGCGCACCCCGGCGCGCCGCTGGCGGAAGCCGGCGACGCCCGGCGCTGCGTGCTGGTGGTCGGGCCCGAGGGCGGCCTCGTCGACGACGAGCTCGAGGCGCTGCGCCGCGCGGGCGCGCGCACGGTCGGGCTGGGTCCGCGCGTGCTGCGCGTCGAGACGGCGGTGGTCGCGCTGCTGTCTCGCTCGGCTGGTTGACACACTTTCCGGCCGTTGGGATAGTCGCCCGCCTATGGATCTCATGGAAAAGATCGTCGCGCTCTGCCTGAACCGCGGCTTCATCTATCCGTCCAGCGAGATCTACGGCGGCATCGCCGGCTTCTGGGACTACGGCCCGCTCGGGGTCGAGCTGCGCAGCAACGTGAAGAACGCGTGGTGGCAGACCATGGTGCGCGAGCGCGACGACGTGGTCGGGCTCGACTCGTCGATCATCGCCAACCCCACCACCTGGGTCGCGTCCGGTCACGTGGCGAACTTCCACGACCCGATGGTCGACTGCCGGCTGTGCAAGCGGCGCTTTCGCGCCGGCCAGATCGACGCCGACGACCGCTGCCCGGCGTCGCCCGACGGCAAGCACGATCTCACCGAGCCGCGACAGTTCAACCTGATGCTGAAGACGCGGATCGGCGCCAGCGACGACACCGCCGGCGACGCCTATCTGCGCGCCGAGACCTGTCAGTCGATCTTCCTCGACTTCAAGCGCGTCATGACCTCCGCGCGCACGCGCCCGCCCTTCGGCATCGCGCAGGTCGGCAAGGCGTTCCGCAACGAGATCACCCCACGCAACTTCATCTTCCGCTCGCGCGAGTTCGAGCAGATGGAGATGGAGTTCTTCTGTCACCCGAGCCAGGCCATGGACTGGTTCGAGAAGTGGCGCGCCGTGCGCATGGGCTGGCACCGCTCGATCGGGCTCGACGAGCGGAAGCTGCGCTGGAAGCCGCACGGCCCCGACGAGCTGGCTCACTACGCGAAGGCGGCCTACGACGTCGAGTTCGAGTTCCCGTTCGGCTGGCACGAGCTCGAAGGCATCCACCACCGCGGCGACTACGACCTGCGCCAGCACAGCGAGTACTCGGGCAAGGACCAGTCGTACACGGACCCCGACACCAAAGAGCGTTACACGCCGACCGTGATCGAGACCTCGGTCGGCGTCGACCGCACGCTGCTCGCGCTCCTGTCGAGCGCGTACACCGAGGACGAGATCGGCGGCGAGAAGCGGGTGGTGCTGCGCTTCACGCCGCAGCTCGCGCCGACCAAGGTGGCGATCCTGCCGCTCTCGAAGAAGCTGTCGGAGCCGGCCGAGAAGCTGAGCGCCGACCTGCGCCGCCGCTTCGCGCTCGAGTTCGACGTCTCGGGCTCGATCGGCAAGCGCTACCGGCGCCAGGACGAGGTGGGCACGCCGTTCTGCGTCACCTTCGACTTCGAGTCACCCGAGGACCACAAGGTCACGGTGCGCGAGCGCGACACCACCCAGCAGGAGCGCGTCGCCACGGGGCAGCTCGCCGCCTACCTGTCCGAGCGCATCCTCGGCTACTGAGTTGCGGCAGGCCGCGTTCGCGTTGCTGGGCGCCGCGTTGCTGCTGGGGGTCGGCTGTCGCCGCGACCCGAGTCACACGTACGTGGTCACCGGTTTCGTGCAGTCGGTCGCGGCAGCGCAGAAGCAGGTCACGATCTCGCACGACGAGATTCCCGGCTTCATGCCGGCCATGACCATGAGCTTCGACGTGGCGAGCGAAAAGCTGCTCGACGGCGTCGGGCCCGGCGCGCGGGTCGAGTTCCAGCTCTTGCGCAGCGACAGCGAGCTGCGCATCGACTCACTCCGGGTGCTCCAGCCCGCGCCCGCCGTGACCGCTCCCGGCGTGCTCCCGCTCGACGCCGGCGAGCTCGCCCCCGACTTCGCGCTCACCGACCAGGACGGGCGCAGGGTCCTTCTGTCAGGGCTTCGGGGCCGGCCGGTGCTGCTGGACTTCATCTTCACGCGCTGCCCCGGCCCCTGCCCGATCGTGACCTCGCGCATGGTCGAGGTCCGCAAGAAGCTCGCGCCGGCGCTCGAAGCCGCGACTCAGTCGCTCTCGATCACGCTCGATCCGGCCTGGGACACACCGGAACGGCTGCGCGAGTACGCCGGGCAGCGCGGCGCACGGAGCAGTCACTGGTCGTTCCTGACCGGCGACCCGGCCGCCATCCAGACGGTGCTCGACGCCTACCGGATCGGCACGGTGCGCCAGCCCGACGGCTCGATCGATCACGTCGTGGCCACCTTCCTGATCGACCGGGACGGCCGGATCGCGCGCCGCTATCTCGGGCTCGAGACGCGCGCCGCCGAGATCGCGGCAGACGTCGCGAAGCTCGGCTCAGCCGGGCTTGCGGGCGAATAAGAGCTCGTGCCGCTCCGCGGGGCGCTCCCCGTCGGAGTAGCCGTGGCCGATGGCTCCGGCGTCGAGCAGCTCGAGGCCCCCCTCGCGCGCCATGCGCTCGTAGTCGTCGCGCGACCAGTTGCTCCAGTACATCTCGACGCCGAAGAACTCCTGCGTGTAGGCGCGCTCGCGGAAGCGCGTCACCGTGGCGAGCAAGAAGCCCCCGGGCGCGAGCCAGCGCGCGATCCGCCGCAACAGCTCGCCGTGCTCCTCGCGCGGCAGGTGGAAGATGGCGTAGAAGGACACGACCGCCTCGAACGAGTCGGCCGCGAAGTCGACGGCCATCAGGTCCGACTCGACGAACTGCGCCGACGGCACGTTCGCGCGCGCGAGCCGGAGCTGCGACGACGAGAAATCGACGCCAGTCACGTCGTGCTCGCGCGCGAGCCGCGCCGCGACCGGTACGCCGGGTCCGCAGCCCAGGTCGAGGACGCGCGAGCCGCGTGCGAGTCGCGGCAAGAGCAGCTCGAGGCCGGGCTGCTCCTCGGCGGCGCGCGCGGCCGCGAAGGCCGGAGCGCAGCGGTCGTAGCCTTCGCGAACGAGCTTGCGGTAGTCGATGCGCGGGTCGTCCGCCGGCCTCATTCGTACTTGATCACCGTGCGGATCGCCGAGCCGTCGTGCATGCGCTCGAAGGCCTCGTTGATGCGCTCGAGCGGGAGCTCGGCGGTGACCATCTCGTCGAGCTTGATCTTGCCGCTCATGTAGCGGTCGACGAAGCGCGGCAGCTGCGTGCGGCCCTTGGTGCCGCCGAAGGCGGTGCCGCGCCACGAGCGGCCAGTCACCAAGAGGAACGGCCGCGCGTGGATCTCCTGACCCGCGCCGGCCACGCCGATGATGATCGACTGACCCCAGCCGCGCTGCGTGCAGGCCAGCGCCTGTCCCATGACCTCGACGTTGCCGATGCACTCGAAGGAGTAGTCCACGCCGCCGTCGGTCAGCGACACGATCGCGGCCGCGACCTCGGGGGTCTCCTTCGGATTCAAGAACTCGGTCGCGCCGAGCTGCTTCGCGAGCTCGAACTTTCGCGGGTTGGTATCCACGCCGATGATCCGCTCCGCGCCGGCCAGCACCGCGCCCTGGATCACCGAGAGTCCGATCCCGCCCAGGCCGAACACCGCCACGCTCGAGCCGGGCTCGACCTTGGCCGTGTGCAGCACCGCGCCGATGCCCGTGGTGACTCCACAGCCGAGCAGACAGATGCGTTCGAGCGGCGCGTCCTTGCGCACCTTCGCCAGCGCGATCTCGGGCACGACCGTGTGGTCGGCGAAGGTCGACGTGCCCATGTAGTGGTGGAGCGCCTTGCCGCGCGCGCGCAGGCGGCTGGTGCGGTCGGGCATCAGCCCCTTCCCTTGGGTCTCGCGAATGCGCACGCACAAGTTGGTCTTGCCGGACAGGCAGTACTTGCACTCCCGACACTCGGGGATGTAGAGCGGGATCACGTGGTCGCCGGGCGCGAGCGACGTGACACCGGCGCCGACCTCCGTCACCACGCCCCCGCCCTCGTGGCCCAGCACCACCGGGAAAAGACCTTCCGGATCGCTACCCGAAAGTGTGTACGCGTCCGTATGACACACTCCGGTGGCGGCGAGCTTCACCAGGCACTCGCCCGCCTTGGGCCCGTCGAGCTCGATCTCCTCGATCTCGAGCGGGCGTCCGGCTTCCCATGCAACCGCAGCTTTAACTCTCACGGTTCAAATTGTACTTCGTTCGCCTGCGGCTCACTGCGCGCTCCTCTCGTCGCTTGCAGGCCTCGCTCAGGGCGGCTTTCGCTCGGCCTCCGAGTTCGTCATGCGCCTTTGACGGAACTTTGACCCGCGGGCGGACGCGGGCGGGCGCGCGGACCGGTAGCATGTAGCTGGATGTCAGCACCGGTTCAGGTCGAGCGCGCGGATTCCGCGGCGGATGCGGGCCCGAACATCGCCCAGGTGATCGAGATCCTGCCCGACCGCGTGTACGAGAACCCGACAGCGCTCGGCATCGCGTACTTCGCCCGCGACCTCCTGCTCTACGGCGCGGTAGTGACTGGCCTGATCTTCGCCAATCACGCGCTGCTCTTGATCCCGCTGTGGGTGCTGGCCTCGCTCACGATCAGCGCGCTGTTCATCGTGGGTCACGACTGCGCGCACGGCGCGCTCTTCCAGAGCAAGCGCCTGGGCTACGTGATCGGACAGATCGCCATGCTGCCCGCGCTTCACGTGTACGAGGCCTGGGTCTACGGTCACAACCGCATCCACCACGGCCACACCGTGCGCGAGGTCATGGACTACGTCTGGCACCCGACCAGCCCCGCCGACTACCGGGCGATGACACGCATGCAGCGCGCGCTGCACCGGCTCAAGTGGTCGTGGCTCGGCGCGGGGGTGTACTACGGCTGGGACATCTGGTGGCGCAACATGATCCGCTTCACGCCGCCCGAGAAGATCGCGGCCGACGTGCGCCGCGATCGGCGGATCGTGCTGGCGTACGCCGCGCTCGCGAGCGCCGCGCTGTTCGCGCTCGGCGCAGGGTTCTACGGTGGGGTCGGCGGCGCGCTCTG
The DNA here is from genome assembly GCA_035498875.1 of Myxococcota bacterium. Classification (GTDB taxonomy): domain Bacteria; phylum Myxococcota_A; class UBA9160; order SZUA-336; family SZUA-336; genus VGRW01. Next base: position 142,349 of record DATJZP010000043.1, read on the forward strand.
GATGTGGGTGAAGGTGTTCGGGATCCCGTTCGCGCTCTGGAACTACTCGATCGGCATCGCCGTGTACGTGCACCACATCTCGCCCGAAATCGCCTGGCACGAGCGGCGCGAGTGGACGCGCTTCAAGGGCCAGATGGAAGGCACCACCATCCTACACATTCCGGTGTGGCTCAACTTCTTCTACCACAACATCTTCCTGCACGTGCCGCACCACGTGGACATGCGCATCCCGTTCTACCACCTGTCCGAGGCCGCGGACGCGATCCGCGCGAACTTCGGCGACGTGGTGCGCGAGCACGCGTTCGGGCTGCGCGACTATCTGCGCACCACGCGCGCCTGCAAGCTCTACGACTTCGCGACCCAGAGCTGGCACGGCTACGAGGCCGCGCGCGCCGAGCCGCTAGTCTCCGCGTAGCCGCAGCCCCAGCTCCTTGAGCTGCGCGGGCTCGACCGGCGTCGGTGACTCCATGAACAAGTCCTGCGCGCGCTGGGTCTTGGGGAACGCCAGCACGTCGCGCAGAGACTCGCCGCCTGCCAGCATCAGCGCGAAGCGGTCGAAGCCGAAGGCGAAGCCCCCGTGCGGCGGTGCGCCGGTGTCGAGCGCGTCGAGCATGAACCCGAAGCGCGCGCGCGCCTCTTCCTCGCTGTAGCCCATGATCGACAGGATCTTGAGCTGCAGGTCGGAGCGGTGGTTGCGCAAGCTGCCCGAGCCGAGCTCGACGCCGTTCAGCACCAGGTCGTAGTGAGTCGCCTCGACGTTCTTGGGATCGCTGTCGAGCTTCGGGATCTCGGTCTCCAGCGGCGCGACGAACGGCATGTGCATGTAGGTGAGCTTGCCGTCGTCGGTCTCCTCGAACAGCGGGAAGCCGACCACGAAGTGCGGGTCCCAGGCGCGGCCATCGAAGCGGCCGAGCTTCGCGCCCAGCTCGAGCCGGATCCGGCCGAGCACGTCGCACACGATCTTCTCGCGATCGGCGCCGAACAGGATCACGTGACCGGGCAGGAGCCCCGCGCGCTTCCCGATCGCGTCGCGCTCGGCGTCGGACAGGAACTTCGCGATCGGGCTCTGCCAGGAGCCATCCGGCTGGATGCGCGCCCAGGCCAGGCCCTTGGCGCCGAAGCCGCGCGCCATCTCCGACAGCTTGTCGAGCTCGCTGCGCGAGAGTGAGTCGGCGTCGGGCACCGGCAGCGCGCGCACCACGCCGCCCGAAGCCAGCGCGCCCGCGAACACCTTGAACTCGGTCTGCGCGACCACGTCCGAGAGCTCGACCAGCTCGAGCTTGATGCGCCGCTCGGGCTTGTCGGAGCCGTAGCGCAGCATCGCGTCGCGGTACGAGACCCGCTCGAACGGGCGCCGGAGCTCGACGCCGAGCACGTCGCGGAACGCGCGCACGGTGATCTCCTCGAGCAGCTCGAGCACGTCCTCCACGCGCACGAACGAGAGCTCCAGGTCGAGCTGCGTGAATTCGAGCTGGCGGTCGGCGCGCTGGTCCTCGTCGCGGAAGCAGCGCGCGATCTGGAAGTAGCCGTCGAAGCCCGCGACCATGAGCATCTGCTTCATGATCTGCGGTGACTGCGGCAGCGCGTAGAAGCTGCCGTGGTGCACGCGGCTGGGCACCAGGAAGTCACGCGCGCCCTCGGGCGTGGCGCGCGCCAGGATCGGTGTCTCGATCTCGACCAGACCGCGCTCGTGACACGTGGCGCGCAGCGACTGCGCGAGCTTGTGCCGGATGAACAGCCGCTTCTGCATGACCGGGCGGCGCAAGTCGTGGATTCGGTACTTGAGCCGCACCGCCTCGTCGATCTCGACGTCGTCCTCGACCGCGAACGGCGGCGTGGTGGCCGTGTTCAGGATGCGCACTTCTTCGGCGACGACCTCGACCTCGCCCGTGGGCAGGTTCGCGTTCACCACGTCGGGATCGCGGCGCGCGAGCCGGCCGCGCACCGCGAGCACGAACTCCGAACGCACGGCCTGCGCGCGCTCGTGCGCCGCGGGCGCGGAGTCCGGCTTGAACACGACCTGGGCGATGCCGCTGCGGTCGCGCAGGTCGACGAAGATCACCCCGCCGTGGTCGCGGCGCTTGCGCACCCAGCCGCATAGCACGACCTCGCGGCCCACGTCGTTCGCGCGCACGTCGCCGCAGTAGTGCGTTCGGCGCAGGTCTCCCAATGGATCGAGTCGCGGCATGGGCCGCGGAGCCTATCAAGGGGCTCGGAAGTGGTCAAAGCATGCGGTTCTAAGACGCCGAGCGCGGCTGCGAGAGATCGTCGGCGGAGCAGACCATGTTCCGGCCGAGCGCCTTGGCCAGATACATGGCCTTGTCGGCCAGGTCGAGCAGGCGCTCGCGGCTCTCGCCGTGCATCGGGAAGGTGGCCACCCCGACCGAGATCGTGAGCCGCAGGTCGAGGCCGCGCTCTGCGCCGAAGGCGTGGTCGGCGACCGACTGGCGGATGCGGTCGGCCACCGACAGCGCGCCCTCGAGACCGGTGTCGACCAGGAGCACCGTGAACTCGTCGCCGCCGTAGCGGCCGACCGTGTCGATCGCGCGCACCGACTCCTGCAGGAGCGCCCCCAGCTCGCGCAGCACGCGCGAGCCGATCAAGTGACCGAAGCGGTCGTTCACCGCCTTGAAGCGGTCGAGGTCGAGGAACAGCACCGACAGCTTGCTCTGCGAGCGCGCCGCGCGATTCACTTCGCGGTCGAGCGCCGACAGCAGATAGCGCGCATTGTAGAGCGAGGTCACGTCGTCGACGAACGCCTTCTCGCGCGCTTGCAGGAAGCGCTCGGAGTTGATCAGCGCCAGCTCCGCCTGCTCCACCACCAGCGTCGCCTGCTCGATGTCGTCGCGCGCGAAGACTCGCCCGTCGGAGAACAGCCAGATGCCGCCGATGACTCGGCCCTCGGCGCGCACCGGCAGCGCCAGCAGCTGGCCCTCGCCGAGCCCGAGCTGCGCCAGCGCCGCGGAGCCGTCGTCGAGCGGCGACACCGCCGTGCGCTCGAGCTCGCTCGGATCGAAGAGCTTGGTCTCCTCGATCTTCGCGCGCAGCTCGTTGGCGCGTTCGGCCGAGAAGCCGCGCAGCTCGAGGCCCTCACCGGCGTGCGACGGCAGGTCGACCAGCCGCGCGATCGCGCGCTGCCGGCCGGTGACTCGCAACAGGATGTCGAGCGCGAGCGGCAGCACATCGGCGCTCTCGAGACACGAGGCCAGCGGGCGCGCCGCCTCGAACGCCTGGATGCAGCCGCGAAGCGACTCGTTCTCGTCGATCAGGCGCCGGCGCAGGAGCGTGCGCTTCACGCCATAGGTGATCTCGGGCGCCGAGACCGGCTTGCGCAGATAGTCTGCCGCGCCCAGGCGCATGGCCTGCAGCGCGCTCTCGAGCGAGGCATAGCCGGTCAGCACGATCACTTCGGTGTGGGGCGAGGCGCGCTTCACGCGCTCGAGCAGCTCGAGGCCGTCCATCTCGCGCATCGAGAGGTCGGTGATCACCAGGTCGAATGGACCCTCGTCGGTGAGTCGCGACAGCGCCTCGCGGCCGGACGCCGCGGTCGCGACGCGGAAGCCTTCCTGGACCAGCGCGTCGCGGGTCAGCTCGCGGATCAGGCGGTCGTCGTCGACCACCAGCACACGCTTGTCCATCCCGGCCCGCTCCTCCGCTCGTGCGTCTCCGTTGCGCAGATCGGCCCCGAAGCGAGCGGAGTTGAGACGGTTTGGCCGCGGAGGCGCGGCTGGCCCGAGTGACTCGTCTGGCTAGGGCAGGATCCGGACGCGCCGGCCCTCGATCACGAGCCGCCCCTGCGCGTGCAGCTGCACCGCGCGCGGGTAGAGCTCGTACTCGACGGCCGCGACGCGCTCGGCGAGCGTGGCGGGCGTGTCGTCTTCGCGCACGTCGATGGCCTGCTGCAGGATGATCGGGCCCGAGTCGTACTGCTCGTCGCAGTAGTGGATGGTCGCGCCGGTCACCTTGGCGCCGTACTCGAGCACCGCGCGATGCACCCGCTCACCGTAGAGGCCCTTGCCGGAGAACGCCGGGATCAACGCGGGGTGCGTGTTCATGGCGCGCCCGTTGTAGCCGCGCAGCTCGATCCTGGAGAGGAAGCCGGCCAGCACCAGGAGCTCGGGCGGGTCTTCGGCCAGGCGCGCGTGCAGCGCGTCGTTGAACGCGCGCTCGTCGCGGTGCTCCTTGCGAGACACCACGTGCGCGGGAATGCCGTGCTTGCGCGCGCGCTCGAGCCCGAAGGCCTCGGGCTTCGACGAGATCACGGCCGTGATCTCGGCATCGAGCCGGCCCGCGTCGCGCTCGGCGACCAGCCGCTCGAAGGTCGTGCCTCGTCCCGACAGCAGCACCGCCACGCGCAGAGTCACGGGGCGCAAGGTTAGCAAGAAAAGCAGAGGCGCCTTCCGGCGTTGTGGCCGGAAGGCGCCTCTCACTGCTCGAAACCTCTACCAAGTGTAGCGGAAGCGGACTTCCATCTGGTCGCGGTTCAGGACCGGCGCGTCGCCGCGTCCCAGCACCGCGCCGCTGTACTGCTCGATCGAACCGTATTGCGCGATCGGGAAGTACGCACCCTGCTGGTTGTGCACGTGCCCGAAGAAGCTCGTGTAGCCGATGCTCGTCGAGAACGCGTCGTTCCAGCGGTACGAGAGACCGGTCAGCGCCGCGTACTGTGTCTCCATCGGCCAGTAGACCAGCGACACGCGCGGGGCGAGCCGGTCCTGGAAGTAGCCGGTGAAGAACGTCAGCACCATCTGCGTCGAGAACGGACCCGCGGCGTAGGCGAAGTTCCCGTCGTTGTTGCGCGAGCCGCCCTGGAAGTTGGGCAGGTAGCGCACGAACGCCTGGAAGTTCAGGAAGAAGCTGCGGTTGGGGTTCAGGAAGTTGAAGAAGGTGGGGCGGTCGACCGAGACCGAGAGCACCATCTCGTCGGACTGCGACAGACCCGAGTAAGTCGTGGAGTTCGGCAGGAGCTTGCGCGCCATCCACGAGAACTCGATGCCCCAGCTGGTCTTGCTGACGTCTTCGGCGAAGTCGAGGCCGAAGCCGAACACGTTGCGCTTCTGGTAGCGCAGGTCGACCTCGCGGCCGCCCTGCCACAGGAAGTCACGGCGTCCGAAGCGGCCGTCGCCGCCCGCCTTCTTCACGGGCAGCGTCTGCGTGGTCGCACCCAGGATGCCCGCGACCGAGCGGCAGAACACCGGCGAACGCGGCGGCAGACCGCGCGGGAAGGCGGCCTTGAACTTGGCGCTGCCCGGTGCCTCGTCGAGGCGATACGGGTCGTACTGCGCCGCTTCCTCCAGCGGGTCACCGCGCACACCGCTGCCGCAGAAGATGTTGTCGTCGGTGACCGGGCCCGGAGTGTAATCGTCCTGGCCGTCCCAGATGCCGTCGCGGTCCTGGTCGAGGTCGTTGATGATGTCGTTGTTGGCGTCGCGGATGCCCGACGTGCTGGCAACGCTCTGACCGAACAAGAGCTCGCGCTGACTCTTGTTCATCTGCACCGAGACACCGTTCACGGAGATGATCTGGCCCGCGAACAGCTGGCGCAGGCTGGTCAGGTCGGTGCGCTCGAGCAGCGCCAAATTGATCTTCCTGAATCCGGTGACTTGTGACCCGGCCGGGCGATTCGGATCGACTACGGTGACGGTGTCACCGATCGGCATGTCGATGATCAGCTGCCCCGGCTGCTTCGAGTCGTTCGCGTCGACCAGGATCGGCTTCACGTTCAGGAAGCAGAGCTGGGCCTGGCATTGCCGTTGGGGGTCGAAGTTCTTCAGGAACGTGAGCGCCGCGGTGTGATTCGGATCTGGCGCGGCATCGGCCGGCGCGTTGAAGATCTGACCGTAGTCGGACGTGTTCAGAAGCAGCACCTGGTAGTCGTCCTGCTGGCGGTCGAACACCATCTGGTTGCGCGCGTAGATGCCGTCGGGGCCCGAGATCGGGTCACCCAGCGCCTGCTTTCCGGTGTTGCCGCCGGCCAGGATCTTGAGCTCCGCCAAGCTCTCCGGCGGATCGAAGATGTGGTCGAAACCGACGATCTCGGTTGCGACCAGCAGCCGCTCGAAGTTCGCCGACGCGACCTCCAGCCCCGTGCAACCTTGGTTGAAGGGCGTGTTGAAGTCGTTGAAATTCTGGTTGTTCATCCAACGCGCGCAGTACTCGCCGTCGACGTTGTTGTAGTTGGTGCCCGGCCCCTTGATGTTCTTGTCGATCAGGTTCCACTTGTTGAGCGGGCTGTTCGGGTCGAACGGGTTGTTCGGATCGTTCAGGAATACGATCGCGCCGAACTTCTTCTCGAGTGACTTGTCGACCTGCCACGGCATCGGCTCGATCCAGCCGTCGGCCTGGCGCGGGTTGTTCGGGTCGATCTGGTAGCGCGCGCGACCCTCGCGGCCCATCTTCAGCACCTGGTCGGGAGTCAGTCCGAGATACTGGCCCTGCTCGATCTGCACCGGAGCGCCCACGCCCGGAACGGTCACGAATTTGAACGTGCCGTTGCGGCTGTAGTTGATGCCGGGGAGATAGGCGAGATCGCCGTTGGGCAAGCGTCGCGTGCCGACCAGCGCACCGGGCTCGAGCGCCTTCAAGCCGACGAACTCCTGAGTCACGACGCTGGGGTCGGCGTTCAACAGGTCGATGCCGCCGAACAGCGACGGGTTGAGCGAGGCGACGATCGCCGGGTCGGCCTGCCAGACCAACCCCTGCTGCTTGCTGCAGGGATTGGCATAGGCGGTGCCGCAGCCCAGGAGCGCCGCCTGCTCGGGCTGCAGGTTCAGGCCGAGGTCCTGACCTTGAAGGCTCTGCGGGCCCTTCGGGTTGATCGCCTGGAACTGGTACTGGAGCACGCTCTCGGTCTGGACGCCGATGCTGATCAGGCCGTTGGGCTGCGTGCGGATGGTATCCACGCCGTCCGTCACGACCTGGCCCAGGAGACCCAGGCCGCCGATGATCGCCGACACGAAGTCGAAGGTGTCGGGGTTGTTCAGGCGGTCGAACGCGCAGTAGCCCTCGTCCTGGTCGAACGTGAACGCGCAGATCGAGTGGAACAGCGTCTGGTTCACGTTGTTCAGCGAGGCGATCGCCTCGGGCGAGCGCAGGTGCTGCGTGGCCGGAGCGCCGGGGTTGTTCGGATCGACCTCCGGCTTGCTCCAGAGCAGACAGTTGCCTCCGCTCGCGAAGATGTCGTCGCCGTCGCCGGGGATGCCGTTCGGACCGACCACCTGACCTGCGGCATTCTTGCGAATGGTGCAGTGACCACCGGTGTGCGAGCCGACCGAGAGCGGCGCGCCGGACACGCTGTCCGACGTGCGTTCGTATTGCTGGACCAGGTCGAGATACGCGTTGTCGTCCCAGCCCCAGAAGTCCGAGATCGCGAACGTGAAGCGGTCCATGCGCCCCTCGATGCGGGCGCCGTAGTCCCAGGTGGCCAGGCCGTTGTAGTCCTTGTTGGGCCGGCGCTCACCCGCCAGGCCGATGCCCGCGAGCCCGGACGCCATGGCGCCGAAGCTCTTGAGACAGATCAGCTCGACCGAGCCGCCTTCGCCGCACTTGCCCAGATCGGTCGGCTCGAAGGGGTTGAAGAGCCAGAGCAGCTCGAGGCGCAGGTCCTCGACCGGGCCCACGCGCATGAACATCTCGGGCGAGATCGTCACGTCGGCGCCCCACTGACCCACGCGCTGCTCGTCGAGCGGCCCGAACAGGCCGTTGCCGATGTCGAGCGGGTTGTTGCGGTCCTGGTTGCGGAAGAGCTCGGTCTTGCCCCAGATCACGATCAGCTTGCCGACGCGCGCGAAGATCTGGCTGTCGGCCATCTCGAACTCGAGATAGCCCTCGGCGAACTCGTGCTCGTTCTGGCTCGCGCCGTGGTTCCACTGCAGCTCGTCTTCGTTGAAGCCGAGGTCGAGGTTCGAGACCACCGACTTGTGAGTCTGGTAGAAGTTGGCCACCCCCGGCGCCTGGAAGTTGATGCCGTTGCCCTTGGCCCGCGGGCGGGCGGGGATGTTGACGCCGTTGGTGTTGCCGTAGAGCCGCAGGTCCGTGGCATCGAACGGGGCGGTGTCTGCGCCCTTCGGCCGCGCACGCGGATCGGCCAGCAGCGGAAGGACCTCGTACTGGAGCTGCTTGCCAATCTGGCCGCCGTTCGAGGTATTGACCTCGATGCAGTCGCCGTCGGCGTTCGTGCCGATGTCGGTGGCGGCCGAGGCGCCGGTGTTCGCGAAAGCGAGACAGCCCTTCGACTGCGCCTGCGCTGTCACGTCTTTGCCGCCCTGCGAGCAGCTGTTCGTCGCCTGGTTGTAGGTCGCCCCGAGGCCGCCCTGGCTCTTGGCCGTCAGGCAGCCATAGCGGATCAGAACCCCCGGGTTGAACACACCGTAGAGCTCGACCAGCTTGTTCTGGCTCGGATCGGCGGCCTCCGGAACCAAGAGCTGTGCTGTCTTGGTGTAGACCGGCAAGCCGGTCGTGCCGTCGGTGATGTCGAAGTGGTCCGTGGGGCCGTTGAGCGGGTTGGCGAGCGCGTATCCCGCCTGACGCGCAATCTGGTTGTTGGTGACGTAGGGCAGATCGTCGGCCGTGTCTCGGATGCCGTCGGGACCGACGAGGAACGGAACCGCCTTCAGCCCGGAGGTCCCGGGCTGGATGATCGAGTTGCCGTCCTTGTCGACGCTGAACGGCGCGCCGCCGATGTCGCCGTTGATGTCGTCGGCGAGGCCGGCTTCGAACGCACCGAACCACTTCACCGACTTCGTGTTCGCGAAGTAGCCCTGCGGCTTGATCGGCGTGTTGATCGTGGCCAGGAACGGCAGCGGCACCGCGCTGCCGATCTTGTTCGAGCCCCACTTCGCGGTGAGCAGCTCCGGCGCGACTGCCTTCGCGAAGATCTTGAAGCGGTTCGGGTCCGGGCGCGTGCCCAGGAGCTCGGGGATGTTCGCATCGAAGGTGGTGGCCGGAGTGCCGAGGATCGCCGCCGCTTGCTCACGCAGGCCCTCCGCAATCGCCGGGTTGTTCGGGTTGCCGTTGGTCGAGCGCTCCACTTCCGCGGCTTCGGCCAGCAGCGCCCGGCGCTCGGACTCCTGCGTGATCGAGAGCGTGTCGCCGCTGATCAGCAAGTTGCGGAGCCGGTTGAACTCGGTGTCTCCCAGCGTCGGGCGCGCGGCGTCGAGCAGCTGCTCGCGCGACAGGTTCGTGAAGTCGCCCGCGCGGATCGAGATCGTCGACTGGGTGATGCCGGGCTTCAGCGGACCGTCGAGCGGCGAGCGCTGATTCAGGTTGCAGAACACCGCCAGCGGGAACGGGTTGTCGAACTGGTAGGGCGCGTTCTCGCACTGCCGGTAGCGCCGGCTCGGATTCAGGATCTGCCGCGGGTCGACCATCGTGCCGGGCACGAAGTCCTGCTTCAGCAGCCCGCCGAAGAACGGGCTCTTGGGCCGCGCATCTTCCTGCAAGCTCGCGGGCTGACGGACGGCGTTGCGGGCCGCGTCGCCGTAGGAGTCCGCGCTCGCGAATAGACCGCAGGCGCGCGAGTAGATGCAATCGAAGCTCGCCAGCACGCGCGTGTACATGAACATCGAGTCGAACGGACCGAAGCCGTCCGGGAACAGCGACAGCTCGAACTCCAGGTTCAGGACGTGCCGGAACTGCGAGAAGGTGACCGAGTGCGCCGGCAGGTCCTCGCCGACGAACAGGAGTCGCGCCTCGTAGAAGCCGTGGATCGAGAACTTCCGTTCACCCGGTAGGTCCCATTCGAACGCCCGAGCCGTGTTCGCGATGCCGACTACCGTGATCAGGATGCCGAGGACAACAGCAGCAAATCTGCCCGCAGCCAGCCTTCCCCTCATCGCATTTCCCTTCCCTCTTGCTTCCCTTGCAACGCGACCGCGGCGACTCCCTCAGCGCCGCGGTCGTGATTCATAAGCCTGCCCGTGCCACGGCCGGCGCCGGCGCGGAGTCACCCAAGTGATGTTGCTGCGTCGCCTCGCTAAGTGACGCGGCGAAGAAGCGCGGCCGGAAGATCGAGAAGCACGCCGGCACGAGATAGATCGCGCCGAGCATGTTCACGAACATGAGGATCGACAGGAGCTGCGCCATCTCGGCCTGGAAGCGCAGCCCGCTGAACGCCCAGGCGACGATGCCGCCGATCACCGTGGTCGCAGTGAACGAGACCGCCATGCCGGTGGTGCAGATCGCGCGCCGGATCGCCTCGTCCAGGTCACCCAGCCACGAGTACTCCTGGCGGATCCGGTCGGTGGTGTAGAAGGCGTAGTCGACGCCGACGCCCACCCCCACCGATTGCACGGGAAGCGTCTGGATCGTGAGTCCGGTCTCGCGCCAAGCCATCCAGGCCAGTGACCCGATCGTGGCCGTGGCCAGGCTGAACACGATCACCAGCCCCGCGATGTTGGAGCGGTAGCTGACGGCCACGAACAGGTAGCAGATCAGGAAGATCAGCAGGATGTTGGCGACGTGACCGCGCTCGACCTCTTCGTTCACCGCGGCGTACACGCCCATGATTCCGCCGGCCAGCACGAACTCGGCGCCGCGCGTGTAGGTGTTGGTGCGCTGCGGGTTGAACGACGTGTCCTTGAACTTCGTGTTCTGGGTCCAGAGCTCGTAGCCGCAGTAAGTCCGGCAGTAGCGCAACGTCTGGGCGGTGATATTGCCCTCGTCGTTCTTCCACTCCTCGACCACGTAGAACTTGCTGCGGTCGACGATGTAGCGGACGAGCTCCCCCACCGTGGCGAAGCCGGCGATCACCTCGGCCGCCGAGTGATCGACGGTCTCGATCCGGTAGTCGTCGTCGGCGGAGAGCTTGTCGGCGACGCGCTCCATGTGCTCGGCGTCGAGCGAGAGGTCTTCCTTGAAGCGGTCACTCGCGCCCACCGTGCCGAGCTTCTGCCGTGACTGTGACTGGAGCGCGGCCACCACGCGCGTCAGCACCTCGTCCGCGCGCGCGGGCTCCGACCAGCGACCGACGGGCGTCGGCTTCTTCTCGCGGTAGCCGGTGATCCGTTGGTCGTCGTTGATGTCGGCGACCTGGACCTTCATCGCGGCGTGACGGGGGAAGAGTACGGGGCCGACGAGATAGTAGGCGGCGTCGAGCGGCTGGCCGCGGTCGGGATCGAGCCGCACGTTGATGCGGCCCATCGGGTTCGCCTCGATGAACTCCTCCGCGTAGTGGACCGCGCGCTTGATCGTCTGGCCTTTGTGGTCGGGGAACAGGAACGTGATGTTGGCGTCCTCGGCGTCGTCGGTGAGATACGGGCGGAGAAAGCCCGGGGTGCTGTTCTGCTGCAGCTGGAAGATGATCCCGCCGATCGTCTGCGCCGAGTCGGGAACGAAGCCCCATTTGGGGTCGTTGTAGTGATTCACGAGCCAATATTGCTTGATCACGTCGACCAGCGAGATCGTCTGGCCCACGGCCATGTGACTGCGCATGTAGCGCTGCATCGCTTCCATGCGCTGCAGCACCAGGCCGTCGGAGCTCGCGCTCTTGCCGTCGCCGTCGACGAAGACGGTGAACTGGTCGACGCCGCCGAAGGTCTCACCGATCTTGCCGGTGGCGACGTTGTACGGGTGATCGGGCCAGAACACCGGTGAGCCGGGGCGACTCTCTCCGATCGTCGTGTGATACAGCACGTACCAGGTCGCGAGCGCCAGCCCGAAGGCGGTGCCGCCCGTGAGCACCCACTTGCTGGTCGGCCCGGTCGCCAGCCGGCCGGTCGCGGCGAGGAAGCGCTGCATCCAGGCCGGTGTGAAGTGATGGAAATCGTGGGGCGGCGGGAGATACGAGATCATGATCGGGTGGAGCATGATCACGTTGAAGATGATCGCGACCACCCAGAACGAGCCGAAGATCGACAGGTCGCGCATGGTCTGAATCGTGGTGAGGAAACAAACGGCCAGACCCGCGGCGTCCGCCAGGATGCCGAGCATGCCGGGGAGCATCAGCTTGGCCATGGCGGTGGTCGCCGTCTCGACCTTGGCGTCGTCGAGCTCCTCGCGAGTGAGTGCCCGACCGAGCCGGCGCTCGGCGGCGTTGCACTCCATCTCGTAGTCCTCGAAGAAGCGCTCGGCCATCTGGATGGTGTGCGAGATCGAGCGCGCGGTGATCAGGAGCGGAATCACCAGCACCAGCGGGTCGAGCGTGATTCCCACCCAGGCGCAGAAGCCCATGCCCCAGATCGAGGTCGCCAGGCCCGCGACCATCGGGATCGCCACGCCGTGCAGCCGGCGGAAGTAGGCCAGCAGCAGGAAGAACAGCGCGACGATCGTGACCAGCAGGTAGTAGACGATCTGGAACTGTGAGTCGATCACGTATCCCGTCGCCATCGGCGCGCCCGAGATGTAGATCTCCGCTGTCCCGTCGGCCTCTTCCTCGGTCTTTAGGTTCCGCAGGTAGTTGAAGAGCTCGGTGTAGGCCTCGCGGTTGTCGAGGTTCTTGGTGATGAAGCCCGCGCTGATGAAGCAGGCGCGGTGGTCGCGAGAAACCAGCTGCCCGTAGATCGGGCCGGGGTTCTCGAGCACCTTGTCCTTTAGCGCGGCCAGCAACTTGGGATCGTCGGGGACGTCGTCGATCAGCGGGGTGGCTTCGATCGCGCCGTCGGGCTGGATCGTCATCACCCGCGTGTTGATGTGGGTGAGGCTCCGGACCTGGTAGTGATTGACGTTGGGCGCCTGATCGAGCTTGTCGGTGATGCGAGAGACTTTCTCGAGAAAGTCGTAGTCGTAGATCTCGCCGTTCTTGCGCACGACCGCGATCGCGATCGCCGACGGCGAGCCGAACTTGCCCGCGAACTTGTCCTGGGCGTGGATGTACGGGTGCTCGGGGAAGGTCTTGCGCACGTTGGCGTCCATGCGGAAGCGCGCGGGGACGCCGAACAGCAGCCTGCCCTCACCCGTCGGGCTGCGACTCGCGGTGAAGTTGAACCAGGCAGCGTTGACCAGCGGGAAGGCGAAGAACAGCGAGAGACTGACCAGGGTCATCAGCGTCGCGAAGCGGTACTTCATGATGAGCCTGCCGAAGCGCATCGAGAATGCGCTCTCTGGCAGGTGCTCCTCCATGAAGCTCCGCGACCGCTGATCTTCGGGCACGCTTACTCACCGGCACCCGTCGCCGGAGCTGGCGTCTCCGGATAGGGGAGCATCTCGTACCAGCTCTGCCCCGCGTCGGTCGAGCGCAGCACGTGACCGCCCTGGCCCACCATCCAGCACACCGTGGGCGTGCCGCAGGTCAGGTCGCGGAAGTAGCCGTGCTTGTCCTTGGGGAAGCGGCCCCAGCCGCCTTCGTCACCGAGCTTCTGCCACGACTGACCGCCGTCGAGGCTGACCCGCCGCAGGCCCTTCTCGCCCACCGCGATCAGCTTCTGGTCCGCGAACGCCCCCGCGAACAGGGCCTGCTTCGATCCCGTCTGCAGATACTCCCAGTTGCGCCCGCCGTCGCTGCTGGTGAGTGCCACGCCGCCCAGGCCCGTGATCATGCCGTGGTCGCTGTCGCGGAACTTCACGTCGAACAGGAACGGAGTCTCGATCACCGCGATCTTCACGATGCCCTCGGGCACGATCTTGCTCTGCGCGAACGCCTTCATGTCGACGCCTTCCTGGTCGAGCGGCGTCTGGCGCTTGATCTTTATCCGGTCCTGGTTGATGCCCTCGTTCTCGAGGAACTTCTGCACCTCGCTCGCGCGGTCGTCGGCGAGGAAGGTGTCTTTCTTCACTTTGTACTCGTCGGCGGTGAGATAGCCCTCGATCTCGATCTTCAGGTAGGGGCGCTCGGCGAGCACCTCGGCGGCCTTGAAGATCTGGTCCCAGCGGTCCTTGGGGATCTTCTTCTCGCCCTTGGGGAAGGTCACCGGGTCGAAGTGCACGGTGCCCTTGATCTGTCCGCGGTCCCAGGTCTGTCCGCCGTCCTCGGTGCGGAAGATGTAGCCGTACTCGCCCGCCATCCAGCCGTGCTGCTTGTCGCTGAAGAAGACGTCGTTCAGGAAGATGTCGTCGTAGATCTTCTCGCCGCGCGCGGCGGCCGCGAGCTCGTCCTCGGAGAGATACTTCCAGCTCGGGCTGTCGGGAGTCAGCGTGAACGAGCGGTCCTCCCAGGTCTTGCCGCCGTCGCCCGTGTAGTAGCGACCGCCCCAGTCACCCACCGCCCAGGCGGTGCTCGCGTCGACCGCGCGCACCGCGAACAAGTGCTGCGCCGGCTTGCGCGGGATGGTCTGCAGCTCCCAGTTGTCGCCGCCGTCCGTCGTGTGGATCACGAAGCCGCGCCGTCCGACCGCCCAGCCGTTGCGCTCGTCGGCGAACGAGATGTCGTAGATCGACTGATCCGTGAGCCCGTTCAGCTTTTGCCAGTTCTTCCCGCCGTCGATCGTGCGGTAGATGGCGCCGAAGTAGCCGGCGGCCCACAGGTGGTCGGGGCCGATGGCGGTGACGGCGTAGAGGTCGTCGGGAAGGTCGATCTTGTCTGCGGCGACTTTCTCTTCGTACTTCTCTTGGCTGCACGCGCTCGCGACGAACGCGAGCGCAAAGACGAGAACCCAGGCGCGCCGCGCGCGCATTCGTCCGAGCGTGCTCAATGGCCCTCCCCGTCGGGCTTGTCAGCACTCTGCAACAAGCCCATGAGCCAGCAGAAAACGTTTTGCCCGCTCGAGCGACGCGCATGAAATACAAAGGCGGAGGTTCCACGCCCGCGCCGACCGGTGGCCGGTTTTATTACGGGGGCGGACTTGGTGTCAACCTTGCGCGGAATTTCGCGCACGGATGTGCAGCTCGTGCGCAATTTCGCCCCTATTTCGGGTATCTGGTCGGGCCTCCGAGATAGAATCTGCGCCGATGTCGACGGGAAAATTCCGCACGCGTCAACCAAAATCTGCGGCCCGCACCCTGGTCTGGGCGGCCTGCTGGGTCGCGCTGCGTGACTTGGGGCCTTTCGCCGGGCGGCGCACGCGCGCCGAGCGCGACACCGCCGCGGGTCAGCGGATCGCCGACACGCTCGGGGCACTGCGCGGGCTCTACACCAAGCTGGGCCAGCACCTGGCGACCCGGGTCGACGCACTTTCGGACGAGTTTCGGGCGCCGCTCGAGGCGCTCCACGAATCGGCACCGGCCGTGCCGTTTCCGGCGATCCGGGCGCAGATCGAGCGCGGGCTCGGCTCGGCCGCCCGTTTCGCCTGGATCGACCCCGAGCCGCTCGGCACCGCCTCGGTGGCACAGGTGCACCGCGCGCGCCTGCGCAGCGGAGCCGAGGTGGCGGTCAAGGTGCGCCACCCCGAGCTCACGCCCGAGCGCGTGGCCCGCGACCTGCGGGGGCTGCGGCGCGCGCTGCCGCTCTTGCGGCCCTGGCTGCGACCCGAGGACGCGCGCGAGCTGCTCGACGAGGTCGGCCGCGCGCTGCTGCGCGAGCTCGACTTCGAGGCCGAGGGGCACGCCGCGGAGCAGATCGCCGCGACCTTCCGGGACGACCCGCGCGTGCTGGTGCCCCGCGTGCACTGGGAGGCCAGCGGCTCGAGCGTGCTCACGCTCGACTACGTGCCGCGCGTGCGCCTCGACGACCGCGCCGCACTCGCCGCCCGCAACGTCTCGCCCGAGGCCTGTCTCGCGATCGTGGTCGACGCCTACGGCCGGCAGGTGTTCGGCGACGGCCTGTTCCACGCCGACCCGCACGTGGGCAACCTGTATCTCGCCGATCTGCCCGGCCCCGCGCCGCGCGTGCTCTTCCTCGACTTCGGGCTCGTCGAACGACTCACCCCCGAAGTGCGCGAGGAGCTCCGGCTCGGCCTCCAGTCACTCCTGAAGCGCGACGCCGACGGCCTGCTCGCCGGACTCAGCCGCCTGCAAGCCGTGATTCCCGGTCGCGAAGCCGAAGCCCGCGCCGCCCTCGAAGCCGCCCTCGCCGCCGGCGCCGCCGGTGCCCTGGGCGAAGGCGTCGCCGGCATCCAGTCACTGAAGCAGCTCGGGAAACGCCTCGTGCGCGAATCCGGCGCCTTCCGAATTCCCCGCGATCTGTTGCTGTGGGCGAGGACCCTGGCGTACGTCTACAACCTGGCCGAACGCATCGCGCCAGGCGCGGACCCGATGCGTCGTTTGCTGCCGCATTTACTGAGATTTGTGACTGCGGCGAGATAAGAGCTCCGTTGCGCTTGCGCTCCACCACTCGCTTACTGGCGCAGCTTGAGTCTCAACGCATTCAGCTTGATGAAGCCCGTCGCATCGCGCTGGTCGTAGGTTCCGCCCGCTTCGAACGTGGCGATGTCTTCGCGGTAGAGCGAGTGCGGCGACCGGCGGCCGCGCACCGTGACGTTGCCCTTGAACAGGCGGAGTCGCACCTCGCCCGAAACCGGCTCCTGACTCTTGTCGACGGCCGCGCGCAGGAACTCCATCTCCGGCGAGAACCAGAAGCCGGCGTAGATCAGCTGGGCGAGGCGCGGGATCAGCCGATCGCGCTCGAGCATCACTTCGCGATCGAGCGTGATCGACTCGAGCGCCCGGTGCGCCGCGTGCAGCACGGTGCCACCCGGCGTCTCGTAGACGCCGCGCGACTTCATGCCCACCGCGCGGTCCTCGACCAGATCGACGCGGCCCACGCCGTGCTCGGCCGCGAGCTCGTTCAGGCGAGTCAGTAGCTCCACCGGGCCGAGCCGTCGGCCGTCCACCTTGGTGGGGATGCCGCGCTCGAACTCGAGCTCGAGCTCGGTCGGCTCGTCGGGCGCGTCCATGATCGAGTTCGTCCACTCGAACATCTGCTCGTCCGGCGCGAGCCACGGGTTCTCGAGAATCCCGCCCTCGTAGCTGATGTGGTAGATGTTGCGGTCGAGTGAGTACGGCTTGCGCAGCGTGGCATCGACCGGGATGTCGTGCTTGCGCGCGTAGGCCATGAGCTCGGTGCGCCCGCCCATGTCCCAGGTGCGCCAGGGCGCGATGATCGCGAGATCGGGCGCGAGCGCGTGGAAGGCGAGCTCGAAGCGCATCTGGTCGTTGCCCTTACCCGTGCAGCCGTGCGCCAGCGCGTCCGCGCCGAACTGGCGCGCGACCCGTACCTGCTCCTTGGCGAGCACCGGCCGCGCCAGCGACGTGCCGAGCAAGTAACTCCCCTCGTACACCGCGTTCGCGCTGATCGCCGGGAAGACGAAGTCGCGCACGAACTCCTCGCGCAGGTCCGAGATCACGCAGTCTTTGGCGCCCGTCGCCAGCGCCTTCTTGTGCACGGCGTCGAGGTCCTCGCCCTGCCCCACGTTGCCGACGTAGCAGATGACTTCGGCCGAGTAGGTCTCGATCAGCCAGCGCAGAATCACCGACGTATCGAGGCCGCCGGAGTACGCGAGAACGATCCGCTTGATCTCTTTGGGGGTTGCCATGGGCCCGCATCATAGCGGGCGCTCCACGACGAGAAAGAGCTCGCGCAAGCGGAGCGCGCAGGAGGCCTGGCCGAGCGGAGTATGGGTGGCGCGGCTTCGCCGCGCCGGGGCCCATCTACTCCACGATTCCTTCGCGGATGAGCTTCGCGATGATCTCGAGGGTCCGGACGCGGTCGGCGGTCGAGAGCGAGATCAGGTCCGCGATCGACATGCGGCCGTCGATCTGCGAGAGCATGAAGCCTTCATCCGGCTGGAGGCGCAGCTTCATGATCTGCGCGGTGGTGACCTTGAGCCGCAGCACGCGGCCTTGGTCGCCGATCTCCTTGGCCCAGGTCTGCGCGCGCTCGGTGCGCACCAGCTGCAGATAGCCCTGTACGTCCAACCGGTTGGGCTGGTCCTTGGCGAGCTGGCGCAGCGCGCTCCAGGCCTCCTCGTAGCGCCCGTCCTTGTAGGCGGCGAGCGCGGACTGGATCTGGGTGTCCGGGTCGTCGTCGGCCTCGAACTCGACCACCGGCCCGCTCTTGGGCGTGTCGTCCTCGTCGGTGACCGGCTTCTGTGGGCTGCGCGCCGGCGCAGCCTTGGGCGCGGGCCGGGGCGGCGCGGGCTTGGCCGGGGCCGGCTTGGCTGCCGCCGCAGCACTGGGCTTCACGCCCTTGGGCCCGGCCTTCTTGCGGCTGCCGCCCTGCTCCTCGTAGGCGGTCTCGAGATAGTCGTGGACCGCCTGATTCTCGGGGTCGAGCGCGCGCGCCTGCTCCCAGCAGGCGATCGCCGACTCCAGGTCGCCCAACCCGTAGTGGTTGAGCCCCCGTTTGAGGAGTCGAGTGACTTCAGCGTGCCTGGCGTCGTCCACGGCGGATCAGCCTCTGACGGCCACCTCGTCGCCCTGCTGGTACGCGCCGGCGAGTCTCTCGATCTCCTCCGGAGTGAGCGTGCCCCGCGGGTTGACCTGGATGGACTGGGCGCGACCGGTCGCGAGGTCGCGAGCCGAGACCGACACGATGCCGTTCGCGTCGATGTCGAACGTGACCTCGATCTCGGGCTGGCCCTTGGGTCCGGGCGGGATGCCGGCCAGCACGAATTCGCCGAGCAGATCGTTGTCGTCGGCGCGGTCCGACTCACCTTGCAGCACGCGGATCTTGACCGCGGTCTGGTTGTCGCGCGTGGTGGTGAAGATCTCCTGGCGCGAGGTCGGCACCGTGGTGTTGCGCTCGATCAGCTTGGCGAAGTGACCGCCGAAGGTCGCGATGCCCAGCGACAGCGGAGTCACGTCGACGAGCAGCGGGCCTTCCTTCTCCTCCGAAAGCATCGCCGCCTGGATCGCCGCGCCCACGGCCACGACCTCGTCGGGGTTCACGCCCTTGTGCGGCGTCTTGCCGAAGAAGGCCGCGACCGTCTTCTGCACCAGCGGCATGCGCGTCTGGCCGCCGACCAGCAGCACCTGGTCGATCTGCTTCACGGTGACCTTCGCGTCGTCGAGCGCGCGCTGCACGATCGGCTGGGTGCGCTCGACCAGGTCGCCGACCAGCTCCTCGAGCTTCTCGCGCGTGAGCAGCACGCTCATGTGCAGCGCGTTCTCCTCCGCGTCCGCGGCGATGAACGGCAGGTTGATCTCGGTCGAGCCGAGCTGCGAGAGATCGCACTTGGCCTTCTCCGCGGCGTCCTTCAGCCGCTGCAGCGCCATCGTGTCGCCGCGCAGCTGCACGTTCTCCTTCTCCTGGAACGTGGCCAGCAGATACTCGACGATGCGCCGGTCGAAGTCCTCGCCGCCGAGTTGGGTGTCTCCCGAGGTCGCCAGCACCTCGATCACGCCCTTGCCCATCTGCAGGATCGAGATGTCGAAGGTGCCGCCGCCCAGGTCGTAGACCGCGATGTTCTCGGTCTTGTCGCGGCCGAAGCCGTTGGCGAGCGCCGCGGCGGTGGGCTCGTTGATGATGCGCAGCAGCTCGAGGCCGGCGATCCGGCCCGCGTCGCGCGTGGTCTGGCGCTGCGCGTCGTTGAAGTAGGCGGGCACGGTGATGACCGCCTGCTGCACCGTGTCGCCGAGATACTCCTCGGCCACGCGCTTCATCTCGCGCAGTACGATGCCCGAGATCTCGGGGATGGTGTAGACGCGGCCGGCCACGCGCACGCGCACGTCGTTGTTGGGCCCCTGCACCAGCTCGTAGGGCAGGAGCTCCTTGAACTTGGTCACGTCGGGTGAGTCGAAGCTGCGGCCGATCAGCCGCTTCGCGGCGTAGACCGTGTTCTTCGCGTTGGTGACCGCCTGTCGCTTCGCCAGGTGACCGACCAGGCGCTTGCCCTCCTCGGTCACCGCGAAGATCGACGGCGTGGTCTTGTAGCCCCCGGTGTTGGGAATCACGACCGGCTGGCCATCTTCGAGAATGGCGACGCAGGAGTTCGTGGTGCCCAGATCGATACCAATCACTCGGCTCATGGCGTTCCCTTTGCGGCGTCAGCTGCGGGCAGGGTGTGCAGCGCCTGGCGGATTTCCTTGTCCATCGGGTCGAGCTCCCACGCGCGCTGCAGGTGCTTGCGCGCCTTGCTCGAGTCACCGGCCTTGCGATAGATCTCGCCGGCGCTCTTGCGGTAGCGGAGGTTGTCTTCGTCGAGCGAGACCGCGCGCTCGATGTAGAGCGCGGCCTTCTCGGCCCCGCCCTCGAGCCCGGCGCACAGCTCGGCCAGCTTGTGCGCGAGCTCGGCGTCGGTCGGCGAGAGCTGGGCAGCCTCTTCGAGCAGCTCGGCGGCGCCCGCGCGGTCGCCGTGCAACAGGATCTCGGCCTTGCGCCGCACCTCGGCGGCGCGCTCGCTGTTGGCGCGCGGCAGGATCTCCGCCAGCTCGTCGTGGTAGCGCTTCTCGCGTGGATCGAAGGCCAACGCGAGCTCGACCAGCTGCGCTGCGCGCGCCCAGTCGCCGTTCTTCTTCTGCAGCATGGCGGCTTCGAACTGCTTGGTGGCGCGCGCGCGGCTCTGCTCGAGCTGTCGCTGCAGCGACACCAGCATCAGCCCGGGTGACTGCAGGCCCAGCCGGCTGCGCAGCGAGGCGCCGCGGCCCGAGGTGGGCGCGCGCGACAGCGCCGGAGTGGGCGGCGGCAAGAACGGCGCCCGCTGCTCGCGCTCCACCGGCGTGAGTGAGCGGTCGTACGCGCCGCGCAGCTTCGAGTCACGCAGCACGTCGTGGGCGGCCACGATGCGTTTGTACACCTCGTGCAGGATCTCGCCGTACGGTCCGAGCTCCTTCTTGAAGTAGCGGTCAGGGTGGTAGCTCTTCGAGCGCTCGAAGAAGGCGTCGCGGATCTCGGCCGGGTCGGCCTGACGCGAGACACCGAGCACCTGATAGTAGTCCAGGCCCGGCAGTGCCTTGGCGAACTCGCGGATCTCGCGCTGGAACGCGTCGGGTAAGTCGACGCGAGCGCCCGCTTTGGCCGCCTCGTTCGAGGCCGCTTCGCCGTCGGTGCCCGAGCTCATTCCACCTCCACGCGAACGCGCAATTCGCCTCACAAGCTATCGGGGTGGCTCGGGGGAAAATTGAGGGCGAGGCTGGCGCGCCTGGGCGCCAGTGACTCGTGTGTCGCGCTAGGGCGCGACCAGGAGTTCGAGAATCGCCTTCTGCGCGTGCAGGCGATTTTCAGCCTGATCGAACACGAGCGAGCGCTCGGACTCGACCACCTCGGCGCTGATCTCCTCACCGCGGTGCGCGGGCAGGCAGTGCAGGATGCGCGCTTCGGGCGCGAGCGCGCACAGCTCGGCGTTGACCTGGTACGGGCGGAAGATGCGCCGGCGTGACTCGGCCTCGCTCTCCTGTCCCATGCTGGCCCACACATCGGTATAGATGAAGGCCGCGCCCTTCACCGCCTCGCGCGGGTCGGCCACGAAGCGGATCTGGCCACCACTCTCGGACGCGCGCGCCAGCGCCGCCCGCACCAGCTCCGGGTCCGGGGCGAAGCCGGCCGGCGTGCACACCACCAGCGACATGCCCAGGCACGCCGCCAGGTTGATCAGCGAGTGACACATGTTGTTGCCGTCGCCCACGTAGGTGAGCTGGTCGCGCTGCAGGTCGCCGTGCTCCTGGATCGTGAGCGCATCCGCCATGGCCTGGCAGGGGTGCAGCCGGTCGGTGAGCGCGTTGATCACCGGCACGCTGGCATGCGCGGCGAGTGTCTCGACCACGTCGTGGCCGAAGGTGCGCGCCACGATCGCGTGACACCAGCGCGACAGGTTGCGCGCCACGTCCTCGGGCGGCTCGCGCTCGCCGATTTGCACCTGGCCGGGCGGCAGATACACCGGGAAGCCGCCGAGCTCGGCCACGCCGACCTCGAAGGTCACGAACGTGCGCAGGCTCGGCTTCGCGAAATACAACAGGATCGAGGTGCCCTCGAGCGAGCGTACGGGCACGCGCCGCTCGCGCAGGTCCTTCAGCTCGCTCGCGCGCGCCAGCATGCGCTCGACCGCCTCGCGCGGCCAATCGGCCAGCGACAGGAAGTCCTTGGGCAACGCCGCTTCAGACCTTCGCGCGGACAAGCTTCGTCCCCACGCCGACGTCGGTGAAGATCTCGAGCAGGAGCGCGTGCGGCAGGCGCCCGTCGATGATGTGCGCGGCGGTGACTCCGCGCTCCATCGCGTGCACCGCGCACTCGAGCTTGGGAATCATTCCGCCCTTGACCGTGCCCGAGTGGATCGCGCGCCGGACCTCGCCCTCGGTCATCTGGTGGATCAGCTTCTTGCCGTCGTCGAGCACGCCCTCGACGTCGGTCAGGAGAATCAGCTTCTCGGCCGCGAGCGCCTCTGCGATCGCGCCCGCGGCGGTGTCCGCGTTCACGTTGTGCGTGTTGCCCTCGGCGTCGACGCCGATCGGCGCGATCACCGGAATGAAACCGTCCTTGGTGAGCGTGCGGATCAGCGACACGTCGACGCGGTCGGGGGCGCCCACCCGGCCCAGGTCGCGGCCGCCCGCGCCCAGGAGCCGGGTGACTCGCAGGAAGCCGCCGGCGTCCTTGCCGGTGAGTCCGATCGCCTGGCCGCCGGACTCGCCGATCAGCGACACGATCTCGCCGTTGATCTGGCCGCCGAGCACCATCTCGACCACTTCCATGGTCTCTTGGTCGGTGACGCGCACCCCGTCGACGAACTCGGTCTTCTTGCCCAGCCGGCCCAGCAGCTCGCCGATCTGCGGCCCGCCGCCGTGCACGATCACCGGGCGCAGCCCGATGAAGCGGAGCAGGGTCACGTCCTTGGCGAACGAGGCCTTGAGCGCGTCGTTCTCCATCGCCGCGCCGCCGTACTTGATCACCACCGTCTTGTCGAAGAAGGCGCGGATGTAGGGCAGCGCCTCGGTCAGCACGTTGGCCTTGCGGATCAGCTCTTCCACGGCGCTCATGGCTACAGGATGAACCGCGACAACTCGCGGTCGCCGGCGATGTCGGAGAGTCTGTCGCGCACGCGCGCCGCGTCGAACACCTCGCTCGAGCCGCCGCGGTCGGGCGCCTCGAACAGGGTGTCGTCGAGCAGTCTCTCGAGCACGGTGTGCAGGCGGCGCGCGCCGATGTTCTCGGTCGAGCGATTCACTTCCGCGGCGATGCGCGCGATCTCGCGGATCGCGTCCGGCTTGAACTCGAGCCGCACGTTCTCGGTCGCGAGCAGCGCCTGATACTGCTTCACGAGCGCATTGTGCGGCTCCTCGAGGATCCGCACAAATGCCGCCTCGTCCAGGTCTTCCAGCTCGACCCGGATCGGGAAGCGGCCCTGCAGCTCGGGGATCAGGTCCGACGGCCGAGACACATGGAAGGCGCCGGCCGCGATGAACAGGATGTGGTCGGTGCGCACCGTGCCGTGCTTGGTCTGCACGCTCGTGCCCTCGACGATCGGCAGTAAGTCGCGCTGCACGCCCTCGCGCGACACGTCCACGCCGTGTGTCTCGCGGCGCGCGATCTTGTCGATCTCGTCGATGAACACGATCCCGCTCTGCTCCACGCGCTGCAGCGCGCGCTCGCGCACGGCATCCTGGTCGATCAGCCGCGACGCCTCCTCCTCGCGCAGGAACTCGCGCGCCGCCGCCACCCGGACGCGCCGCGCACGCGTGCGCTTGGGCATCAGGTTGCCCATCAGGTCCTTCAGCGAGACACCCATCTCCTCGATGCCCTGCGGCGAGAAGATCTCGAGCGTGGGCGAGCTGCGCTCGGGCATCTCGAGCTCGACCTCGCGCTCCTCGAGCTCGCCGGCGCGCAGCTTCTCGCGCATGCGCTCGCGCGTCGGGTCTTCCGAGCTCGTGATTCCGGGGCCCCGCGGGTAGAGCGCGTCGAGCAGTCTCTCCTCGGCGATCCGCTCCGCCGAGGCGCGCACCTTCGCGAGCTCCTCTTCGCGCACCAGCTTGATCCCGATCTCCATCAGGTCGCGCACGATCGACTCGACGTCACGGCCCACGTAGCCGACCTCGGTGAACTTCGAGGCCTCGACCTTGGCGAAGGGCGCCGCCGCCAGCTTCGCGAGCCGGCGCGCGATCTCGGTCTTGCCGACTCCCGTCGGGCCGATCATCAGGATGTTCTTGGGGTGGATCTCGTCTCGCAAGTCGCCCGTCACGTTCTGGCGGCGCCAGCGGTTGCGCAGCGCGATCGCCACCGCGCGCTTGGCCGCGTGCTGGCCGACGATGTAGCGGTCGAGCTCGGAGACGACCTCGCGGGGGGTGAAGCTTCTCAAAGTGCGAGCTCCTCGAGCGTGATCTGGTCGTTGGTGTAGAGACAGATCTCGGCGGCGATGCGCAGACTGCGCTCCGCGATCTCGCGCGCGCCGAGCTCGGTGGCGTCGAGCAGCGCGCGCGCCGCGGCCAGCGCGTACGAGCCGCCCGAGCCGATCGCGGCCACACCCGCGTCGGGCTCGATCACGTCGCCGTTGCCCGAGATCACGAGCAGGTCCTCTTTGTCGGCCACGATCAACAGCGCTTCCAGCCGGCGCAGCGAGCGATCGGTGCGCCAGTCCTTGGCCAGCTCCACGGCCGCGCGGCGCAGGATCCCGCCGCGCTCCTCGAGCTTGGCCTCGAAGCGCTCGGCCAGCGCGAACGCGTCGGCGGTCGAGCCCGCGAAGCCGGCCAGAACCTTGCCGCCGCGCAGTCTCTGGATCTTCTTGGCGGTCCGCTTCATCACGGTGTTGCCGAGAGTCACCTGGCCGTCGCCGGCGATCACCACGCTCTTCCCACGCTTCACGGCGATCACGGTCGTGCCGTGGAATTCGGGGGCAGTCACTCGGAGTCTCCCTTCGCGCGCGGATGCGCAGACCGGTACACGCGCGCCAGACGCTCCGCCGAGACATGGGTATAGCGCTGCGTGGTCGACAGGCGCTCGTGGCCGAGCAGCTCCTGGATCGCGCGCAGGTCGACGTCGGCGTCGAGCAGGTGCGTGGCGAACGAGTGCCGCAGCGTGTGTGGGCTGGCGTGCCGCGCGATGCCGGCCACGGCCAGGCGCCGGCGCAGGATCACGCGCACCCCGCGCTCGCCGAGCGCGCCGCCGCGCGCGTTCGTGAACAGCGCCCTGGCCAGGAGCCCCGCGGCCGGCCGAGTCTCGAGCCAGGCCTCGAGCGCCGCGCGCGCGGCGCCCGGCACCGGCACGATCCGCTCCTTGTTGCCCTTGCCCGCGACCCGCAGCTCGCGCCGGTCGCGGTCCCAGTCACGCACGCGCAGGCTGGCGAGCTCGCCCACACGCAGGCCCGTGCCGTAGAGGATCTCGAACAGAGCCCGGTCGCGCAGCGCGAGCGTGGGCGCGCGCTCGGGGTCGTCGCTCTCGACCAGCTTCTCGCAGTCCTCGGCCGAGAGCGGAGACGGCAGCCGCCGCTCGCGCTTGGGGCCCGGCAGGCCTTCGCTCGGGTCCTTTGCGCGCGCGCCGGTCTTCACGCGAAAGCGGAAGAACGCGCGCAGCGCCGCGAGCCGCCGGTTCCGGGTCGACGCCTTGTGCGTGCGGTGGAACTCGGCGAGATACGCGCGCAGCGCGAGCGCGTCGATCCGGTCGAGCCCGCCGGCGCGCGCGCACCACGGGCTCGCGGCCAGCTTCTGCGCCTCGCCGAGATACGCGCGCAGCGTGTGCGGCGAGAGCGCGCGCTCCGCGGCCAGGTGTCGCTCGAAGGCGCCGAGCGCGCGCGAGTCACTCGCGGTCATGCGCGCGTCGCGGCCAGCCAGGGCGAGAGGTCTTCACGCGCCCGCGCCGCGAGCCGCGCGTGGCGCTCGCGCCGGCCGGCGCGCCCGGCCTTGCCCTCGAGCGCCGGGAACAGCCCGAAGCTGACGTTCATGGGCTGGAAGTGTCTCGGGTCGGCGTGCCGCAGATGACCCAAGAGCGCCCCCAGCGCGGTCGTGGCGGGTGGCTGCAGCGGGGTCGCGCCGCTCGCCTTGGCCGCGACGAAGATCCCCGCCAGGAGCCCGAGCGCGGCCGACTCCACGTAGCCCTCGACGCCGGCCATCTGCCCCGCGAAGTGCAGGCCCGGCCGCGCGCGGTGCGCGAGTGTCTCGTCGAGCAGCTCGGGCGCGCGGATGAAGGTGTTGCGGTGCACCGAGCCGAAGCGCGCGAACACCGCCTGTTCGAGCCCCGGCAGCGTGCGGAAGATCCGCTTCTGCTCGCCGATCCGGAGCTTGGTCTGGAAGCCCACCAGGTTGTAGAGCGCGCCCGCTTTGTCTTCCTGGCGCAGCTGCACCACGGCGTAGGCCGCGGGCCCGCCGCGCGGGTCGGCGAGCCCCACCGGCTTCATCGGCCCGAACGCGAGCGTCTCGGGCCCGCGCTCGGCCATCACTTCGATCGGCAGACAGGCCTCGAAGTAGACCGGCTTCTCGAACGCGTGCAGCGGCACCTTCTCGGCAGTCACGAGCTCGGAGACGAACCGGTAGTAGGCGTCGCGCGAGAGCGGCGAGTTGAGATAGTCGCCGAGGCCTTCCTCGGGACTGCGCCAGCGCGAGGCGCGGAACAGCCGGTCGTGGTCGAGGCTGTCGGCGTACACGACCGGCGCGATCGAGTCGTAGAAGTAGAGCGAGTCGCCGCAGAGCGCGCGGATCTCGGCGGCGAGCGCGTCGGAGGTGAGCGGCCCGGTGGCCAGGATCGCGAGCCCCGACGGGAGCTCACTGACCTCGCGCCGCACGAGCGTGATCGCAGGCTCGGACTCGATGCGCGCCGCGATCTCGCGCGCGAACGCGCTGCGGTCGACGGCCAGCGCCGAGCCCGCGGGCACCCGGTTCGCGTCGGCGGCGGAGAGCACCAGCGACCCCGCGCGGCGCAGCTCCTCGTGCAGCAGCCCGATCGCGTTCTCGGGCGCGTCGGAGCGCAGGCTGTTCGAGCACACGAGCTCGGCCAGGTCGTCGCTGGTGTGCGCGGGCGAGCGCCGCTCGGGACGCATCTCGAACAGCGTGACCGGCACGCCCCGCCGCGCGAGCTGCCAGGCCGCCTCGCAGCCGGCGAGACCGCCGCCAATCACCTGTACGCGCGCCGTCATGGGCCGCGAAGAATAGCTCGCGCTGTCCTATGGTCGCGTAGGCACCGTCCCCGCTGATCGCATGGGCACCCTACCCACGCTCCGCACGCTCCGAAGGTCGCGCGACCGCCACTCGTGTGCCTTCGCGCGAGATCCGGCCGTCGAGCTCGAGCTCGAGCAGCACCGGCGCCAGCTCGCGCGGGCTGCGGCCCAGCGAGCGGCAGAGCTGGTCCAGGTCGCAGGCGCCTTCGGCAAGGTGCGCGAGCAAAGCGCGCGCGGCAGGTGAGACGGCGGGCTCGGCGGCGGCCGCTGCGGGCTTCCGCGCCAGCGGGCCCAGCACGGCCGCGCGCAGGTCGTCGGCGTCGAGGATCGGCAGCGCGCCGTCGCGCAGGAGCCCGTTCGAGCCGCGACACTGATCGGTGTCGATCGGGCCGGGCACGATCGCGACGTCGCGGCCCTGCTCGAGCGCGTGGCGCGCGCTCCACAGCGAGCCGCTCTTCTCGCGCGCCTCGACCACCAGCGTGACTCGCGCCAGGCCGCTGATCAGCCGGTTGCGCTCGGGGAAGTGGCGGGCCGCCGCGTCGGCGTCGGGCCAGCGCTCGGAGAGCCAGGCGCCGCCGCCCGCGAGGATCCGCTCCGCCAGGCCGCGCTGGCCCGGCGGAGTCACGTGCTCGAGACCCGAGGCGAGCACGGCCACGGTGGCGCCCTGGCCGGCGAGCGCGCCCTCGTGCGACGCCGCGTCGATGCCGTAGGCGAGGCCCGAGACGATCGCGACGCCGGACCGCGCCAGCTCGCTCGCGAACGCGCGCGCGCAGGCGGCGGCGCGTGCCGACGGCCGGCGCGACCCGACCATCGCCAACGTCGGACCTCGGGGCAGCGCGCCGCGCACCCAGAGCAGCAGCGGCGGGTCGGGAATCTCGCGCAGCGCGGCCGGAAACTCGGCCGCGTCGGGCGCGAGCACGCGCATCCCGGCGTCCACGGCGCGCGCGAGCGTGCGCCGCGCCCGGTCGGGATCGAGCGCGCGCGCGAGTGACTCGCCGCGCGGGCGCGCCCCCAGCACGGCGCCGAGCTGCCCCGGGCTCGCGCCGAGCGCCGCGCGCGCCGAGCCCAGGGTCTCGATCAGCCGGCGCGCCTGGGCGCGCGAGAGACTGGCCACGGCACAGAGTGCGGCGCGGGCTGCGACTTCGTCGTCCACGAAAGCTCCGCGGGACCGCGCGGGGTGGCGGCGGCTAGAGTAGCCCGCCATGCCTGCTGCGCCCGGCTCACCGCTCTCACTCCTCTGGCCCTATGCGCTCCCCTACCTGCTCTATGTCGCGATCGGCAGCTTCGTGGACCTGCGGACTCATGCCGAGCTCGTGTACGCGGCGCGCGCCGTCGTGGTGGGCGGCGCGCTGGTCTTCTTCCGGCGCCGCTACCTGCCGCTGCGCGGGCCCCGCTCGGCCGCCGCGTCCGCCGTCGTCGGGGCAGGCGTCGGCCTGCTGGCCACTCCGGCCTGGGTGCTGGTTTGTGCCGCGGTCGCGCAGAAGCCCGACCTGGCCTGGGGCGACTCCGCCTGGGCCGCGCGCGCGCTCGGCTCGACCGTGCTGCCGCCGCTGGTGGAAGAGCTCCTGTTCCGGGGCTGGGCGCTGGGCACCGGGGTCCTGCTCGCGTTCGCGCGGGCGGCCGGAAGCGCGGACGCGTTCTCCGAGGCGCTCGAGCGCCGGAGCCTTTCCGAAGTGCCGTCCGGCGCCTGGGCGCCGCTCGCGCTCTGCGCTTCGAGCGCGCTGTTCGCGGCGGGTCACGAGCCCGGCCAGTGGCCGGCCGCGTTCGGGTACGGGCTCCTCATGTGCGGTCTCTGGATCGCCCGCGGCGACCTCGTATCATGCATTTCGGCCCACGCGGTCACGAACGCGGCGCTGGCGCTGTACGTGCGCGCGAGCGGCCACTGGGGTGCCTGGTAGCGACTGGAGCGGAAGCGATGTCCGAGATTCCACAGAGCTATGACTCGACCGAGGCGGAGAGCCGCTGGGCCGCGCGCTGGGCGCGCGACGGCGTCTACCGCTGGGATCCGACGCGCAGCCGCGAAGACAGCTTCGTGATCGACACGCCGCCGCCCACGGTCTCCGGGTCACTCCACATCGGACACGTGTTCAGCTACGTGCACGCCGACTTGATCGCGAGATACCAGCGCATGCGCGGCAAGAACCTCGCGTTTCCGATCGGCTGGGACGACAACGGCCTGCCGACCGAGCGGCGCGTGCAGAACGTGCTCGGGATCCGCCCGAACACGAAGCTCGCCTACGACCCGAGCTGGAAGCCGCGCCGCGACAAGCCGGCCGACGCGCCGCTCGAGGACGTGTCGCCCAAGAACTTCATCGAGGCCTGCAAGCTCGTGATGACCGAGGACGAGGCGGTGTTCGAGGCGCTCTGGCGCCGGCTCGGCCTCTCCTACGACTGGTCGCAGCTCTACCGCACGATCGCCGAGCAGCCGCAGCGGATCGCGCAGCTCTCGTTCCTCGACCTGGTCGCAAAGGGCGAGGCCTACTCGAGATACGCGCCCACGATGTGGGACGTGGACGACCAGACCGCGGTCGCACAGGCCGAGGTCGAAGATCGCGAGCAGCCCGGCGCCTTCCACGACCTGCGCTTCGCGGTGGCGGGCGGCGGCGAGCTCACGATCGCGACCACGCGCCCCGAGCTGCTGGGCGCGTGCGTGGCGGTGGTCGCCCACCCCGACGACGCGCGCTACCAGAAGCTGTTCGGCAAGACCGCAGTGACTCCACTGTTCCGCGCGCCGGTGCCGATCCTGCCGAGCGCCCACGCCGACCCCGAGAAGGGCACCGGCATCTTGATGGTGTGCACCTTCGGCGACCAGGCCGACGTGGAGTTCTGGCGTTCGCAGGGCCTGCCGCTGCGCCAGCTGATCGGTCCCGAGGGGCGCATGCGCAAGCTCGTCTATGGTGAGTCGCCGTTCGCGAGCGAGGACCCCGCGCGCGCGAACGCGGCCTGGAGCGAGCTCGAGGGCAAGACCGTGAAGCAGGCGCGCGCGCGCATCGTCGAGCTGTTGCGCGCCGACGGCGTGCTCGCCGGCGAGCCGCGCCCGCTCACGCACGCGGTGAAGTTCTACGAGCGCGGCTCGCGCCCGCTCGAGTTCCTGCCCACGCGCCAGTGGTTCGTGCGACTGCTCGTGCACCGCGAGGCGCTGTCGGCGCAGGGCCAGAAGATCGCCTGGCACCCACCGCACATGCGCGCGCGCTACGAGAACTGGGTGCAGGGGCTGAATCAGGACTGGTGCATCAGCCGCCAGCGCTTCTCGGGCGTGCCGTTCCCGGTCTGGTACCGGCTGTCGGCGGAGCGCGAGGCCGACTACGAGCACCCGATCTTCGCCGCGCCCGAGACACTGCCGGTCGACCCGCGCCTTTCGCCGCCGCCGGGCTTCAGCGAGTCACAGCGCGGGCAGCCGGGCGGCTTCGCGGGCGACCCCGACGTGATGGACACCTGGGCCACCTCGTCGATGACGCCGCAGATCATGAGTCACTGGACGCTCGACCCGGCGCGCCACAGGAAGCTCTTCCCGATGGACATGCGCCCGCAGGCGCACGAGATCATCCGCACCTGGCTGTTCTACACCGTGGTGAAGGCGTGGCTGCACGAGCGCGAGGTGCCCTGGAAGCACGCGGTGATCAGCGGCTGGATCCTCGATCCCGATCGCAAGAAGATGTCGAAGTCCAAGGGCAACGTGACCACGCCCGCGCACCTGCTCGACCAGCACTCGGCCGACGGCGTGCGCTACTGGGCGGCGCGCGCGCGGCTCGGCGTGGACACCACCTTCGACGAGCAGGTGATGAAGCTCGGGCGGCGCCTCGCGACCAAGCTCGTGAACGCGGGCCGGTTCGTGGTCCAGCAGCTCGAGCGCGCCGGCGAGTCACTCTCGGAGAGCATGATCACCCACCCGCTCGACACCGCCTTCGCGAAGCGCTTGCGCGACGTGGTCACCCGTGCCACGGAGTCGTTCGACGCGTTCGAGTACGCCGCGGCGCTGCAGGCCTCGGAAGAGGCGTTCTGGGACTTCTGCGACAACTATCTCGAGATCGTGAAGGTGCGCGCCTACGCCGACGCGCCCTCGGCCGAGCGGCGCTCCGCGCTCGCCACACTGGACCTCGGCCTGCGCACCTTCCTGCGCCTGCTCGCGCCGGCGATGCCGTTCGTGACCGAAGAGATCTGGTCGTGGCGCTACGGCACGCGCTCGATCCACGCCAGCCCCTGGCCCGTCGCAGCGGAGTTCGAAGCCGCGGCACGCGCCCGCTCGGATGCCGCCTATCTCGCGGCGTGCGAGATCTCGACGCGGATCCGCGGCGCCAAGACCAGCGCCAAGAAGAGCCTGCGCTGGCCCGTGGCGCGGCTCGAGATCCGCGGCGCCGAGCCCGACCTGGCGGCGCTGCGCGCGGTGCTGGCCGACGTGCTGGCCGCGGGCGTGGTCGACACCGCCGTGTGTCGGCTCAGCCCGGGTACGCCCACCGAAGGCGCGCTGTTCGCGACCGAGGTGACTCTAGCGGAGAGCGCCGCCTAGTCCGATCGACCGCGTTCGCCTGCGGCTCACTGCGCGCGCCGGCCTACTGCTCCCCCGCTTGCGCCAGCACGCGCTCGGCCTGCTTCAGGTGGGGCATGTCGAGCATCTGGCCGTCGAGGCCGACCGTGCCTACGCCCGGATTGGCGCGGAAGGCGGCGACCACTCGCCGCGCGTGCGCGAGCTCGGCCTCGCTGGGGCTGAATGACTTCTGGATCACGGCGACCTGGTCGGGGTGGATCGCGATCTTGCCCGTGAATCCGTCCATGCGCGCGCGCGCGCAGGTCTTCTCGAGGCCGGCCGAGTCACGGAAGTCTGGATACACGGTGTCGACCGGCTGCACGCCCGCGGCGACCGCGCCCGCGAGACACAGCGCGCGCGCGAGCTGATACACGAAGGCGAGCTCGCCGTCGGGGCCGCGGTTGGTGCTGGCGCCCAGCGCCGCCGGCAGGTCCTCGGCGCCCCAGGTGAGCCCGGCCAGCCGCGGAGTGACTCCCGTGTAGCTGCCGAGCTGGAACACCGCGGCCGCGGTCTCCGTGGCGACCGGCACGACGCGCGTGCGCCCGGCGCGGATGCCCTCGCGCGCCTCGAGCGCGTCGAGATAGTGAGCGAGCACGGCCACCTGTGCGCCCGATTCGGTCTTGGGCACGACGATGCCGTCCGGCCCCCCCGGCATGACCCCCGCGAGGTCGAGCAGCGCGTCGGGCGACGACAGCGGATTGATGCGCACCCAGAGCTCCGAGCGCCGCGCGCCGGTGTTCGCCGGCCGCGCCGCGAGATACTCGCGCACCAAGCCGCGCGCCGCGGACCGGCGCTCGGCCGCGACCGCGTCCTCGAGGTCGAGGATCAAGACGTCCGACCCGATCGCCTCGGCCTTGGCGAGCTTGCGCTCGCTGTCGCCCGGCACGAACAGCCACGCCCGAGAGGTCATCGGGGCGGAGGGTACCCGATCTCAGATACACTTGCGGCCATGCCGGACCAACCGCTGCGCAATGGCATCTTCCTGGCCCCGTTCCACCCCGTCGACGAGGACCCGACACTCGCGCTGCGGCGCGACCTGGAGCTGGTCGAGTTTCTCGACCGCGTAGGCTACGACGAGGCCTGGATCGGCGAGCACCACTCGGCGGGCTACGAGATCATCGCCTCGCCCGAGCTCTTCATCGCCGCCGCAGCCGAGCGCACGCAGCGCATCAAGCTGGGCACCGGCGTGATCTCGCTGCCGTACCACAACCCGCTGATGGTGGCGGACCGGATGATCCAGCTCGACCACATGACCCGCGGGCGCGCCATGTTCGGCGTGGGCCCGGGACTCCTGCCTTCCGACGCGCACATGCTCGGCATCCCGGTCGCGAAGCAGCGCGATCGCATGGTCGAGTCACTCGAGGTGATCCTGCGGCTGCTCGCGGGCGAGACGGTCACCGCCAAGACCGAGTGGTTCGAGCTGCGCGACGCGCGCTGCCAGCTGCGCCCGTTCACGCGCCCGCGCCCGCACGTGGCGGTGGCGAGCACGGTCACGCCCTCGGGCGGCCGCGCGGCCGGGCGCTACGGGCTGGGCATGCTGTGCGTGGCCTCGACCCAGCCCGACGGCTTCGACGCGCTGGGCATCAACTGGAAGGTGGCATGTGACTTCGCGGCCGAACGCGGCGCGCAGATGGACCGCGCCGACCTGCGGCTGGTCGCGCCCGTGCACATCGCCGCAACCCGCGAGCAGGCGCGCAAGAACGTGCAGTTCGGGATCGAGAAGTGGGCGGCCTACTTCAACCGGATCAGCCCGGCCGGCTTCGGCAACCCCGCGCCGAGCGGTGACCTGGTCGACGGCCTGGTCGAGTCGGGCCGCGCCGTGATCGGCACGCCCGACGACGCGGTCGCGCTGCTCGAGAGACTCGAGAAGAAGACCGGCGGCTTCGGCGCGTTCCTGCAGCTCGCGCACAACTGGGCGGACTTCGAGACCACGAAGAAGTCCTACGAGCTGTTCGCACGCTACGTGACTCCGCGCCTGGCCGTCGGCACGAACCGCGCGCGCGAAGCGTCGCTCGCGTTCGCCGGCGACGGCGCGCCCAAGTTCATGGGCGACGCCATGGCCGCGGCGCAGGCGTTCATCCAACGCCACGCCGAGGAAGAGAGCCGCAAGACGCGCTGAGTCGGTCCTCTAGCGCGAGTTCCGGAAGCTGTCGCCGACGTGCAGGTCGCGCTCGGACTTGGTCACCAGCGCGAGTGACGTGCCCTCGCCCGACTTCACCACGAACAGGTCGCCGATCACGTCGTCCGGAACCATCAACAGCTCCTTCGTCAACGGATCGCGCACCTCTCTCGAGGGTCGGAACACGACCAGGCGCCGGCCGGGGACCATGCCCTGCTTGGTGCCTGCGTCCAGGATCACGAAGTCACCGGCGCCGGTGCGCTGGCGATAGGGCTGGAACGCGACGATCGTGCCGTGCACGGTGTTGCCGCTGCGCACCTCGGTGATCGCCTGCGGCTCCTCCACGAACGGCAGCACGCGGTCACCGGGCTGGATCTCCGCCCACGAGGTGATGATGCGCGCCCAGCTCGTCTCGGGATAGAGCTGCGTGATCTCGGCCTTGCCCAGCACCTGCACGAAGTAGCCGAGCCTCTCGCCGGTCGCCGGGTGGCGCAGCTCGTGGCGCACGCGGAATACCGTGAAGGCGTCGCCCACGTGACCCTGGCCTTCGCCGACCGACAGGATCGTGCGCTGGCCCTGGGACATCCAGATGTTCTCGTCGTGATTGCCCATGACGGCGCCAGCGGCCTTCATCTCGTCGGCAGTCACGAAGCTGACACCCTGAAGTGTCGGGACCTCGACCTTGACCTCGCCCGCCACGTCCGCCGAATCGAGCGACGCGAACGGGTCGGGCTCCGCGGTCTCCTGCGGGACCTGGCGCGCCTCGGGCGCCGCCGGCGCCTCCGCGGGCGCCGGCTCGGCGGGTGCCGCCTGGCCGCCGGCCGCAGCCAGCCGCGCCGCCTCTTCCGGAGTCAGCTTGCGCATCGAGCCCGAGGAGATCCAGATCAGGTCTCCCGGGTAGATCCAGTGGGGGTTGGCGACCTTGGCCTCGTTCTCTTTCCAGACCGACGGCCAGATCCAGGGCGTGCCGAGATACTTCTGCGAGATGGCCCAGAGCGTATCGCCCTTCTGGACCTTGTAGATCTGTCCCTTCCGACCGTCCGGAGTCACACCTTCGCCCTGCTCTTGCGCGTAGCAGAGCGTGGGC
Organism: Myxococcota bacterium; assembly: GCA_035498875.1. Classification (GTDB taxonomy): domain Bacteria; phylum Myxococcota_A; class UBA9160; order SZUA-336; family SZUA-336; genus VGRW01. The sequence goes on from DATJZP010000043.1 coordinate 176,899, forward strand.
AGGATGAGCAGTCCGACGGCGAGCATGATGGGGCGCAGCGAGGACATGGATTCCCCCTTCTGCGCCGCGCATCGGCACGCGGCCGAGGCGCCTTTACCGCGCTCAGCCCGTCTGCAGCTCCTTCAGGAACTTCTCGGCGTCGGCACGCTCGTTGAACTGCGACACCTCGTCGAGCGCGCGCTTCAGCTCGGAGACAGCGCGGTCACGCTCGCCGTTGCGGTCATAGGCCTTCGCCAGGTGATAGCGGACGGTGCCGCGCAGCGGGTGCCCTTCGGGGTACTTCTCGATCGCCTCGCGGAACAGCGCGATCGCGGCGGCGGGGATGCCCTTCTTGTACATGATCCAGCCGAGCGTGTCGGCGACGCTGGGCTCGTTGGGCAGCGCGTTCTTGGCGTCCTGCGCGAGCTGCAGCGCGCGGTCGAGGTCGGCGGGGCTCGGGTTGTCGCTGTTGGCCAGGAGCCAGGCCAGATTGTTCTTGGCGGCCGCCTGGTCCTGGTCGACCCGGAGCACCGCCTCGTAGTACTGCTTGGCCTGCTCAGTGCGGCCCGCGGACTCACACAGCTGCGCGAGCTCGAGCGAGATGTTCGGGTTGTCGGGCTGCAGCGTGTGGGCCTTGTCGAAGGTGGCGATCGCCTGGTCGAGCCGTTTCTCGCCGCCCTGCTTGCGCCATGACTCGCGGTAGAGCTTGCCCAGCGTCATCAGTGTCTCGACGCGTTTCGGGTCCTTCTCCATCGCCGTGTTCAGGTCGGCTTCGGCCTTGTCGAAGCTGTCGGCCTTCTGGTCCGGGCTGCCGAGCCGGATCTTTGCGCGCATCTCGTAGAGCGCGGCGTTGTCGGGCTGCTCGGAGATCCACTTGTCGACCTTGGTCATCGCCTCTTCGGGCTTGCGGTCGTCGATGTCGGCCTGCGCGATCTCGGCCATCACCGCCGAGTTGGTCGGGTCGTCCTTGTGGAGCTTGTCGAGGATCGGCCCCGCCTGCTTGGCCTCGCCCGTGCGCCGGTAGAGCTGCGCGATCTTGATCCGGATCTCGGGCGGCGTGTCGTCGGTGTACTTGATCTTGTGCAGCGCCTCGCGCGCCTCGAAGTTGCGCTTCAGTCGCACCAGCGCCTCGACGTAGATCAGGCCCACGCGCAGATCGTCGGGATTCGCGTCGAGCGCCGCCTTCGCCTCCCGCGCCGCACCTTCGTTCTCGTTGGTGTCGAGATACAGCGCCGCGAGCTGGCTGCGCGCGGGCAGGTTCTGCGCGTCGAGCTGCAGCGCCTGCTGGAACTCGCTGCGCGCGAGCTCGTTCGAGTGCTGCGCCAGATAGGCGGTGCCGAGCAGCACGTGCGCCGAGGCGTTCGGCTGCTCGTCGATCACGCGCCGCAAGCTGGTCGCGGCGTCCTGGTACTTCTGGTCGAGCAGATAGAACTTCCCCTCGGTGAACAGGCCGAGCACGCTCTTCGGGTTCTGCTTCAGCACGTCGCGCACGATCGCCCAGGCCTCGGGCGAGGGCTTGGCGGACTCGCCCTTCTGATCGACCATCAGCTCGGCCTTGCGCAGCCGCGCGGACTCACTCTTGGGATCGATCGCGATCGCGCGGTCGATGTCGGAGAGCGCCTTGTCCATGGCGCCGGTGCGGCGGTGGTAGTCGGCCAGGACCAGCAGCGGGTCGACGTCCTTGGGCTTCGCCTTCACGCCCTCCTCGAGCATCTGCTCGGCCTTCTCGGCCTTGCCCGACGCGTAGTAGAAGCGCGCCAGCGTGAGCAGCACGTTCGAGTCGGTGGGTGAGTCGTCGCGCGCCTGCAAGAGCACCTGCTCGGCTTTGTCGTTCTGGTTCTGATTCATGTAGAAGTTGGTCAGGAACAGCCGCACCGAGGTGCGCTCCGCGGGGGTCTCCGCGACCGAGATCGCGGTCTCGAGCTCCTTCAACGCCTCGTCGTTCTTGCCGGTGATCGCGAGGAAGCGCGCCAGGCTCGTGTGATTCGCGGCCGAAGGCTTGGCCTCGACGAGCTTGCGCAACGAGTCCTCGGCGCCGGCGACGTCGCCCTTGCGGCCGAGCGCCTGCGCGCGCAGCGCCAGCGCGGCCTCGTGCTGCGGGTTGATCGCGAGCGCGGCATCCACGTCCTCGAGCAGCCCGTCCAGGTCGCCCTTCACCGATTTCAGGCCGCCGCGCAGGAGCAGCGCGTCGATGTTCTTCGGGTCTTTCTCGAGCAGCGCGGTCACGTTCTCGAGCGAGCCGTCGTAGTCGCGCGCCACGAATTCGATCTGCGCGAGCTTCAGCTTCCAGGCCGCGTTCTCCGGCTGGAGGCGCGACGCCTCCTTGTACTGCCAGAGCGAGTCGCCGTACTCCTGCAGGTTCCACAGGGTCTCGGCCATCTGGTAGTGCGCGTCGCCGTCGTTCGGGGCGAGCTTCAACAGGTTGAGGAGCGCGATCTTGGCGTCGGCCCACTCTTTCTTGTCGAAGTACTCCTGCGACGCCTTGCGGCGCTCCGCGATGCGGGCCTCGCGAGACTGGCAGCCGCTGATCACGATCAGCAGCGCGACGAAACCAACGACGGCGGCAGCCCGGGTTCTCACAGGATTCTCCCCTCAAAGGGCTTTCGCCCGAATCTCGAGCATGATAGCCCGAGAGCCGTGATTTAGACGGGAGAAGCGGCCGGGGCGAAGCCTACTCGGACGTCGCGTCCGCGGAGGGCACCAGGTAGCGCTTGCCCTCTTGCTCGAGCCAGCCCTCGTCTTTCAGCTCTTTCACCACCCGGGTGATGGTCTCGCGGCTGGTCCCGACCAGGTCGGCGAGCTGCTGGTGGGTGATGGGCGCGGTCGCCATGCGGTCTTCGCGCTCGGCCACCGGCTCCTTGGCCAGGCGCGCGAGCAGGCGGCGCGTGCGGCCCTCGACGCGCTCGAACAGGAGCCCCTTGATCTGCTCGTCGGTCTCGCGCAGCCGGCGCGCCAGCACGCGGATCAGCTCGAGCGTGACTTCGTGGTTCTGCTTCAACAGGCCCAGGAAGTCCTGGCGCGACAGCGCGAGCAAAAGGCACGGGGTGGTGGTCTTCACCGAGGCCGAGCGCGGCGCGCGGTCGAGCAGCGCCATCTCGCCGTGGAAGTCACCCGGCCCGAGGATCTCGAGGATCTTCTCGCGGCCGTCCTCGGACATCTTGGTGACCTTCACCTGGCCTTCCTGGATGATGTACATGTAATCGCCGATCGAGCCGTCCTCGTAGATGACGGCGTCGCGCGGGAACTTGCGGTCGATCAGCAGTCCCGCGATGTCGGCGAGATCCTTTTCGCCCAGATCGCGAAACAAGGGGATCGCGCGCAGAGCTTCGTTGCGGTCTTTCATCGCAGTACACCCTCTGCGAGATCTCTAGCGCTCACAGGAGATCGTCGCGTCCGCGGCGAGCGAGCTCGTCCACGACCTTTCGAACGTCTTGCGCCCGATGGTTAGCACAGACCAGCAGTGCATCGGTGGTCTGGATCACAAGCAGATCCCTCACGCCCAGTAGCGCGACCGTCTTATCGGTCGAGCTCCACACGACATTGTGTTGCGCGTCCAGGAGGACGGGTGGCGCCGCTGCATGCACCTGATTGCCTTCCAAGACGGGCAGGTGCGTCCCGAGCGCGTCCCAGCTGCCGAGGTCACTCCAGGCGAAACGACCGCGCAAGGCGAAGACGCGCCGGCTGCGCTCCAGCACGGCGTAGTCGAACGAGAGCGGCCGCACCGCGCGGTAGGCCCGGGCCAGCGCCGCGCGCGCGACACGCGCGCCGCCGGCGATCCGCTCCAGCGTCGGGCCGAGGGCGTCCCAGACCTCGGGCGAGAGCCGCTTCGTCTCGGCCAGGATCCGCTCGGGCCGGGCCAGCACCATGCCCGCGTTCCACAGGTAGCCGCCGTCGGCGACGAAGCGGCGCGCGCGCGCGGCGTCGGGCTTCTCGACGAAACGCGCCACGGGCACGACCGCGCCGCGCGCCCCGCGAGTGAGTCGCAGGTAGCCGTAGCCGGTGTCCGGGCGCGCGGGCTCGATGCCCAACAGCACCACTCGCTCGCCGTCCGCGGCCGCCGCAGCGCCCACGCGCACGGCGCGCGCGAAGGCGCGCGCGTCGGGAATGTAGTGATCGGCGGGAAACACTCCGATCACGCCTGAGTCACCGCGGCCCAGCGCCTCGGCCGCGGCCCAGGCGATCGCCGCCGCTGTGTTGCGCGCGACCGGCTCGAGCAGGAGCCGCGTGCCCGGGTACGCGCGCAACGCGCGGCGCGTGGCGGCGCCGAGCGCCTCGGCCGAGACCACGGTCGTGCGCGGCGCGGGCGCGAGCAGGCGCAGCCGCTCGAGCGTGTCGCCGATCAGTGTACGGCGGCCGACCAGCGGCACGAACGGCTTGGGAACCGCGCGGCGACTGGCCGGCCAGAAGCGCGTCCCCGCGCCGCCCGCCAGCACCACCGGCAAGAGCGGCGCGCGCGGCGCTATCGGCCCACTCCGGTGTAGCGAAAGCCGAGCCGCTTCATCTCCGCCGGCTCGCAGATGTTGCGCATGTCCACGATCACGGGCTGGCGCAAGCGCTCCTTCAACAGCCCGAGATCGAGCTTGCGGAACTGGTTCCACTCGGTGAGGAACAGCAGCGCGTCGCAGCCCTTGGCGGTGTCGTAGGGATCCTCGCAGAAGATCGCGCCTTCGAGCTCGCGCGCCGCGTTCTCCATCGCCTGCGGGTCGAAGCAGCGCAGGTGGGCGCCGCGCCGCGCCAGCTCCTGACTCACCCAGATCGCCGGTGACTCGCGCACGTCGTCGGTGTTGGGCTTGAACGAGAGACCGAGCACGCCCAGCGTCTTGCCCGAGACGCCGCCGAGCATGCGCTCGACCTTCTCGATCATGCGCTCCTGCTGGGCCTTGTTGGCCGCGACCGTGGCCGACACGATGCGTTGCTCGACGCCGAACTCGCGGCTGAACTGGACCAGCGACAGCGTGTCCTTGGGGAAGCACGAGCCGCCGTAGCCCGGCCCCGGGTGCAGGAACTTGCGGCCGATGCGGCCGTCGAGGCCCATCGCGCGAGACACGTCGTGCACGTCGGCGCCGACCGCCTCGCACAGTGCAGACACTTCGTTGATGAAGCTGATCTTGGTGGCCAGGAAGGCGTTGCTCGCGTACTTGATCAGCTCGGCGGTGGCGACGTTCGTGAACACGAACGGCACCTCGATCAGGTTCAGCGGCTTGTACAAGTCCTTCAGGATCGCGACCGCCTCGGGATCCTCGGCGCCGATCACCACGCGGTCGGGGCGCATGAAATCCTCGACCGCGCTGCCCTCGCGCAGGAACTCGGGGTTCGAGGCGACCGAGCAGCGCACGCCCTCGCGCCCGGCGCGCGCGGCGGCCTCGGCGATCGTGCGGCGCACGCGCTCCGCGGTCTTCACCGGCACGGTGCTCTTGGTGACCACCACCTTGTAGCCGTCGAGGTGCTCGCCGATCGTGTTCGCCACCTCGTCGACGTACGAGAGATCGGTGCTGCCGTCGGCGCTGGGCGGCGTGGGCACGGCGATGAAGATCACCAGTGAGTGCTCGACGGCGCGCTTGGCGTCGGTGGTGAAGTGCAAGAGACCCGCGTGCACGTTGCGGCGCACGATCTCCTCGAGGCCCGGCTCGAAGATCGGAATCTCACCCGCCTCGAGGCGCGCGATCTTGGCCGCGTCCTTGTCGACGCAGGTCACGTGGATGCCGAACTCTGCGAAGCACGCGCCGGTCACCAGACCCACGTAGCCCGTTCCGATCACCGCGATGTTCACCGTCCTGACTCCTTGCGCAGCGCCAGCGCGACGGGCCGGAGCCCTTCGCTGAACGCGATTCCGATGCCCGCGCCGAGCGCGTCGCGCGCGAAGTCCGCGAACGAGGCGACCCGGCCCGGTACCCAGAGCTGCAGAATTTCATCGGCCGCGGCAAACAGCGTGATTCCCAGGAACACCCCCCACGCCCGCTGCCTGCGCGGACCGACGATCGCCCAGATCGTGACCACTGCCAAGCCCGCGAACAGCGGAATGTGCAGCAAGTCGAGCTGGTAGGGAGTCAGTCCCCAGCGCGCCACCCGGCGGCCCGGCAGGGCCGACAGGAACAGCACCAGCGCCGTGTACGACACCAGCGCGGGCAGGCGCCGCGGCAGGATTCGCAAGCGGCTACGAGCCCGTCCGGAAGTCACTCTGCGACACACTCGCCGTCTTCGCGCAGCCAAGCCACGAAGCGCCCGATGCCGTCGTCGAGATCGACCTTGGGAGCGTAGCCCAGCTCGGCGCGGGCCAGCGCCACCGACGCCCAGGTGCGCGGCAGGTCCCCGGGCTGCGGCGGGAGCAGCTCGCGGCGCGCGCGGCGCCCGAGCACGCGCTCGAGCGAAGACACGATCTCGTTCACCGTGACCGGCTGGCCGCGCCCCAGGTTGTAGGTGTGGAAGCCGCGCGCGCGCTCGAGCGCGCGCACGATGCCATCGACCGTGTCGCCCACGTAGGTGAAGTCGCGCTCGATCGTGCCGTCGCCGAAGATCGGCAGCGGCTGGTCCGCCAGCATGAGCGTCGCAAATTTGTGTATGGCGAGGTCCGGGCGCATGCGCGGGCCGTAGGCGTTGAAGAAGCGCAGGCAGGTCACCGCCATGCCGGTGGTCGCCTGCGCCGCGTGGCACAACAGCTCGCCGCCGCGCTTGGTGGCGCCGTAGGGCGAGAGCGGGCGATCGGCGGCGAGGTCCTCGGTGAACTCGCCCCGCGGACGCTCGCCGTAGACACTCGAGGACGACGCGAACACGAAGCGTTCGACTCCGCTGCGCGCGGCGGCGTTCAGCACGATCTGCGTGCCGCGCAGGTTCACGTCGGCGTAGCTGACTGGGTCGTCGACGCTCGGGCGCACGCCGGCGCGCGCGGCCAGGTGGACCAGCGCCGTGGGCGCGAAGCGCGCGATCCCCTTCGACACGAAGTCGTCGTCGCGGACGTCGCCCTCGAGCACGCCCGCGAAGCCGGGCGCGCGCCGCGCGCGGTCCAGATTCCGCTCCTTGCGTGCGCGCGGGTAGAACTCGTGGAACGAGTCCAGAACGGCGACCTGGGCGCCCTGTTCGAGCAGCGCGTCGACCAGCACCGAGCCGATCGCGCCGGCGCCGCCGGTCACCAGGACCCGGCTAGTAGGCCATGCTGAAGTCCCAACTGAAGCCGACGCCGACGTTGAACTTGTTGTAGGCGGGCCCGAAGAGTTGGACATCCCCCGTCCGTTGCGTGTAGCGGAAGGTCACGAAGGTGGACAAGCGCTTGCGCAACTGCCAGTCGATGCGCGCCTCGCCGTAGAGGGCGTCGCTCTGGAAGCGCGAGCTGTTTCCGATCTGACACTGTCCCCCCTTGTTCGCGCCCGAGCCGATCAGCACCAGGCTTCCGGTGGGGCAGGTGAAGGAGGGGCCGGTGATCGGGTTGAACGAGTTCTGCACGTACTCGGCGCCCGTGATCTGGGGGTTGTCGTTCACGGTCTTGTAGTGCTCGTAGGTGGCCGTGATTCCCAGCGTGGCGTGCGCGGCGAGGTTGTGGATGTACGCCAGCGCCAGGCTGTCGACGTTCACGTCCGAGCTGAACAGACTCGAGGTGGTGCGGGTCTCGCGCTGGTAGCTGAGCTCGGCGCGGCCGCGCGGCAGCGCGCGGCGGATCGTGAGCGAGCCGATGATGCCCGGGCCGACCGACTCGAAGTCGGTGGGGACGAAGTCGGTGAACTGCGCCACGCCCAGAGAGTCGCCGCTGCCGGGGATGCTGGCGGGGCCGACGCGACTCACCTCGCGCTGCGCGTTCTTGGTGGTGCTGTCCAGGCGGCGTACGCCGATCTCGAAGTGGGTGACCCACAGCTCGTTCCAGTTGCGGTCCCAGCCGATCGTGAAGCTCTGCAGGTCGCTCTGGTCCTTGCCCGTGTTCACCGGCACCAGGTGCGGGTCGAACGGGTCGTTCACGGGGACGTTGCGGAAGATCGCGTCGTCGGTGTCGGTCGAGCTCGCGCCCAGCTCGAACGAGATCGTGTCGAGATAGGTCAGGCTGTGCGCCAGCCCCAGCCGCGTGAACCAGCCGCTTCGGTCGCGCAGATCGGTGCGGCCGGCCTGGCTGCCGAGGTAATCGATGAGATACGGCCCGCCCGAGAGCGTGAGCTTGTCGAGCGGAGTCAGGAGGTAGCGGGCGCCGAGCTCACCCTGCGCCAGGTCGACGTTCGGGATGCTGCCTTCGATCAGCTCGCCCGGGATGATCACCGGCTCGCTGCCGGTGCCGGGAGCGGGCGTGATGAAGTTGGTCTCGTTCGGCGCGCGGATCTCGGCGTGCGCGGCGAGTCTCTGGTAGCTGCCGTCGCCGAAGATGCTCAGGCGCGGGAAGATCGTGCGGTCGAGCCCGCCGCCGATGCCGCGGTCGACGCCCGACAGCTCGCTCTCGTCCCAGAACGTGTGACTCGAGAGCCAGCCGTCGAGGTAGTAGCGGCCGAGCGTGCCGTTGCTCTCCAGGTTGAGCGTCGGCCGGATGATCGTGATCGGGCTGCCCTTGTGGTTGGGATCGCCGTTGGGGACGTTGAAGATGTTGTCGTCGTAGTCCTGCTCGACGATGATCGAGGGACGAATCTCCGCCTTCTCGCCCGCGCGGGCGAGCGCCGGCGCGAGACACAGCGAGAGCGCCGCGAGCGCGAGGCTAGCGCCAGAACGGGCGTTCTTCGGGAACAATGATCTGGTCTCCGGGCAACAGCAGGATGTTCTGCGCGACGTTCTCGCCGTCGACGAAAGCGTTGTAATCGAACATGAACTCGGCGGGCTGTGAGCCGTGACCACGGATGATCTTCACGCGGCTCTTGCCTGCGAACGCGCTGAAGCCGCCCGAGATCGCGATCGCGTCGAGCACGCGCATCTCGGGCTGCAGCGGGATCGCGCCCTGGCGATTCACTTCGCCCAGCACGAACACGTTCTTCGAGCCGACCTTGACCACGATCACGGTCACCTGCGGCGCGGTCACGTAATCCTTGAGCTTCTCGGTGATCGCGTCCTTGAGCTGGCCGGTCGTGAGTCCCGCAGCCTGGATGTCGTCGATCAAGGGCACCGAGATCTTGCCGTCGAGTCTCACTTCGACCTGGCTCAGCGAGAGCGGCTCTTCTTTCCAGACGTTGATCGCAAGCACGTCCTGTGCCCCGATGATGTAGTCGGCCTGCGCGGCGGCGGCGCTCTGCTCGAGCTGCTCGGCGGTGGGCTGCTGGCGCAGCGTCTGCCCGCACCCCGCGAGCGCGAGCACGGCGAGCGCGCGCAGAAGGAGGGTCGCGGGGGAAGGTCGAGGGGGCATCGTTCGTCTCCTGGTCGGGGTGGCTGGGCTACGGAGCGTCCGAGAGGCCCGCGTCCCTCATCTTGTACAGCAAGGCCTTGTAGCTGATCTGCAGAATTGCGGCGGCCTCTTTGCGATTCCACCGCGTGCGCTGCAGGACTCGGGCGATGAGACGCGCTTCGGCGACCTGTGCGGCCTCGCGGGCGACCCGCTTCAGACTCACCCGCGGGCTTTCACCAGCGAGATAGCGATCGAGCTCGCCGGAAGAGGTGCTCGGCGCGGGCGCACAGGGCGCGACCGGGGCGGGCCGGCGCGCGCGCAGCTCGTGAACCACGGGCCCGGCGTCGCCCAACACCACGATCCGCTTCACCAGGTTTTCGAGCTCGCGGATGTTGCCCGGCCAGTCGTGCGCCATGAACGCGGCGCGCACCTCGTCGGCCAGCGGCTTCGGATCCTTGCCGTACTCGCGCGCGTAGCGGTCGAGAAAGTGATCGGTGAGCAACGGGATCTCGTCACGGCGCTCGCGCAATGGCGGGAGCTGGATCGTGACCACGTTCAGGCGATAGAAGAGATCCTCGCGGAAGCTGCCCTCGCGCACCGCCGCCTCGAGCTGGCGGTTGGTCGCGGCGACCACGCGCGCGTCGACGGCCACGTCGCCCGCGCCGCCGAGCCGCGAGAACTGACCGTCCTGCAGCACCTGCAAGAGCTTGGCTTGCAGGCTCGGGTGCATCTCGGAGATCTCGTCCAGGAAGATCGTGCCGCCGTTCGCGATCTCGAACTTGCCGAGCTTGCGCTTGTGCGCGCCGGTGAACGCGCCCTTCTCGTAGCCGAAGAGCTCGCTCTCGAGCAGCTCGTGCGGCAGCGCGGCGCAGTTCACCTTCACGAACGGCTTGCGCGCCCGGTTCGAGCGCGACCACAGCGTGCGCGCGACCAGCTCCTTGCCGGTGCCGCTCTCACCGCGGATCAGCACGGTGATGTCGGTGTCCGCGACGTGGTCGATCATGTCGTCGACCGCGCGCATCTTGGGGCTCTCACCCGCGAACAGCGGCGCGGGCGCGGCACCGAACGCTCCGTCGGAGAAGCGCACGCGCGGGCCGCTCTCGGCCTCGAGCGCGGCGCGCGCCAGCACTTTGTCGAGGGCGATCTCGAGCTCCTCGACCTCGAACGGCTTGCGCAGGAAGTCGGCCGCGCCGAAGCGCAGCGCCTCGACGATCGCCTGAGTCGTGCCGACGCCCGACAGGACGATCACCGGCACGCGCGCGTTCGCGGCCTTCAGCGCGCGCAGCGTCGCGATTCCGTCCATGCCGGGAAGCACGAGATCGAGAGTCACCACGTCGGGCGCCGCGCGGCGCAGCTCCTCGACGGCCTCCTCGCCGGAGCCGACGGTCACGGGCACGAGGCCGCGCGAACGCATGAACGCCGCGAGCCAGTCGCGCGCGCTCGCGTCGTCATCGACGATCAATACTCTCTGCACTGGCTTCATGGGGGGCTCGCAAGGGGCCGGTTTGGCGGAGGCGGATCCGGCGTCGGACCTTGCTACAAGCGTGCCAATTCTACTCCGTACCGTTGATCGCGCGGGCACCCTACCCGCGCTCCGGTTGATCGCGCGGGCACCCTACCCGCGCTCCGGTTCCCTTGCGGGGCCGGCTCACTTTCGCGCCAACTGCGCGGGTGTGTAGACGCCCGCCACAAAGGGGTGTTTGGCTACTCACCGGCAAGAGACCCGCAAGTTTGCATGAGAGTGAGCCGAGCGAAGGCCGCCCTGAGCGAGGCGGGCAAGCGCCGGAGGCGCGCGCAGTGAGCCGTTAGGCGAACGAAGTAAATTTGATACGCTGCGCAGCGATGTCGCGGCGAGTCGAAAAACCCTGGGGACACGAGGAGATCTGGGCCGAGACTCCCCGCTACCTGGGCAAGATTCTGGCGATCCGCGCGGGCAAGCGGCTGTCGCTGCAGCTCCACCGCCAGAAGGACGAAGCGATCTACGTGCTGCGCGGAACCCTGCGGCTCACGCTCGAGAACGACGCCGGCCAGCTCGAGGTCACCGAGCTGGCGCCCGGCGCGAGCCGCCGCATCGCGCCCGGCCGGCGTCACCGCTTCGAGGCGGTCTCGGACTGCGAGCTGTGCGAGGTCTCGAGCCCCGAGATCGACGACGTGGTCCGCATCGAAGACGACTACGGCCGCGCGCCGGCCTCCTAGCTTTGTCCGGCGAGAGCGAGCCCCGTCCCGCCGTGGTCGCGGTGGTCGGGAGCGTCTTTCCGATCCCGCCCGAGCCCGGCACCCCGCGTCCCTACCAGCTGTTGAAGCGGATCGCCGAGCGCACGCCGGTGCACCTGCTCGGCGTGGTCGGCCAGTCACCCGAAGAGTGGGAGCGCTTCCGCGAGCATCCCGCGCTGCGGCCGATCTTCGCTTCGACCACCGCCTTCTACCGCCGCAACGACGCCTCGGCCTGGGCCAAGCTCGCAACCCTGGTGGCGGGGCTGCCGCAGTTCGACTTGCGCTTCCGCGACCCCGCAGTGCGCCGCGCCGCCCACGCGCGGGTGCGCGCGCTGGTGCGCGCACACGGACCGGTCGTGTTCTACTGCTGGGAGCGGGACACTCTGCAGCACGTGCCGCGCGAGCTGTGGCGCTCCACGCTCTGGGACCTGGTCGACTCACCCGTGCTCGCCACGGAGCGCCGCGTGGCGCTGGACGAGACACTCCCTCCGTGGGAGCGTACGAAGCTGCGCCTCGACCTGCCCGCGCTGCGCCGCTTCCAGCGCTTCGGCATGCGCCGCGTCGGGCGCGCGGTGCTGAACTCGAGCGCCGACATCGCGGCGGTGCGCCAGCGCCTGCCGGACGTCGAGATCGCGAACGTGATCGACGGCGCCGACGTCGCCTACTTCGCGCCCGAGAGCGTGAGTGACCAGAGCGAGGCGCCCTACGACCTGTTGTTCTTCGGCAGCCTGGCCTTCCCGCCCAACGCCGACGCCGCGCTGCACCTGGTGCGCGACATCATGCCGCTGGTCTGGCGCGCGCGGCCGGACGCGCGCGCGATCGTCGTCGGTCCCGATCCGCCCGAGGCGCTGCGCGTGCTCCAGGACGGCCGGCGCGTGATCGTGACCGGCTTCGTGCCCGACGTCCGCCCCTATCTCGCGCGCGCCACCGTGATCGTGAGCCCGCTGCGCTTCGGCACCGGCATGAAGAACAAGCTGCAGGGCGCGCTCGCCATGCGCAAAGCCGTGGTCGCGAGCCGAGTCACCTGTGACGGCTTCGACCGGCTCGAGCCGGGGACTCACGCGCTGGTCGCGGACGGCGCGGAAGAGATCGCGCGCGCGGCGCTCTCGCTCTTGAACGAGCCCGCGCGCCGGCGCGCGCTCGGCGCCGCGGGCGCCGAGCTGATTCGCACTCACTACAGCTGGGATGCGGCGGCGCTCGGCCTCTGGGAGAACCTGCGCCACCTGCCGGCGGCCGGCGAAAGTGCCGGCGCCGAGTCCCTGACCGCCGCGCGCGAGACGTAGGCGCGCGCCGACATCGCGAACACGATCCAGAAATTCGCCGAGACCGAGCTCGTCGTGAGGAACGAGTTGGTCGAGAGACTCGCCAGGATCACGTGCACCCCGGAGGCCAGCGCCACCGCGCCCAGCCGGTAGTCCACGGCGTTCGAGCGCCAGAGCTGCCAGCCGCACCACAGCACCGCGAGCCACATCCAGAACAGCGCGCCCAGGCCGATCAGCCCCATCTCGACGCCCATCTTGATCACCAGGTTGTGGGCGTCTCTCTGGTCCAGGCTTCCGTACTTCGCGCTGAACTCGGGCGTGCGGAAGAAGAAGAAGTTCAACCCGCGGCCCCAGAGCGGCGAGGTGCGGAACATGTCGTAGCCCGTCCGGATGAACACCAGGCGCTGCGCGGTCGACCCCTCGACATACTCGGCGCCGGCGACGCGGTAGCCCGAGCCCGTGCCGACCGTCATCTCGATGCGCTCGCGGATCACCGACGGCAGCAGCGGGAACGCCACCGTCGAGAACAGCGCCAACGACACCACGCTGGCCAGGAGCAGCGTGCGGCTCACCAGCCCGAAGAACAGCAGGTGCGCGGCGACGAGCGCGACGTAGTTGCCGCGCGACTGGCTGAGCACGACGGTCACGAACGCGAGCAGGTAGACGCCGAAGTGGAAGATGCGGCGCACCCGCGGCAGGTCGTTGCCGGCGTAGAACGCGAGATAGAGCGACGCGAACATCATCGAGCCGATCGCGCAGCCGGTGCCATTCGGGTCGCCCTGCAGGCCGGTCGCGCGCCCGAAGCCCGCGCCCTCGGTGAGCTGGAAGACGTACAGGTCGAGCAGCGCCACCACGCACGAGATCAGGACGCTGACCGAGATCGCCTCGAGCAGGTAGCGGCGATCCTCGGGGCGCTGGAACCACCAGTAGGTCGAGAAGAAGAAGAGCGTGCTGAACGTGGTGCTCTTCCACTCCTTGAACGTGACCCAGATCGCCGGCTGGCCGCCGAGCACGGTCATCTTCAGCGCCCAGGGAATCGAGAGCGCAAAGCCGATGCCCATGACCACGATGAACGCGGTCACCGGCGCCGAGTAGCGCAGCGGCGGGAAGCGGGGGCCGAAGCGCAGCACGGTCACGAAGAAGGCGGTGAGCAGCAGGATGGTCTCGGTGTTGATGCCCGGCACGCCGAGCCGCGGCGACACCTCGTCGAGCGGGAAGATCGCGGCCAGGAACACGAGCGCCACGATCGGGCGCCAGAACATGAGCGCCAGCGCGACGAACGCGAACGGGAGATAGGCGTAGCCGAGCGCGTCGAACATGACTCTCAGCCCGCTACGCGCTGCTCGGTGGCGGGCGTGATCTCTTCGGCACTGGCCAACGCGGCACGCGCGGCGTCCGCCTCGATGCGCGAGGCGCGCCGCTCCAGCAGGCGCAGCGCGCCGTAGCCGGCCGCGACCAGCACGCCGAAGATGCCGAAGCGCAGATCGCTCGCGAACGCACGCGTCTCGAAGCCGATCGCCGCCAGCGCGACGCAGATCGCATACAGGACCAGGAGTGACTGAGTCACCGACAGTCCATTGCGCAGCAACAGATGGTGCAGGTGGCCGCGATCGGCGCGGGTCACCGCGGAGAGCAGCTCGCGCACCCCCAGGCCCCGGGTGCCGTGCTGCGAGACGTGCGAGAGGCCGCGGCGCACCACCGCCAGGATGGTGTCGAGCAGCGGCAGCCCGAGCACGAGCAGCGGCACGATCAAGGCCACGGCCGCGGGCGCCTTCTGATACGAGGCCAGCGCGAGCACCGCGGTGAGATAGCCGATCGAGAGCGCGCCGGCGTCGCCCAGGAAGATGCGCGCCGGCGGCAGGTTGAAGCGCAGGAAGCCGGCCAGCGCGCCCGACAGCGCGAGCGCCGCGATCACGGGCACGGTCGCGCCGTACTGATTCGCCAGCAGGAACACGGTCAGCGCGGTGATCAACGAGACACCCGAGGCCAGGCCGTCCATGCCGTCGATCAGGTTGAAGGCGTTCGCCACGACCACGATCCAGATCACGGTGACCGCGAACGAGATCGGCGCGGCGTCGGAGAGATCGAAGCCGAACGGCAGCTCCACGGCGCCGGCCTGGAAGCCCATCCAGTACGTGAGCGCCGCGATCGCAATCTGGCCGAGCGCCTTCTGCAGCGCGGAGAGGTCGTAGAGGTCGTCCCAGAGACCCAGCGCCACCATCAGCCCGCAGCCGAGCGCCAGCGCGCCGAGCGACCCGTAGCCGAACAGCAGCGGGCGCAGCGGCGGCACGAACGGCGCCAGCGCGGCGACGCCGAGGACCATCGCCAGGAACAGCGCCACGCCTCCCAGCATGGCCACGGGCTTCTTGTGAGCCTTGCGCGCGGTCGGCCGGTCCAGCAGGTCGAAGCGGTGCGCGAACGCGATCGTCGCCGGCGTCAGAACCATCGCGAAGAGCCAGGGGATGATCAGGATTGCCGCGAAAACCTTCATCTCGTCGAGCTCGCGTGCGTCAGGACTTCGTGGTCAGGACTTCCCGTAGCCGTAGGCGCCCAGATAGCCGACTTCGTGCTTGGCGCAGCGGTTCAGCACCACGCCGATCACCTTGTTCGCGTCGAGGCGCTCGAGCGCCGACTCGACCTCGTCGCGCGGCGAGCGGCCCGCGCCCACCACGAACAGCGCCGAGTCACACAGGTCGACGAGCGTCACGGTGTCGGGCAGGCCCAGCACCGGCGGCGCGTCGAAGATCACGGTGTGGAAGCGCGTGTGCAGCTCGGCCACGAGCTCGCGCATCGCGCGCGAGCTCAAGAGCTCGGACGGCGCGGTCGGCATCGCCTTCACCGGCAGCACCATCAGGCGCGAGTCTGGCACCAGCACCAGCGCCTCTTCCAGCTTCGCGTCGCCCTCGAGCACCTCGGCCAGGCCCACGACCCCCGTGCCCGCGAACGCGCGGTGCACGCGCGGCGTGCGCAGGTCGGCGTCGACCAGGCAGACCGAGTTCTCGCGCTCCGCACCGAACGACAGCGCGAGATTCACCGCGGTGGTGGTCTTGCCCTCGTTCGGGCGCGCCGACGAGAGCACGATGCTGCGCAGCTCGCGGGTGCGGCGGAGTGAGTGGATGCGCGCGCGCAGCGTGCGGTACTCCTCGGAGTACGGCGAGCCGCTGTCGCTCACGAGCACCTTGCCAGCCGGGACGGGCGTCACCGCCTTCTTGCGCGTCTTGGCCTTGTTGCGCCGGAAGCGGTCGCGCCAGCCGCGCGCGGGCACCTCGATGCGCGGCGCCAGGTCGGCAGCCGTGATGTCGGTGGCTCGCGCGGGCTCGTCGCTGCGCTGCCGCAGCGCCTCCGCGCGCTGGAGCGCGTCGTGGATCTTTCCCATGGGCCTTTTCGAGCCTCCTCTGGCTACAGCTCCGGCTGTGACGCCGCTCCGCCCCGTCTCCAGAGGCGGCGCAACCAACCGGTCCGAGCCGGGGGCTCGGCGCTGCCGCGCTCGCGAACGAAGTGCGGCTCACCCGGGCTGAGAGACAGCCCGAGGTCTTGTGCGGCGATCTCGACCATCTGCGCGCTAACGCGCCGTGACTCGCGCGCGAACGCGGCGATCAGCGCGTTGTCGCAGAGCACGTTGATCACGCGCGGGATGCCGCGCGCGAAGCGGTGCACGGCCTTCTCGGCCGCGCCCGCGAACACGTCGCCCTTCGAGTGACCCGCCACCACCAGCCGCTCGCGGATGTAGCTCGCGGTCTCCTCGGGGCGCAGCGGGCGAATGGAATGGCGCAGCTCGACGCGCTGGCGCAGCTGGCGCAGCGCCGGCCGCGAGAGCTTCTCGGCCAGCTCGGGCTGACCCACCAGCATGATCTGCAGGAGCTTCGAGGTCGGCGTCTCGAGGTTCGAGAGCATCCGGATCTCCTCGAGCATCTCCTCCGAGAGATTCTGCGCCTCGTCCACGATCAAGAGCGTCTGCTGGCCGTTGGTGAGTCGCTCGATCAGGTGGTGATTCAAGAGCGTCAGCGCCGCGGTCTTGCGGAACGGCACGACCGGCTCGAGCTCGAGCTCGTCGAACAGTGCCGTGAACAGGTCGTCGACGGTGAGCGAGGTGTTGAAGATGTAGGCGCTCTGCACGCTCGGCCCGAGCTTCTGGAGCAGAGCGTTCAGGATCGTGGTCTTGCCGGTGCCGACCTCGCCGGTGAGCGTGATGAAGCCCTTCCGCTCCTGGACGGCGTAGACCAGCGTGGCCAGCGCCTCGGCATGACTCTCCGACATGTAGAGAAAACGCGGATCCGGATTCACGCGGAACGGATCCGAGTCGAAGCCGAAGAACGCGTTATACACGCGACGCTCCGAACAGCCGCCGGCGCGGAGCCGGCGGACCGGCGCCGAGCACCGGCACCGCCGCCAGCACCGGGAGCCCGAGCGAGTTCTGCAGGTCCACCACGCTGTGGAAGCTGCGGTCGCTCATCTCGCGCACGACCAGCCCCGCGAGGCCGAGCATCATGCCGATGAGCGTGCCCGCGATGAACCAGACCGGGCGATTCGGGCTGATCGGGGCGGTCGGCAGCTCGGCCGACTCCACCACGCGGAAGCGTTCGCCGCGGCTCGTGGTCTCCATGGTGCGCCCGAGCTCGGCATCGACCTGCTTGGCCTGCAGCGTCTTGATCGCATCGGCGGTGTTCTTGTACTGCGCCTCCAGGTGGTCGAGCTCCGCGGCGCGCCGCGGCGTGTTCTCGATCCGCTGCTCGTACTCGGCGATGTCCGCCTTCAGCCGCTCGGTCTCGCCCGAGAGCACGCTGGTCTCGACCTCGTAGTCGCGCAGCTTGTCGCGCATCGCAATCTCTTCGCGCGAGGAGGGCGCCCCGGACTGCGGCTGCTCGGCCTTGTCCTTGATCATCTGGTCGAGCGCCGCGATCTCGGCGCGCGTGCGCACGACGTCGGGATACTTGTCGGTCTTGCCGTTCGAGAGCAGGCGATTCAGCTCGATCTCGAGCGCGGCGCGGCGCACCGACGGATCGGTCGAGTCATTGGCGGCGCCGGAGCGGAACTCGTTGATCTGCTGCGTCAGCATGCGCACCTGGTCGCGCGCCGCCTCGGCCTTGGATTCGGTGGTGGCCAGGTCGATGCGGTCGCGCTCGAGTCGCTCGCGGTTCATCGACAGCTGCTCGGGCAGCTCGCCCTGGTAGTTCTCCTTGTAGTCACTCACCTGGCGCGCGACGTCGGCGAGCTCGGCGCGCTTCTTCTGCAGCTCCTGCTCGTAGAAATCGGTGGTGGCTTCGGCGAGAGAGGTGCGATCGCGCAGGTTGGCAGAGATGAAGTCACGTGCCAGGCGATTGCAGACCTCGGCCGCGGTCTTCGGGGTCTTCCACCGGAACGAGATCTTGAATGAGTTCAGCTCGGCGGGCTTGCGCGGATCGACGATCGCAGGCGGCAGCGGGTCGAGCGAGATCTTCTTGCGCAGCGCCTCGACCTGGTCTTCGCGCGAGCTGGTCGCGCCCTCGAACAGCTTGAAGTCGGTGATGATGGCC
>DATJZP010000044.1:0-30416 GCA_035498875.1 Myxococcota bacterium
TGACCCTCGAGCCCGCCGAAGAAGGTGAGCGTGGTGATCGGCACGATCGAGCCGTCGGGCTTGAGCGTCACGTCGGAGCCGAGGCCCGAGGCGTAGCGGCCGATGCCCCAGCCGTCGAGTGTCTGGACGGTGAAATCGAGCGACTGAGTCACCGGAAAGGTGGCCGCCGCGCCGAAGCCCGCGCCCGTGGCGTAGTCGTTCTTGCCGGCGAAGCGGTCGCGGAAGAATCGACCGATCGCCTTCAGCTCGTAGTGACCGAAGCCCGGCTCCCAGACGAGCTTGCCGATCAGGTCAGGCGCCAGATCGGTCGAGACGCCGTTCGCGCCGGGCGTGTTGCTGAGCGTGAACTGCGAGCCCGGTGACTGCGCGTTGGGGCTGTTGTTGAACCCGAGCACGTTCGCGGGCGCGTTCACGACGTTCAGCGTGGTCTCGGGATTCTCGACGCCGATCGCCCCCCACAACCCGTCCGCCAGCTTGTCGGTCAAGCGCAGCTGCCACTGCCGGGCCCAGTTGTAGCCGACGTTGTACTGGGCATCGATCGTCCTGGGCACGAACTCCTGGCGCGGTGTGAGTCCCTGCCGGCTGGTGGTCATCAGGCTCCAGGCCTGGCCGGCGAGGAACGAGATGCCGTTGTCGAAGTCGACGCTGGTGAAGAGCTGCCGGCTGCGCGGGCTGAAGCTGCTGCTCTCGACCTCGTTGCCGGTGGGCGCGTCCGCGAGAAAGTCCATCTCGTAGTAACCCGTGAGCTGGATCGATTCGTCGATGGTTCCCTGCGCGAGCAGCGACAGGCGAGACTGGCGCGCGGAGCCGCGGAACTCACTCAGGTGCGAGTTGCCCGTCCCGTCCAGGGGCGTGTTTCCGAACGTGCTGCCCATGTCGGCGTTCTGGTTCGCGCTGCGGTAGATGGCGGCGGCCTCCAGGAAGCCGCCGGGAATCAATTTGAAGCTCTGCTTCGAGGCCGCGGGGCTCTCCTGTGACTTTGTCGCCTGCATGGCGTCGCTCTTGGCTTGCTTCGAGAGGATCTCGTCGCCCGTCGCTTGATCGATCAGCCCCTTCTCGCGCAGGACCGCGACGATCTCCTGCACGGCCGAGCTGTCATCGGCGCGCGCCACGCGGGCGAGGAGCAAGCCGCCGCATAGGAATGCGAGAGCAATGAAGCGAGCGCACAGGGCGCCCTTGAATCCGAGCATGCCAAGTCCCCCTTGAGTGAGTGGTTCGCGGCGATCCTACGGGGGGGCCGGTGAGGGACTGTGGCAAGAGTGTGACGGTCGGGTGAAGAACTCTCCGTGCGGTAAGATGCCGCCGCTATGGCACCCCTCGATGCACAGAGTCCGCTCGGGCGCTGGCTGCTCGATTCGGATCCTTCGGTCCGCTGGCAGGTGCTGGGCGACCTGTGCGCTGCTCCGCTCAGCGAGGTCGCGGCCGAGCGTGAGCGGGTGGCCAGCCAGGGTTCGGGTGCGCGACTGCTCGCCCTTCAGGCGCGAGACGGATGCTGGGGCGGCACGGCCTGGAATCGCGGCTGGAACTCCACCATGCACGTGCTCTGGCTGCTGCGGGAGCTGGGTCTCGATCCCGCCAGTGAGCCGGCGCGCCAGGCGCTCTCGCAGGTTCGCGCGCAAGTGACCTGGCGCGGCTGTGGCCCGCGGGAGACACGCGACAACCCGTTCTTCGCCGGTGAGCTCGAGCCCTGCATCAACGGGCAGGTCGCGGCGGCCGGCGCCTACTTCGGGCAGGACGTCGCCGGGCTGATCGAGCGACTGCTCGGCGAGCAGCTCGCGGACGGCGGCTGGAACTGCGAGGCCCGGAACGGCTCGACCCGATCGTCGTTCGACACCACGATCTGCGTGCTCGAGGCGCTGCTCGAATGGGAGCAGGCGGGCGAAAGTGACTCCAGCGTGACGGCGGCGCGGCTGCGCGGCCAGGAGTATCTGCTCGAGCGCCGGCTCTTCCACCGCAAGTCGACCGGCGAGCGGATCGAGCGCGCTCGCAAGGGCGGACACTTCTTCGCGCGCTTCGCCTTCCCGACCTGGTGGCGCTACGACGTGCTGCGCGGGCTCGAGTATCTGCGCCGCGCTGGAGTCACACCGGACGAACGCGTGGCCGACGCGATCGAGCTCTTGCAATCCAAGCGCGACGCGCACGGCCGCTGGCCGCTCGAGACGCGGTATCCCGGAAACATGCCGGTCGACCTCGACGAGGCCGAAGCAGCGCCCAGCCGCTGGAATACCCTGCGCGCGCTGCGCGTCCTGGACTGGTATTCAGCCGCGCGCTGACTCAGTCCGGGTGCGCTATGGGCAGCGTGAAGCTGAAGGTCGAGCCTTCGCCGGGCGTGCTCTCGACCGAGATCTCGCCGCCGCTGGCCTGGACCAGGTGCTTCACGATCGCCAGGCCCAGGCCGGTGCCGCCCTGCTCGCGCGAGCGGCCGCGATCCACGCGGTAGAAGCGCTCGAAGATGCGGGCGCGGTCGGCTTCGGGGATGCCGGGCCCGCGGTCCGCGACGTCGACGCGCACCGCGCCGTCATTCTCGGTCACTCGCACGTCGATGCGCTTGCCCGGATCGGCGTACTTCAGCGCGTTGTCGAGCAGGTTCTGTAGGATCTGCTCGACCGCGCGGCGGTCGGCGAACGCGCGCGGGCTGCCGGCGCCGTGCACGCGCACGTCGAAGCCGCGCTCGCGGATGCGCGGCGCGAGCTCCTCGCACAGCCGCGCGGCCAGCGCCGCGACGTCGAGTGACTGGGGCTCGAGCTTGGTCGCCCCGCTCTCCAGCCGCGACAGCTCGAGCAGGTCCTCGACCAGCCGCGACAGCCGCTCGGAGTGACTCAGGATGACCTGCAGATACTTGCGGCGGTCGGCCGGCTCGAGCTCGGCGCCGAGCAGCGTCTCGGCGAAGCCGCGGATCGCGGTGAGCGGCGTCTTGATCTCGTGCGAGGCGTTGGCGACGAAGTCGCGGCGCACGGTCTCGAGCCGGCGCACCTCGGTCATGTCGTGGAAGACGGCGACCGCGCCCTTCGCGCCCGCGATCGAGAAGCTCGCGGCCTGCACGCCCAGCACGCGGCGGTCCGCGGCCGCGAGCTCGAGCTCGCGCCGCACCGGACCGTGAGTGGCGAGCGCCTCGGACAGCACGTCGTGCACCTCGGCACTGCGGATCGCCTCGAGCGGGCGCCGGCCCTCGAGCTCACCGCGCGTGGCGAGCAGCTCGCGCACGCGCGGGTTGGCCAGCACGATGCGCAGCTCGTGATCGACCACGAGCACGCCCTCGACCATGACCCGCAGCACGGTCTCGAGCCGGTCGCGCTCGGCCGAGATCTCGCCGTGGGACTGCTCGAGGTCGCCCGCCATGCGGTCGATCGCGCGCGCGACCTGTCCCAGCTCGTCGCCCGAGCGGTAGCGCACGCGCGCGCCCAGATCTCCGCCCGAGATCTGCACGAGCGCGGCGTGGATCGCGCGCAGCGGCCACACCAGCGTGCGCGCCAGGAAGAACGACAGCACCAGCGCGAGCGCCAGCGCCACCAGCCCGCCGGTCAGCAGTGTGTGGCGAACGTCGGCGACCGCGGCGTCGATCGCGTCCAGGTTGGCGGCCACCCGCACCACGCCGGGCAGGCCGTCGGGGCGCGGGATCGCGAGATACAGGAGCGGCCGGCCGACCGTCTCACTGCGCCGCGTGGCCAGGCCCAGCGCCCCGGTCAGCGCCGAGGCCACCTCGGGTCGGGTGGCGTGATTCGCGGTGTTCGCGAGCTCGTCCGGGCGCAGGTCGGAGTCGGCCACCACGGTGCCGTCGGCGGCGATCAGAGTCACGCGCGCGCCGGCCGCAGCCGCCGCGCGCACCGCCAAGGCGGTCAGCTCGCTCGACGCGGAGCGCTCGAACGGCGCGCCGTGCGTCAGCTCCGCGACGAGATACGCGCTCGAGCGCAGGGCCACCTGGACCCGCCCCGCCTCGCGCGCGCGCAAGCCGCGCTCGATCAGCGCTCCGAACAGCACCGAGATGACGATGGCCAATCCGGCCAAGGCCGCCGCCAGCCGTACCTGGATCTTGGGCATCTCCCCGCTCGCGGTTATTCCGCGAAACGGTAGCCGACGCCGCGCACGGTCTCGATCAAATCTCCGGCCCCACCCAGCTTTTCACGCAGCCGCTTCAGGTGGGTGTCGATCGTGCGCGAGGTCACGGTGATGTCGGAGCCCCAGACCTCGTCGAGCAGGCGCTCCCGGGTCATGACCCGGCCCGGCCGGCCCATGAGCGCCACCAAGAGCTGGAACTCCTTGGCGGTGAGCGTGATCTCGCGCCCGCCGACGCTGGCCCGGTGTGAGTCCGGATCGACGCGCAGCTCGCCGTGCTCGAAGACGCGCGCCTCCTCGCTCGACGGCGCGCGGCGCCGCAGCACCGCCCGCACGCGCAGCGCCAGCTCGCGCGGGCTGAAGGGCTTGGTCACGTAGTCGTCGGCGCCGATCTCGAGCCCCACCACGCGGTCGATCTCCTCCGACTTCGCGGTCAGCATGATGATCGGCAGGCCGGTGAGTCGCTGGTCCGCGCGCACGCGCGCGCACAGCTCGGTGCCCGAGATGTCGGGCAGCATCAGGTCGAGGATCATCACGTCGGGCGGTGCGCGGCGCAGCGCGGCCAGCGCATCGGTGCCCGACGCAGCCGTCTCGACCGCGTAGCCCGCGGTCGCCAGATTCACTCGCACCAGCTCCAGGAGATCCGGCTCGTCGTCGACGACCAGGACGCGCGCACTCATCTCACCGCTCCCGCGCGTATCTCGCCAGCTTCTCGGCGTGCTTCACGTTGCGCGCCTCGGCCACGAGAATCACTTCTTCGGCCACGTTGGTGGCATGGTCGCCGATCCGCTCCAGGCTCTCGGCGATGAAGATCACGTCGAGCGCCTGGGCCGACGTCGTGGTGTCTCGCTCGATGCGCTCGATCAGGTCGCGCACCAGGTTGTCCTGCAGGCGATCCAGCCGGTCGTCGCCGTCGAGCACGGCCTGAGCGGTCACCACGTTCAGGTCCTGGAAGGAGTCGAGCGCCGAGGCCAGCTGGCCGCGCGCCTCGCGCTCCAGCGGCTCGAGCCGCATCGGCAGCTCGGTGCGCGGCCGTTCGGCCAGGCGCGCGCCGCTCTTCGCGATGTTGCGGGCGATGTCGCCCACCCGCTCCAGGTCGGTGCCCATGGTCTTGATCGCGATCACCTGGCGCAGGTCCTCGGCGACCGGAGACTGCAGCGCCAGCGCGCGCAGCACCGCGTCGTCGATTTCGATGTCGAGCTTGTCGAGCTCGAGGTCGTCGCGCTGCACCTCGAGCGCCAGCCGGGCGTCGCGCTCGTGCACCACGCGCAGCGCCTTCGCGAAGATCGCCTCCGCCAGCGCCCCCATCCGCAGCACCAGCTCGCGCAGCCCCTCGATCGTGGCTTCGGACTTCGCGGTCATCGCTGGCGGCAGAATAGCTTCGAAGCGGCGATCCCGCGTGTCATTTCGGTGACGCCGCTCGTGCGATTCCGGGAAGACGATTCGTCACGGAAACGTCACGGGTGCGACGTTCCGGCGACACTGCCGGCCACGAGTCTTGCGCCAACCCACAGCAAAGCGAGGCTGGAATGCGACGGGGACGGCAGGCATTCGTTCTCTCATGGGTGGCGGTGTGCGCGGCGATGTTCCGGGGAGAGATCGCCGCCGCAGCCGACCTCCAGGTCGAAGCGAAGATCGCCTCGTACCAGAAGATGAGCGGCATCGCGGGAAACCTCTCCGCGGTCGGCTCCGACACACTCAACAACGTGATGAGCAACTGGGCCGAGGGCTTCCGCAAGCAGTACCCGAGCGTCCAGGTGCAGATCGAAGGCAAGGGCTCCTCGACCGCGCCGCCCGCGCTGATCGCGGGCACGGCGCAGCTCGCGCCGATGAGCCGCGAGATGAAGGCCGACGAGCTGGACGCTTTCGAGAAGAAGTTCGGCTATCCGCCGACCCAGATGCGGGTCGCGATCGACGCGCTGGCCGTGTACGTGCAGAAGGACAACCCGCTCGACAAGGCGACGCTGACTCAGGTCGACGCGGTGTTCTCGAAGGCGCGCCGCTGCGGCGCCTCGAGCGCGATCGACAACTGGGGTGACCTGGGGGTGAAGGGCGCCCTCGCCACGCAGCCGATCCGGCTCTACGGCCGCAATTCGGCGTCGGGCACTTACGGCTACTTCAAGGAAGTGGCGCTGTGCGGCGGCGACTACCGCGACACCGTGAAGGAGCAGCCGGGCTCGTCGGCGGTGGTGCAGGGAGTCACCGAAGACAAGCAGGGCATGGGCTACAGCGGCATCGGCTACAAGACCGCCGGCGTGAAGACGCTGTCGATCGCCAAGGACGCGAACAGCCCGTACTCGGCGACGGATCCCGAGGAGGTCTACGCGGGCAAGTATCCGCTCGCGCGCTTCCTCTACGTGTACGTGAACCGCGCACCGGGCAAGCCGCTCGATCCACTCACCAACGAGTTCGTGAAGTTCGCGCTGTCACACGAAGGACAGGAAGTCGTGCTGAAGGAAGGCTACTTGCCGCTCAAGGCCGCGTCCGTCGAGCAGGAGCTCGCGAAGCTCCGCTAACGATGGAGCCGGCGGTTCGCCTCGACCCGCGCGCGGAGCCGCTCCGGGCACATGCGCCCGCCCAGGCGGTGACGTCGCGCGGGCGTCTGTGGCTCGATCGGGCCGCGGGCCTCGTCGTGCGCGGCGGCGGGATCCTGGTCGTCGCGAGCCTGATCGCGATCCTGGTGTTTCTGGTGATCGAGACCTCGCCGATCCTGCGCGGCGCGCGCGTGGCGCCGCTGGGCGCGGTCGCGACTCCGGAAGGGAACGCGGGGGCGCTGGTCGTCGAGCCGCGGCTGTCTCACCTGGCGCAGGCGAGCGCCGACGGACACGTGCGCGTTTACGACCTCGAGTCCGGCGGACTCGCGCTCGACCTTCCGCCGGGCGCGCCCGGGCTGTCGACGGTCGCCGCGGGCGAGGCGGGCTTCGCGACGCTCGGCGCCGACGCTCACGTGCGCGTGCAGCCGGTCGACTGGTCGGTGACTTACGGCGAAGGCGGCCGCAAGGTCGTGCCGCGCGCGGGCACGCCCACCGACCTCGCGCTCGAAGTCGACGCCGCCCGCGTGCGCGCGCTCACCGCCCGCACCGCCCCCGAGCAAGTCACGGCGGTGGCGGCGCTCGACGACGGCTCGCTGGTCGAGGTGCGCAATGCGAAGAGCGCGAACGCGTTCAGCGGCGAGGTCAGCGAGTCGAGTGCGCGTTTCACGTTGCCGGGCAACGAGGAGCTCTCGCAGCTCGTGCTCGACCCCGAGCAGAAGATGCTCTACGGCGCCAGTGCGCGCGGGCGCGTGTTCGCCTGGGAGCTCGGCTCGGACGGCATCCACGGCCCCGACGTGGCGGACACGGGCACGCCGGTGACCGCGCTGGCGCTCTTGGTGGGCGGCCGCAGCCTGGTGGCGGGTCACTCCGACGGCACGCTCTCGGTCTGGTTCCGGCTGCGCGAGGGCCGCGCGCGCACCGAGCTCGTGCGCGCGCACCAGTTCGACTCGCAAGGCGGCGCGATCCGCGCGCTCGGCCCGTCGGGCCGCGGCCGCTCCTTCTTCGCGCTGGGCGCCGACGGCGCGCTCGGCCTGTATCACTCGACCTCGGAGCGCGTGCTCTGGCGCGGTGACTCGGGCGTGCGCGACGGCGCGGCGCTGGCGTTCTCGGCGCGCGGCGACCGCGCGTTCCTGGCGCGGCCCGGCGAGATCCGCGAGCTGTCGGTCTCGAGCCTGCACCCGGAGATCTCGCTCTCGAGTCTGTTCGGCCGCGTCTGGTACGAGGACTATCCCGAGCCGGCGTTCGTGTGGCAGTCGACGGGTGGCACCGAAGAGGCCGAGCCCAAGCTGTCACTCACGCCGCTCTGGTTCGGCACGCTGAAGGGCACCTTCTACGCGCTCTTCTTCGCGATCCCGCTGGGCGTGCTGGCTGCGCTCTACACCTCGCAGGTGATGGACCCACGGCTGCAGCGGATCGTGAAGCCGGCGGTCGAGATCATGGCCTCGCTGCCCAGCGTGGTGCTCGGCTTCCTGGCCGGTCTGTGGCTCGCGCCGCGGCTCGAGCACGTGTTTCCCGGCTTCATCGCCACGGTGTGTGTCGCGCCGCTGCTCGCGCTGGCCGCGGGCGCGGCCTATGCGGCGCTGCCCGGCCAGATCACGCGCCGGTTCCCGGTCGGCACCGAGGTCGCGGTCTCGGCGCTGGCGCTGTTCGGTGGCGGCTGGCTCTGCTTCCACTTCTCACCGGCGCTCGAGCGCGCGTTCTTCGGCGGTGATTTCGCGAGCTGGCTGCACGCCTCGACCGGCGCCACCTACGACCCGCGCAACGCCATCGTCGCGGGCGTGGCGATGGCGTTCGCGGTGATTCCGATCGTGTTCGCGATCGCCGAGGAGTCACTCTCGAACGTGCCGCGCACGCTGTCCGCCGCCTCGCTGGCGCTGGGCGCGACCCGCTGGCAGACGATCGCGCGCGTGGTGCTGCCGGCCGCCAGCCCCGGCCTGTTCGCGGCGGTCATGATCGGCTTCGGGCGCGCGGTCGGCGAGACCATGATCGTGTTGATGGCGACCGGAAACACGCCGCTCATCGACGGCAGTCCCTTCGACGGCTTCCGCTCGCTCTCGGCCAACATCGCGGTCGAGATTCCCGAAGCGCCGCAAGGCGCCACGCTCTACCGCGTGTTGTTCCTGTCCGCGCTCCTGCTCTTCATCGTGACCTTCGCGGCGAACGGCTTCGCCGACATCGTGCGCGAGCGCCTGCGCCGGCGCTACTCGGGTGCGCGGTGACCGCGCCCAAGGGCAACGCTCGGCGCGCGCGCTTCGGCGCGGCCATGATCTGGCTCTCCGGTGGCGCGCTCGCGACCAGCCTTCTGCTCGTGGCCGGCCTCGTGGCGATCGTGGCCTGGAACGGCCTCGGCTACTTCTGGCAGGCGCCGATCGTGCAGCTGCAGCTCGCGGACGGCAGCCAGGTGCTGGGCTCGATCGTGGAGCGGCAGGACGACGAGCTGCGCATCCACCTGGGGAATCGCGACCTGGGCGGCGCCGACTTCCGCTGGATCGCGCAGGCCGACGTGCGCGGCATGAGTCACCCGCCGGACGCATTCGTGCTGGAGCGCGAGAGCTGGGGCCGCTTCTACGGCTTCCCGGTCGCGATCCGGCACGGGGACACCGTGCAGCAGGACGGCGCCGCGGCCGTGATCGCCGCGCTGCCGAAGAGACTCGCCGAGAAACGGCGCGAGGGCACGAGTCAGCTCGCCCCGCTGCAGGCCGAGATCCGCGGGCTGAATCGCGCGCTCGAGGCGGGCACGCGCGAGGGCAAGGACGTCAGCGCACTGCGCGCGCGCTACGAGGTCGCCGCCGCCGAGCTCGCCAAGCGGGAGGCGGACGTGCTGGCCGACACGCTGGTGATGCGCGCCGCCGACGGCCGCCAGCAGTCGATCGCGCTCGCGCACGTGGTGCGGGCGGTGCAAGCCAACACGCTCGGCCTGGGCGGCGAGCTCGCGCTCTACGGCTCGCGCGTGGGCGAGTTCCTGTTCGCGGAGCCGCGTGAGTCGAACACCGAGGGCGGCATCTTCCCCGCGATTTTCGGCACGGTTCTGCTGGTGCTCCTGACCAGCGTGGCGGTGTCTCCGCTGGGCGTACTGACCGCGCTGTATCTGCGCGAGTACGCCAAGGACGGGTTCCTGGTGCGCAGCGTGCGCATCGCGGTGAACAGCCTGGCGGGCGTGCCCTCGATCGTGTTCGGCGTGTTCGGCCTGGGCTTCTTCGTGTACGGCGTGGGTGGCGCGATCGACGCGCTCTTCTTCTCGAACCGGCTGCCGACGCCGACCTTCGGCACGGGCGGCGTGCTCTGGGCGAGCCTCACGCTGGCGCTGCTCACGCTGCCGGTGGTGGTGGTGGCCACCGAAGAGGGCCTGGCCGCGGTGCCGCGGATCGTGCGCGAGGGCTCACTGGCGCTCGGCGCGACCAAGATCGAGACACTCTGGCGCGTGGTGCTGCCCGCGGCGCTGCCCGGCGCACTCACCGGACTCATCCTGGCGATGGCGCGCGCCGCCGGCGAGGTGGCCCCGCTCATGATCGTGGGCATGGTCAAGCTCGCGCCCAGCCTGCCGCTCGACGGCGAATTCCCGTTCGTGCACCTGGAGCGGAAGTTCATGCATTTGGGCTTTCACATCTACGACGTGGGCTTCCAGAGCCCGAACGTAGAAGCCGTCCGGCCGCTCGTGTTCGCGACGGCATTTCTCTTGATCCTGGTCGTGCTGTGCACCAATCTGACGGCGATCCTGATCCGCAATCACTTGCGCCGTAAGTACGCCGGAAGCGGAGTCTAGTCATGCAACCGGCTGCGCGGAGTCCCGATCTGGCGAGGCTACCCGAATTCGAGAAGGCCGCGCTGCGCGTGCAGAAGCTGTCTCTGTGGTACGGCGAGACACAGGCGCTGCACGACATCGAGCTCGAGGTGCCCGAGCGCAAGATCACCGCGCTGATCGGGCCGTCGGGCTGCGGCAAGTCGACGCTCTTGCGCAGCATCAACCGCATGAACGACCTGGTCGACGGCACGCGCATCACGGGTGAGATCCTGTTCCACGACGCCAACATCTTCGCGCCCGACGTCGACATCAACGCGCTGCGGCGGCGAATCGGCATGGTGTTCCAGAAGTCGAACCCGTTCCCGAAGTCGATCTACGAGAACGTGGCCTACGGCGCGCGCATCCACGGCATCCGCCAGCGCGCGCAGCTCGACGAGATCGTCGAGAAGAGCCTGGCGCGCGCCGGGCTGTTCGACGAGGTGAAGGACCGCCTGCAGGAGAGCGCGCTCGGTCTCTCCGGCGGCCAGCAGCAGCGGCTCTGCATCGCGCGCGCGATCGCCGTCGAGCCGGAAGTGATCCTGCTCGACGAGCCGTGCTCGGCGCTCGATCCGATCGCGACCCAGAAGGTCGAAGAGCTGATGCAGGAGCTGAAGGAGCGCTACACGATCGTGATCGTGACTCACAACATGCAGCAGGCCGCGCGCGCCTCGGACTACACCGCGTTCATGTATCTCGGGTCGCTGGTCGAATTCGGCGAGACCGGCGAGATCTTCGTGAAGCCGCGCGTGCGCGCGACCGAGGACTACATCCGCGGGCGGTTCGGCTGAGGCCTGCTAAGAAGCCGGCCTCTCCCGCACGGTGAGCACCGCGCAATCCGCGCCCCGCACCACCGATTCGGCTACGCTGCCGAGCAGCAGGTGCTTGAGCCCGCGGCGGCCGTGCGTGCCCATCGCCACGAGATCGGCCTTCTTCTCCTTGGCCAGCTCGAGAATCACCGCCTCGGGCACACCGGGGCGCGCCACGTATTCGGCCGAGATGCCCGCGTCGGAGAGGCCGAGCAGGATCGCCTCGAGATCCTTCGTGACCCCCTTGGCCAGCCGGTCGTAGAACGGGTCGCCGTGCGAGACGAGATACTGCTCGAGCTCGACCGGCACGTAGTAGGCGTGCGCCAGCACCAGGTGCGTCGGACCCGCGGTCTTCGCCAGCGACTTCGCGATCTCGAGCGCCTCGTGCGCCGCGGGCGAGAAATCCATCGGCACCACGATCGTGCGCAGCGCGAGCTCGCCGCTCTTCACGGTGAGCACCGGGCAGGGCGCGCTGCGCACCGTGCGCTCGGCGACCGAGCCCAAGAGCACGTGCTTCAGCCCGGTGAGGCCGCGGCTGCCCATCACGATCAGGTCCGCGCGCGTCTGCTCGGCCACCGCCGCGATCGCGAAGCCGGGCGCGTCCTCGGTGACTTCGCTCTCCACGCGCAGGCCCGAGGCCTCGAGCCGCTTCTGGATCGGCACCAGCCGCTTCTGCGCGTTGCTGCGCAGCTCCTGGTAGAAGGTCACGGGCATGACCGGTCCGTCGGGATTCACGGCCATCGCCGGCAGCTGCACCACGTGCAGGAGCTTCAGCGAGGCGCCGAACGACTTGGCCAGCGACGCAGCCGCCTTCACCGCCAGATCGGCGTGACTCGAGAAGTCGGTGGGCACCAGGATGCGCTGGATCTTCATGGGGGCTCCTTGTGACTAGCGGCCCGGCAGGCGCCCGAGCTCGACCAAGAGCTGCTCCAGGTGACGGCGCAGCCCGGACACTTCCTCGCGCAGCCGCACGATCACGGCCACGCCCGGGAGATTCACGTCGAGATCGCGCACCAGGTTGTGCGCGACGCGCGCGCGCTCGAGCATGAGCTCCGAGAACTCGCCGCTGTCGCTCGTGGGCGCGTCGCGCTGCACGATCTCCTCGCGCTCGAGCGTGAGCAGGAAGCCCTCGTCGATCTCGAGCAGCTCGATCACCTGCTTGCGCGTGTAGAAGGTCACGAGGAGCTCCGCAGCTTGGCGCGCGGATCGCGGCCCTGGTACAGCGGCTCGAGCTCCTTCGCGATCGCCTCGAGCCGTGGGTCGGCCGGATCCGGCAGCTCGGCCAGCAGCTTCACGTACAGGTCGCCCTTGTCCGCCGCGCCGAGCTTGGCCGCGCCCTTGCCGCGCAGCCGCAGCACGCGCCCGCTCTGTGAGTGGGGCGGGATCTTCATCGTGACCGCGCCGTCGGGCGTGGGCACCTCGACCGAAGCGCCCTGCACCAGCTCGGGCAGAGTCACCGGCAGGTCCAGGTGCAGGTCGTCGCCCTCGCGCCGGAAGAACGGATGCGGGCGGACGTGCAACGTGAGATACAAGTCGCCCGCGGCCGCGCCCTGCCCGCCCGCGTCGCCCTGGCCGGCCAGCCGGATCTTGGTGCCGGTCACCGCGCCGGGCGGAACCTTGATGCGCAGCGTGCCGCGGCCGGCCACCTGCACGCGCACCTCGCCGCCGCGCACGGCATCCGTGAAGTCGACCTCGATCTCGCCGGAGGCGTCGGCGCCGCGGCGCGGACCGCGCGGGCGCCGTCCCGCGCCGCCGCCGAAGATGCCGCCCAGGAGGTCGTCCAGGTCGAAGTCACCTTCCTGCGTGAAGGTCTCGTACTGGGGGCTGCGCCGCGCGCCCTGCGACCAGCGCGCGTACTCACGCGCCTGGGCGGGATCGAAGCCTTCGGCCAGGCCCTGCGTCCCGAACTCGTCGTAGCGGGCGCGCTTGTCCTTGTCGGAGAGCACCTCGTAGGCGAACGAGATCTCTTTGAACTTCTCCTCGGCCTTGCGGTCGTTGGGGTTCACGTCGGGGTGGTATTTGCGCGCAAGCTTGCGATAAGACTTGCGAATCTCCTCTTCCGACGCGCTGCGGGAGACGCCTAAGGCCGCGTACAGATCCGGTTCGGCCATGGTTGCCAACGTAGCTTTGGAGATAGGATCGGCCCATATGATGTCGAGCGGAAAACTCGAGCGCCTGATGCTGGCGACCGACTTCTCGCCGCACGCCGATCGCGCCCTGGAATGGGCGATCGCGCTGGCGAGGCGCTTCGGGGCCTCGCTCGAGCTGGTGAGCTCGGTCCACGTCGTGCCCTTCGCGAGCGGCCCAAACGTCTTCGCCCCACCGGCGGACTTTCTGCGCGGCGTGCGCGACGCGACCGACCAGCGGCTGTCGGAACTCGCGCGCGAGCTGGCGGCGCGGGGCGTCCCCACGAGCTACACGGTGCTGCTCGAGGATCCTTCGAGCGGGATCTGCGCGCTGGCGCGCGAGAAGGCGATCGACCTCTTGGCGCTGGGCACGCGCGGGCGCACGGGTCTGGCGCACGTGGTGCTGGGCAGCGTGGCCGAGCGCACGGCGCGGCTCGCGCCCTGCCCGGTGCTGACCCTACACTCGGATGTGTCACCCCCGCAGCCGCTGCGCAAGCTCTTGGTGGCGAGCGACTTCTCGGAGCCCGCGCGGGCGGCGCTGGCGCTGGCGCGGAAGCTCGTCGAGCCGGGCGGCCAGCTGGTGCTGGCGCACGCGATTCCCGCGATCATGGCGCCGGGCGACACGCCGCTTCCCGATCCGCGCAGCGAGAGCTGGGCGCGCGCCGAGTACGAGAAGTGGAAGCCGACACTGGACGGTGTCGGGTCCGAGCTCGACCTGCGCTACGGCGCCCCGGACACGGTGCTGATCGACGCGGCCGTGCGCCATGGCGCCGACGCGATCGTGATGGGAACCCAGGGGCGCACCGGCCTCGCACACATGTTCCTGGGCAGCATCGCCGAGAAGGTGATCCGGCGCGCGCCCCTGCCCGTGTTCAGCGCGAAGACTCCGTAGCGCCGACGAGCGGCACGAACTGCACCTCGCACAGCTCGCGCCGCTCCCAGTCTTCGGCGCCGCGGCGAGTCACTCGTACGAGCGACTGACTGCCGTGGCGCGGCCCGACCGGCGCGAGCAGACGCCCGCCGGGTGCGAGCTGCGCTTCGAGAGCCGGCGGAATCCTCTCGGCGGCGGCGGACACCAGGATCGCGTCGAAGGGCGCGTGCTCGCGCCAGCCGCGGCTGCCGTCGCCGGCGCGCAGCTCGACGTTCGCGATGCCGAGCTCGGCCAGCCGGGCGCGCGCCTTCGCCGCCAGCTCGGGGTCGAGCTCGAGCGCGAACACCTCGCGCGCCAGCCGGCCCAGCAGCGCGGCCAGGTAGCCCGAGCCGGCGCCGACTTCGAGCACACGCGCGTCCGGCCCGATCGCGGCCTCCTGCAGCATGAGCGCCACCATGAGTGGCTGCGAGATCGTCTGGCCGCGGCCGATCGGCAGCGCCCGGTCGTCGTGCGCGAACGCGCGCTGCTCCGGCGACACGAAACGGTGTCGCGGCAGCTCGCGCATCGCGGCCAGCACGCGCGCGTCGCGGATCCCCCGCCCGGCGAGCTGCCGCTCGACCATGCGCGCGCGCTCGCGAATGGCGCCGTCCTCGTCCATCCGAGTCGCCAGCTTACGACGATACTCGGACGGCGGCGGCGCGCGCGGCACCACCACGAAGGCGGACGAACTCCACCCCTCTCGGCCCCCCCGAACCGCTTCGTTGCGCAGTGCGCGGGCCTTGGCCCGCGCTTTACTCACTCACGGAATAGTGCTGGGCAGAAAAGAGAAGAGTGACCGCCTCGTGGTGATGCCCCCGATGCCTACTTCGAGGTCGCGGGAGCCGGTGCGGTCGTCGTCGCCGACTTCTTGTGGTGCGAGAAGGCCTTCATGCAGTGATTGCTCTCGCAATCCGCGTGCTCCTTGCAGTAGGCAGCGCGCTCATCGGCCGTCTTCATCGCCTTCATGTTCTTCACGTGCTCCGAACAAGCATTCGGCTTCTTCGGGGCAGCGCCGGCGAGACCAGAGACGTTGCCGGCCAGAACGAGAGTGGCGATCACGAGGGCAGTGCGTACGGACATAAAAGTGGTTTACCTCCGGGCGCTGAGACTTCCCGTTGCGCATTGAGCATGCATTGATGTTGAGTGAGATTTCTCTCATGAATATCCCGATGCGCGCCGTGCACGACCTGGAGTACCGTACGCGGCGAGCCGATCCCGGCCGCACCGGCCGGGGGGAAGGAGCAAAGCGATGAGCCGGAGCAGGGGACAGCTGGCGTTCCTCGTGGCCTTGAGCCTGGGCCTCGGAGCGTGCGCGACGAGCGGAGACATCGACCGCCTGAACGCCAAGATCGATGACCTGTCGAAGCGCATGGAAGAGCGCACCGCCGCTGCCGAGCAGCGCGCCGCCGCAGCCGAGCAGAAGGCCGACATGGCCGCGAGCCAGGCTCAGGCCGCGGCTGGTCAGGCCGACGCTGCCGCACGCAAGAGCGAGGCGATCTTCAACAAGTCGGTGTCGAAGGGCGGCCGCTAGGGCGCGGGGCTCTGGAAGAGCCGGCCGACCCGGATCGGAATGCCGCGTGACTCGGTCACCACGCGACGCACCTCCGACTCTTTGATCGAGCCGCCGTCCACGAGCCCCAGAGCATCGAGCGCCACCAGCCGCGCCAGCGTCGCGGGCAGCGGGTCGAAGTCGCGGTCGTAGCGGTCGTCGTGCGCCTCGACGAATACGCTGCCGTCGCGCTGCCCGATCTTCACGCGCTGGTACATGATCCGAACCGGAGTTCCGATCGGGATCCGGTCGAAGAGCGCCCGCATGTCGCTGTTGTACAGGCGCACGCAGCCGTGGGTCGCCTCGCGGCCGATCGACCAGAGATTGTTCGTGCCGTGGATCCCGTAGCTCGTGGCGCCGAGCGTGAGCCAGCGGTCGCCCAGCGGATTGTCGGGACCCGGCGGCACGGCTGCGGGTAAGTCGGGGCGTTCGGCGCGGATCGATTCGGGGACGTTCCAGACCGGATCGACGCGCTTGCCGCCCACGCGGAAGTCCTGGATCGGCGTCTGATCGCCGATGTCGCCGACGGCGACCGCGAGCACCGTCGGTGAGTCGGCGCTCTGCGTGTAGTCGTAGAGGCGCAGCTCGGGCACGTTGATCACGAGCCCCACGTGTGGCGCATCCGGCAGGATGTAATCCGTCGGCAGGCGCAGGCGCGTGTTCTCGGGCGGGATCCAGACGTCGACGTCGGGATTCAGCGTGTGCAACGGGATGAACCCGACCGAAGCCCGCGCCGCCACGTCCAGGAGCGTGTCGTCCTCGTGAGTGAACTCGTAGGACTCCGCGCCCTGCACGGGGGCGAGCACGGGGGGAGGCGGCGGAGCTGGCGCCTTTTTCGCGCCCAGCAACGCCGTGACCAGGGCCAAGGCCCCGGCCGTTCGAATCAGGCTAAGCCGCGAGCGCTTCCTCGGTGAGACGCTGGATTCGACCACTGCGCAGCATCGAAGCTAGCGTCGCCGCAGCTTCATCGTCCGTCTCGGCCACCTCGCGAATGACTTCGAGGAGCTCGAGCAGCGTGATCGGCTTGGTCTTCGTCTCGTCGTTCACGGCAACCTCCGGACGGGATCCACGCTCACTTGGACGCCCGGAGCCCTTCCGGCGTTACTCCTCGTCCCGGGAACCCGTCGGTCAAGTCTCGGCAGGCTCGGGCGTCTCGGCGGCTTCCGGGGCGTCGGAGATCGGCTCGCAGAGGCCCTCGGAATCGAGCCGGCGGGTGAACTCGGCGACGCGCTGGAGCACACGCGACAGGTCTTCGTCGAAGCAATAGAAGCCGTCTCCCGCGGCGCAATAGCCTTTGCCGAGACGGCGGATCAAGGTCGTCATCTCTCGCTTCCGATCGGTCGCCCCGCTGCCGGGCTCAACTCCCGCGCGACTCGAAGCCCGCCGCGCTGTCACTGCGGACGTCTGCGCCACGCTCGGGGGTGGAGTCGTCGTCGCGCGCGGCGCGCAGCGCAGGTCCTTCCCAATCGTCGAGCCCGCCGGTCCAGACCTCGACGAGGACCCAGGCCAGGAGGGCCGCGGCCACGAGCAGCGTGACGGGGATGGTGATCCACAGAAAGCTCATCGCGTGCTCCCGAAGCGCTGCAGGCGCAGCGCGTTGGCGGTGACCACGAGCGAGGACCCGCTCATGGCCAGGGCGGCGGACAGTGGCCCGATGACGCCGGCGATCGCCAGCGGAACGGCGATCGCGTTGTAGGCGACGGCGAGCGCCAGGTTCTCGCGGATCCGCCGCATCGCCGCGCGGCCGAGCGCGAGCGCGGTCGGCAACGAGCGCAGGTCGGGATCGTGACTCACGACGTCCGCCGCCTCGACGGTCACGTCCGAGCCGCGCGCGAAGGCGAAGCCGAGCTCGGCCGCGGCCAGCGCCGCGGCGTCGTTGATGCCATCGCCCGCGAAGGCGACGTGCACGCCGCGCTCGAGCTCGCTGCGCACGCGCTCGAGCTTGCTCTCGGGCGTGGCGCGGCCGATCGCCTCGCCGATGTCGGCCGCATCGGCTGCCCGGCGCACCGCGGGCAAGTCGTCTCCGGAGACGAGCGCGCAGGAGACGCCGGCGCGACCGAGCGACTGGATTGCCGCGCGCGCGAACGGACGCAGGGAGTCGCCCAGCACGAGCGCTCCGACGGCCTTGCCGCCGTCGGCCACGAACGCCAGTGAGTCGCCCGCTTCGCGCGCCGCCGTGGCTGCCGCAGCGAGTGAGGCATCGAGCGCGACTCCGCGCCGCTCGAGCAGCTCCCGCGAGCCGCAGGCCAGCGCACCCGCCTCGACGCCCAGACCGGGCAGCGTGAGTCGCTCGGCCGGGCCCGCGGGGGCGAGGCCGCGGCTCGAGGCGGCGCGGCGAACCGCGTCGGCGATCGGGTGGCTGGACGCGCCCAGGGCGTCCGCGGCCAGCTCGAGCACGCGCTCGGGCGAGGCGGTCGGCGCACACAGCACCTGCCGGAGCTCGAGCCGGCCCCAGGTGAGCGTGCCGGTCTTGTCGATCAAGACGCGCGCGATGCGGCTCGCCCGCTCGAGTGCCGCGCCGCTCTTGAACCACAGCCCGAGCTGCGCTCCGCGGCCGAGCGCAGCGGCCACCGCGGCAGGCGTGCCCAGGCCCAGCGCGCACGGGCAGGCTACGATCAACACCGCGGCACCGCGCAGCGCGGCGTCGACTCCGCTCGAGCCCGCCAGCACCGCGCCGACGCAGGTCGCGGCGGCGACGGCAAGGACCGCGGGCGCGAACCACGCCGCCACCCGATCGACCGCGCGCTGCAGCTCGGGGCGTTGCGCCTGGGCGCGCTCCAACAGACCGACCAGCCGGGCGATCGTGCCCTGCGAGGCCGGCCGAGTCACCTCGAGCTCGAGCTCGCTCGACAGGTTCAGCACGCCGCCATTCACGAGCTCGCCGGCGCGGCGCGTCGCGGGCAGCGCCTCGCCGGTCAGGAGTGACTCGTCGAGGTCCGCCGCCGGGCTCAGCAACCGGCCGTCGACCGGAAGGCGCTGGCCGGCGGGCACGACCACCCGGTCGCCCGCCAGGAGCGCCTCCACGTCGACCTCGGCCAGCGCTCCGCGCTCGCGGCGCAGGGCGCGCCGCGGAGCCCGCGCGGCCAGCGCGTCGATCGCCGCCGAGGCGCGCGCGCGCGCGCTGCGCTCCAGGGTGCGCCCGAGCAGCATCAGGAACACGATCGTCGCCGCCGAGTCACTGAAGACGTCGCGTGCCTCGCGCAGGGTGCCGAGCGCGGTGGCGACGAACGCGGTGCTGATGCCGAGCACGATCGGCACGTCGAGCGTGAGCTCGCGCCGCCGAGCGCCGGCCCACGCGCCGCGCCAGAACGGCGCGGCGCACCAGCTGAGCGCGGGCAGCGACAGGCAGAGCGCGAGCGCACGCAAGCCGCGCCGCAGCCCGGCGTCGATGTCGCCGAGCGCGCCGAAGTAGAGCGCGAAGGAGATCACCATCACGTTGCCGGCCAGAAAGGCGGCGACGAGCAGGCGGGCGAGCGCCAGCCGGGCCTCGTGCGTCGGCGCCGGCCGCACGGACGCCGCCGGATCGAATGCGTGTGCGACGTAGCCGAGTGACTCGATGCGCGTGGCCAGCGCGGCCACGTCGCTCTGCCCTGGATCGAAGCGCACCAGGGCGCGGCTGCCGGCGAAGTTCACCGCAGCCTCGCTCACGCCGGGGGCGGCGCGCAGCTCGCGCTCGACGCGCGCCGCGCAGCCCGCGCAGCGCAGCCCGCCGAGCACGAAGCCGATCTCCGCGTTCGCGCTCACGGCGCCCGCTCGAGCGCGAACTCGCGCTCGATGAACGCCGCGTCGTCACCGACGCGCACGCGCAGGAGCCAGTGACCGGGCAGGGGCAGCGGCACCGTCGCGCGCCACGCCTCGTTCGCGCGGGTCAGCGGAATGTCGGAGTCGAAGTCGACGCGCCCCGGGCGCTCGCGCACCAGCCGCACCGGGACTCCGGCGCCGAGCGGCGCGTCGCGCTGAGTGGGTGAGAGGGTGACTTGCACGCCGTCCGCCGAGCGCTCGGCCGAGAGCCCGACCTCCCAGCCGAGAGCGCGGCCGCGCGCGCGCGCCTCTTGCCCTGCGTTGTACTCCGCTCCCGAGCGCCACATGTCGCCGTCCATCCAATCCGGTGGCTGGCTGGCGGCGATCACCAGGAACGCCAGCGAGGTGGCGAGGCCCGCGCCCAGCGCGAGCGCCAGCCCGAGCGGCCAGCGCAGGTTCTCCGACTCAGCGCGCGTCGTCACGGGTATGCTCCGCGGGCGGACTCGCCCCGGTGGAGAGGAAGGTCGCGCGCCGGCGCAAGCGCAGCGCCGCGCGATCGGCGTCGGCGAGCGAGAACCAGATCTCGCGCGCCGCAGTCGCATTTCCGTCCGGCGGTCCGGCGACGAACACGCGCAGCTCGCGGCTCGCGAGCGGCTCGAGCTCGATCGGGTTCACGCCCGCGAGCAAGTCGAAGCCGGGCGGAGCCTCGAGTCCGAGCTCGAAGCGGTGTGCCGCGCGGTCGCGGTTCTCGATGTGCAACGTGTAGGAGTTCGCGGTCCGGCCATCCGACAGGGTCGAGTACAGACTCGACGCGTTGTGAGTCGCGAACACCTCGAACGGGATGCGCGCCGCGAGCTGCACGGCCAATACGCAAATCGTCGCGCACAGCGCGACTCCGTAGACGGCCACGCGTGGGCGCAGCAGCCGCGCCCGGCCGCCGGACGCGGCGCGGTAGCCGATCAGCGCGGGCTCGCGGCCGAGCTTGGCCATGACTCCGTCGCAGGCGTCGATGCACTGCGTACAGGCGATGCACTCGAGCTGGAGGCCCTGGCGGATGTCGATCCCGGTCGGACACACCGCCACGCACAGCCGGCAGTCGACGCAGTCGCCCGTGGTGGAGCCGCGCTTGCCGCGCGGCTCTCCGCGCGCCGGGTCGTAGGCGACCACCAGCGTATCCCGGTCGAACAGCACGCTCTGGAAGCGCGCGTACGGACAGAGGTACTTGCAGAAGGTCTGGCGCACCCAGGCGAAGTCGAGATAGGCGATGCCGGTGGCCGCGGCCAGGAACCCGAGCTGCGTTCCGGTCGCGCTGCCGCGCGCGAGCGCGCTGGCCAGCTCGCGCGGCGGGACGAACACGCCCAGCAGGTGGAAGCCGATCAGCGCCGCGAGCGCGAGCCACACCGCGTGAGTCGCGAGCAGGCGCGCGCGAGTGACTCGCGCAGGTGGCCGCGAGCCGCGCCAGCCCTGGATCCGGCGCGCGACCGCCGCGAACAGCTCGGAGAAGATCGTCTGCGGGCAGCCCCAGCCGCACCACAGCCGCCCGGCCAGCGCGGTGAAGAAGAACAGCGCCAGCGCGAGCCCGACCACCAGCAGCCACAGGAACAGGAACTCGCTGGGAAAGATCACCAGTCCCGCCACGTGGAAGCGCCGGTTCGGGATGTCGAAGCGCAGCAGCGGCTCACCGCCGAGCTCGACCCAGGGCACGATCAAGAGAATCCCGATCAGCACGGCTTCGACGCGCGTCCGGAGCGCGCGGTAGAAGCCCTGGACGGGTCGCGCCCAGACCACGGTCGCCTACTTCGCCGCCGCCGGCGGAACGTAGTCGGGCGCACCGAACTCCGAGTGGTCGACCTTCGGCAGTGACTCGACGTAGGCCAGCACCTTCCAGATCTTCTCGTCGCCGAGCTGCGGGCCCCAGGCGGGCATCCCGCCGGGCCGTCCCTGAGTCACTGTCGTGAAGCGGTCGGCGTCGCTCGAGCCGTATTTCCAGTAGGGATCCACCAGCGACGGCCCGACCAGCCCGTGCGCCGTGGGCCCGTGACACGCCGAGCAGATCGTGGCGAAGG
Source organism: Myxococcota bacterium (assembly GCA_035498875.1). Classification (GTDB taxonomy): domain Bacteria; phylum Myxococcota_A; class UBA9160; order SZUA-336; family SZUA-336; genus VGRW01. The sequence continues at coordinate 21,567 of DATJZP010000044.1, forward strand.
TCTGCGCGCCTTCCGCGATCGCGGCGGCGTCGCCGTGGTACGGGTTCTGGGTGGGAGCCGCCGCGGGCGGCGGCGCGGCCGCGCGGGCGGCGGCGACCTCGGCGGCGTACTGACTGCGAGCCGACCAGTCCGACAGCCCGAGATACCAGACGATGTAGGCTGCCCCGACCACCCAGGTGAGCACCCAGGCGGTATTGAACCAGCGGGGGATCGGATGGTCTTCCTCGCCGATCCCGTCGCGCAGGGCGTTCGGGTCCCGCAGCGGCAGCTCCGCGATCTCGCGCTCGGAGTCGCTCATGGCGCGCCTCCCTGCAGCGCGACGCGCGCCGGCGGCTCGCTGCGCAGGGCGCGGCCCAGCGTTTCGAGATAGGCGATCACGGCGAGTGTCTCGCAGTGCTCCTCGACCGGCGAGAGCGCGATGCCCCCGGCGCGCAGCTTGCCGGCGATCTCGGCCATCTGCGCGCGCGCGGAAGTCACTGCGCCCGCCACGTCGGCGTCGGAGTACGGATGACCCAGCGAGCGCAGGACTTCGAGCTTGTGCACGGTCTCGGACAGGTCGAGCTCGGTCGCGGCCAGGAAGGCGAAGGCGGGCATGTTGGAGCGCGGCTCGACGTCGCGCGGGTTGTGGAAGTGGAGCCAGTGCCACGACGGCGGGTATTTGCCGCCCACGCGCGCCAGGTCGGGCCCGGTCCGGCGCGAGCCCCACAGGAACGGCCGGTCGTAGACGCCCTCGCCCGCAAGCGAGTAGGCGCCGTAGCGATCGGTCTCGGTCTTGAAGGGCCGGACCTCCTGGCTGTGACAGACGTTGCAGCCCTCGCGGATATAGATGTCCCGGCCCTCCAGCTCGAGCGGGGAATAGGGAGTGACTCCCGCGACCGGCTCGATCGTGCCGGTCAGGAAGTACGGCGGGATCAAGAGCACGAGGCCGCCGACGGCCACGGCTCCGAACGTCAGGAGCGAGAGCAGGACCGCGTTGGCCTCGAGCCGGCGATGTCGCTCGAACGCCATTTCAGCGCCCACCCGCGGCGGCGACCGGAGCGACCCCGCCGGCGGGTATGGCGGCCGAGCCCTGTCGGATCGTCATCGAGACGTTCCAGAGCATCAAGAGCGCCCCGCTCAGGAACACCGCACCGCCGCCCGCGCGGATCACGTCGTAGACCCGGATCGCGGCCACGCTGTCGGCGAACGTGTAGGTGAGGCTCCCGTCGGGATTCACCGCGCGCCACATCAGCCCCTGGGTGACTCCCGAGATCCACATCGGAGTCACGTACAGCACGATCCCGAGCGTCGCGACCCAGAAGTGCGTCTCGACCAGGCGCTGGCTCCACATCTGGGTGTGCCAGAGACGCGGCACCAGATAGTAGAGCGTCGCGAAGCAGGTCAGCGCCACCCAGCCGAGCGCTCCGGCGTGGACGTGCGCGATGGTCCAGTTGGTGAAGTGCGACAGCGCGTTCACCGTCTTGATCGACATCATCGGCCCCTCGAAGGTGCTCATGCCGTAGAAGGTGAGTCCGACGACGAACATCTTGAGCACGGGGTCGGTGGCGACCCGGCTCCATGCGCCGCGCAGGGTCAGGAGCCCGTTCAGCATGCCGCCCCAGGACGGGAGCAGCAGCATGATCGAGAAGGCGGTGCCGAGTGACTGCGTCCAGTCGGGCAGCGGCGAGAACAGCAGGTGGTGAGGCCCGGCCCAGATGTACACGAAGATCAGCGACCAGAAGTGAACGATCGAAAGCCGGTGCGAGTAGATCGGCCGCTCGGCCTGGCGCGGCAGGAAGTAGTACATGAGCCCGAGGATCGGCGTGGTGAGCACGAAGCCGACGGCGTTGTGTCCGTACCACCACTGGATGTTGGCGTCGTGGACGCCCGCGTAGATCGAGTAGCTCTTCCAGAGACTGACAGGCCGCTCCAGGTTGTTGAAGATGTAGAGCATCGCGATCGTGATGATCGTCGCGCCGAAGAACCACAGCGCGGCGTACAGACCGCGCTCGCGCCGGCGCGCGATCGTGCCGAAGAAGTTCACGCCGTAGATCACCCACATCACGACCACGGCGATGTCGAGCGGCCACTCGAGCTCGGCGTACTCCTTCGAGCTGGTGTGACCCAGCACCAGAGTGATTCCCGCGACGACCAGGGTCGCGTTCCAGAGCCAGAGGTGCAGCCGCGCGAGAAAGTCGGACGGCAGGCGTCTGCGACACAGGCGTTGCACCGCGTAGTAGCTGCCCGCGAACACCACGCCCAGCGTGAAGCCGAAGATCACTACGTTGGTGTGCACCGGCCGCAGCCGGCCGAAGTGGAAGTACGGGCCGGCATTGAGCTCGGGCCAGGCGAGCTGGAGCGCGATCAAGAGCCCCACCGCCATGCCGACGATGCCCCAGATGAGCGCGGACAGCGCGAACCCGCGCACCACGCCCATGTCGTAGGTCTCGTCGACGTCGAAGTCCGCCATCGCAGCGCCCTCCCAGGCGCGAATGCGGACTGCAACGGGTATACCGCGCGCGGACGGCGACGCTGTGCCCGAGCGGCACGCGAGCCGTGACAAATCGCGACACTGAGACGGGCTGTCTCAGTGGTCGGCGGCGGCCGCCATGCCGGGTGCGGCCGGCCCCGCGCCCGGAGGGCGCTTCAAGAGCGGGACGAGCGGCGCCAGCACCAGGAAGATGCCCAGGATCATCCAGTAGCAGTCGCGAAAGGCGAGCACCGCGGCCTGCTGGCCGATCACGCCGTCGAGCGCGGCCTTGGCCGCCGCGAGCGCGCTGGTCGGATCGAGCCCGCGCGCCGCCAGCCCGCCGGCCAGGCTCGCGAGCCGCTGCTGCGTGGTGATGTTGAGCGGCGAGACACTCTCGGCCAGGTAGGCGTGGTGCAGCGTCGCGCGGTGGTCGACCATCGTCGCCAGGATCGCGATGCCCATGCTGCCGCCGACCTGCCGGAACAGGTTGTAGAGGCCCGCCCCCTGCAGCATGTCCTGCGGCGGCAGGCCGCGCAGCGTGGCGAGCGAGAGCGGCACGAACATCAGCCCGAGCGCGACCCCGCGCGTGATCTGCGGCCAGAACAGATCCGCCTCGCCGCTCTGCAGGGTCCAGTGACTCATCGCCCAGAGCGTGGGGATGAAGATCGCGATCCCGATCCCGAACAGCGGCGCCGGGCCGAAGCGCCACACGATGCGCCCCGCGATCGGCATGGTGAGCGCGGTCGCGAGCGACGACGGCGCGATCGCGAGCCCCGACTGCCACGAGCTCCAGCGCAGCACCTGCTGCGTGAACAGCGGGAACAGGAACACGCTGCCGTACAGACCCACGCCCATCATCGCGCCGTAGATCGAGCCGATCGTGAGCGAGCGGTGGCGGAACACGCGCAGGTCGACCACGGGGTTGGGCGTGTGCAGCTCGTGCCAGACGAAATAGCCGAGCGAAAACACGCAGGTCGCGGCCAGAATCCGGATGAAGTCACTCTCGAACCAGTCCAGCCGGTTGCCGCGCTCGAGGAAGGTCTGCAGCGCGCCCACGCCCAGGATCAGGAGCAGCACGCCGGTCCAGTCGACGCCGGCCACCTTGCGCACCCACTTGGGCTCGGGCAGGTGACGAAAGCACAGCGACGCGGCGAGCAGGCCCAGGGGGATGTTCACGTAGAAGATCCACGGCCACGACCACTGATTCGTGATGTAGCCGCCCAGCGTCGGGCCCAGACTCGGGCCGAGCGTCGCGCCCATGCCGAACAGCGCCTGGCCCGTGCCCTGCCGCTGCGGCGGGAAGGTCTCCATCATGATCGACTGCGACATCGACAGGAGCGCGCCGCCGCCCATGCCCTGGATGACCCGGCAGATCACGAGCTGGGGCAGGGTGTGCGAGAGACCGCACAGGAACGAGGCGGCGGTGAAGATCAGGATCGAGCCGACGAAGTAACGCCGGCGTCCGAAGCGGCCGGACAGGAAGGCCGTCATCGGAATCACGATCACGTTGGCGATGATGTAGCTCGTCACCACCCACGAGATCTCGTCCACGGTCGCGCCCAGGTTCCCCATCATGCTGGGCAGGGCCACGTTCACGATCGACGAGTCGAGGATCTCGAGCACCAGCGCCAGCATGACGCCGATCAGCATCAAGAAGCCGCGCAGATCGAGCCTGAACTCGGCGTCGGAGGCGGGCGCAGCCGCCGCGGACGCGGCGGCCGCTGGGATCGACTCAGCGGACGCGGACACTCACGTCCACCGAGAGGCCGACCGAGAGCGGGTCGTCGGGCCGGGCGGAGACGTCCGTCGCGCCGCGTGACTCGGGGTCGATCGCGATCCGCACGGGGATGCGCTGCACCACCTTGGTGAAGTTGCCCGTGGCGTTATCCGGCGGCAGAAGCGCGAATTGCGCCCCGCTTGCGGGCGAAATCTGCAACACGCGCCCTTTTAAGGCCAGACCAGGGAAAGCGTCCACGCGGATTTCGGCATGATCACCCTCACGAATGTTGCGCAATTGCGTTTCGCGGTAATTCGCCTGGACCCATATTTCCCGTTGGACCAGCGAAACCACTTGAGTGCCTGGGCTGACTAACTGTCCGGCGCGCACCTTACGCTCTCCAACGATTCCGTTTTCCGGAGCGACAATCCTCGTGTAGCCCAGATTGGTTCGCGCGAGTTCCAACGAGGCTTGTTTGGCCTTCAAGTCCGCCCGCAACATCAGTTCTTGGGAATCCAGTACAGAGCGCTGCCGCCGTTGGGCTTCCAGTTCGGCCCGGGTGCTTTCGAGGCGGGCCTTGGCTCGATTCAAATCGGCTTGCCGGCTGGCGAGTTGCGCTTTGGACGCGTCGACGTCTGCTTCGCGGCTGGACCGTTGCGCGCGAAATCGCTCTTCGTCGGCGACTGCCTGTTCCAGTTTCTGACGGGTAGCGGATTCGGCTGCTACGAGAGCCTCCTGGCGCTTTCGCTCAAGCGAGGTCCGCTGCACATCCGCATCGATCGCCGCGAGCCCGCTAGTGGCGTTCGCAATCGACGAATTGGCCGTCTGAACGCCCGCCTCGGCTGCGGCGATATCCGACTCGGAGCTCGCGATGCCGGTTTGCGCCTGCAGCACCCGGGCATCCTGAAGCTCTTTTTGCCGCTGATTATTAACGAGGCTGCTTTCGCTGGCGCGCACTGTGGCTTCCGCCTGGTCCACTTGCGCCCGGAAATCCTCGTCCCGAAGCGTTACCAGAAGGTCGCCCGCCTTCACCGATTGGTAATCGGCCACGACCACCGAGGCCACAATCCCTGCCGCTTTGGTGCTCAACGGCGTGACGTCCGCACGCAGGTACGCGTCATCGGTCTTTTGTTGTTCTCCTTCGCCCGCCCATATGGTCCAGTTGGTTGCAAGGAACGTCAACAGGGCAGCCGCAGTGCACAGAATCACAATTGCGACGAGCCGACCCCGGATTTTTTGAACTATGGTTGAAGGCATCTCAGTTCTCCGCGCACAACATGCTCTTACAGGTTTTGAGCGGTCCTTGCACATTTTTGTTGGATAGCCCGCAGCATGGCCCGGCATCCGGCAGTGTCCTGAAGATCACATGACATTTGTTGGGAGCCTGCGGCAAGATCACGCGTACACGGAACTGCCCGCATCCAACAGCCGGAAAGTGCTGCAACTACGGTCGAAAGGACGGGCTCGTGCCCGAGCTACGCGGGTTCGCAATAGTGGATGCCGAGCAGTCCACCAAATACCAAGGCGCGGCCCCAACATAGCCGAGCTGTGGCTGCGCCCCGGCGGCCCGTGCATTGCTCTCAGCGGTCGCTTGAATCGACGGTGGTTGGGTTCAATGCGGTTGTTCGCATAGGGCCGCTGGTGGCGCCGATGATCTGAAAATGCGGGCTACGGATCTGACGCCATTCGATTCCAGGTGGATTCTTGGGCTCGAAGCGTTCCCGCGACCATGATTACGGCAACGATTGACCGGCGCGCTGGCTTTGCCTCCGCCGATATTCAAATGCATGCGCGCGTCCAGCCAGATGGCGCGCCGAAATCACTGAGGGCATTGAGTTGGCGCTGACGGCGCCGGGCGCGAACGGCTATCCCGTTCGGATAGGCCTAACTTTCGGGTTAGACTCCTGGATCCCTAGCGGGATGCTGCCGCGCTCATGACCATGGGCTCCTCGCGGCGTTCATCGTCTTTTTCCTTTGGTGGCCGGGGCGCTCTCATCCAATCGATAGGCCCATCCTGATGATGCGTGGTGTAACCGGCTCCGGTCAGAATTGAATGGAGTTTCGAGCCTACAATTGCGGCTTTGAGCTCGGGGGAGGTGTTCTCAATCATGTCGGTTTCTCGTCAACAGTCGTGTTCAGAGCCTTAGCAGATATTAGGTTATGTTACTCCTGTATAGCATGCGCGGGGTGTCGCGGGCGAGAGATCACTGTTCATAATCTCACGCTTAGGGCACAGAGTACGACTATTTGTAGTTTTCCACCAGCATGATGTCGCCGGCAACTTCATTCAGAAGCCCCTGCCCGGAACTCGGCTTGCGGCGAGAACGCGCTTGCGTGACGGCGAGCGAATTCGGCGGCAGAAATCGGCGCTCGTCCGACCAATTGCTGGAAGGCGTCGGTCATGCGGTCGTAGCGGTTGTCGCGATTAAGTTGGGCCATGGTGATCAAGTGGGCGATCACATGCTCCGGCATACGAGTCTCCCGGAGCTTGGCTTCCCAGATTTCTTGTGGCACGTTGACGTATTGGATGGTGCGGCCCAGAACGCTACTGAACTCTTGCGCATATTGGGCCATGGTCAGTGACTGCGGACCCGTCAGATCATAGATCTTACCGATATGCGGCGCCGGGTTTGCGAGCACAGCAGCGGCGGCAGCGCCGACATCGGCCCCGGCGATAAGCGACGTCCTACCGTCGGCGAACGGCAAGAAGATGGCGTTATCCTCGCGGATACCCTTGGCTGCCTGGATCAGGAATATGCCGTCGTAAAATGCGGTTGGACGCAGGTAGACTACCGGCAGGCCGGACCAGCGCAACATCTGCTGTGTGAGCCACTCCTGTTTCTGTTGCGGGCTGCCGGTGGTCTCTTTCTCACTCATCTGTGACAGTGTCATCTGCGATAAATTGACGAAAGCCTTCACACTTAAGTTTTTCGCTGTGACCGCAACGTTGGCGGCGGCTTCAAGATAGTTGGCCGAAACCGACATCGTGAAATAGATGGAGGAACAGCCTTGCATGGCCGCGCGCACGGCGACAATGTCGAGCATGTCGGCGACCACGACTTCGGCGCCTATGTGACGCAGCGCGTCGGCACGCGCGTCCAGCTTGCGCACAAGTGCTCGTACGCGATGCCGTTGTTCCAGGAGGATAGCGATCGCCGTTCGCGCGGTCGAGCCGACACCGCCGGCCGCGCCGGTGACCAGGATGGTTTCTTGAGGCATGATGTTCTCTTCTCTTCTGTGGCTTCCGACGATCCTCGCACCGGGTAGCCAGTAGGATGGTGTCGTCGACAGGCGCTTGGATTAGCTTGCTAATGATGTGGCTGGCTGACTAACGGCGGCGTACCGGGCCTCGACAGTTTTGACGGAGTTTTGGAACGCTTTTTCTAACACGCTCCTGCCGATGGACCTCAGCACTAAGCCGAGCAGCTTTCCCTTGACGCTCTTGCCTTCGCGGACGACGTCCACATCAATGTTGGTCGTGCCGTCGGCATTTCGGGTGAAATTATAAACGTGGCCGGACGCGCCGCCCCACAGATTGGAATCGGTCGTTGTGAGCACAACGTGGCTGGGATCAGACCAGTCGTAATGCAGGCGTTCCCAAATGCCACCCGAGCCTTCCGTGACATCCGCATCAGTCAGCCCGAGATGATGTACCTTGAGGTACTCGTCCGCGCTGTTGCCGAAGATTTTGGAGCGGCCGGGTCCGAAGTCCGTAAGTCCGGCGATGTACTGCTCGGGTGTCAACGAAGTTGTCTGATGGAAGTGAATTTGTTTTTGCGTCATTGTCGTTCCCCTTTCGCTTAGCACTGTCGCAGGAGAATAGTGCAGCCATCTTTCCATCCGGGAATCACTGAAAAGAAAGAAGTCGAAGGCTCCAATCGCGCTGCACACTCAGCAAAATGCCGAACGATGAGCAAGCGACCGGCAGTTGTATGAAAGTCATTTGGGCGTTGGAGGTTTTTGCCCGTACTTATCGATGCCCAACCGCTTAATCTTCGATTCGAGGGTTTGCCGCGGAATCCCCAGCTTCGCAGCGGCGCCGGAAGGTCCCGCGATACGCCCATGGCTCTCTGCAAGCGCCGCTTGGATCATTTCGATTTCCTGTTCCGCCAGGGCTGCAAGCCCATCGACCGGCAGCGAACCGCCCGCCTGGTCTGTGTCTGCCGGTTCGAGCTTCAGCCAACTCTCGTCCACCACGAAGGTATCGCTCTCCGTCAGGATGACAGCGCGCTCGACCACATTCTGCAATTCGCGGATGTTGCCCGGCCAAGAGTAAGCCTGTAGCTGCTCCAGGGTGTGCTTGCCAATATGCCGGATGTTCTTTCCCGCCGCTTTGGCATAACGCCCGACGAAGTACTCCACCAGCAAAGGGATGTCTTCCGACCGTTCGCGGAGCGGCGGAACCGCAATCGGAAACACGTTCAAGCGATAGAAAAGATCCTGGCGAAAAGTCCCGCCATTAACCGCAGCCTGCAAGTTCCGATTGGTTGCAGCAATCAGGCGAACGTCTATCTTGATCGGCTGATTGCTCCCTACACGCTCGAACTCCCGCTCTTGCAGCACCCGGAGCAACGCGACTTGCGTTTCCATCGGAAGTTCGCCGATTTCATCCAGAAAGATCGTCCCGCCGTCGGCAGCTTCAAATCGTCCCAACCGCCGTTGCAAGGCTCCCGTGAAGGCCCCT
>DATJZP010000045.1:0-8544 GCA_035498875.1 Myxococcota bacterium
TTCGGCTTGAATCTCCTGCCGCAGGGCAATCGAGCGCACACGATCGAGCCGTGGAAGAACGAGATTCGCGCGGGCGGGGGTGACCCGGACTCACTGCGCGTGGGGATCATCCGCTCCTGGCTCGTGACCGACGACCCCGAGCGCGACTGGCCGGCATTCCGCGCCGCCGAGCGGTATCGGATGGTGCACTACGGTAACTGGGCGGCCGAGTCACGCGAGAAGGTGGCCGCGTTCAACGACCCGGAGCGCATCCCGCAGACCTACCTGATCGGCGATGCCGAGAAGTGCGCCGCAGACGTCGCGCGCTTCGTGCGCGAGTACGGAATCACCGACATGGTCGGCTGGGCCGCACCGCCGGGGATCCTGCCCGAGCAGACGAACGCCAACCTCGAGCGCTTCGCGCGCGACGTGATCCCGCGCGTGCGCAAGCTCCTATCTCCGTAACCGTGTGCCGGCGAAGCCCGCGACCGCGATAACGATGGTCGACAGCACCAAGAGCGTCGTGCGCTCGCCGATCGCGTCGGCGAGGAAACCGACCGGCAGGCCGACCAGAGACACACCCGCGAAGGCCAGCATCGACAGCGAGAATACGCGCCCGAAGTAAGCCGGCTCGGTGTTCTGGACGATCACGGCCGCGTTCAAGGTCTGGAAGCCGCCGAAGCCGACGCCCACCAGCACCATCGCGGCCACGCCGAGCTCGTAGCTCGGTGCGAAGCTCAGGCTCAAGAGACCGGCGGCGAACACGAACGGCATGGTCAGGAACATGGGAATCACGCGCGGACCACCGGCGATGCGCGCGGTCACGAACGTGACCAGCAGGCCCCCGGCCGCGCTCGCGAACGACAGTGGCGGCACGTAGAGCTGCGCCGACCGCGCGAAGGCGTGCTCGACCAGGCCCGGCAGCATGGTGATGTACGAGAAGCCGGTCATGATCACGATCACGAAGAAAGTCACCAGCAGCCGCAGCCGGCGATGCGCCCACACGTAGCGCAGGCCCACGCCCAGGTCGTGCAGCACGTGCGTCTCGCCCGCGTTCGCGCGGACCATGGACTTGGGCAGCCAGAAGAGGGTGATCGCGGCGATCGCGTACAGGCTACTCATCAGCGCGTACGCGCCCACGGCGCCGAGCGGCGAGCGCAGCATCGCACCCGCGACCGCCGGGCCCAGCAGCTGCGAGCCGGTGAGTGGGATCTGGTTCAAGGTGACCGCGTTGCCGCGCAGCTCGGGCTCGACCAGCTCGGCGGCCAGTGCCTGGCGCGCGGGGCCGAGGAACGAGACCGAGACACCCAGCACGAACGTGCCGAGCGCGAGCCCGAGGATCGTGAGTGAGTCGAAGGCGTGCAGGATCGCGAAGCTGGCGAACACCGCCGCGGCGCCACCTTGTGACAGCGCCAGCACCCGGCGCTTGGGCCAGCGGTCGGCGCCGGCGCCGCCCAGCGGCGCGAGCAGCGCCATGGCCAGGCCCTGCGCGAAGATCACCGCGCCGAAGGCGCGATTCCGGTGCGCGAGCTGGAACGCCACCACGCCGTTCACGATGTTCGACATGAAGAACGGTACATACGACGCCCACGTGCCCGACCACAGCACGCGGAAGTTGCGCACGCCCAGCGCCGCGAACGTGGTGGCGGGCGGGGCAGGCGGGGCGGACGGCGCGTAGCGGTCTTGCATGGGACGCGCAGTATCTCAGGCTCGGCGACGCCGCGCAGATCGGCGCGCCGACGGCGGGTTCGCGATCGCGATATGATGCGCCCATGAATCCATTCGACAATCGCGTGGCCGTCATTACCGGGGGTGCGGGCGGAATCGGCGCGGCGATGGCGCGCGTGTTCGCGGAGCGCGGCGCCAAGCTCGTGCTCGCGGACCTCGACGAGCAGGCGCTGTCCGGAGTGACTCGCGAGCTCGAGAAGTCGGGCGCCGAGGTGCTCGGCGTGCCGACCGACGTCAGCCAGCCCGACAGCGTCGAGGCGCTGGCCGAGGCCACGCTGCGCCGCTTCGGCGCGGTTCACATCGTGTGCAACAACGCGGGCGTCGCCACGTTCGGCCCGCTCGCGAAGTCCACGCGCAAAGACTGGGAGTTCACGATGGGCGTGAACTTCTGGGGCGTGGTGAACGGCGTGCAGACGTTCGTGCCGCGGCTGATCGCGCAGGCCGACGGCGGGCACGTGATCAACACTGCTTCGATGGCGGGGCTCGTCGGCATGCGCTGGCTGGGCGTGTACTGCGCCTCGAAGTTCGCGGTGGTCGGGCTCACCGAGTCACTCTTCGTCGAGCTGCGCGACCACGGGATCGGCGCGTCGGTGCTGTGTCCGATGATGGTGGCCACCAACATCAACGACAACTCGCTGCGCATGCGGCCGCAGGCGCTGCGCAATCCCGCGGGCAGCGACATCCCGCAGACCGGAGGCGACGCCCCGCCGCTCGTGGGCAGCACGATCGACCCGCGCCAGCTGGCGCTGCGCGTGGCGCGCGCCGTCGAGCGCAAGGAGCTCTACATCCTGACTCACCCCGAGCAGCGCGAGATCTTGAAGCGCCGCGCGGGTCGGCTCGACGCGGCCTTCAACGTCTGGGAGCTCGAGTGCAGCTAGCGCTGCCGGCGAGTCACTCCTTCATCACGTGCTCGGTCACGATCACCGTGAAGCGCGTCGACAGGTCGAAAAGGTTGGGCTCGTCGGCGAGCACCTCCGCGACCTCGGGTGACTGGGCCGACGCGCGCATGTCCTCTTCGTTCGCGAACCAGACTTCGGCGATGCCGTCATAGGGCAGCTCGGCGCCGCTGCCCGAGAGGTCGGGCGCCAGGTTGATCACGTAGCGCGCGATGCCGGGCACGCGCTTCGCCTTCTCGGCGTGCGTCGTGGTCCAGTAGCGGCCGAAGTCCGCGCGCGACATGCCGGGCCGGCGCTTGGCGCCGAAGATCATCTTGTACTTCATCGCGCCAGCATATGCGCAAAAGAAGGGCCCGAGGGCGCTCGCGCGCCGCTCGGGCCCAGCTTCATTCGCAGGTCACTAGAACGTGATTGCTCGCGTCCGGATCAGCATCGCGAGCTTCTTGCGCTGATCGGGCTCAAGCGCGCTGTGCAGCTCGCCCAGCGCGCGCGCGACGGCGGCCTGTACGTTCTTGGCCGATTCCGCGCGGTGCTCCGTGGCCACCGAGGTGGCCGCCGCGTCGAACGCATCGGCCGCGAAGGCGTCGGCGATCGCCGAGGCGCTGCGGCGTAACTCGACCTCCGCCTGGGCGCGCTCGATCTTGAGCCGCTCCAGGATGCGCGCCACGGCGGCCACCTGGTCGGGACCGAGATCGAGCTTCCAGGACAGGAAGCGCAACGGCCGGCGCACGCCGAGGCCGGCGGCGCCGAACATGTCGTCGTCGCCGCCGCGGCCGACCGAGAAGTAGAACTCGGCGCCGCGCGACTCGGGCTCGTCGCTTCCAGAGTGGGCCCACGCGTACGCGGGCGAGAAATCCCAGCAGCCACCGCGGCGCCGGGACCAGTGATGATGTCGGTGCATTTCAGCTCCTCCACGCGGGGGCGAAGCGCGCCCCGCGGGCTCATTGCGCGGGCATCATGCCTCGCGCACACCGAAGGCTCGCTCCGACACCGCAATGCGTCAACGCAGCAAAGACGCGGCGCCTCTGTCCGCGGTAAGCTGCAGCCGTGGAGTTCAATCTCGCCGACCTGTTCGAGCACGCGGCCGACGTCTATCCCGAGCGTGAGTATCTGGTGGCCGAGGGTCAGCGCCGCAGCTACGCGCAGATGGAGGAACGCGCCAACCGACTTGCGCACTTCCTGAGCGCGCAGGGCGTGCGGCCCGGCGAGCATGTGGGCATCTACGCCTACAACTCGGTCGAGTGGGTCGAGTCACTCTGGGCGATCTTCAAGATCCGCGCGGTCTGGATCAACATCAACTACCGCTACGTCGAGGACGAGCTGCGCTACCTGTTCGGGAACTCCGACCTGGTGGGCTTGATCTACCAGCGCGAGTTCGCGCCGCGCATCCTGGGCGCGCGCGACGCGCTGCCGGGGCTGCGCTTCTCGGTGGTGATCGAGGACGCGAGCGGCGCCGACGCTTCGAAGCTGGGATCCGTCGACTACGAGGCCGCGCTGGCGTCGGGCTCGCCCGCGAGAGACTTCGAGAAGCGCTCGGCCGACGACCGCTACATCCTGTACACGGGCGGCACCACCGGCATGCCCAAGGGCGTGGTCTGGCGGCACGAAGACGTGCTGATGACGCTGGGCGGCGGCATCGACGTGCTCTCGGGCCAGAAGGCGCAGAGGCCCGAAGACATGGCCGAGCGCGGCCGCGCGGGCAGCACCACCATGTTGCCGATCGCCCCGCTCATGCACGGCGCGACTCAGTGGGGAGTCATGGGCGGGAGCTTCGTCGGCCGCAAGACGGTGCTGGTGGCGAAGTTCGATCCCAGGAACGTGTGGCGGCTGGTCGAGAAAGAGCGCGTGAACGCCATCATGATCACCGGCGACGCCATGGGCCGGCCGCTGATCGAGGCGCTGGAAGAGCCCGGCGCGAGCTACGACCTGTCGTCACTCGCGGCCATCTCGAGCACCGCGGCCGTGTTCTCGCCCACGGTGAAGGACGACTTCTTCCGGCACTTCCCGAAGCTGATCATGACCGACGCCGTCGGCTCGTCGGAGGGCGGCGCGAACGGCGTCGCCTTCGTGCAGGCGGGAAACACCGCCATGAAGGGCGGCGGACCCACGATCCGCGCCGGCGTCGACTCGACCGTGCTCGACGAGAACCTCGAGCAAATCACTCCCGGCAGTGGCGTGATCGGCAAGGTCGCGCGCGGCGGCAACGTGCCGATCGGCTACTACAAAGACCCGGTGAAGTCGGCCCAAGTGTTCGTGGTGGACAAGCGCGGCAAGCGCTGGTCGATCCCCGGTGACTTCGCCACGCTCGAGGCCGACGGCACGATCACGCTGCTGGGCCGCGGCTCGGTGTCGATCAACTCGGGCGGCGAGAAGATCTTCCCCGAAGAGGTCGAAGCCGCGATCAAGTCACACCCCGACTGCTTCGACGCGGTGGTGGTGGGCGTACCCGACCCGCGCTTCGGCTCGCGCGTCGCCGCGGTGATCGAGCCGCGCGCGGGCTGCACGCCCACGCTCGAGTCTGTGCAGGCGCACTGCCGCACGAAGATCGCGGGCTACAAAGTCCCCCGCGAGCTCCACCTGGCTACCAGGATCGAGCGTTCCCCCTCCGGGAAGCCCGACTACCGCTGGGCGAAGGACGTCGCGACCGGGGTTCGCGCCGGGCGCTAGTCACCCGGCCTCGCTCTCCGCTCGCCACCGCGACCTGCTTCCGGAGCAGCTTCTCGATGCCCTTCAGCTGGTCGCGCTCGTCGCTGGCGCAGAGTGAGATGGCGATCCCACTCGCGCCCGCGCGTGCCGTGCGCCCGATGCGGTGCACGTAGGTCTCGGGCACCTCGGGCAGCTCGTAGTTGACGACGTGACTCACGCCGTGCACGTCGATGCCGCGCGCCGCCACGTCGGTGGCGACCAGCACGCGGGGCTGACCGCGCTTGAAGCCTTCGAGCGCCCGGGTGCGGGCGTTCTGTGACTTGTTGCCGTGGATGGCCTCGGCCGGAATGCCGTTCTTGGCCAGCCGCTCGGCCACGCGGTTCGCACCGCGCTTGGTGCGCGTGAACACGAGCGCGCGCTCCACGTCGCCACTCCGCAACAGCCTGGCCAGCAGGTCGGGCTTGCCGGAGCTCTCCACGAAGTGGACCTCCTGACTCACCGCCTCGGCCGGCGTGGCCTGTGGAGTCACGAACACCTTCACCGGGTCGACCAGGAAGCTGTCGGCCAGGCCCTGGATGGGGGCGGGCATGGTCGCGGAGAAGAGCAGGGTCTGCCTGCGCCGCGGCGTCTGCGCCACGATCCGGCGCACGTCGGGGATGAAGCCGAGGTCGAGCATGTGGTCGGCCTCGTCGAGCACCAGGACCTCGACCTGGGACAGGTCGACGAGTCTCTGGCCCATCAGGTCGACCAGCCGGCCCGGACATGCCACCAGCACGTCGACACCGCGCCGCAGCGCGGCCGCCTGCGGATTCTGACCCACGCCGCCGTGCACCAGCACCACGGAGAGGTTCAGGCCGGAGCCATACTTGCGGAAGCTGTCGGCGACCTGCGCCGCCAGCTCGCGCGTGGGCACGAGCACGAGTGACCGCACGATCTTTGCGGCGGGCCGCCTTTGTGACTGCGCCAGGTGCTGCAGGATGGGCAGCGCGAACGCGGCCGTCTTGCCGGTGCCGGTGCGCGCGCAGCCGAGCAGATCGCGGCCTTCGAGCAACGGCGGGATGGCCTGCGCCTGGATCGGCGTCGGCGTCGTGTAGCCCGCCGTCTGCACGGCGGCCTCGAGCTCGGGCAACAGCTCGAGCTCAGAGAAACTCAATTCAGAAACGAGAGACATGAAACTCCAAACATTCTTTGCGCGGCGTCGAGATACACGAACGCCAGCGCCTTGTGATCCTCGGGGCGACTCCGCGAACGGGGCACGTTGCCCGGATCTGGTTCGGCGCCCGGAGCGATTTGGCTCGGAGCGCAACGCCGGGCTCGAGCTTTCGAGTCCACGGCGCGTCGTCGCGGCACGGTTTAGCACGGCGGCCGGGCGAAAGCGAGGGCCGGCGCAAGCGCGCGCGGCCAGAAATTTCTTCAATGATCGGTCATCCAACCCGTAAGTCGCCGTGCCCGCTCGGGTTATTGGGGCACACGACTTGCTGAGGCTGCCCTTGTGAAGCACCCGTCCTGGACGACCGCGCTCATCACCGCCGCACTGGCGTTCGGCCTCGCAGCCTGCGCCGGCATGCAGCGGGCTGAGTGGAACGTGTTGTCGGCCGACCCGGTGCCGGAGACCGGCTTCATCGCAGAGCCCGAGCAGCTCGACTTCGAGACCCTGGCGCCGTTCCAGGGCATGTGGAGCTCGCCCGAGGTCGACTGGCGCAAGTTCCGCAAGCTGTACGTGGCGCCGGTGGACACGGGTCACTTGCTGCCCATGAGTCTCTGGGACAAGACCAACATCCGCGAGAGCAAGGTCGAGTCGTACGACGTGTTCGTGCAGGCGATCGAGCTGCGCGAGCGCGTGGAGGATGCGTTCCGCGACGACCCGCAGAAGCACTTCACCGTCTTGGACGACGCCTCCCAGATCGATGAGCAGACCGTGGTGCTCGAGCTGTCACTCGTGCAGCTCGTGCCGAACAAGGCGATCCTGGGCGTGATCGGCATCGGCGCCTGGGCCATGCCGCTCGAGATCGGCATCCCGCTGGCCACGCTCACCGCGTTCATCTCACATGGATCGATTGCGATCGAAGGCGACGTGCGCGGCGCCGGCAGCGATCAGGTGCTGATGACCTTCGCCGACCGCGAGAACGGCAAGATGCGCGTGATCGACCTGCGCTCGCTCACCTGGTACGGGAACGCGCACGAGAGCATGGACGAGTGGGCCGACGCGCTGGTCGAGCTCGCGAACGCGCCGCCCGGCCACAAGGTGAAGCACGCGGGCTTCTTCACCTTCATGCCCTGGTAGGGTGAATCAGCTGATCTGCTCGTAATTCGCGACCTTCGGCCGCGCCATCTCCTCGCGGAAGCGGTCGAATGTCCAGGGCCAGCTCGCGGGCACGCCGCGGTCGTCGAGATACCAGCTCTTGCAGCCGGTGCTCCAGATGGCCCCCTTGGCGGCCTCGGTGCGCGCGCGCTCGAAGGCGTCGCTCACGCCGGCGCTGGGAGTCACCGCGCGGCAGCGCCCGCTGCGCACCAGCTCGAGGAGCTGCAGGATGTACCCGACCTGGAGCTCCGCCACCTCGATCAGCGAGAAGTTTCCGACCGGCCCGTTGGGCCCGTTCAGCATGAACAGGTTCGGAAAGTCGGGGATCGAGATCGACAGATAGGCGCTCGGCCGCTTCGCCCACACGTCGTCGAGCGAGACGCCGTTGCGGCCCTGTACGTGGATCGGCCGCAGGAAGCGGTCGGCGCGGAAGCCGGTGGCGAGCACCAGCACGTCGAGCGCATGCAGCACGCCGTCCTTGGTGCGCACGCCCTCGGCCTCGACGCGCTCGATGCCGGAAGTCACGAGCTCGAAGTTCGGCTGCTGCACCGCTTCATAGAAATCCGGTGAGATCACCAGTCGCTTGCACGCCGCCCGGTAGCTCGGGCGCAGCCGCTCGCGCAGCGCGGGATCGCGCACCGTCTCGAGGTTCATGCGGCACTGCTCCTCGATCATCTTCATGGCCGGTGAGCTCGCGTCGATCACCGCGTTGGCGAACGTCTCGCTGAAGAGCTGCGCCATGTTGGTGCGCAGGGTCGCGAGCTGCGCCGGATCGCGCCGGAACGCTTCCTTCTCGTCCTCGCCATAGGCGGGGTTCTGCTGTGGCATGATCCACTGCGCGGTGCGCTGGAACAGCGAATACTTCGCCACCCGCGGCACCAGCGCCGACGTGATCTGCGTGGCCGTGGAGCCCGTGCCCACCACGCCCACGCGCTTGCCGTCGACCGGTACCGAGTGATTCCAGCGCGCGCTGTGGAACCAGGCGCCGCGGAA
>DATJZP010000046.1:0-6192 GCA_035498875.1 Myxococcota bacterium
AGCGGCGGATAGTCCGCGACCCACACGTAGCCGATCGTGCCGGCCGCGACGACCACGCCGAGGCCGAGCAGTGCGCGCACGATGCGCAGCCCGGAGTTTCCCACGTAATGCATAGCACGCGCGCGCCAACGCGCAGCGGGCGCTCCGTGGGGAGCGCCCGCTCGAGTCACTGGAAGATCGGAGAGCTTAGAGGTCCGGGCAGCCGGCGAAGGGGAAACAAACGCCGGCCGCTCGGACCTCCCAGGGTCGACCTATGCCGGATGGGGCACGACCTCGCGCCGTACGGCAGGGGCCGATCCTGTGTGGAGATGAGGAGCGGGATACGGATCGTCGGGGTAGGCGAGCCCGCCGAACTCCGGCACGTCGAGCCCCTCGAGCTCGACCTCCGGACTGACCCGCATGGAGCGGATCGAGTTCACGACCTTGAACGTCACGAAGGTGGCCCCGAACGCCCAGACCGCACACACGCTGGCGCCGATCAGCTGCACCAGGAACTGCTGGCTGTCTCCGTAGAGCAGGCCAGTGACTCCCTGTCCGGCGCTGCCTAGATAGCTCGCTGCGCCCACTCCGTTCCAGCCGGCGCCGTAGGTGCCGTCGGCGAAGATGCCGAGCGAGATGCCACCCAGCAGGCCGCAATAGCCGTGCACCGAGATCGCGCCGCAGGGATCGTCGATCTTGAACACGTGGTCGTTGATCAGAACGCCCGCGCAGACGAGCAGCCCGGCGAGACTGCCGATGATGACGGCGGAGGTGGGACTCACGAACGCGCAGGGCGCGGTGATCGCCACCAGGCCCGCCAGCATGCCGTTGCACGCCATCGAGATGTCGGGCTTGCCGAAGCGCAGATACCAGAAGATCATCGCCGAGGCGGCCCCGAAGATCGCCGCCAGGTTGGTGTTGATGGCGATCACCGAGATACGCAGATCGGTGGCGCCCAGCGTCGAGCCGGGGTTGAAGCCCATCCAGCCGAACAGCAGGATGAACGTGCCCGTCACGACGAACACGATGTTGTGCGCCGGGAACGCATTCACCTTGCCGTCGGGCCCGTACTTGCCCAGACGGGGACCGAGAATGACCGCGAGCGCCATGGCAGCAAAGCCGCCGACCGCGTGCACGACCGTGGAGCCGGCGAAGTCGACGTAGCCGTGGGCCAGCCCCATGCTGGTGCCGAGCTGTGACAGCCAGCCGCCACCCCACACCCAGCAGCCGAAGACCGGATAGAGCATCGCGCCCATAGCGAGCTCGGCGAGCACGAACGCGCCGAAAGTGATTCGCTCGCAGATCGAGCCGACGATGATGTACCCCGCCGTCTCCATGAACACGACTTCGAACAGGGTCAGACAGTTGGAGCCGGCGTCGTAGGCGGGGCCGGACAGGAAGAAGCCCTTCCCGCCGAGGAATCCCCAGAGCCCGTTGCCGAGCAGGAACGAGCTCAGCGTGGGCGTGCCGCCCAGGTTACCGGGCGCCGCATTCACCGCCGCGGCGCCGAACTGGAACGCGAAGCCGCAGACGTAGTAGCCGATGAACGCGACCACGTAGGCGGCGAAGTTCAGCATCATGAGGTGCGCGGCGTTCTTCTTGCGCACCAGGCCGCAGGTCAGCAGTGCGAAGCCGGCCTGCATGAAGAGGACGAGATAGCCGGTGTTCAAGGTCCAGCCGAAGTTCGTCGCGATCCGGATGTGGCCCACCGGATCGGCGAGCTTCATCGCGAGCGGCTCCTTCGCGGCTTGCGCCTGGAACTCGTCGTACGCCGCCTTCTTCTCCGCATAGTCGGGCGCGGTCGTATCCGTCGGCTCGGAAACCAGGAACGGATTTCCGCCGGCGTCGTAGACGTTGGTCTTGTCGCCGGTGGCGATGCCCGCGGGATCGGGCTTCGGGTCGTCGGCACGGGCGACTCCCCCGGTGGTGAGCAGCCCGACCGCGAGTGGCAGGGCCAGAAAGGCTCGAGCCCAGTTGCGCAACGGGCCTCGAGCGAAAGACGGCTTCATCGGTTGTCTCCTCCAACACGGCCGGCCCCGCTCCCTCGCGTGCGCCAGCCCCTCAACAAGGTTTCGCTGCCGCGTTGAGCAACATCAGTGCCGGCCGCGGAGGCTTCGGATCGCCGCTGCGAGGAGACGGCAAGAGCTCGAGCTGGCTAGTTACTTGGCACTATCTGAATAGTCTGTAGGCATAGTAGATAAAAGACCTTGAAACTATTCGTGACCGCCGACGGATGGACCCGTCTTTCCCGACTCAGCGTCGTGGGCGAGAATCGCGGGCATGAGCGAGCCGCGGGGCATCGTGTGCGTGGTCGACGACGACGAGTCGGTGCGCGAGGCGATCGCCAGCCTCGTCCGCTCGGTCCGGCTCGACGTGCGGACCTTCGAATCGGCCCAGGAGTTCCTGGCCGCCGAGCCACTCGATGCCCCCAGCTGTCTGGTGCTCGACGTGCGCTTGCCGGGCTCGAGCGGGCTCGATCTGCAGCGCGACCTGCGGGCTGCGGGGGCGACCGTGCCGATCATCTTCCTCACCGGCTACGGCGACGTGCCGATGACCGTGCGCGCGATGCGCGCCGGCGCGATCGAGTTCCTGATCAAGCCCTTCCGCGACCAGGAACTGCTCGACGCGATCCAGCAGGGACTGGAGCGAAGTCGCACCGAGCGGCGCGAGCAGGCGGAGCTCGCCGAGCTGCAGCGGCGCTTCGAGTCACTCACGCCGCGCGAGCGCCAGGTCATGGCCGAGGTCGTGGCCGGACTGCCCAACAAGAAGATCGCCGCGGGCTTCGGGACCAGTGAGGCCACGATCAAGCTCCAGCGCGGGCAGGTCATGCAGAAGATGCAGGCCGGATCGCTGGCCGAGCTGGTCCGGCTCGCCGCGCGCCTCGGTGACTGGCGCGCGCCCGAGTGAGATGCGCTACCTGCGTTCGACGCTGTGGGTGGGCGGGGCACTGGCGCTGGCGCTCGTGCTCGCCCCCTATCTCCCGTACCCGTTCCTGTTTCCGTTCCTCGCCTGCGTGATGGCGAGCGCCTGGTTCGACGGAATCGGCCCGGGCCTGTTCGCGGTGCTGCTCTCGAGCGCGGTCGTCGACTACTTCTTCATCCCGCCGGTCCACCGCTTCGCGATCTCGCTTCCCGAGCTTCCGTACATGCTCTCGTTCGTGCTGTTCGCGGTGCTGGCGGCCTGGCTCAGCGCGGCGCGCCGGAGTGCCGAAGCCTCGCTGCGACAGGCGCGCGACCAGCTCGAGCGGCGCGTCGAGGACCGCACGAGCGAGCTGCGCCGCACCAACGAGGCGCTGCGCGCGGCGCAGGCCGAGCTCGCACACGCCACCCGGGTCATGACCATGGGAGAGATCGTCGTCTCGATCGCACACGAGGTCAGTCAGCCTTTGGTCGGTGTTCTGACCAACGCGGGCGCCGGCCTGCGTTGGCTCGAGAGTGACCCGCAGGACGTGAGCGAGGCCCGCGCCGCGCTGCAGCGCATCCTGCGCGACGGCAACCGCGCGCGCGACGTGCTCGCGCAGCTGCGGGCGCTCATGCGAAAGGCCGAGCCCAAGAAGAGCTTGCTCGATCTCCACGTCGCGATCGCGGAAGTGACTACGGTGGTGCAGGGTGAGCTGGCGCGCGAGGAGCTATCCGTGCAGCTCGACCTGGGCGCTCGAGGGCACAGGGTGCTGGCCGACCGGGTTCAGCTCGAGCAGGTGGTCCTGAACCTGATCTTGAACGCGATCGAGGCCATGCGCGGAGCCGTCGACCGCCCGCGCGAGCTGCGAATCTCGACGCGGGACGGCGAGCCGGCCGAGGTCGGAGTCTGGGTCGAAGACTCCGGCGGCGGGGTCGCGCCAGAGGATCGCGAGCGCATCTTCGAGCCGTTCTTCACCACCAAGCCCGAGGGCCTGGGCATGGGACTCGCGATCAGCCGCCGCATCGCCGAGGCGCACGGCGGCCGCCTGACCGTCACGAGCGCTCCCGGTCGCGGCAGCCGCTTCGAGCTCTGGCTGCCCGTGACCCGCTCAGCACAGGAAGTGTGTGGTCCCGAGCGAGTCACTCCACTCGGCTGACTCTTGGCGGTCCCTACGGGAGTCGAACCCGTGTCTCCAGGGTGAGAACCTGATATCCTAGGCCTCTAGACGAAGGGACCGGCCAGTGGCTGCGCACTGTAGGTGGGGGCGCGGCCTCGGTCAACGGCGTATGCTCTGCTCGATGGCGCTGGGGGCATGAGCGAGGAGCCGGGGCAGCCGATCACCGGGCTTCGGCGCGGGGCAGTCGGCGAGAACGTCTTCCTGTGTGGCGATCCTGCGCGCGTGCCACGGATCGCGAAGGGCTGGGCGAACGCGCGCGACGTGCTGAACCTGCGCGAGTACCGGATCGCCGTCGGCGAGCGCGACGGCGTACGGCTGGCGGCGGCGTCCACGGGCATCGGCGCGCCCAGCACCGCCATCCTGGTCGAGGAGCTGGCCAAGATCGGCGCGAAGCGATTCATCCGCGTGGGAAACAGCGGCGGCCTGCAGCCGGCGCTCGGGCTCGGCGACCTGGTGATCACCACCGGCGCGGTGCGCGACGACGGCACCTCGCGCGCGTACGTGCTGCCCGAGTATCCCGCGGTGGCCGACTGGAGGGTGGTGTCGGCACTCGTGACTGCCGCGCGCGCGCGCGGCGTGAGACACACGGTGGGACTCACCTGGTCGCTCGACGCCTTCTACGCGCGCAATGCCGTGCTCGGCTCCGACGGCGCGATCGAGAGTATGACCTTCGCAGGCTTCCGGCCGCCGGAGCTCGAGGCCCGGCTCGTGGCCATGCGCGACGCGCGCGTGCAGAACTGCGAGATGGAGAGCGGCATCCTGCTCACGCTGGCGCAGATCTTCGGGCTCGAGGCGGGCTGCATCTGCGTGGTCTCCGACCGCGCGCCCTGGCCCGGGCCGGCCGAGCTCGACATCGACAAGAACATGGACGCCTGCATCGCCGTCGCGACCGACGCGATGCTGGCGCTCGCCAAGACCCTTTGAGCGCGCTCTCGATCTGGGCCACGCGCGCACTCACTCCCGACGGGGAGCTCGCGCGCGTGCGCGTGCGCTGCGCGGGCGGCCGGATCGAGTCGGTCGAGGGCGGCGTCGAGCCGCGCTCCGACGACGTGCGGCACGAGAACGCCACGCTCGCGCCGGGGCTGGTCGACTTGCAGGTGAACGGCGGGCTGGGCGTCGCCTACGACGACGCGGACACCGCTTCGCGCCGCCAGGCCACCGACTTCCACCTGCGCGCCGGCACCACGAGTCTGCTCGCTACGCTGGTGAGCGCGCCGCTCGACCACCTGGAGCGCGCGCTGGCGCGGCTCCTGGGTGACGTCTCGCCGCACGGGCCGGTGCTCGGCATCCATCTCGAGGGGCCGTTCCTGGTCGAGGAGAAGCGCGGGGCGCACGCGCGCGAGCCGCTCTGCGACCCGACCCCCGAACGCGTGGCGCGCCTGCTCGACGTGTCGGAGGGCGCGCTCCGGATGGTCACGCTGGCGCCCGAGCGCGAGGGTGCGCTGGCCGCGGTCGAACGCTTCTCCGACACCGGGGCGGTGGTCGCTGCGGGTCACTCGCGCGCCACGCTGGCGCAGGTGCGCGCCGCGATCGAGCGCGGGCTCTCCTTCGTGACTCACGTGGGCAACGCGAGTGACTGGCCGGCGCGCGTGTTCGACCCGGCGCTGGGCCGGCGCGTCTCGGAGCCCAATCTGGTGGGCGCGTTCCTGGTCGAGCGCCGGCTGCGCGGCAGCCTGATCCTCGACGGCCATCACCTGCACCCCGAGCTGGCGCGCGCGCTGGTCGAGCTGCGCGGCGCCGACGCGATCGCGTTGGTCTCCGACGCCACGCCCGCCGCCGGGCTCGCGCCGGGCCGTTACAAGCTGGGCGGGCTCGACGCCGAGATCCACGCCGGCGGGCTCGCGACCACGGGCGAGAGTCTCGCCGGCAGCGCGATTCCGCTGCTCGATGCGGTGCGCGTGGCAGTCAGGTTGGCGGGTCTGCCGCTGGCGACCGCCGTGCGCATGGCGAGCGAGGTGCCGGCGTCGGTACTGGGACTGGCCGCTCGAAAGGGCAGTATCTGCGCGGGCGCCGACGCCGACTTGCTCGCGCTCGGACCCGATTTGTCCCTGCGCGCGGTCTACCGGGCAGGTGAGATCGTCTCCATCTGAGTCCGGGCGTGCGCCCCTGCGTCAAGTTCGCAGGTCGCGCGCCGA
>DATJZP010000047.1:0-2004 GCA_035498875.1 Myxococcota bacterium
TGCGAGATCAGGAACATCACCAGACAGCCGACCAGCGCACGCGCCGCCACGAACGTATCGAGCGGCCGCAGCGCGCCGCGCGCGACGCAGCGATCGAGATACTCGGCGAGCAGCTGGTTCCCGGGAATCACCACGCGCTCGAGGAACACGCGCCCGTTCTCGGGCAGGAGCATGCCGCCGCCCAGGAGCGTCGCGATCAGCGGCCCGCGGTCGCGCAGCCGGTGCCAGAGCGTCTCGACCAGCGCGGGCACGGCTCGCTCGGGCGGGATCTCGTGCAGCTTCGCTACGAGCTCCTCCAGCGCGGGCAGGAGCGAGAAGCGCTCGATCGCCGCCTGCAGCACCGCCTCCTTGGTGGGGAAGTAGAGGTAGATCGTGCCCTTGGCGACGCCCGCCTCGCGCGCGATCGCCTCGACCGGTGCGCGGTGATAGCCCTCGCGCACCCAGATCCGCAGCGCCGCTTCCAGGATCTGCGTGCGCCGGGCCTGCTCGTGGGCCTCGCGTTGGTCCGCTCGAATTCTCGCCATTTGTTTCCTATTGTGGATGACTGGTCAGTCATTGTAAACTGGATTCCGTGAAAAAGGCCCCCTCTCCCTCACAGCAGATCGATGCGCGCATCCGGGAGCTCGGCGACTGGCGCGGGAAGCTGCTGGCCGAGGTCCGCGCCCTGATCCGACAGGCCGACCCCGCGGTGGAGGAGGCCTGGAAGTGGCGGGGCGTCCCGGTGTGGGAGCACGACGGGATCCTGTGCACCGGCGAGACCTACAAGAGCGCCGTGAAGCTGACCTTCGCGAAGGGCGCCGCGCTCGCGGACCCCGCGGGCCTGTTCAACGCGAGCCTCGAGGGCAACACGCGCCGCGCCATCGATCTGTGCGAGGGCGACGCGCTCGACGCGAAGGCCTTCAAGTCTCTGATCCGCGCGGCAGTGAGTCTCAACCAGTCGAAAGGACGAAAGCCATGAGTGACTCCGCGTTCACCGCCTCGGCGCCGGCCTTCTTCGGCGGTCCCATGCTCGAGAATCCCTACCCGCTGTACGCGATGCTCCGTGCGAGTCAGCCGGTGTTCCGCGTGCCGGTCCCGGTGGACGTGGGCGCGGGCGTGTTCCTCCTGACGCGCCACGCCGACGTGCACGCCGCGCTGCGCGAGGGTCGGCTCTCGGTCGACCGCCGAAAGTCGGACGCGATCGACCGCAACCGCGCGCTCCTGCCGAGTCAGCTCTTGGGCGAGGGCACGGTCTACCGCTCGATGCTGATGATGGACGCCCCGGACCACACGCGGGTGCGCGGGCTCGTGAACAAGGCCTTCACCCCGCGGCGCGTGGCCGAGCTGCGGCCGCGCATCGAGGCGGTCGCCAAGGAGCTGCTGGCCGGCCCGGCGGCGCGCGGCCGGATCGACCTGATCGGCGACCTCGGCGCGCCGCTGCCCGCGATCGTGATTGCCGAGCTGCTCGGCGTGCCGGCCGAAGACCATCCCAAGTTCCGCGCCTGGGCGGCGCAGATCGTGAGCACGCCGGCGATGATCGCCGCCGGCAGCGGCTCGACCCGAGCGCTGCAGGACGGCTTCGAGTCACTCGGCGCGTACCTGTCCGAGGTGATCGCCGCACGCCGCCGCGCGCCGCGCAACGACCTGATCAGCGCCATGGTCGCGGCGCAGGAAGACCGCGACGCGCTCACCGACTCCGAGATGCTCGCAACCGCGATCCTGCTCCTGCTCGCGGGTCACGAGACCACCACCAACCTGATCGGGAACGGCACGCTCGCGCTGCTGCAGAACCCCGGCGAGCTGGCGCGCCTGCGCGCCGAGCCGGAGCTGTTGAAGACCGCGATCGAGGAGATGCTGCGCTACGACAGCCCGGTGCAGGGCACCATGCGCGCCGCGCTCGAAGACGTGGAGCTCGGGGGAGTCACGCTGCCGCGCCGCGCGCTCGTGATCTGCGGGATCGGCGCGGCGAACCGCGACCCCGAAGTCTTTCCCGAGCCCGACCGCTTCGACGTCGCGCGCCGCGAC
>DATJZP010000048.1:0-38933 GCA_035498875.1 Myxococcota bacterium
GATCGCCATGGCGATTCCGCCGTTGTTCTACTGGCGAATCTACCTGCCGCAGAGTCTCAAAGCTGCACAGGACCAGAGCTACTCCACTCTCGGCGCGGTGGCGCGAGAAGTGAGTCAACGGCTGAAAGGCTATGACTTGGTGCTGCAGACCGCCGAGGACGACCTCAACAAGAAGGGGAACCAGAAGGAGAAGCCTGAGAGCTCATTCCAAGGTGAACCGACCCGAGTCAAAGAGACTACGAACGGACAAGGATCACCGAGTCCTGGTGCCCCCACTTCGAAATCGACGGAAGCCAGTGGCAGCGAGCAGCCGACAGCCGAGGAGAGGGATCAAGCGACCCTCGCTCACCTCGTCGATGCGTTGGGTACTGCATTTTCCTGCATGCCAACGGAACTCGATCCCAATAGCGCGAGCGATGAGACGAAAAAGAACGGACAAGGAGTTCCGGAGCGAAATGTCGGGCCGAAGAGAGCACCAACACAAGTAGACCGGAAGGACGCGATCCCTCCCCCGTTAGATCTGGTCTTGCCGCGGGTGAGGCGCAGTGAGCACGGAGGCTTCGATCTGATCGTCGAGCCCCCTTCCTCTTCTTGCCCGAGCGGGAGGTTCTACGGGCAGATCGCCGCCGAAGAGCTCATCCCGTGGACGCTCGTCGAGAGCGAGTTCGACGGCTTGCTCATCTTGAGCTTCGAACAACAGTCATCCTTCTCGATTGGATCTCTTCTCGGACAAGATCGCAGGCTCGCGCCTCTGCCGCTCGGTATCCCGGTTCAATTCATTCGCGACGAAAAACCCATCGGCCTCACTGAAGCGCTTGTGGGTGCGCGGGCCGACCGCGAGTCCCAGCCGAAGGGCAGCTGGTTCTCCACGGGCGACGATGCCCAGGTCCAAGTGGAGGTCGGTGGCGCCCGGTATCGCGCACTTTTCCAGCCGGTCACCGTGCCGATGGGCACTGTCGGTTCGAAGGATCGACGCTCCATCGGTCTCGTACTGTGCGCGCTGGTGCGCGAGGACACGCTGAGCAGGCGAGCCGTCGCGCTGCCGCCGCGTCTGCAGACCGAGACAATCGGGTTCTTCCTATTGGGAGTCTTTGCGCTGCCATTCCTCAAACTTCGTTTCATCGGAGTTCAGGAACGGATGAAAGCTCGAGATGTCTGGCTTCTCGGCGGTTCGATCCTGATGGGTAGCGCAGTGATGTTGCTCCTGGTTCTTCACGCGGCCGCCATCGAGCAGCTCGAGACTCACTTCGATCAGGATTTGCGCAACTTCGCTGCTGGCCTGAAGAGCCGCGTCGAGCTCGAAAGCAAGCTCGCCACCGGAACGCTGCTGGACAACGCGCTGCCCTTGCTCGCCGAAGCCGAAGCCAAGGCCGGCAAGACCCAAATTGGCTCGATCTTGCTGAAGAAGGAGTTCGACTACCCACTGTTCGACACGCTCTTCGTTGCGGATCCCAATGGAATGCAGGTTTTCAAGTGGCAGCCGCGCATTCTTCCTACGCCCCTAGTAACCACGAAGACCTACGACTACTTCAAACGAGCGCTGGCCCTTCCTCCCCGCACGAGCAAGGACGAAATACCCGATCCGGCGTTCGGCACCTTGGTGGCATCGACGACCGGCTTGGAGCTCGGTGTGTTCGCCCTTCCTGCCAAGAGCTTCGACAAAGCCTCGGATCAAGGCATCGTCGGAATAGCGACCACGTTCTTCGCGCTCGACTCGGTGCCGGTTCCCAAGCCATTCGAGTTCGTCTTGATCAACGAGGCCGACGGGAAGGTGCAGTTTGCGGTCGCGCCAGAAGCGTTCAGAGACGACCTCTTCCTGCAGTCGATTGCGCGCTCCGAGTCGCTTGCCCGTGTGATTCTGGGAGACGACCCAGAGGGGGTTACACAGGCGTACTATCGCGGAAAGGACATTCGCCTCAACTCCCGGGAGATTCCACAGCTACGTGCGAGGCTCGTCGCGTTCTATCCAAGAGAGACGATCGAGTCGCTCGCCAGTGAGATGGTCTCCACGACGGCATTCGCGATGCTCATTGCGGCGGGCCTGATTCTCCTGGCGATACGCATACCCAACTTCTTTCGGGGCGACGACGCAATCGATTGGGCATGGCCCTCGCCTCGGTTCGCGCAGCACTATCTGGTGGGCGCGGCCGCGACGTTCGTCTTGAGCGTCGGTGTCTTGATCGCGTCTGCGCTGCTAGGTGGCGTCGGCCGGTTCTGGCTCATGCTTTGCGGTCCGGCGCTGCTCATCATGCTGTTCTGCGTCGCAGTCAGCCCGCCGCGCCTGGAGCCCGAAAGCCAGAGCAGCCCTGGCCTGCGCTATCCGTGGCCTTTCGTTGCCTTGGGCATGCTCGCCGTGATCGGAGCGATCGCCGTTCCAACGGGAGTCCTGTTCGATGAGTCATTTGCGCTCGTCCTGGCCGCCCAACACGAGTCGTCCCACCTTGTTCTCGACGCGGAACGGAGCAGCAGAGCTCGCGAACCAAGCTTGATCGCGACGGACCGCCCGGAGCTTCCGGACTGCGAAAAGAAGCCGACCGATCCGGCGTGCTCGCTCGACAGGAGGGCGTTGCTGATTCGGACGGGTTCTCGGGGAGACTGGGAGAAACGTCGGCGGGAGCTCCAGCTCCAGGGACCTGGCCCGGGAGAAGAGCTCAATGGACCATGGGACCTGCCTCCCATGCTTGCGACGTTTGCGGTCGCGACGACTCAGCTCCAGCAGCATCACAGAACGACGCTGCTGAAGGGGCTGCGCACTGCAGAGGAGGGTGGACTGCGGAGAGTGCAACCCGCTGACCCGAATGACGCCAGTCAGCCTCTCGGAAGTTTCTCGTGGCTGGAGATGAGTCGCTGGTATTGGCTCTGTCTGGTTCTCGCGGTGTGCACGCTGGGACTCCTGGTGTGGTCGATCGCGAGATACGTTCTTGGGCTCGACCTCGACGGCGACGGCGTTCTTCCATCTGCGTCACATCTGGAGTTCCACTCGGAGCAGCGACTGCTCTTGCTTCGACCGCCTGCGGAGTCGCTTCCAAACGGTGGCTTCGCTCGAATCGACTTGCGGGATCCGGACCTTGACCCAGCGACACTCGAGCGGCGGCTCGTCGGCC
Source organism: Myxococcota bacterium (assembly GCA_035498875.1). GTDB lineage: Bacteria > Myxococcota_A > UBA9160 > SZUA-336 > SZUA-336 > VGRW01. Next base: position 3,105 of record DATJZP010000048.1, read on the forward strand.
GAGAGTCATTGGTTCTGTCAGTCGAGACTCGGCTCGACGATGCCGAATGGAGACGAGCTCTACTGAGTGCGGCAGAGAATGAAAATGCCGTGCCGTTGTTTCTGGTGTCCGAGATCGATCCGCTGCACTACTTGACCCAGAGGTTGTGCGAAGAGGAAGAATCGACGCCGTCGAAGATCGAGAGCCGCGAGAAAGAGGTCGCCCGCTGGGCCAACGCGATGCAGCGGTTCAAGAAGATTCGATATCCGGTGCCGCAACAGCTCCCGGAGGACGACGCCCGCTTCAAGAACCTGAAGCTTGCTCAAAAGCTCTGGGACGAGTGCAGGTGGTCGTCTGCGCTACTCGGCATCATGGATGGGCTGCTTCAACGCTCCGACCTGAATCAGCACACCTGGTCGGAGCTCGTGAGCTTCGTCGGGGACGCGGCAGAGCCACACTATCGGTCACTTTGGTCTCTTTGCTCTCGTGAAGAGAAGCTCGTGATGATTCAGCTGTCGGAGGAAGGTCTGGTCAATCCGAAGAGCGTCGAGATCGTTCGGAGGCTCGCACGACGTCGGCTGGTTCGGATAGACCCCAGATACAGGGTGATGAACGAGAGCTTCTCTGCGTTCGTCCGGAGCGCCGAGCCGCGGTCGCACGTCGCAGAGTGGGAGAAGACCGCAAGTGGCGAAGGTTGGGCCCGCATCGGAACGCCCCTCTACGCCCTAGGTGCGATGGCATTCGCAGTATTGCTCTTCGCTGAGCAGGATTCCTCGAAAGAACTCGCGACCTTCGCGACCGCGACGACGGCGGCCGTGACGACTCTACGCACGGTGGTCGCCGCCATCCGCGGATCGAAACCCGGTTCAGAGGCAGGCTAGCCTTTAGGCATCGCGGCCGGCGCGTAGTTGCTGACTCAGTTCGCCGGGAACGTGGCCAATCCAAGCGTACTATCGGCCAATGTGCCCGCTGCTCGGACGCTCTTCGCCGAGCCGTTGTTGACGGTGAAGCGGCACCATGACCCGGCGCCGACTCCCTCGAAGAGGTGTCCGGGGTCCAAGGTGACCGGGCCGGTCGTGGTCACCGTCGTGCCATCGTAGTTCATGACTTCGATCACGACCGTAACCGGCCGCTTCGACACGTTTACCACGTTGCAGTAGGCGGTGGTGTGTCCGGTGAAGAACGGAGCCGTCGTGAGCACGGTCGCGGCACCGGATGGATTGGCGAACCCGAGCACGACCGACAAGATCCACAGCGACTTCTTCAAGGGATCTCTCTCCTCAGAACGCGGGCACCGACATGGTGAACGTCGTCCCGGTGTTGATGAATGCTCCCGCACGGATGCTCTTCGCGGTGCCGTTCTCGATCGTGAAACGGCACCACGCGCCATCGAGCGCCTCGCTGTATGCGATGTCGCCACTGGCGAGCTTCAGGTCCTGAGTGACGAGAACCTCGCGGGCGGCATTCAGCAGCTCGGACTTCACCATCACGTCCTTCTTGCTCACGTTCATCATCTCGCAACGCACGCTATGGGCATCACTGAAGGGGACGGTCGACAGGACCGTGACGGCGTGGGCCAGCGGTGCGAAGCCGAGGAACGGGACGATGAGCCAAGCAGCTCGTGAAACCTTCATGGGTGTCTCCCTCTTGTCTGTTGGAATGCTAATTCTGCAACAGCTCGCTCTCGGCATGCGACTTGCGTCCGAGTTGCCCATGAACACGCACCCGACGGACGAGAACAACTTCACCCCGATCGTGCTGCTCGGGCACTTCGTGATGTGGGGCATTCCACTGCTCCTGACCCTCACGTGCGGTGGAATGCTCGAGCTGCAGAAGAACGCCCTGGCCGCGCGCGAGGCAACGGAGATCGCGGCCTGCAAGAACGAGGCGGCGACGATCGTCCACAAGGACGACGCGAACGCGGTCCAGCAGGCCTATCGCGAGTGCATGGTCGGGAAGCCGGTCTGACTGGAGCCCGAGTCAGCGCTTGAACGGCTGCTCCGCGACTGGCGCGTGCACGTCGAACGCGTTCAAGGTCATCGAGACGAAGGTGTAGAAGCCGAGTGTGGCGATCAGCTCGATCAAGCCCTGCTCGCCCAGGCGCGCGACCGCCTGCTGGTACAGCTCGGCCGGCAGATCGCGTGACTCGTGCAGTGCGCGGCTCACGTCGTAGACCAGTCGCTCGTCCTCGGGTGCGCTCTCGGGCCGGCGCTGCTTGAAGATGTCGTCGATCGTCTCCTGTGAGACGCCGAACTCGCGCGCGTAGCGCGCGTGCGCCACCCACTCCACGTTGCTGCGCCAGGCGCGACCGGTGACCAGGATTGCCAGCTCGATCAGCCGCCGCTCCAGCGTGGTGCGCTCCCACAGGAAGCTCGCCAGCCCCATCGCGCGCTGGGCGAGCTCGGGGCTGCGGATCCACGGGTCGAACGGGCCGCCGATCTGGCCGTCTGCGCGCGGCGGGCGGATGCGTGCGACTTGCTCGTAGCGGGCGCGCTGCTCGGCGGAGAGCTCCTCGGGGCGCTTCGGGGTGAGTCGACTCATGCGCGCATTCTCGCACGTGTTAGGGTCCCGCGATGCGCTCTTCTCGGGGGAAGGCCGCGGCGCTTGCGTGCTGTGCAGCATGGGCTTTGCACCGCGCTGCGTTCGCGCAAGACCTGGCTGCGATTGCGGCGCAGATCGACGCCGAAGAGCAGGCGGTCGCGCGCCTCGAGCAGCAAGCGGCGCCCTTCGAACGCGCGCCCAGACGGATCGCTCCCGAGAGTGACTCGCCGGTTCCGCTCTACTTCGGGGGTGGCGGCGAGATCGACCGGATCGACGAGCACCAGCGGCTGGCGGCACGGCACGCGCTCTTGGTCGAGCTCGAGCGCGGGAAAGTGACCGAGGTCGACTACGACGACGGCACCGCGACCCGCATCTTCTCGCCCCCGTGGGAGAAAGCCGGCTTCGTGATCGCGCCGGTCGAGGTGCTGCTGGCCATCCGCACCGCGGCCACGGCGCCCTATCGCGGGGTCGAGCTCGACCTGCGCGTTCCCACCCAAGAGCGCGGCGTTCACTTCGTGACGCTCGTCCACGAGCTCGACGGCGCGATTCGAGTCACCGACGTGCCGCAGGCGAGCGCGCGCAGCGACCCTCCCGCGGCCTCGCTTTCCGATGCGGCCCTCCAGAGGCGCTTCGGCGTCGGCCGGCTCGACGGCGGCGAAGGCCGCTGGTCCGCGGTCGAACGTCTCTCCCTCTCGCGCGCGCTGGAGCTCCTGTCGAAGGCCGAACGCGCGCGGGTGGGCGGGATCGAGCTGCGCCGCGAGAGCCGTCCTCGGCGGATCATCCCGGTCAAGGGCTCGTGCGGAGTCACCACTTCCGAAGGCGCGGCGCTCTGGATCGAGATCTTCGACTGCGCGTTTCGGAACGACGACATCGCTTTCACCGGGCGGCCGCAGGCACCGGAGCGCGCGTCCACGCGACTGATCTTGCACGAGCTCGGTCACGTGCTCGGCCTCGCGCCGATCCAGGCGTTCCGCAGCCAGCTCCAAGACGTCTCGAAGCAGGGAGCCGCCACCAGTCAGCGGCTCGCACAGCTTCACGCGGGTGAGCCCGAGCTGAGTGTCTTCGTGGGCCGGCTCGCAAAGGTCGCAGCCCGGCTGCAGGCGGTGGCAAAGGCCACGGCGGACACCTCCGGCCCGGTCGTGACGGCGTTCAGCCAGATCCCCGGAGCCGAGAACGGAGTCACCCGCTACGGGCGCGCCAGTCCATCCGAGGCCTTCGCCGAGGCGTTCTCGCTCTACCGTGCCGATCCCGCCGCGCTGCGCCGGATCTCGCCGGCGCTGCTCGAGTTCTTCGAGCAGGGCAGACACTTGCCGAAGCTGCCCTAGTCCTCGGGCACGTACCGACCGGTCGCCTCCACGTGACCGCGCTTGCCGTAGCGGTCGTGTGGCCGTACCCAGTCGGTGAGGTTGCCGCGCACCGGCTCGTTCCGGCCCTTGGGGGTGAAATCGAGATACATGTACGCGGTCAAGACCTCTTCGGCTCCGCGTCCGAAGGTCGAGTAGGTGTGGAAGACCTCCCCGGCCTCGTTCTTGTAGAACGCGCTGTGCCCCGACAGGTCCTCGATCGTGAGTCCCTGGAGCGGCCGGTAGTTGTAGGTCGCGTTCCCGCTCGCTCGCTGCTCGGCGTCGAACGAGACGCCGAAATCGTAGTTGAAGTCACTTCCGAAGGAGGACACCCAAGGAAACCGCCAGTCCATGCGCTTCTTCAGTGCCTCGATCTCGGCGAGCGGCGCGCGCGCCACCACGGTGTAGGTCACGTCGTGGTTCGACAGGTGCACGAGCGCGCTCTGCACCTGGTCGACCTCGAACGAGCAACCCACGCACTGGTGCTTCTGTCCCGGGCCCATCATGAAGTGCTTCAGGATCAGCTGGCTGCGGCCGTCGAACAGCTCGGCCAGAGTGACGCGCCCTTGCGGCGCGTCGAACCCATAGCTCTTCTCGACCTTCACCCACGGCAGCTCGCGCCGCGCGGCGTTCAGCCGATCGCGCGCGTGCGTGTGCTCCTTCTCCTGCTCCAACAGCTTCTTCCGGGCCGCGAGCCACTCCTCGCGGGATACGACGGCATGGTCCATTGGGTGTCTCCTTCCACCCTAGGACGAACGAGCCGCCGGAGACCCGACATGGCTACTGCGCGGGCAGGGCGAACTTGTAGCCGACGCCTCCGTCCGAGAAGAACGCGGTGCCGTGCACGCCCTTCGCGGAGCCCTTCTTGACGGTGATCTGGCACCAGGCCTCGTCACCGGAGCCCACCAGCTGCATGAATACCCCGGCCCCCAGCAGCTGCTCGGGGCCGGAGGTCAGGCCGACCGTTCCGTCGGTCTTCATGACGTCGAGCTCGAGCACCACGTTCTTGGGGCCGGCGTTGATCACGGCGCAGGTCACGGGGATCGGATCGCCCTCGGTCGTGAATGCCGGGGTGGTGACGAGCACGGTCGTGGCCAGAGCGGAGCTTGCGAGCCCGCAAACGAGCGCCGTCACTCCCAGCGCGAGAGGCTTCATGTTTCGTTTCTCCTCGAGTGCGCCGCATGAATGCGGCGCTGAGGAGTATCTCATGAGTCCGCCGCGTCGCTCTCTTTGGTCGGCGTGTCTTCCGGAGGAGTCGGACGGGGAGGCCGTCGGGGATCCTTCTTGTCTCCGCCGGTGCGGCGGATCTTCTCGATCTGCTCGCGCAGCAGCCGCGCGCGCTCCCTTCGGGCCTCCGCGTCGTCCTCGTCCGGCACTTCTCAGATTCTAGGCGCGCTGCGCCGGTGGGTGTCGGCGGGATTCGGGCGGGCCGGACCGTCGCCGTCGACTCGGGTGAGCTTCGCCTCGGCATGGATCTCTTCGATCCGCGTGCGGAGATCGTGCGCGCGGGCGCCGGTCGCGATCGAAACGCGCTTCAGCCGCGAGCCGCCGAGTAGCGCCGCACTGCGGCCGGGCTTGATCGCGTTCGCGCGATCGGGCCCGGTGACTCGATCGAGCTCGGTGCGGAGCGCGCGGCTGGAGTCGTCGATTGGACCGAGCTTCTTGAAGGTCGACTGGGGCGTGCCGAACCAGATCTCCTGCCACCAATCGCGGGTCTCGGGAACCATCCAGCTGAGGTAGCCGCCCTGGAGCACCGAACGCGGCTCCTGGATCGCCCCGGTGAACGAGTAACGGACGCCGGGCGCAGCCACGGGCTCGAAGAACGACGGGGTGTAGAAGTCCGACACGAGCTCCCCGTCGACCGTGTAGGCGTAGCTCGCGGCTTCGGACGGGTCGCAGACCTCGACCAGGAATACGACCCGGTTCTGGTCGGGCTTCGGTGAGTCACCGGGCACGAGGTGCTTGCCGAAGGGGTCGGCCAGCATCTCCAGGCATTCGTGACTGGTGGTGAGAGAGACCACGCCGTCCTCGGTGCTCGACTCGACCAGCGCGAACGGCTGGCCGTCGTGGTCCTGATGGATGCCGGCGGCGTAGTAGCCGATGTCGTCCTGGATCAGGATCGGCCACGTGCCGAGCGGCACGTCCTCGAGCCGCGCGAAAGCCGCCACCGTGGCCGAAATGCTCCAGACCGGAGCGAAATCGCGCTGGACCTGCTTCTGGATCGCGGCGGCGATCCGCGCCACCTGGTCCGGAGGCACGGCCTTCGACTCGGAAACGATGCCGACCTGACGGAGAAGCTGACTCGACATGGAGACTCCTTGGGTGGGTGGGTAGGGAGCGACTGAGTCGCGGCAGTGCAACCACGGGGCCTGCGCGGGGCGCGCAGTCCACCGGCGGCGCAGGCTCGGCCGACTCCCGCGCGCTACAGCACGATGGCCCGCCTGTCCCCTCGGGCAGTCAGCGCGCTACCGGAGTGCGACCAGGCGCTCGCGCACCTCGAGCGCGCTCGCCGGCCGGCGCCGGCGATCGCGGCAGAGGCAGTCGTCGAGCAGGCTGGCGAGCCCCGCGGGGCAGTCCGGGGCCCGCTCGCGCACGTCGCCGGGCGCGGCGCCCACGATCGCGTCCAGCGTGTCGAGCCAGGCTCCGCGCTCGAACGGGTGTCGCCCCGAGAGCGCCTCGTACAGCACCACGGCCGAGCTCCACAAGTCGAAATCGACGCTCTGCGGCTCGCCGCGCAGCGCCTCGGGCGACATGTAGATCGGCGTGCCCACCAGCGCGGGCCCGAGCTGTGACACGTTCGAGAGCCGTTCGTCGATCTGTCGCACGGACAGGTTCGTGAGCTCGTCGCGCGTCTGGAAGATGCGCGCCATGCCGAAGTCCAGGAGCTTGGGTGTCCCGTCGGAGCGGAAGCCGATGTTGCTGGGCTTCACGTCGCGGTGGAGCATGCCGGCGCCGTGCACGTGTGCGAGCGCCTCCATCAGCGCGATGCCGAGCTCGATCGCTTCATCGCTCTGCAGCAGCGAGCGCGACAAGCGCTCCGCGAGCGTGCCGCGCTCGAGATACTCGAGGATCAGGAGCGGTGTGCCGCGCCAGATCTCGACGCCGTAGATCACGGCCAGGTGCCGGTGCGCGATCGCGGCCATGGCGCGCGCCTCGCGCCGCAGCCGGACCGATTCCTCCGGCGCCGTGCGCGGCAGCGTCTTCAGCGCGACCGAGCGGTAGAGCGCGAGGTCGGTGCCCAGATACACCACGCCCATCGCCCCGCTGCCGAGCCGGCGTTCGAGCTGGAACTTGCCCAGCAGCCGGAACGGCAGGGAGCTCGGCCTGAGTCCCTGACCGCAGCTCGTGCAGGCGAGCGCCTCGGGCTGGGCGACGCGGCCGCACGCGAGACACTCGCGCGCCGCCAGGCGATCGGAGTCGTCGGGCTCGGCCGTATCTCGTGGCCGTCCGGGTGCGCTGCGCAGGATCGCCGACTCGAGCCCGGTTCCGCAGGCCGCGACCACCCCGCGCAGCAGCTCGAGATCGGGCCGCGAGTAGTCGAGCCCGCTCGACTTGGCACCGAGCACCAAGATCCCCAGCGTGCTGCCGTCGGCGGCGCGCACCGGCGCCGCCCACTCGGTGCCCGTCTCGGCGAGCCACTCGCGGTCGGTCGCGGCCAGTGCGGCGAGCGGCGAGGTGCGGTCCTCCAGGTCACAGCGCACGAGCGCGGGGGCGTTCGCCAGGAAGGTCGCCAGCTCCGAGTGAGTGTCCAGCGCGCGCTTCAGCTTGACCGGGTCCTCGAGCTGTCCGCGCTCGGGGCTGGCCACGAGCAGCACCGCGCTCTCGAGCTGGAGCGTCGCCTCGAGCTCGCGGGCCACCGCGCGGGCGAAGCTCTCGGCCGTGCGCGCGCTGCGAGTCAGCTCGGCCAGCGTGACCAGCACACGCTGCGCGTCGTAGGGCACGCGCGCGAACAAGCGGTCGAGCAGGGCGACCGCGCGGCGACCGGCGACTGCGGCGCTGATTCCCAAGAGCAGCGCGCCGCCCACGAACCAGGCGCTCGGCCCTGCGAGCGCGCGCGCGATCGTGTCCGCGCGATGCGCGTACAGAAACGCCGCGAGCGCCGCGAACGGCATGCACACGGCAGCACCCACGATCGCGCGCGCGAGCCCGTACTCGACCACGCGCCGCAGGATGCGGCGCAGATCGAGCGCGTGATCGACGCGCACGGCGTACGCTGCGCTGAGCGGCAAGGCGAGGATCAGGCTCTCGACGAAGCCGATCGCGAACGGGTACACCTCGGGCCGCTCGATCCAGTGCGCCAGCGCGGGTGAGATCGCGAAGCTCAAGATCAGGGCCGCGGCCGGCAGCGCAAACAGCACCCCGGCGAGCAGCAGGGCGACGCGCCGGCGTTCGTCGGCCGGAGCGTTGCGCGTGCGCCACAGCCCGAACGGTGGCGCGGGCAAGAGCAGCCCGTACGTCACACGCCAGTAGGCTCCGGCGGGCGCGCGCGCGTCGAACGAATTCGCCGCGCTGCCGGGATCGGCGAACGCGAGCCCCAGGTTCGCGAACAGGAGCGCGAGCCCGATCGTGGCCGACACCGCCACCGCGGCGTGACCGAGCGTGCGCGTGGCGGGTGAGTCGAGCGCGCGGGGGAACTCCGAGAAGAAGCGCCAGACCAGTGCGGGCAGCAGGGCATCCAGCTGCAGCCGTGCCAAGAGCTCGAGCCAGAGCGGCGACCCGAGGTCCGCGAGCCAGCGGTCGAGCGGCCGGCGCGCGAACGACGATGCGATCACCAGGAAGATCGCGCCCAGCAGGGCCGGCCGCGAGTCACGCCGCGAGCCCAGGATCAGCGGCACGGCGACCGCGCTGAACGCGCAGCTCTGGATCAGCGAGATCCAAGGGGAGAAGGCCTCGGCGTGACTCGCGCCCGCAGAGAGCAGGGTCCCCGCGGCCGCGAGCCCAGCCGCGACCTTCACGGAAGCCAGCAGGATGGTGGCGAGAATCCAGCCCGAGATCGCCAATCACTGCATGATACACCCGCCCGGGCAGTGAGAGCGGCGAGTCAGCAGGCGAAGCCCGCCGTGATGATCCCCTTGATCTTGTCCGAGATCGCGTCCCAGGCATCGCCGTAGGCTTCGACGCTGAGCTCGGTGGCGTTCGGATCGCCGTACTGGGGATCGGTGCAGGTGTACTCCGCGGCCAGCGAGCCGCAGTCGCGCGCGCAGCCCTCGACGTGGCGCATCTCGATCGGGTCGTGCGTCTGCACGTAGCTCAAGATCGGATCCCGGCTGCGCTTGCGACCTTCGAGCACCACGTCGCCGGGGACGAGCAGTGTCTTGCCCCCGTAGACCGCGTTCTTGGCCAGCTCGCACCAGAGCACCGAGCCGATCGCCTCGGTGAGCACGTCGTCCCCGTACTGGGAGGCCTCTTCCAGGAAGGCCTGCCGGACCGGGCTCGTACCTGTGACTTTCTTGCCCATGATTCCCCTCCAATCTCGAGTGATTCTCGAGTAAGCTGTCTGGCCGGTTGTCGGGAGCAATGGTCGTGCCTGCTCACGAGACGAAAGTGGAGGCGCACGAGCCCTCTGGCCTGTGCTCCAGGCCAGACACCGGGCCCGGCCCTGTGTCTCATGTGGGCGACTTCCCTTCGGACGTGGAGCGATGCCATGCGCGATGAGCTGGAGCAGCTTCGGATCGAGACCGACTTCTACCGGCGGCTGCTCGATCTGTCGACCGAGCACGACGTGGAGCGCTTCCTGCGCGAGGCGCTGGTGCTCGCGCTCGAGCTGACGGGGGCCACGCGCGGCTATCTCGAGCTGAACGATCCGTCGCGGCCGGCGAGCGAGCCCCGCTGGGCGCTGAGCCAGGGCTGCGATCGGGCGCAGGTCGAGGGCATTCGCCTCACGTTGTCGCGCGGCATCATCGCCGAGGCCATGGCGACACAGACCACCGTTGCCACCTCTTCCGCACTGCTCGATCCGCGCTTCGGCGGGCGCGAGAGCGTGCGGGGGAGTGGGATCGAGGCCGTGCTCTGCGCACCGATCGGTCGGGATCCGGTGCGCGGCGTGATCTATCTCGCCGGCGCCACGCGCGGTGAGTCCTGGCTGCCCGAGGAGCGCAGCTGGGTGGAGCTGTTCGCGCGCCACTTCGCTCCGCTCGTCGACTCGATCCTGGAGCGCCAGCCGCGCCGCTCTGGCGAAGATCCCATGAAGGCGATTCCGCCCGGCTTCGGCTACGAGGGCATCGTGGGGCACAGCGCGGCGCTGGCCCGGGTGCTCCAGCAGGCGGCGCTGCTCGCGCCGCTCGAGCTGCCGGTGCTGATGACGGGCGACTCGGGCACGGGCAAGAGTCAGCTCGCCGCGGCGATTCACCGCAACAGCCCCCGGCGCGCGCGGCTCTTCGTCGAGGTGAATTGCGGCGCCCTGCCCGAAGAGCTGATCGAGAGCGAGCTGTTCGGCGCCAAGGAGGGAGCGCACTCCACGGCCCGGCGTGCGCGCGCGGGTCGGGTCGCCGAGGCCGAGGGCGGAACCCTCTTCCTGGACGAGATCGCCGAGCTCTCGCCGCGCTCGCAGGCCAAGCTCCTGCAGCTCGTCCAGACCGGCACTTACTACGTGCTGGGCGCCGCGGAGCCGTCGCACGCCGACATCCGCATCATCGCGGCCACGAACATCGACCTGACGCGAGCGATCGCCGAGAAGCGCTTCCGCGAGGACCTGTACTACCGCCTGTGCGTGCTGCCGTTGCGCATGCCGTCGCTCGCCGAGCGCGCGAGTGACGTCGCGGAGCTGTCGCATCACTTCGCGGCGCAGGCGAGTCAGACTCACCGGCTGCCGCGGCTCGAGCTGTCGCCGCGCGCGGTGCGCGCGCTCGAGGCGGCCGAGTGGCCGGGCAACGTGCGCCAGCTCGCGCACACGATCGAGGCGGGCGCGATCCGCGCCACCGGTGAGCGCGCGGCTCGCATCGACGTGGGCCACCTGTTTCCCGAGCGTGCGCACGCGAACGATGACTCGGCGTCCGAGCCGGTCACCTTCCAAGAGGCGACGCGCCGGTTCCAGCGCGAGCTGCTCGAGAAGACCTTGGTCGAGACGGAGTGGAACGTGTCGGAGGCGGCGCGCCGTCTCGACCTGGCGCGCTCCCACGTCTACACGTTGATCTCGGCTTTCGATCTGATGCGCAAGTAGCGGCATACGGCTTGCTAGTCCCGGTCTCGAAACGAGACACGGAGGACCGGCTTGGAAGCGTTCGGAGAAGTGACTGCGCTCGGTGAGCTGCGTCACCACTCACACGGAATCGCGGACGTCCGCCAGGTGAGCACGGGGAAGTATCTGATCGACTTCTCGCCGGAGTTCAGGCGCGAGGTCCCGGTGGTCGTGGCCACGGTGGTGCACAGCGAGGCCGTCCCGGGCACGCTAGGCGTCAGCATCGCGGTCGAGCCCGGGCCGGCGATCTGCACCGTGCTGATCGTGCAGGCGAGCACCGGCGCGCCCGTGAGTCGCGACTTCTGCGTGTTCGCTCGAACGAACGGCCGAGACAGCCCCTAGACCTCAGCAGCCGGCAGCACGCGTGCATCGGGCCGGGGGGTGACGCCCGCACTCGTGCGTGAGATATTGAGCACTCTCATGCGCACCCCTTCCCCGCGGTACGCCCTTCCGCAGCGTTCTCGGGTTCGGCTCGCGTTCGCGCTGGGCTGCCTGCTCTTGTTGTCCGCCGGCGCGCGCGCGGGTTCGACCGCCTTCGTGCAGAAAGCGCAAGAGGAGATCGAATCGGGCAACGTCGCCGAAGCCGCGTTCCGCCGCGCCAACGGCGACGGGAATCTGATCGTCGCCTACGTGGTCTGGGACAACTCCGGCGTTGTGACTCTGTCGGACAGCCAGGGCAACGACTACGAGCCCGCCGGCGATTCCGCGCAAGGCGTGCCCGGCAGCGCGCAGGTGTTCTTCGCGCGCAACGTGCGCGCGGGCAAGAACACGGTGAGCGCGAGCTTCGCGAGCCCGGTCACGACTCATGCCGCGCTCTACGTGCACGAGTACGCGCGAATGAGTCGGCTGGCGCCGTTCGACCTCACCGTGTCCACGGTCGGGGTCACCCCGAACGTCGAGACCGGGCTGCTCGAGCCGCACACCAGCGCAGACCTGCTCTTCCTGGCCATCACCTCGGACGGCAAGTCGATCAAGCAGCTCACGCGCGGCTACAAGACGCGCGTGAAGGCGGGCGGCACGGTCACCGCCGACAGCTTCGCGGAGTCGGGTCAGTCGAGCCAGCAGGCGGTCGCCCTGCAGTCCGGCAGCGGCTGGATCGCGCAGCTCGTCTCGTTCCATTACGGGGGCTCGGCGCCGAAGGGCAGCGCGAAGTATCCGCTCCAGGTCGGCTCCAGCAACCGCTATCTCGTGGACCAGAGCGGGACGCCGTTCCTGATCACCGGCGACTCGCCGCAGGCGCTGATCGTGAACGTGAGTCAGTCGGACGCGGCGTCCTACCTGTCCGATCGCCAGAAGCGCGGCTTCAACGCGGTCTGGGTGAACCTGCTCTGCGCGACCTTCACGGGTGGCCGTGAGAACGGCAGCACGTTCGACGGCGTGCTTCCGTTCAACAGCTACCTCGACCCGGTGACGCCCGATCTGACCCAGCCGAACCCCGACTACTTCGCGCGCGTGGACGAGATCGTGCGCATGGCGGCCGAGCGCGGCCTGCTCTTGATCCTCGACCCGGCCGAGACCGGCAGCTACCTGCGCGTGTTGCAGGCCAACGGCCCCGACGCCGTTCGCGCCTACGGCGCGTACCTCGGCACGCGCTATCGCGGCTTCGACAACATCCTGTGGATGAGCGGGAACGACTTTCACACCGACCCGGGCTCGGGCGACGACCAGCTGGTGCAGGCCCTGGCGGCGGCGATCCGCCAGCAGTCGCCCGGACAGCTCCAGACCGTGGAGCTGAATCCGCGCGTCTCGAACTCACTCGACGACGAGAGCTGGCGCCCGTTCATCGATTTCAACGCTTCGTACTCGTACACCCCTCCGTATGCCGAAGTGCTCGAGGCCTACGACGACGACAACCCGCTCGCGACCTTCCTGGTCGAGGGCAGTTACGAGGGCGAGTCACTGGCGGTGGGCGACGACGCGGTGCGAGTCGTGCGCAGCCAGGTCTACTGGAGCCTGCTGTCCGGCGCGATGGGGCACCTGTACGGTCACCACTACACCTGGCAGTTCATCTCGGACTGGCAGAACCGCTACAAGACCGAGGGCTCGAGCCAGATGGGGATCGCTCGGCGCTTCTTCGAGTCACACCCGTGGTGGCAGCTGGTGCCCGATCGGAACCATGCACTCGTGACCAACGGGTTCGGCAACTTCACCAACCAGGAGAGCGGCGACAACGACTACGTGACGGCCGGGCGCACGCCCGACGGGAAGCTCGGCATGGCCTACGTGCCACAGGGCCAGACGATCACGGTCGATCTCTCGCAGATGGCGGGAAAGGTGAGCGCGTCGTGGTTCGATCCCGCCGGGAACCGCAGCGTGAAAGCCAAGGGCTCGCCGTTCTCGAACTCCGGCGCAGCCGATCTCACTCCGCCGGGCAAGAACCGCGACGGAGACCCCGACTGGGTGCTGGTGCTCGAGTCGCCGTAGCGAGTCAGCCGGGATCGCCCTGCGCCGCGAACAGCTTGCGCACGGTGTCCATGGTGTCGGCGTCGGCCACGGTCTTGTCGGGGCGGTAGCCCTTCACGCGCGCCAGCCGCAGGGCGATCCCGCCGGCGTAGCGCGGGCTCGCTTGCAGGTCGCTGAACGCGATCTCGACCACGAGCTCGGGCCGCACGAAGACGGTGCTCCCCTGGCGCGAGACCTCGCGCGCGAGCAGCTCGGCGGTCTGCTGCGCGAGCATGGCGTCGGTGAGTCCCTTGAAGGTCTTGCCGAGCATCACGAACTCACCCGTGGCTCCGTCGCGGGCGCCCAGGTGCAGGTTCGAGAGCTTGCCGGTGCGCCGCCCGTGACCCCACTCGGCGGCCAGCACCACCAGATCGAGCGTGTGCGCGCGCTTGATCTTGAGCCAGCTCGCGCCGCGGTTCCCCGCCTCGTAGGGTGAGTCGAGCGCCTTGGCCATGATCCCCTCGTGGCCCGCGGCCAGGGCCGACTCGTAGAAGGCGAGCCCCTCCGCGAGCGAGCTCGTGACCACGCGCGGGATCACGAGCTCGGGCGGCAGCACGCGAGTCAGCGCCGCGAAGCGCTCGCTCGCGGGCTTGTCGGCGAGGCTCGCGCCGTCGAGCTGCAGACAGTCGAAGAAGAACGCCTGCATCGGCAGCTCGCGGCGCAGCGCCTCGACGTCCAGCTTGCGCCCGAAGCGGCGCATCGTGACCTGGAACGGACGGGGGCGACCCGAGCCCGTGAGTGCCACCGCCTCGCCGTCCAGAACGAGCTCGCGGGCGGGCAGGGCGCGCACGCGCTCGATCACCTCCGGGATGGCCGCGCTCACGTCGTTCAAGCTCCGTGTGTAGGCGCGCACGGTGTCGCCCACGCGGTGCACCTGGATGCGCGCGCCGTCGATCTTCCAGTCGAGGGCGATCGGCGGAGTCAGTGTCTCGAAGGCCTCGGCGACGTCCTCGGCGGTCTGCGCGAGCATGGGCACGACCGGCGACAGCGGCACGAGCTCGAAGCGCGCGAGCCCGGTCAGCCCTTCGCAGAGGGCGATTCGCGCCACCGTGCCCAGGCTCGGGCCGTACATGGCGGCGCGCCGGATGCTGGCGGGCGGAAGCTCGCTCGCGGCGGCGATCGCGTCGACCAGCACCCCGCCGAGCGCGCCCTGCCGCAGCTCGCCGGCCACGAGGTGCAACAAGAAGTCCTGCTCGGCGGCGGTGGCGCGCGAGAACAGGTCGCGCAGCGCGCGTTCGCGGCGCTGGGCCGAGCCTGCGCCCTGGATCTGGGCGATCTCGGACAGGCCGCGGTCGACCTCGCGCAGCGTGAGGCCGACCTCGCTCGCGGGCGCGCAGTCCGCCGCCTTCTGCAGCACCTTGTAGCCCACGCCGATCCGGCCCTGCGGCAGCTCGCCCGCCAGATAGTGCGCGCCGATCTCGAGCTCTTCGACGTCCAAGTCACGCAGCGTCGCCGCGAGCTCGCGCACTTTCTCGAGCCGCGCGCGCGCGCCCGCCACGCGCTGCGACGTGTGCACCACGCGCGCGAACGAAGTCATCTCGGCAGTATGCGCCGCGCCGGGCCGCGAGTCAGCGCGGACGGCGTCGCGATTTCGGCCGCTTCCCGAGAGTTGGCCCGCACAAGAAGCGCACCGCTCCGCGCGCGAAGGCCTCGAGCGCGGGCCGCGGGTCGCCCGCGCGCGAGCGCAGCGCGAGTGAGTGCAGGACCGCTCCCGCCAGCTCGGCCAGCAGGGCAGGGTCGGCATCGGCGGCGAGCTCGCCCACTTCGCGGGCGCTCCGGAAGCGGCGCTCGAAGGCCCGCGTCAGCTCGCGCAGGCCGGAGCCGAGGGTCGCGCGCACCTGCGAGTCACACGCGGCCTCGGTTGCGGCGGTGCCGATCAGGAAGCAGCCCAGCGGCGTCTCGGGGCTCGCGAAGTAGAGGTCGAGCGCCCCGCTGTAGACGCGCTGCACTCCCAGCGCGAGCGGCAGCTCGTCGGAGAGCGCTGCTGCCATGTCCGCGCGCGCCGTCTCGACGTAGCGCTCGAGCGTCGCGAGATAGAGCTCGCGCTTGTCGCCGAACGCGCCGTACAGGCTCGGCCGGTTCATGCCGGTGGCTGCGGACAGGTCGTCGAGCGAGGTACCCGAGAAGCCCGCGCGCCAGAACGACTCGGTGGCGCGCACCAGCGCGCGGTCGGGATCGTATTCGCGGGGGCGGCCGCGGGGCCGAGTGGGCTGTTTTTGTACCATATGGAATAGAACTCCTTGACGCCTTCGATAATATTGTTCACAGTAGTACATAAATCAACCCACGGAGGCCTCCCCATGAACCTGTACTTCGCCCCTCTGGCCTGCTCGCTCGCCACCCGCATCAGCTTGTACGAGGTGGGCGCGCCCGCCGCGGCGGCAGAATTCGTCCAGGTCGACACGCGCGCCAAGCGGCTGGCCGACGGCAGTGACTTCTACGCGGTCAATCCGCTGGGCCAGGTGCCGGTGTTGCGCACCGACGACGGATCTCTCTTGACCGAGAACTCGGCGGTGCTGCAGTACGTGGCCGAGAAGTACCCGGCCGCGCGGCTCGTGCCCGACGGACTGGTCGAGCGCGCGCAGCTGCGCCAGTGGCTCTCGTTCATCGGCACCGAGCTGCACAAGGCGGTGTTCCTGCCGCTGCTCGACGCGAAGGCCGGGGCCGAGGTGAAGGCGTACGCGCGCGAGAAGCTGGCCTTGCGCATGGGCGTGCTCGAGAAGCACCTGGCCGGACGCGAGTATCTGCTCGACGCGTTCTCGATCGCGGACGCCTATCTGGTGACGGTGCTGAACTGGAGTCGCGCCACCGCCGTGAACCTGGCGGGGTGGCCGGTGGTCGAGGCCTACCAGCAGCGGCTCTCGCAGCGGCCGAGCGTGGCGCGCGCGCTGTCGGAGGAGTTTGCGCTCTACCAGGCGGCGCAGTCGAAGGCGGCGGCGCGCTGATGTTCGCGAACGAGACCGCGGAGCTGATGCGCCGCTTCAACGACGCCTTCCGCTTCCACGATCCCGAGGCGCTGGCCGAGCTCGTCGCCGAGGACTGCGTGATCGAGAACACGACGCCCGCGCCCGAGGGGGCGCGGGCGGTCGGCCGGGCTCAGTGTCTGGCGCTGTGGCAGGGCCTGGCCGCCGCGCGAGACACTCAGTTCGAGCTCGAAGAGGTGTTCGTTGCCGCTGACCGCGCGGTGATTCGCTGGCGCTATCGCCATGGACCCGGCCCGCGCGACTGGAACCGCGGCGTGAACCTGATGCGGGTTCGCGCCGGCCAGATCGTCGAGGCCATGGGCTACGTCAAAGGCGGCTAGCCACTCACATCTTCGCGAGCTGGCAGCGGATCTCCCCGGACGGGTGCATGGCGGTGTGCACGTTGAAGTACCAGAGGCCGCCCGCCAGCTCGTCCGCCTGTGACTTGGTGAGGGTGGCCTCACCCGTCATCGGGCTGGTGAGCGGCTGGGCCAGCGTGATCACCGGGCCGGCGTTGGCGCCCACCTTCGCCGGGCCATGGAAGTGCGCCGCGGTGGCCTGACCGCTCAGCCCGGAATCGCTGACCTTCCAGCTGAACTTCAGCGTCGCGCTGTCGAGCTTCGCCTCGACCTTGCCCGAAGCATTGCTGTCGTTCGGGGGCACTTCCTGCGAGCTCTTCAGCTCGCAGCCGTAGCTCGTCGTGTCGGCCAAGGCGTGGCCGGCGGCCGCCACGCTAGCGGCGCAGAACGCGCACTGGACCCACCGAAGCAGTGAATTGCGCATTTTTCATTCTCCCGGTTGGGCGCTCCCTGGAAGCGCCGTTGGTGGCCTGACGGAAAGCAACTCTCGTTCCGAGTCACTCGGGCGCGCAAGCTCGTGAATCGAGCTGGTACAGCTTCATGTCCGTATCGGTCCAGCGCAGGGTGGGGTCGCCTCGCGACAAGTCGAGCTGCTCATGAAGCGCGCCGACCAGCCGGCCATCGGCATAGCCGCCGCGCGTTCGCAGGTAAGGATCGTCGAGCATCTCGCTGAAGTCGAGAAGATACTGGATGCGGCGACGGCACAAATAGTCGAGCAGCCGGTCGCTGCTGGCGTACGCGTAGATGTCGTCGTTGATCAGGCCGTCGAGGTTCGTCACGGGCCGGCGGGCGTAGAACGACATCATGCCGGCGTTCCAGGCTGCCACCGGCTCGAGCTCGGGGTGACTCGCCAGGTAGCGGCCCGCGGCGATCATCACCGGCTGGTGTGGCCAGATCGGCGTCAGGCTGGCTGACACGCCGAGCGCCGCGGCCGCAGCCACGACCGCCGCGGCCGGCCCGAGCCCGCGTCTCTGGATCTGGCCGGTGACTGCCGCCATGAGATAGGCCGCCGGGGCAAGCGCGTGCGCGAGATACCACGGCGGCACGCCGGCGCTGGTCCGGCCGTAGAACAGCGCGTAGAACGCGATCGCGAGCCCGCACGCGAGCGCGAGCGGCAGCGCCCCGAGCTGCAGGCGATGCGCACGGTGACTGCGCCACGCGCCGAACAGCCCGGCGGCCAGCACGAGCAGGGGCAGACTCAGCACGCGCAGCCAGCGCAGGTCGCGCGCCGCCACCAGGTCGACCAGCACGCGCACGTAGCCGCGCAGGTCGTAGCCGAGCAGCGCCGACCAGCGGCTCTTGGTGCGCGCGCTGCTCTGGATCCAGGTTCCCGAGAAAGCCTGCGTGTGCAGCATCAGGATCGCGATGCCCAGCGCGGCGCCCAGCGTGGCCGAGGCGGCGAGCGCCGCCGCACGCCGGCGGCCCCACAGCCCCAGCACGATCGCGCAGGCCGCGGCGAACGGACCGAAGTCACTGCGCGACAGATTCCCGAGCAGCCCCAGCGCGAAGGCGAGCGCCAGCTCGCCCCGGGCCGGCGCTGGCTCGCCACGCGCCGCCGAGATCTGTTCGAGCAGCGCGCTCGAGAAGAAGATCACGAGACACGACTCGACCATGAAGGTTTGCTGCTGCAGCGCGATCGGCGCGCTGAAGGCCAGCACCACGCCGAGCAGGCCGGGCGTGCCGAAATCGCGGCCGACCGCGCGCGAGCAGAAGAACGCGGCCCCCGCGTAGAGCAGGGTCGCGAAGCCGTCGACGGCGGTGAACAGAGCCGCATCGCCGATTCGCGGGGCGAGCCGGAACAGGCCGGCCAATAGATAGGCGTGCAACAGGTGGAAGCCGCTCGCGGCGGCCTGACCATCGAAGGTCCAGCGCCCCAGCTCCGCGAAGTTCTTCGCCGATACCAGGTAGTAGAACGCGTCGTCGGGAATCACTCCGATCTGGCGTTCGAGCGGCGAGCCCAGAAACAGCGCCAGGCGGACGAGCGCCACCGCGGACACCACCGCGCATCCGACGAACCCGGCCGTGCGAGGTGGGTTGGCGATGCGCGCATTCTACGCGACGCGCTCGCTCCCGGTGCGGCCAGCTCGCAGCGCGTTGAGCGCCGAGCCGGCGCGGAACCACTCGAGCTGACGCGTGTTGTAGGAGTGATCGAGCCAGAGTGACTCACTCGAGCCGTCGGCGTGGTGGATCAGGCACTCGAGCGGCTTCCCGGGCGCGAGCTCCGCCAGCCCCAGCAGATCGAGCCGGTCGCCGGCGCGGATCCGGTCGTAGTCGGCGGGATCGGCGAAGGTCAGCGCCAGGAGACCCTGCTTCTTCAGGTTCGATTCGTGGATGCGCGCGAAGCTGCGGGCAATCACTGCCACGCCGCCGAGCCAGCGGGGCGACAGCGCCGCGTGCTCGCGGCTGCTGCCCTCGCCGTAGTTGTGGTCGCCCACGATCGCCCAGGCGATGCCCTGCGCCTCGAAGTCCCGCGCGCGGGTGGCCACGCCCCGGGCGGTCTCGCCGGTGAAGGCATCGCGCGCGCCCGACAGCAGGTTGTCACTGAAGCGGTCGAGGTGACCGCGGAAGCGCAGCCAGGGTCCGGCGGGCGAGATGTGGTCGGTGGTGGTCTTGCCCTGGGTCTTGATCAGCACCGCCACGTCGCGGAAGTCATGGCCGTTCCAGGCCGGCCAGGGCGCGAGCTTCTGCAGCCGCTCGCTCTTCGGATCGATCGCGATCTCGACCGCGCTGCCGTCCTCGGGCGGCGTCACCAAAGTCGAGCGGCCGCGCGCGAAGTGCTGCGCCGGCACCTCGGGCGCGGGCTGGGGCGCCTCGAGCCGGAACGGCTGGCCGTCCGCGCCCTCGAGTGAGTCGCAGAGTGGGTTGAAGGAGAGCCTGCCGGCCAGCGCGAAGGCAGTCACCAGCTCCGGGCTGGCGATGAAGTTCAGGGTCTGCGCCGAGCCGTCGTTGCGGCGCGGGAAGTTGCGGTTGTAGGAAGTCACGATCGCGTTCGGCGCGATCGTCGCGGACTCCGGGCGCTTCCACTGTCCGATGCAGGGGCCGCAGGCGTTGGCGAGTACCACCGCACCGATCCCCTGCAGGCGCGCCAGCTGGCCGTCGCGCTCGATCGTGGCCCGGACCTGCTCGGAGCCCGGAGTCACGAGGAACGCCGACGCGACCGAGCGCCCGTGCTGCGCCGCCTGCGCGGCGAGGTCGGCCGCGCGAGTCATGTCTTCGTAGGACGAGTTCGTGCAGCTGCCGAGCAGCGCCGCGGAGACGCCCTCGGGGAAGCCGTTCGCGGGGTCGGCCACCTCGGCGGCGAGCTGCGAGATCGGGCGCGCGCGGTCGGGCGTGTGCGGGCCCACGACGTGCGGCTCGAGCGCGGACAGGTCGAGCCGCAGCACCCGGTCGTAGTACTGCTCGGGAGTCCGCTCGACCTCCGAGTCGGGTGCCAGGAGCTCGGCGTGTCGCTCGAACACGCGCGCGTACTCGGCGCGCCCGGTGGCCTCGAGATACTTGGCCATGTGATCGTCGGCCGGGAACATCGATGTGGTCGCGCCCAGCTCCGCGCCCATGTTCGTGATCGTGGCCTTGCCCGTGGCAGAGAGGTTGCGCGCGCCCGGACCGATGTACTCGACGATGGCGTTCGTGCCGCCGGCCACGCCGAGCTGGCCCGCGACCCACAGGATCACGTCCTTGGGCGCCGTCCAGCCGCCGAGCCGGCCGCTCAGGAACACGGCGATGCGGCGCGGGAAGAGGGTGCCCCAGGGCATGCCCGCCAGCACCTCGACCGCGTCGGCGCCGCCCACGCCGACCGCGCACGCGCCCAGGCCCCCGGCGTTGGGGGTGTGTGAGTCGGTGCCCAGGATCAGCGCGCCGGGAAACGCGTAGTTCTCCAACACCACCTGGTGTACGATGCCCGCCCCCGGCTCCCAGAAGCCCGCGCCGAAGCGGGCGGCTGCGGAGCGCAGGAAGTCGTAGATCTCGCGGTTCTCGGCCAGCGAGTCACGCAGGTCGGCCGCGCCCTCCACGCGCGCCTGGATCAGGTGGTCGCAGTGGATGGTGGTCGGCACGGCCACCCGCTCGCGGCCGGTCTGCATGAACTGCAGGAGCCCGGTCTGGCCCAGCACGTCCTGGAACACGACCCGGTCGGGGCGCAGCAAGAGCTCACTCCGACCCGGCACGAGCTCCTGGCCGGCGGGGTCGTCCAGGTGCCCGAACAGCACCTTCTCGGCCAGGGACAGCGGCCGCGACAGGCGCGCGCGCACGATCGCGATGCGCTGCGCCATGGAGCGATAGAGCGACTCGACGCGTTCCGGGGTGAGTTCGTGTTTCGTCATGCCCAGACCTTGCGGAATCTCGGTTGATTCGTGAAATGAATTTATGTGCTTGATTGATGCATGGAATGAATCAAAATGAAGCTCGACACGCTGGGCCTCGAGGCCTTCATCGCGATCGCGGACCAGGGCGGCTTCCGCAAAGCGGCGCAGGCGGTGCACATCACCCAGACCGCGCTCTCGCGCCGGCTGCAGAACCTGGAGTCGTTGCTCGACGTGAAGCTGGTCGAGCGCACCACCCGTTCGGTGGCGCTCACGGCCATCGGACAGCGCTTCCTGCCGCAGGCCCGGCGCCTCTTGTCCGACCTGGGCACGGCGCTGGTCGAGCTGCGCGAGAGCGGCAAGGCGCAGCGCGGCGACTTCTCGATCGCGTGCGTGCCGACGGTCGGCGTGCAGTATCTGCCGCGCGTGCTGCAGGAATACTCGGCGAGTCACCCGCAGAACCGGATCAAGATCCTCGACCACGCCTCCACCGGGGTGGCCGACGCCGTGCTGCGCCGCGAGGCCGAGTTCGGCATCCAGATCGCCGGCACCGGGCACCCCGAGCTCGTGACCGTGCCGCTGTTCGAGGACCGCTTCGTGCTGATCTGCCGCAGCGACCACGCGCTGGCGCGGCGCACGCGCCTGCCCTGGCGCGAGCTCGAGTCACACGCGTTGATCCTGGCAGGCGAGGTCAGCGGCAACCGGCCGCTGCTCGAAGACGCGCTGCGGCCGCAGACCGTGACGCTGCACTCGCTCTACGAGGTGCAGCGCAGCTCGACCGCGGTGGGCCTGGTCGCGGCCGGCGTCGGCGCGGCGGTGGTGCCGAGCCTCGCGATCCAGAAGGGCGCCTACCCGCGCATCCGCGTGATCGCGCTGACTCAGCCGGTGATCTCGCGCACGCTGGTGCTGGTGTCGCGCAAGGGCGCGGTTCTCTCGCCGGCGGCGCAGGCGCTCTACGACCGGATTCGCCGCCAGCCACCCGGCTAGAGTCACGAGTCGTGCTGGATCGCGGTCCGGGCGAGCCGGCGCGCCGGCACTCGCGCTTCCGGAACGGGCTTCGAACAGACACAGCCCGTAGACCCGCTGCGCGGGAAAGACGGCGGCGCCCGGCAAGCTCAGTGGCGCGGCTGGCGCGAGCAGGTCGCTGACGGCCGCGAGCGATCGCAGGCCAGGAGCAGCGCGCAGCGCGCGACCCGGCGCAGACTCATCACGGCTCCCGCGGCGTGCGCGGGCGGGTACACTGCCCGAATGAAGGCGCTGCGCCGGGTCGCAGTCACGCTCGCCCTGTTGCTGTCGCTCGCGGGCGCCGCGATCGGGGTCGCGCTGTGGCGCACCGACGCGAACGCGATCCGGCAGGCGGTGGGCGCGCGGCTCGAAGCCACGGTGGGGCAGCCCGTCACGCTGGGTCCCGCGGACCGCTCGCTCTTCCCGCTGCCCGCGGTGCGCATCCGCGACGTGCAGCTGGGTGTTGGCCCCAAGCTCAGTGTCTCCACGCCGAAGCTTCGCATCGAGCTGTCTCCATTGCCGCTGCTGCTGGGCGAGATCGTGCTGCGCTCGTTCGAGGTCGAACGGCCGCGGCTCGAGGCCGTTCCCGTCGCCGCGAGCTCGGGCTTTCCGCCCGGTGCCGCCGAGCGCGTGCGCTTCGCGGTCACTCGCGTGCGGGGCCGCGACGGCACGGTCGCGCTTGGCGGAGTGAATCTCGAGCACGTGGAGGCGCACGCCGCGTTCACCGAGACCGGCACGCCGGTGCTGGAGTGGGCGGGCGAGATCGCGGGCATCGGGGAGGTCGAGCAGGGCTTCCTCGAGGCGACCGAGCGCTCGGGACCCTTCTCGGGCTGGGGCTGGCGCGCGAGCGCCGAGCTGAACGAGCTCGACCTCGCCGTGCTGGCGCGCCGGCTGGCGCTGCCCGAGGTCTTCGGCACGGCGCGCGGCAAGCTCAGTGCGTCGGGACATGGGCTGCGGCCCGAGCAGGCGAAGCTCGCGCTCGAGAGCGCGGACTTCGCGGCGCGCGGCGGGTTCGGCAGCGCCACGGGCCATGCCGCGCTCGAGCTCGACGAGTCACAGCGAGTCACCCTCGACCTCGGCGGCGCCGCGCTGCGCCTGTTCGATGCGATCGAGAAGCCCGCCGGGACGCCGCTCTTGGTCATGGGCCAATGGGGCGAGGTCGACGGCGTGCGCGGGCTGCGCGATGCCAAGGTCGAGACCGGCCCGGTCCGCGGCAGCGGCGTGCTCGAGCTCGGCGGCGCGAGCGCGGTCGTGCGCATCCACGACGCCGCCCTCGACCTCGCCGCGCTCTCCGGCTGGCGGCCGGCGAGCTGGGTGCCGCGCGCCGGCCGCGTCGAGCTGTCGCGCGGCCGGGTCGCGACCGGCCCGCTCGTCCTGGATCTCGCCGGCAGCTTCGCGAGCATGGCCGTGCCCTGGCACGGAGTCACTCTCCTGCTCTCGGGCCCGTTCAACGCCAACGGCACGGTCCTGGCCTGCGCTGCGCTGGGCGTCGAGCTCGCCGGCGAGTCGGTCACTGCCAGCGGAACGTACGACTGGAGCTCCCGACAGCTGCATGGCGAGCTCCGCGCCAACGGCGGGCGGGTCGGGCCGATCGCCGAGGCCGCCTGGGGACGGAAGGACGTGTCGGGTCGGCTGTACGGACAGATCGAGCTCGCGGGCGCCCCGGGACTCACTTCACTCACCGGCCGGGGTGAGCTCGAGCTCCTGGATGGCGAGATCGGCAACGTCTCACTCGCACGGCCCGCGGGCCTGATCAAGACCGCCGAGGAGCCCCCGGGGCTCGATCTCTTCGACCGGCTGAGCGCGCACTTCGAGCTCGCGGGCGACACCATCCACGTCTCCGAGCTCACGCTGTTCCAGAAATACTCCGTCGCCACGGTGACCGGCGAGATCGAGCTTCCCGACTGGTACGCGAACATGACCGGCGCCGTGATGTTCTCCCCCTCGGACCTGTGGGGGAGGTCGCTGCGTCCGATCCTGCGCATGGCGGGGCCGATCTGGGCGCTCGAGACTCACGTCAGCACCGCGCGCAGCGCCGACGAGCAGCGCGTCGAGGCCGCCACGATCGAGGCGATCCGCAAGGCCGAGAGAGAGCAGCGCGAGCGGAAGAAGGCCGCGGCCAAGAGCAACGGCTGACTGACTTCAGCCATCGCTCCGGCCCCGGCCAGGAGGGAGAAGCGCTGTGCCGGGGAGCTGCGCGCGCTCGCCGCCTAGAGCTTCACGGACAGCTCGAGCCCGCCCTCGTAAGGCAGCGTCAGCGTTCGCATTCCGCTCTTCGGGTCGTTCACGAGCGCGAAGTAGTCGCCGTAGTCCTTGCGGAATGCGTTCGTGTTGTCGGCCACCACCAGCGCACCGGGGCGCAGCGCGGGCAGCACGCGTTCGAGCGCGGGGCGCGACATCGGCGTCCAGATGTCGACCAGCATGAAGTCGATCGGCGCGGCGACGCCTTTCAAAGTCTCCTGCAGGTCGCCTTCGCGCAGCTCGATCCACTCCGCGAGTCCCGACTCGGCGAAGTGCGCGCGCGCCGTGCGCGCCTTGGCGGGCTCGTACTCGGTGCCGATCACGACGCCGCGGCCTCCGTCCGCGCGCACGTTGTCGCGCACGGCCGCTGCGAGATACAGCGTGGAGACACCGTACGACGTGCCGGCTTCCACGATCCGCTTCGCGCGCAGCCCGCGGCACAGCGCGTAGCAGAGCTCGGCCTTGTCGCGGTCGAGCGCGACCAGCTTGTCGACCATGAAGCGGTCGAACTCACGCCAGTCCATCTGCTCTCGGCCGCGGCTCGTGAAGTAAGTCACCAGGGCTTCGTTCTGCGCCGTGCTCTGCGCGTGCAGGCGGTCGAGCAGGGCTTCCAGCTTGGGGTCGTTCAGCAGGCTCATGGCGAGGCAGGCTACGGACTCGACGGAACGCGCGCTGTCGGCGCTGCGGCGAAGAGTGTCGCGCTCGCGCCAGCGAGGGCCCGGCGGGATTGCTACACACCACCTTCGGGGGGAAGGGATGGCGACTCTGCGCGTCGACAATCCGTGGAGCGGTGAGCTGGCGTGCGAGGTGCGGCTCGCCGACTGGCCGGAGATCGACCGGACGCTCGAGCACGCGCGCTCGGGGGCGATGCTGGCCGCTGCGATTCCGCTGGGCCACCGCCAGAAGCTGGTCGAGCGCGCGGTGGTGGCGATGGAGAAGCGCGCGGACCGGATCGCCCTCGAGATCTCGCGCATGATGGGCAAGCCGCTCGCGCAGGCTGCCGCCGAGCTCAAGACCCTGGCCTCGCGCGCCCGCACCATGATCGAGCTGTCTGACGCGGGGCTCGCGCCGATCGAGCCGGGCGGGAGCGACGGCATCACGCGCCGGATCCTGAAGGTGCCGCTGGGCATCGTGCTCGACCTGCCGGCGTGGAACTACCCGCTGCTCACGGCCGTGAACGTCGTCATGCCGGCGGTCCTGGCGGGCAACGCCGTGATCGTGAAGCACTCGCCGCGCTCGCCGCTGTGCGGGCCGATGTTCGCGGAGGCGTTCGCCGCGGCGGGTGCCGATCCGCGCATCGTCCAGTCACTCGACTGCACGCACGAGCTCACGGAGCGCATGGTCGCGGACTCGCGGATCGACCACGTGGTGTTCACCGGCTCGGTACACGGCGGCACGCGCATCAGCCAGGCCGCGGCCGGGCGGTTCCTGCAGATCGGCTACGAGCTGGGCGGGAACGATCCGGCCTACGTCGCCGCCGACGCGGACCTGGCGCGCAGCATCGACGGACTGGTCGACGGCGCCATGTACAACGCGGGCCAGAGCTGCTGCGCGGTCGAGCGCGCCTACGTGCACGCCACTCACTACGACGCGTTCGTCGCGGGCGCGAAGGAGCTGGCCGAGAAATACGTGCTGGGTGACCCGCTCGCGGCCACCACCACGCTCGGCCCGATCGCCCAGCCACAGCACGTGTCCGAGCTAGAGGCGCTGGTGAAGGACGCCTTGGAGCGCGGGGCTCGCCTGGTCACGGGCGGCAAGCCCACCTCGGTGGACGGGCACGGCCGCTTCTTCGAGCCCACCGTGCTGGCCGACGTGCCGAGCGACGCGGCGCTCATGCGCGGGGAGCACTTCGGTCCGATCCTGCCGGTGCAGCGCGTGGCATCGGACGAAGAGGCGCTCGAGCGCATGAACGACTCGAAGTTCGGACTCACCGCCAGCGTCTGGACGGCGAGCCGCGCGCGCGCCGAGCGCTTCGCCGCCGCCCTGCGCTTCGGCACGGTGTTCATGAACCGCTGCGACTTCGGCGACCCCCGCCTGCCCTGGAGCGGCATGCGCCAGTCCGGACGCGGCCACACCATGAGCGTGCTCGGCTTCGACTCACTGACCCGCACCCGCAGCCTACACTTCCGCGCGTAGTCCGGCCGACAAGGAGGCATGCGCTGGCAACGCCTGCTCTGCGTCGCGCTCGCCCCCTACGTGCTGTGGCTGGTGTTCGCCTACCGCTGGCACTTCCTGGACGGCGCGAACCTGCTCTTCCACGAAGGCGGCCACGTCGTGTTCTTCATGTTCGGGCAGACCCTGTACATGCTGGGCGGCACGATCGGGCAGCTCTTCTTTCCGGCCGCCTGCGCGGTGCACCTGTGGCAGCAGGAGCGGCCGTTCGAGGCCTGGGTGTGCGGGATCTGGCTGGCCGAGAGCAGCATGTACATGGCCGAATATCTCGGCGACGCGCAGGCGATGGCGCTGCCGCTGGTGGGCGGAGACACGCACGACTGGAACTGGCTGCTCGCGCGCTGGGGACTCCTGTCTCACTGCCACGGGATCGCCCTCGCGCTCCATGCGCTGGCGTCCCTGTTCGCGCTCTACTGCCTGTGGAACGCCGCTGCGCTCGCCTTCGGAGAGGCATGGAAGTTGCGTGACACCGGCGCATGAGCTGGTGGAGCCGAGTCGCCCGCAAGGGCGCGGCTGCGGAGATCGCGACCTCGAGCGTGCTGGCGCTGTGCGGCGCGCGGGACGGCGATCTCGCGGGCCCGCTGAACGCCGTGAGTCACATCGCCTGGGGCGAGCCCGCGGCCCGGCGGCGGGGCGTTTCGGCAAAGTACACGGGCGTGGGCTTCGCGCTGAATGGCGCGGCGGTCGCGTGCTGGGCGGCGCTCCACGAGCTCTTCTTCCGGAAGCGCCCGTTGCTCGGCGGCGCGTTGGTGGCGGCGCTCGCGTACGCCACCGACTACTTCGTGGTGCCGCGGCGAGTCACTCCGGGCTTCGAGAAGCGCCTCTCGCCCGCGGGCCTGTTCGCCGTTTATGCCGCCCTGGCGCTGGCGCTCGCGCTTCCCGTCGGGCGATCCGACCGGAAGCTGCAAGGCAGGCGCCGCTCTGCTAGCGTACGCGGCGTCGGGCGATTAACTCAGCGGTAGAGTACTACCTTCACACGGTAGGAGCCCCGAGTTCGAATCTCGGATCGCCCACCAGGTCTCTAGCCTGCGGCCTTCACCAGCGCGTCGATGATGCCGCCGTACAGGCCGTTCAGCATGCGCCGCACGCTGTCCTCGGGCGCGCCCTTGGGCTTCCAGTTGCTGCCCCAGGCGATCGTGCAGCCGCCGCCCGGCGCGTCGCGCAGAGTCACGACCGCGTTGTAGTACTCGATCGGCAGGCTCGAGGGAGACACGAGTGAGTACGACATGAGCTGACCGTCGAGCGCGGCGTCGAGTCTCTCCGACAGGACGTCGTTCGAGCCGCGAGCCTTCACGTGCCGGATCGACCCGATCCCCTCGCCCTCGAGCCGACAGGACTCGACCGCCTCGCCCATGATCTTACCGATGTTGCCGAAGTCGTCCACGAGCAGGGCGTAGACCTTCTTCCGCGACACCGGAACCGTCCGTTCGACCAGTGCTGCATATCCCATGCAGCCCTTCTACCGGAACTTGCCCCGATCTTTCAAATGCGCTTCGGGTCGCCGCAGCTGGATGTTGGTGACTCGCAGCGCAGCCAGGCGCCGCCAGCGGCGGCCCTCCTGACGCTTGCCGGCGCCCTCCCAGTGGTGCGCGATCAGGTCGGCGTGCTCGCCGAGGCGGTCCTGGTGCAGCGCCTGCAGCGCGCGCGCGACCGATTCGTGCCGGGCCTCGCGCGCCTCCTGGAGCAGTGAGCCGTAGGCGACCTCCTGGGTCAGCGGGTGCTTGAAGGCGAGCTCCTGCTCGCCGTCGGCATGCACGAGATCCGCGCGCTGCAGCGTGATCAGCGCCTCGGGCAGGGCGGCGGCGTCCTCGCCCAGCACCGCGGCGAGCACGGGCTCGCTGAAGCGCTTGCCGACCACGGCCGCGATCTGCAGCGCGCGCTTGGCCGTGGGCGAGAGCGCGTCGACGCGCGCGGTCAACAGTGACTGCACGGTGGCGGGGATCTGGATCTCGTGCACCTCGCGCACCAGCCGCATGCCCAGGCGCTCGCGCGCCAGCGCGCCCTGGTCGACCAGCGCCTGCACGATCTCCTCGGCGAACAGCGGGTTGCCGGCGGCGCGCGCGGTCACGAGCGAGCACAGCTCGGCCAGCGCCGGGCTCGTGCCCACCAGGTCGCGCAAGAGCGAGTCACTGGCCCTGGCGTCCAGCGGCCCGAGCTCGAGCCGCTCCACGTGATTCGCCCCGAGCCAGGGCGCGTCGTACTCGGGTCGCGCGTTCAGGAGCAGGAGCGTGCGCGTGAAGCCGATCGCGTCGACCAGGCGCGCGAGAAAGAGCTCGCTCTCGCCGTCGATCCACTGCACGTCGTCGACGAGCAGCACCAGCGGCTCGCGCGCGCTGCGCGCCTGCACCAGGCCGCAGGTCAGCGCGAACAGCCGGTCGCGCCTCGCCGCCGGCGGCAGCGCGGGCAGGGGATCGTCGGGCGTGGCCAGGCCCAGGAAGCTGTGCACGAGCGCGTGGTCGCCGTCGTCGGCGGAGCGCAGGAAGCGGAGCTGGGCGCGCACCTGCTTGCGACTCACTGCCGGGCGCGCGCCGGGCGACAGGTCGAAGAAGCTGCGCAAGAGCTCGCGCAGCACCGCGAGCGCCAGGCTGCGGCCGTGAGCGGGGCAGTGCGCCTGCGCGATCGCGACCTTCTGGCCGGTCCAGCGCTCGAGCGCGTCGTGACAGAGCCGGCTCTTGCCCAGGCCCGGCGCGCCGGTGACGCAGAGCGCGCGGCCGTCGCCGGCGAGCGCGCGCTCGAGCGCCCGGTCGAGCACGGACACCTCGCGCTCACGCCCCACGAAGCGCGAGAAGCCGCGCGCGCGCGACACCTCGATCCGCGAGCGCGCGCTCCCGGCACCCGCCAGCGCGAACGTGCGCACCGGCTCGCGCACGCCCTTCAGCTTCACCTTGCCGATCGCCTCGAGCTCGAAGTAGGCGTCGACCAGCGCCGCGGTGTGTGCCGTGAGATAGGCCCGCCCGGCGGCCGCCTGCTGCTGCATGCGCGCGGCCAGGTTCACGGTGTGACCCTGCGCGGTGTAGTCCATGCGCAGGTCGTCGCCGATCGCGCCCACGATCACCTCGCCCGAGTTCAAGCCCACGCGCACGCCGAAGCGCAGGCCCAGCGCGCGCCGCAGCTCGGCCGCGAACTCGCGCATGTCCACGCAGATCGCGAGCGCCGCGTGACAGGCGCGCTGCGCGTGGTCCTCGTGCGCGATCGGCGCGCCGAAGAGCGCCATGACTCCGTCGCCGGTGTACTGATTCACCGTGCCTTCGAAGCGGTGGATCGCCTCGGCCAGCCGCGCGAAGAAGCGGTCGAGGATCTTGTGCCAGGTCTCCGGGTCGACCCGCGCCGCCAGCCGGGTCGAGTCCTTCACGTCGACGAACAGCACGGTGACTTGCTTGCGCTCGCCCTCCAGCGCGCTCTTCTGGCGCAAGATCTTGTCGGCCAGGTGCTTGGGCGTATAGGGGCGGACGTCGCTCATCGCGCTCTCGGAGGGGCAGACAGGATACTGCCCGCGGCCCGGGCTGCCCCTCCGAGTCCGATTCCGGCGACCGATCAGGGACTCGGCGCCGGCTCGTAGCGGGCGTGCACCGACGGCAGGCCATGCCAGCCGTGCAGCCCGATCGGCGTGCCGAAGACCGACACGATCGAGCTCACGTCGAGCAGCGGCACGCAGGCGATCAGCGCGAAGCGCCAGCGCCGGTCCTCGATCGGCACGAGCAGCGGGACGAGCAACAGGAAGTACCAGAACTGCACGTTCGTGTGAGTCTTGCAGATCGCCACGAACCCGATCGCCGCCGCGCTGCTCCAGACGCTGCCCCGGCGCACGGCGTAAGTCACCAGCGCCGCCAGCATTGCGTAGCTCGCGAGCTCGTCGCAGAGCACGAGCCAGCCCGGGTTCCAGGTGAACATCGGCGCGCTCCAGTCCCAGTAGTACGGGTTGTAGAGCAGCGGCGTGCTGTAGCGGAACACGTGCGAGACGCCCTGGTAGGCGCGCTCGGCATAGAGCGCTGGAAAAAGGCCGGCCGCGAAGCCGAGCCCCAAGAGACCGAGCGCGCGCGGACCGGCCGAGTGACACCGCCACGCCAGCCAGGGCAGGACCAGGATCGCGGTCAGCTTCACCTGTACCGCGCAGGCCGCGCTCAGCCCGGCCAGCAGGGGCGCCGCGCCGACCGCGAGCAGCGCCAGCAGGGTGAACAGACTCTGCAGCGGCTCGAACTGTCCCTCACGAGAAACCCACCAGATCGACATCGGCGAGGCCCAGTACAGGAGACCCAGCACGGAGCTGCGCGTGAGCCGGCCGACCAGCACCGCATTCACGGCCTCGATGGCCGTGAGTGCCAGCTTGGCCGCGAACACGGTCGCCGAGACGGCTGAAACCAGGGTGAAGAAGCCCAGGGTCAGCGGCGGATAGTTGTAGGGGAGGTTGGCCCAGGAGGCGGCCGACCAGCCGGAGTTGAGGTCCGCAAGCGGGCTCGCGGCCGCACTCACTCCCAGGAAGCGCACCGCGACGCCGTAGAGCAGGTTTCGTACGACGTCGCCGGTGATCACGGGCAGAGACTCGAGCTGCCAGGCGCGCAGCGCAGTCACGGCCAGCCCGAGAATCACGAGCGATGGCGTCAGCCAGCGGCGACTCGCACCCCCCGTCACGAGCTTGCTCCCCGACATCGTCGGCGGGGAGCGTAACCCGCGGGCGGATTCTTCAAAAGCGGGCGAAATCGTGAATCGGCCACGCCGAGCGCCTCTCTGCGAGCTTGCGAGCGCGCACGGCATGGCGTTTGCTCGACTAGTGGGTCATGACGACACCAGCGAATCTCTCTTCCGCAAATCCGTGGCGCACGGCGGTGATTTCGACCGCCGTCGTGCTGGCAGTCATGTTGGCGATCGGAGCGGGCGCGTACGCGATCCGCAAGAGCCCCACGCTGCACGCGGCGACGCCGACGTCGTCCACGAGTGCGCGCCAGGTCGACCGGCAGGTGGTCGAGGACTGCAACCGCTACGCCGTGCAGACACAGCGAGACACCGGTCACATCGTGAAGGACGGCGCGATCGGCGGTGCGGTCGGCGCGGGCGTGGGCGCGGCAGGCGGCGCGATCGCCAAGGGCGGCGAGGGCGCGGGCAAGGGCGCCGGCATCGGCGCGCTGCTCGGCGCGGCGATCGGCGCCTGGCGCGGTCTCTCCGACGAGAACCAGAAGACGGAGGCTGCGCGCACGGCGTATGCCGACTGTCTCGCAAGAAGAGGGTACTGACATGAAGAAGACACTGTCGAAGCTCTGTCTGTCACTGTTCGTCCTTGCAGCGCTGCCCGCATCGGCCTCGGCCGACGAGTGGCACGGCCATAGCACGATGGGCTACGTGGGCGCGGCGCTCGCGAACCCGATCTATTTTCCAGCCAAGGTGGCCTTCGCCATCGTCGGCGGAGTCGCGAGCGGGATCACCTACGTGGCGACGCTCGGCCGGCGCGAGCCGTCGACCGAGATCTGGGACGCCGCGGTCGAAGGCGACTACGTGGTGACCCCGAACATGATCGACGGCCACGAAGACGTCGACTTCGTCGGCCCGTCTTGAGCTCTTGACTCAGTCGCGCTCGGCGACGGCCTCGAAGTCGCCGAGCGCCAGGCGCCGCGTGCGCCACCAGTACTGGAAGGTGAAGTACGGCCAGAGCGTGCCGTTGTAGCCGTCCTCGTCCATGTACCAGCTGTGGCAGCCGGAGCTCCAGACCGAGCGCCGCATGCGACCCTGCAGGCGCTCCGTCATGCGGGCCTGAGCCGAGGCCAGCACGTCCAGGAAGCGCAGCCGGCGCCGGCGCAGGGTCTGAATGGCCTGCAGCGCGTGCCGCGCCTGCGCCTCGATCATGAAGATCATCGAGTTGTGACCCAAGCCAGTGTTCGGGCCCATCATGAGATACAGATTCGGGAAGCCGTGCACGGTGATGCCGAGATAGGTCCCGGCGCGCGCCGCCACCGCCTGCTCGAGCGTGCGGCCGTGGCGGCCCACGATATTCAGGTGGGTGAGATACTCACCAACCATGAAGCCGGTGCCGCAGATGATGGCGTCGGCCGGATGCTCGACGCCGTCGCGGGTCTGGATGCCCTTGGGCGTGATGCGCGCGATCGGCTCGGTCACGAGCTCGACGTTGGGCCGCTGCAGCGCTTGGTAGTAGTCGTTCGAGAGCAGGATGCGCTTGCAGCCCAGCGTGTAGCTCGGAGTGAGCTTCCGGCGCAGCTCGCGATCCTTCACCTCGTGCGCGAGATAGCGGCGCAAGAGCTTTTCGAGCAGCTTCAACAGCCGCGGATCGACCACGAAGCCCACCGCGCGCAGCTCGAGCGTCCAGTAGATCCAGGCGCGGTGCAGCCAGTGCAGCGGCCGGAAGCGGCGGAAGAGGCTCTGGCGCGACTCCGAGATCGGGCCGTCGGGCTTGGGCGCGATCCAGGGTGGCGTGCGCTGGAACACCTGCAGCTTCTCGACCTGGGGCGCAATCTCGGGCACGAACTGGATCGAGCTCGCGCCGGTGCCGATCACCGCAACGCGCTTGCCGCGCAGGTCGAACGAGTGATCCCACTCCGCGGAGTGGAACAGTCGACCCTCGAAGCTCTCTCGTCCGGGGATCTCGGGATAGGCGGGCACGTGCAGCGCCCCATTCCCCAGTACCAGCGCACGTGCCCGCAGTGACTCGGCGTCTTCGATCTGCACGGTCCACGTGCCCGAGCTTTCGTCGAACTCGGCGCCCGATACCTTCTTGTGGAACTGCAGGTGCGGCCCGAGCCCGTACTTCTCGACGCAGTGCCGGAGATACTCCTGGATCTCCTGCTGCGGCGAGAACGCGCGCGACCAGTCCGGCTTCGGCTCGAACGAGTAGCAGTACAGGTGCGAGGGCACGTCGCAGGCGGCGCCCGGGTAGGTGTTGTCGCGCCAGGTGCCGCCGATGTCGCCGGCCTTCTCGAGGATCGTGAACGACTCGATCCCCGCGCGCTTCAAGAGCACGCCCATGGCGATGCCCGAGAAGCCGCTGCCCACGACCACGATCGGGAAGTCTTCCATTTCGCCGATAATGGTATTATCATCGCAAAAGTGGCGCAACCACGAACGCTCAGCCGTCAGGAATCGAAGTCGCAGACCCGCCGGCGCCTGCTCGAGGCGGCGGCCGCGCTGCTCGGCCAGAGCGGCTCGGCCGGCCTCTCGGCGAGTGCGATCGCGCGCGCGGCCGAGGTGGCCCAGCCCACTTTCTACGTCCATTTCCGCGACAAGGACGACTTACTGCGCGCGCTCGGCGAGGAAAAGCTCGCCCCGCTGCGCGGCAAGCTGCGCGCCGCGCGCGAGCGCTTCTTCGCGGGCGAGGGTCTGGCGGCCGTGCGCGAGACCTTTCGCCTGCCGCTCGAGATCTGGACCGCGCACCCCGAGCTCCTGCGCCTGTATCTCGTGGAGCGCTTCAGCAGCGACTCCCCGCTCGCCGAGCGCGCGCGCCGGCTGCGCGCCGAGATCTGCAGTGACCTGGCCGAGGACCTGGCGCGTCTCGGCCTGGCCGGCCGCGGCGCCCGCGGCCGCGAGCGCGTGGCGATGATCGCAGACGCGCTCGTCTCACAGACCGAGGGCCTGGCGCTCGGCTTGGTGGATGGCCGCTTCACGAGCCTCGACGCCGCGGTCGACGTGCTCACGGACTTCGCCGCGAGCCTCCTGGGCCTGTCCCGAGTTTGACGAGTCAGTTCGCCGGGAAGCTGGCCGAGACCCCGGACGCGCCGTCGTACACCAAGATCCCCGCGCGAACACTCTTGGCAGAGCCGTTGGCGATCGTGAACCGGCACCAAACGCCGCCGTTCGTGATCGCGTCGAGGATGCCTGAATTCAAGCTGGTGGTCTCCGCCTTGAGTGCGGTGCCGTCGTAGTTCATCACCTCGATCGTCACCGTGACCGCCTTCTTGGAGACGTTCACCACCGAACAGGTGGCAACCCCGGTCGCTGAGTAGTACGGCGGCGTCATCAGCACGGTCGCGGCGTGCGCCGCTCCGCTCCAGACACAGACCATCCCCATCAGCCAACACGCCACGCGCTTCTTCATCGTCCCTCCACTTGGCGCGCAGCGCGCCAGACGACCGTGAAGCGCGCAGTATCTCAGAAGGCGGGCGCGGACCCGAAGGGGGCTCGGCCGCGCGTCCAAGCACATGACATGGGACGTCTTGGCGGGTACCGTGCGAACCGGGTCCGCAAATCCGGCATACGGAGAGATCGCGAGCGATTCCCTATAGTCCCGTTCCACGACCCAGTAGCTCAGCTGGATAGAGCGTCTGCCTCCGGAGCAGAAGGTCCCGCGTTCGAATCGCGGCTGGGTCGCCAGGAACTACTTGCTACTGCTCGTGATTTGCCGGCGGTCCTCAGTGAGTTCTACACCGATTGGTGTAATTCGGTGTCCATCTGGTGTCCATCGGCTAGGTGGGGGCGCACGGAGATGGGCAAACGCCAGTCAGCGGAAGAGTTCGAACCCAGCGAGCCGCACGGCAAGCGGTTCTTCGAGAACCTCGAGGAATTCGATCGTCTACTGTCGATCCATGAAGAACTGACCGGTGCAGGCCCTGGACGCCGGCACGGAGTGGAGGTTCTCAACAAGAGCGCGGTCGTGTTGCTGACCGCTTGCTGGGAAGCGTACGTCGAGGATCTGGCAGTCGCCGCGTTCGATGAGCTCCTGCAGGCAAAGAGCCCGGATGCTATCCCGCCGAAGGTACGTGCTCAGGTCTGCGAACAGTTGAACAAGAATCCCAATGCCACGAAGCCTTGGAGTCTCGCGGGAGACGGATGGCGGAACGAGCTACGCGCATATCGTGACATAGTGATCGACAGGCATCTCCGCGGATTCAACACCCCGAAGTCGGAGAATGTCGACGCTCTGTTTTCGGACCTGATCGGGCTTCGTGCACTCTCCTCGCATTGGAACATCGGACGGTTTGAGACCGCTGAGGACAGCCGAAAGAGGCTCGACGACCTCGTGATACTCCGAGGTGACATCGCACATCGCGTAAAGGCGGCAAGGACGGTGCGTAAGACCTGGGTGCGTCAGACCAGCTTCTTCATCGCGCGATTAGCCGGAGCTTCAAGCCTCGCCGTGGAGAAGTTCATCAAGAAGCATGTTGGCCACTGCTCCTGGGCGTCCGAGAGCGATTCCGCTGGTTGAGCGCAGCACACCAAGTACGCTCCCGCAACGACCCACTCCGCCAAATCAGGTGGCCACTAGATCACTGGGAGTTTCTTACCTGGCGGTGCGGCTCGGATCCCAGCGCCCGGCAGTGCATTCACGTCGATCTCTAGCTCAACTAGCCCACTGACTCCGTCGTACGCGAG
>DATJZP010000049.1:0-172488 GCA_035498875.1 Myxococcota bacterium
CTTGTTCTCCTGCAGCCACTGCCAGGCGGCCTCGGCGGTGGGCTGCGGCTTGCCGCGCGCGGCCCAGCGCAGGTAGCGCTGGTAGTAGGCGAGCTGCTGATCGAGCCCGCTGCGGCCGAGCTCGGGCTTGTCCACGAAGCCAAAGCCGAGCGCGCGCCAGTCCAGGTTGTGAATGGCGGCCATCGACTCGATTCCGCCCCACCACACGCGCGCCTGGTCGGCGGGCGGCAGGTCCTTGAGCCATCCCTCCATGGTGTAGAGCGGCCGGTCCGTGGCGGCGCGGCCCTCGACCTTGGCCATCACGTAGAAGGGCGCGCCGAACACGCTCCCGTCTTCCGCCTCGAGCCACAGCACGCGCGGCACCGGGATCCCCGCAGCGCCCAAGAGGCGCATCGAATCGAACTGCACGCGCATGTCGTACTCGGGAAACACGGCGAAGCCCGTGGGCTGGATGCGCACCACGAGTGACTCGCTGCGCCGCCGTCCGCCCTCGGTCCAGTCCAGGTCGAACAGGAGTGTCTCGTTCGAGAAGCCCGAGGCCTGCGGCGCCGAAAGCTCCGAAAGCCGCAGCTCGCCGGCGCCGGACAGCTTCGCGCGCAGCCAGCGCTCCAGCCCCGCGCGTGCCTTGGCGAGGTCGCGCTCCCAGGCGGTCGGCACTAGCGGCGCGGCAGCCCGAGCACGCGCTCGGCGATGATGTTGCGCTGGATCTCGCTCGTGCCGGCGAAGATCGTCGGCGCGCGCGACTGCAGCTCGCGCTGCGCGGCGCGGCCGTCGTGCGGCGCGTGCGGCGAGTCACCGCGCAGCTGGCCGAACGCGCCCGTCAGGTCGTTCCCCAGCGTGGCGAGTCTCTGGCCCATCTCGGAGTAGTAGAGCTTCTGCAGGCTGGCCTCGGAGCCGGGCTTGTGACCGCTCGCGAGCGCCGTCAGCGAGCGCAGCGAGTTGAGCCGCAACACCTCGAGCTCGACGTACGCCTGCGCGATGCGCTGGCGGGTGAGTCGATCCTGGGTCGCGGGCCGCCCGCCGCGGCGCGACTTGCGCGCGGTCTCGATCACCTGGTCGAACTCGCGCCGGTAGCCGGCGTAGCGCGACAGCGTGGAGGCGCCGCGCTCGTAGCCGAGCACGGTATTGGCGATCTGCCAGCCCTGGGTCGGCTTGCCGATCAGGTTCGCGGCGGGCACGACCACGTCCTTGAAGAAGCACTGCGAGAAGCCGCGGTTGCCGGTCATCTGCACGAGCGGCGCGACCTCGATCCCCGGTGTCTTCATGTCGATCAGGAGAAAGCCGATGCCCTCGTGCTTGTCGGCCTTGGGGTCGGTGCGCACCAGACAGAAGATCCAGTCGGCGCGGTGCGCCTGACTCGTCCAGATCTTCTGCCCGTTCACCACGTACGTGTCACCGCGCAGCTCGGCGCTGGTGCGCAGGTTCGCCAGGTCCGAGCCGGCGCCGGGCTCGGAGTAACCCTGACACCACATCTCCTCCGCGCGCAGCATCGGCCGCAGGAAGCGCCTCTTCTGCGCCTCGCTGCCGTGGTGGACGATCGCGGGACCGCACAGTCCGATTCCCAGGCCGTTGATCGTGGGCGGCGCCCCGGCGAGCACGAGCTCTTCCTGCAAGAGCGCGTTCTCTACGTGACCGCGTCCCTGCCCGCCGTACTCCTTGGGCCAGGTGACTCCCACGTAGCCCGCGTCGTACAGCTCCTGGTGCCAGCGCCGCGTGCCGTCGAAGGTGGCGTCCTCGGTCTCGAACTCGTCGCCTTCCTTGTCCTTCCACCAGGCGGGGACGTGCGCGCGGATCCACTCGCGCGCGCGGTCGCGGTACTCGAGCTCGGCGGGCGAGAAGGTGAAGTCCATGGGCTCCTCCGGGGTCCCGATTGTACTCCGGCGAGCTACTCGAAGGAGAGCGCGCGCAGATAGGCCGGGCCGCCCAGCCGCGCGACCTCGGACTCGATCTTCTCGGTCCGGGCGCGCACGTAGTCGGAGGGCCGGTCGGCGTGCATGCGCCGCGGCGAGGGCAACACCGCCGCGAGTCGAGCGGCCTGTTCGCGGTCCAGGTGCGCCGGCGTCTCGCCGAAGAAGCGCGGCGCCGCGGCGCCCACGCCGAAGACGCCCGGGCCCATCTCGGCGGTGTTCAGATACACCTCGAGGATCCGGCGCTTGGGCCAGAGTGTCTCGAGCAGCACCGTGAAGTAGGCCTCGATGCCCTTGCGCACGTAGCTGTGTCCGGGCCAGAGGAAGAGATTCTTTGCCACCTGCTGGCTGATCGTGCTGGCGCCGCGCGACGGGCCGCCGTCGCCACCGTCCTCGATTGCGTCCGCGATCGCGTCGAAGTCGAAGCCGGCGTGCACGGGAAACTTCTGGTCTTCGGCCGCGACCACCGCGATGCCCAGGTTGGGGGAGATCTCGCGGTAGCTCACCCAGCGATAGTCGGTGCGGTAGTCGTGGTCACCGGAGAGCCAGGCCTCGACGCGTGACTCGATCATGAACGCGGTGGTGACCGGCCGCACCCAGCGCATGACGAGCACGGCGCCGACCGTGGCGACCAGGAAGAGCGTCAACGCGCGCGCCGCGATCCGCAGCAGCGGATGCGCGATCACCACGCGGCGCGTGCCGGCACGCACGCGCCGGTTGCCGCCGCGCCTGCGGCGCCGCGCCCCGGTCGTGGCGTGGCTGGCTCCCACGCTCGGGGGTGTACGGAATCAGCGCGGGGGCGTCGAGCCTACTTTCCGCTGAAGCGCGCCTTCTCCTTCTTCAGGAACGCCTCGACGCCCAGCCGGAAGTCGTCGCTCCGGCCCGTGTACATCATGGCCTCGGCCTCCAGGTCGAGCACGTCGCGCAAGTGACCGTGCTCGGCCAGGTTCAGGTGGCGCTTCATGTAGCGATAGGAGAGCGGCGGGCCGTCCGCGATCCGGCGCGCCAGCGTGTCGACCTCGCCGCGGAAGCTCTGCGCCGGGTAGACCCGGTAGAGCAGCCCGATCCGGAACGCCTCGGCCGCGTCGATGCGCTCGTTCAAGAGATACAGCTCGCGCGCCTTGGCCGAGCCCACGAGCTTGGTCAGGAAGTACGAGCCGCCGAAGTCGCCCGAGAAGCCGATGCGCGCGAAGGCGGTCGCGAAGATCGCCGAGTCACTCGCGACCCGGATGTCGCAGGCCAGTGCCATCGACAGTGAGGCGCCGGCCGCCGCGCCGTTGACCGCCGCGAGCGTGGGCTTGGGCATGGTGTGGAGCAGCCACGACGCCTCGTGCATGCGCTTCAGTGTGTCGAACGACTGCTCGAGCGTCTGGCGCTGGTTCCGATCGGCCGGGCTGGGGCCGTCGCTCGGCGCGAGATCCGCCCCCGCCGAGAACGCGCGCTCGCCGGCGCCCGTCAGCACCACCACGCGCACGTCCGAGTCATCGGCCACCTCGCGCAGCCGCTCGCCGAGCGTCTGCAGCAGCTCGCTGGTGAGCGAGTTCATCTTGTCCGGCCGATTCAGGGTGACGGTGGCCACCCCATCCTTGCGCTCTACGAGAACGGTGTGCGACATGCGCCGATTATACCGGAGGGGGCTTGCCGGGGCGGGCCGGCGGGCGCGCGAGCCCAGGGAGCCAGGCGACCCCGAACGGTCGGCGCCGACTCACTTTTATCCGAGAGTCACTGAATGCCGGCGCGGGCCGCTCCGTCGGAGCGTGCAATGGCTTCATGGACGGACCCCGGCCGCAACCTGCTCGAGCGCCTCGAGCGCTCCCGCTTCGCACGTATGTTCATGCTCGGGGGGTTGACCCTGCTCTTGCTCATTCCCGAAGGACGCATCTCCGGAGTCATCGACGAGCGCGCCCAGCGCCGCGACGAGGCCAGTCGGGAAGTGACCTCGAAGTGGGGCGGCGAGCAGCAGCTCACCGGCCCGGTGCTGGTGGTGCCGTACACGCACCACTGGAGCGAGACCAATGCGAAGGGCGTGGAGTCTGCGCATTCCGAGACGCGCCGCGCGTACTTCCTGCCCGAGACTCTGAAGGTGGTCGCGCGGGTCGAGGGCGAGGACCGCTCGCGGGGGATCTTCGCGGTCACCGTGTACGGCGTCGACCTCGAGCTCTCGGGCTCGTTCTCGCCCCCGGACTTCGCGTCGCTCGGCGTCGAGACCCGCGACGTCGATTGGTCCAAGGCGAGCCTGGCGATGGCGGTCTCGGACGTGCGCGCGATCCAGTCCACGCCGACCTTGAATTGGGACGGCGAGGATCACCCGTTCCTGCCGGGCACCGAGGCGGACGGCTTGGGTGCGAGCGGCGTGCACGTATCGGTGCCATTGACTCAGTCGAAGGCGGCGACGCCGTTCGCGTTCCCGCTGTCACTGCACGGCAGCGACAGCTTGTGGTTCGCACCGTTCGCGCGCGATACCGAGATCGA
Organism: Myxococcota bacterium; assembly: GCA_035498875.1. Taxonomy (GTDB): domain Bacteria; phylum Myxococcota_A; class UBA9160; order SZUA-336; family SZUA-336; genus VGRW01. Next base: position 4,380 of record DATJZP010000049.1, read on the forward strand.
GCTGGCCTCCAGCTGGCCCAGCCCGAGCTTCCAGGGCAGCTGGCTGCCGTCGACGCGCATCGTGTCGGAGGGCGGCTTCGGCGCGCGTTGGAACATTCCGTATCTCGGCCGCAACTACGCTCAGGCCTGGAAGGAGGAAGCGGCTCCCAAGGCGTCGATCGAAGCATCGCGCTTCGGGGTGCGGCTGGTCTCTCCCGTCGACGCGCAGCGCATGGCCCAGCGCAGCATCAAGTACGCGAGCTTGTTCATGCTCTTGACCTTCGCCTCGATCTGGCTGGTCGAGGTGCTGGCCGCGCGGCGCGTGCACCCGATCCAGTATCTCCTGATCGGCGGCGCGCTGTGTCTCTTCTTCCTGCTCGAGCTCGCGCTGGGCGAACACCTGCCGTTCGCGGTCGCCTACGCGCTGGCGAGCAGCGCGGTGGTGGCCGCGGTCGGCGGCTATGCGGGGTCGGTGCTCGGCAGCGCGCGCCGCGGGCTGTCGATCGCCGGCGTGGTCGCCAGCCTGTACGGCTATCTCTACACGCTGCTCATGGCCGAGGACTACGCGCTGCTGTTCGGCTCGATCGGCTTGTTCGCGGTGCTCGCGCTGTTCATGTGGCTCACGCGGCGCGTCGATTGGTACACCGCCGCGGCGATCCCGAACCGGTCGTGAGTCGTGGCGGTGATTCAGACCGCCGAATCTCTCGCGCACGACTTCGATCGGATCGCACGGCTGCCGAGCGACCCCTGGGACCACAACCGCATGTACCACCGGCTGCTGCTGCGCCAGCTGCCGCGGGGAGCCCGCGCCGCGCTCGAGATCGGCTGCGGAGCCGGCGAGTTCTCGGCGGCGCTGGCGCAGCGCGTCGAGCGCGTGCTCGCGCTCGATCTCTCGGCCGAGATGCTCGCGGCCGCCAAGCTGCGCTGCGCGGGCCTTCGCAAGGTCGAGCTCGTGCAGGCCGACGTGCTCGCGCAGTCACTGCCGCGCGAGGGCTTCGACGTCGTGGCCTCGATCGCCACGCTGCACCACCTGCCGCTGCGCGAGATCTTCGCGCGCGTGAGTGACACGTTGCGGCCGGGCGGCGTGTTTCTCGCGCTCGACGTCAGCGACGAGCGCACGTTGCGGGGCGCCGCGCGCTCGGCCGTGGCCATTCCCTTGAACGTATTCGGCCGGCTCCTCACCACGGGCAGTCTCCGGCCCTCCGCCGAGGTCCGGTCCGCTTGGGCAGCCCATGCCGCGACCGACCGCTATCCGCGCGTGGCCGAGGTCCGGCACCTGGCCGCCGAGCTGCTGCCCGGAGCGCGCGTGCGCGAGCATCTGTTCTGGCGCTGGTCGCTGATCTGGCGGAAGCCCTAGCTGGTGATCCCCGCCGCCCGCCGCGCCTTCTGCTTGGCGCGCTCGAGGTCGTAGGTGCGGTTCATCATCACGCGCTGCGCGGGCAGGCCGCCGCCCGCCTGCAGCGTGGTCACGAGCTGCCAGCCGCCGTAAGCGTCGGCGGTGAGGTCGCGGATCAGGTTGTAGATGCGCATGCGCGACTCGACGTCGACGTCCGGCGTGGTGTGGAGATACTTGCGCAGATACTTGCCCGACTCCGGGTTCCGCAGGTCGGCTTCCTTCGGCAGGGTGAGCACCAGACCGCCGCCCAGGTCGTGGAGTCTCTGCACCACCGAGTGGTAGTTCGCCGCGAAGTAGTATTTGCCCACGTTCACGCCGAGCACGTTCGGGTGCACCATGCCCGAGGGCGTGCGCTCGAAGTTGCGCACCGCCCAGTCGAGACTCATGCGAATGAGCTGCGCGTAGCAGACGAGCTCGGCCACTGCCGCCTGCACCTCGTCCTTGCCGCCCTTGCCCTGCTGCTCGGAGACGAGCAGCGCGAGCCCGACCAATAGCTCGGCGCGCTCGGCCGCCTCGACCATGCCGAGCGTGCGCTCCCACAGGCCGAGCGAGCGCGCGAACACGCCCGCCAGCCGGAACTCACCGGCCAGGAACACGCGCTCCCAGGGCACGAACACGTCGTCGAAGATCACGAAGCCCTCGGGCATGCTGTGGTGCGCGCTCGCGGGATAGTCGAACTCGGGCTGGTCGGCGGGCGCGAAGCTGCGGTTGATGATCCGGACGCCCGGCGCGTTGGTCGGGATCGAGAACGACACCGCGTAGTCGGCCTCCTCGTGTCGCATCGACTTGGTCGGCATGACCACGAGCTCGTGCACGAGCGCGGCGCCGGTGATGTGGAGCTTCGCCCCGCGCACGGTGATACCCCGGTCGCTGCGATCGACGATGCGCAGATACAGGTCGGGATCGTCCTGCTGGTGCGCGCGCCGGCTGCGGTCGCCCTTCGCGTCGGTGATCACCTCGGCCGCGCGCAGGTCGTTGTCGCGCGCGTAGCGCCAGAGGTTCTCGATGTTCTCGGCGTAGCGCGGATTCACCGCCGCCACCTCGTCCTTCACCGACTGCAGTGCCATGTACACGCCGGTGACTCCGCCGACGATGCTCATCTGCGCGGCCAGCTGCAGGCGCTGCGCCAGCTCTTCCTCGTTGCGCGGGATCTGGAACACGCGGTGCGCGCGCGTGCCGTCCTCGGTGATGTAAGTCATGACCTCGCGGCGCTTGGGGTCGTCGTACTCGTAGTCGCGCGAGGCGACGGCCAGCGGCACGCGGAAGCGGGCATCCTTGGCCACGTCGTCGATCCGGTCGCCGTCCCAGTACAGGACGCGGCCGTCGCGCAGACTCTCGACGTACTCGGCAGGGCTCTTGAGCGCCATTGCGGAAACCTCCGCGGCGGATTCTAACCCGCTGTGCCAGGCGAGATTTTGCAGGCGCTCAGCCGAACTCGGGCGCGTAGCGCACGCGCCCCCCGACGTTGGCGAGCGACCCGGGTGCGAGCTCGAGCGCCATGAACGCGTCGCGCGGCGGGGCGTCGGCGAAGCCGAGTCCGAAGCGCGCCGCCGGCGCGAAGCCGAAGCGCGGGTAGTAGGACGTGTGACCCAGCACCACCGCGAACGGCACGCCGCGCTTCCTGCACTCGTCGAGCCCCGCGCGCGTGAGTGCACCGCCGGCGCCCGAGCGCTGTGACTCGGGCAGCACCGCGAGCGGGCCGAGCGCCATCGGCGCCGGCTCGAGCGCGCGGCCTTCGACGCGCACGGGGCTCCACAGCACGTGACCGACCGGCGCTCCGGCGTCTTCCGCCACCAGCGAGATGCACGCCGGCTCGCGCGCCAGGAGCCGAAGCGCGAGCTCCGCCTCGTCGGCGCGCCCGAAGGCCGCCGTGTGGATGCGCCGGATCGCCTCGCGATCGCCGGGCGCCGCCGCGCGCACCACGATCACGCGAGCACCGCGGTCACCACTCGAGTCGCACGCGTCAGCTTGGCGCGGCGCGCGAACTCGGGCCGGCCCACGTCGGCGCGCGAGGCCTCCCAGGTGCCCAGGCTCGCGTAGCGCGTGAGCAGGTGGAAGCGCGCCTGCGGCGGGCGCAGCTCGAGGCTCTTCCACAGCCCGATGATCTCTGCGTCGTAGCCGGCCTCGAACTCGGGCCAGGCGCGCTCCGAGAGACTCACGAACTCGGCCGAGTCGCTTTCCAGCACGTCGAAGTGGCGAAAGGCGTATACGCCCGGCCGCGCGGGCGGAGTGAGTGAGCTCGGGCGCAGCGTGGCGGTCATGCGCTCGGTGCGCACGTTGCGCGCGCCGTCGCAGGCGGCGCGCAGCGCGCCCGCGCCCAGTGCCAGCTGGGGCGCCCCGGCCCAAGCCGTGAGCAGGATGCCCTCGTTCGCCTCGAGCCCGATCTGGCCGCGAAACAGCCCGAAGAACGCGCCACCCGCGGCGGTCTTGAGCCGCGCCGCGCGTTCGTCCCACTCACCGGGGCCGACCACGAAGGTGCGTGACTCGTACAACTCGTTCATGGCAAGGAGTACGCGATCAGCGCATCACCGGGCTGCGACCAGCCGTGGCCGCCGGCGGCGATCACGACGTATTGCTTACCGTCGGAGCGGAGTCGATACGTCATCGGGGTGGCGTTCGCAGTGTACGGGATGCGCTGCGTCCAGATCTCGCGGCCGCTGTGCGCGTCGAAGGCGCGGAAGAACTTGTCGGTGGTCGCGCCGATGAACACCACGCCGCCCGCGGTCGCGAGTGCGCCGCCCAGGTTCGGCGCGCCCAGGTGCAGCCACATCGGCCAGGGCGCCTGGTCGCGCGTGGTGCCGAGCACCGACTCCCACAGGATCTCCCCGCTCTCGAGGTCGATCTTCAGGAGCTGGCCCCAGGGCGGCGGATTGCACGGCGCGCCGAGCGGTGAGAGCAACGGCCCCCGCCGCACCGCGTAGGGCGTGCCCTTCATCGGATACAGCTCGTTGGGATAGACGTACTTGCCGGAGTCCTTGATCCGCTCGTACTCGTCGCGCGGGATGAGCTGCACCACCGACGGCACGCGCATCTGGTTCACGTACATGGTCTGTGACTCGGGGTCGACGACCGCGCCGCCCCAATTCGGGCCGCCGGCCGCGCCCGGGAACTCGATCGAGCCGCGCAGGCTGGGCGGAGTGAAGATGCCGTCGGAGCGGTACTTGGCGATCTCTTCGGCGCAGGCCTTGCGGTCCCAGCGCGTGAAGCCCCAAGCGTCCTGGGGAGTGAGTCGCTCTGGATGGATCGGCCGCGGGTGAGTCGGGAACGGCTGCGTGGGCGCGCTGATCTCGCCCGGCACGTCGGTCTGCGGCACGGGCCGCTCCTCGACCGGGTAGAGTGACTCGCCGGTGCGGCGGTCGAGCAGGAAGACGTGGCCCATCTTGGTCACCTGCGCGAGCGCGGGCACCGCGCCGCGCGGCGTGTGCAGGTCGAACAGGATGGGTTGCGCCGGCACGTCGTAGTCCCACAAATCGTGGTGCACCGTCTGGTAGGTCCAGGCGACCTCGCCGGTGTCGGCGCGCAGCGCGATCACCGAGCTCGAGTAGGCGTCGAGCCCGTTGCGGTTGGCCGCCCAGTAGTCGGGCGCCGCGTTCCCCGTGGGCACGTAGACCAGGCCGAGCTGCGGGTCCGCCGACAGGATCGACCACACGTTCGCGGTGCCCGCCCGGTACTTGGGCGCGCCCGGCGCCGAGGCCGCCGCAAGCGCGCCGGGCGGCACGGGATCGAAGGCCCAGGCCAGCTTGCCCGTGACTGCGTCGAACGCGCGCACCACGCCGCTCGGCGCGTCGGTGCGCAGATCGTCGGCGACCAGCGCGCCCACCACGACCTTGTCGCCGACCACGAGCGGCGGCGAAGTCACGTAGTACTCCCAGGGCGGCGCATCGCCCAGGCCCTCGCGCAGCGCCACGCGGCCGCCCACGCCGAAGTCGGCGCACGGCTCGCCGGTGCGCGCGTCGAGCGCGATCAGCTCGCTGTCGATCGTGCCCGTGAACACGCGCGTCCGACACGCGCGCGTGTCGCCCGTCTTGGCGCCGGGCCAGTAGGCAACGCCGCGGCAGGTGCGCGGATACGGGCCGGGGAGCTTGCGCAGCTTGGTCTTGGGATCGAAGGTCCAGAGCTCGTTCCCGGTCTCGGGCTCGAGCGCGATCACGCGGTTCTTGCCCGTGCAGAAGTAGAGCGCGCCGTCGACCACGATCGGGGTGGCATTGAACGAGGTACGGGTCGTGCCATCGCTGCCGTCCGAGATGTCGTGGTGGTGGTAGGTCCAGGCCACGCGCAGCTCGCCGACGTTCGCGGCGGTGATCTGAGTCAGCGGTGAGAAGCGCAGCCCGCCCTTGTCGCGCCCGTACTCCGGCCAGTCGCCGATCGGGCCTGAGAAATCGATCGGCTTCGGGCGCTCGCACGCCAGATATGAAAGACAGACGGACCCCACGGCCAGCGCGAGCCAAGCGCTGTTCGCCAGCGCGCGCCGGACTCCCCTCCCCGCCATTGCGGCGAGTCTATCAGAGCCGAGTCACTGCGCAGGGCAGCCGACGCCCTCGCAGGCCAGCGGGCAGCTGGGACAGGTCGGGCCGGGCGGGTGGCCGGTCAGCTCCTTGAAGAGGTCGAGGTCGGCCGCGTCGATCGGGCCGTCCGACTCGTCCAGGTCGTAGATGGCGCAGCGCATGTCGTGCCTGCGGCCGCAGTCGACCCCGTCGATCGGCCGGCCGAGCGACGCCCGGATCGAGGCCACGTCCTTCGGGCCCACGTTCGCGCTGGTGCCCTCGAACTGGCCGTCACAGCGGTTGCCGTAGCCGTCGGCGTCGTCGTCGCGCTGGCCGCCGGTGAGCGTCGCCCACGGGTGGTCGGCGAGATAGCCCTCGGGCACGCGCGGGTTGGCCAGCATCGGGCAGTTGTCACAGGCATCGCCCACGCCGTCGCCGTCCCAGTCGCTCTGGTCGGGGTTCGCGACCGTGGGGCAGTTGTCGAGCGCCACGTCCACCCGATCGCCGTCGGGATCGCGCTCGCTCGGCAGGCCGAAGTCGATCCAGTTCGCGACGAGCGCTGCCCCACCGAGGTCCGGTACCGCGGAGAGCGGCGGCATCCACACGTCCGAGTCGTCCGACAGCATGCGCGCGAGCAACACGCTGCGGTCGGAGTGGAACGGGTGGATCCGCTCGCCGCCGGGCACGCCCAGGTCACCCGCCGTCGCGGGCACGTACAGCGTGTTCGTGTCTTCCAGCGCCGTATCGAAGCGCAGGTCGATGCCGCCCGGCACGGGCGCGCCCGGCGAGTGACAACTGGCGCAGTTCACGTCGAGATAGGCGCGCGCGTGGCGATCGACGCTGGCGCTGCTGTCGCCCGGCTCCGGGAACTGGTCATAGCTCGACGCCGGGCCGATCGTGGACTGGAACAGGCCGAGACAGCTCATGTGGTCGAGCTGGTTCAGGCCCGAGCCGTCGGAGCCTACGCGATTGACCTGGCGCGTGCGCAGGCCGAGCGCGCGGCCACCCGCCGCGGTGTGGCAGTCGAGACACTGCGCGGGCGTCGGGAAGTACCAGTCGAGCACGACCGGACCGTCGCCGGAGTCGATCTCGTAGGGATAGCTGAGCGAGCTGGTGATCAGCTCGGCGCGCGACTGGTCGGGCACCCACCAGTAGGTGTAGCCGCGCCAGCCGCTGCTCTGACGCACCAGCACGCGCGTCTCGACGTGCTTCTTGCCGCTGGTGGTCGAGAGGTCGAACTGCTGCACCAGCGCCGCGCCGACCGGCAGCGCCCACTCACTGGTGGGCGTGAAGCCGATCCGAGTCAGACCTGGCAGCGCGAGCCAGCGCCGTGACTCGGCGCCGCTGGCGAAGCCGGGTACGTTCACGTCGTACGGAAGGACGCCCGGCGCCGGCACGAGCGCGTTCGGGTCGGAGAACAAGCCCGTGTCGGCGAGCGTCTGCGGCACGTTCGGGTCGAGCTCGCTGCCGGCCGCGATCAAGCGCCAGAGCGTTCCGTCGCTGCGTCCCACCAGGTACAGCTCGCCGGAGCGATCCTCGAAGAACGCGCTGACTCCCGCCAGGCTCGCGATCTGCACCGGCGGCGCCGCGACGTTGGCGGGGTCCCAGGTCCAGATCCGGCCGCTCAGGAAGTCGCCGTAGACGTACTTGCCGTAGAGCGCGGGCAGGCCGGTGCCGCGGTAGAGCACGCCCCCGGTCACCATCATGCCGTTCGTGCCGTGCGCGTAGCTGATCACCGGGGCGGTCAGGCCCGGCGTGCTGCAGCCGCCGAGGCTGATTCCGGCCGTGCCCTCGCACAGCTTCCAGCCAAAGTTCTGGCCGCCGGCCGAGCCGAAGCGGATGAAATCGATCTCCTCGGCGTGTGACTCGCCGACATCACCCAGCCACAGGTCGCCGAGCAGTGAGTCGAAGCTGAAGCGCAGCGGGTCGCGCAGGCCGTAGGCGAAGATCTCGCCGCGCAGCGGCGGACGGCCTGCGAACGGATTGCCGGCGGGAATCGAATAGGTGGCCGTGCCGTGCACGTCGATGCGCAACAGCTTGCCCAGGAGCTTGGCGAGATCCTGCGCGTTGTTCTGCGGCTCGCCGGTGCCGCCGCCGTCGCCGCTCGACATCCACAGGTAGCCGTCCGGACCGAACGCCAGCGCGCCGGCCTTGTGATTCGCGAACGGCTGCTCGATCTGCAGCACCGTCTGGCCGCTCGCCGGGTCGACCGCCAGCGTGTCTCCCTCCAGCGCGTGGAAGCGCACCAGCCGCGTGCAGGCGTTCTTCGTGCCGCACGAGACACTCGAGACCGAGTAGGCGACGTAGAAGTTGCCGTTGTCGGCGAAGTCGGGGTCGAAGGCGAGCCCGAGCACGCCCTGCTCGCCCGAGGACAGCGCGGCGGCCCAGCTCGGGCCGTCGGCCGACAGGTCGACCAGCACGTCCTTGCCGATCGCGTAGGGGTTGTTCTCGAACACCCAGATCCGGCCGGCCTGTTCCGCGACCGCCAGGCGCTCGATCTCGCCGCCGGGGATGCGCGCGGCCAGCACCGGGGTCTGGAAGGACAGGAAGGGGAAGGCCGGGATCAGCGTGGGCGTGGGATCCACGGGAAAGTGGTGTCCCGCATAGGGAATACGCTCCTCGCACGACTGTGCGCGCACGTGAGCGGGCAGGAAGACGACGCATCCGAGCGAAAGACAGAGCAGAGCTCCGGTTGCGCCAAGCGAGGTCGAGCGGGTCATGGCGTCTGGCTCCGTGAGCCTCCTCACGCCGCTTCGGTAGAACAGCAATGCGCATGAGTGACCTTTGTCACTCAGGAACAGAAGTGTGCGCTTGCTCCTACGGCAAGCGTGCGGGCTTTGCATCGAGCGCCACCGCCCTGCCAGAATCGCCCGCGCGAGATCGCATGGAGGCGCAGGCGATGACGGCAACCGCGACCGCAACCACGCAGCAGGGCCGAGTCCTTGGCGAAGAGCACGACGGCGTCTCGATCTTCCGCGGCATTCCCTACGCGAAGCCGCCGGTGGGCGCGCTGCGCTGGCGCGCGCCGCAGCCGCCGGAGCCGTGGTCGGGCGTGCGCGACTGCACGCAATTCGGGCCGTGCGCGCCACAGAACCTGGTGGTGCTCGACATGCTCGAGGCCTTCAAGATCACCGAGCCGCAAAGCGAGGACTGTCTGTATCTCAACGTCTGGACGCCGCGCGCCGACGCGGGCCGCCGGCCCGTCCTGGTGTGGATCCATGGCGGCGCGTTCACGATCGGCTCGGGCGCGCAGACCATCTACGACGGCGAGGCGCTGGCGAAGCGCGGCGATGTGGTGGTGGTGACCATCAACTACCGGCTCGGGCCGCTGGGCTTCCTGCGACTCGACGAAGCGACCGGCGGCGCCATCCCGTCGACCGGCAGCGAGGGCATCCTCGACCAGGTCGCGGCGCTGCGCTGGGTGCGCGAGAACATCGCCGAGTTCGGCGGCGACCCCGACAACGTGACCATCTTCGGTGAGTCGGCGGGCGGCATGAGCGTGGGCACGCTGCTGGGCGTGCCGCAGGCTCGCGGGCTCTTCCACAAGGCGATCCCGCAGAGCGGCGCGTCGAGCACCGCCGCCACCGCCGAGCAGGCGGCGTTCGTGGCCGGTCACTATCTGACACAGCTCGGTGTCGGGAAGGATCCGTCCGCGCTGCTCGCCGCCACCACCGAGCAGCTGTTGGCGGCGAGCGCGGCGCTCGCGGGACCGCCCGGCACCTCGAACGACGCGGTCGGCGGCCTGCCCTTCCAGCCGACGATCGACGGCGACGTGCTGCCGCGGCTCGCGATCGAGTCGATCGCGGAAGGCTCGGCCGCGGGCGTGCCGATCCTGATCGGCAGCACCCTGGAGGAGTGGAAGCTCTTCCTGCCCGCCGACCCCTCGAACTACACGCTCACCGAAGAGGGCCTGTTGCGACGGCTCGAGCGCAGGCTCGGACCCGGCGCGCGCGGGCTCGTCGACAGCTACCGCAAGTCGCGCAGCGAGCGCGGCCTGCCAGTGACTCCGGTCGAGCTGTGGGGCGCGGTCGAGACCGACCGCATCTTCCGCATGCCCGCGCTGCAGCTCGCCGAGACACAGGCCGCGCACGAGCCGCGCGTGTACAGCTATCTGTTCACCTGGTCTTCGCCGATCCTGAACGGGATGCTGGGCTCGTGTCACGCGCTCGAGCTCGGCTTCGTCTTCGGTACGCACGCCAGCCCGGGCATGGCCGACTTCTCGGGCTCGGGCGCCGAGGCCGACGCGCTGGCCGAGCACATGATGGACGCCTGGCTGGCGTTCGCGCGCACCGGCGATCCGTCGACGGCGGCCGCCGGTCGCTGGCATCGCTATGACGTGGCCGACCGCCACACCCGGATCTTCGGCGCGGAAACCAAGCTCGAGCCCGCGCCGTACGACGAGGAGCGCCGCGCTTGGGGCAGCGTGCCGGTGAGGGTGATCGGCGCCGTCTGAGCGGCGCCTGCCAGCTGCGAGGAGGGAGAGTCATGGGGCTTGTGGTCGACACCGTTTCCGGCAAGGTCGAAGGCGAGCGGCGCGGCGGGCACGACCGCTTCCTGGGCATTCCATTCGCCGCGCCGCCGGTCGGCGAGCGGCGCTGGCGCGCGCCGGCGTCCGCGCCGCTGTGGTCGCGCGTGCGCTCGGCAAAGAGTTACTCGGCCTCGGCGCCGCAGGCGCCGAGCGCGCTGCCCGGCATGGCCGTGGGCGTGCAGGACGAGGACTGCCTGTATCTCAACGTGTTCACGCCGGGCGCCGACGCGCAGCGCCGGCCGGTGCTGTTCTGGATCCACGGGGGCGGCTTCACCGCCGGCGGTGCGTCCCAGGCGCTGTACGACGGCGGGCCGCTCGCCGAGCGCGGCGACATCGTGGTCGTGACCATCAACTACCGGCTGGGCGCCCTGGGCTATCTCACGCTGCCCGGCTGCGAGGCGAACCTGGGTCAGCTCGACCAGATCGCCGCGCTCGAGTGGACGCGCGACAACATCCGCGCGTTCGGCGGTGACCCGGATCAGGTCACGATCGCCGGTGAGAGCGCGGGCGGCATGGCCGTCTCGACCCTGCTCGGCATGCCCGCGGCGCGCGGTCTGTTCCGCGCCGCGATCGCGCAGAGCGGGGCCGCGCACCACGTGCACTCACCGCAGAGCTCCGCGCGAGTCACCGAGGCGGTGCTGGGCGAGCTCGGCATTTCGGCGAGCGAGCTCGGGAAGCTGCGCGCGCTGCCCGCGGCCGCGCTGGTCGAAGCCCAGCAGAAGGTGAACTCCGAGCGCCGCGCCGGGGGGCTCCTGGCCTTCTGCCCGAGCGTGGACCCCGCGAGCCTGCCCAAGCCGCCGCTCGACGCGGTGCGCGAGGGCGCGGCGGCCGGCGTGGCGCTGCTCGTCGGCACCAACCGCGACGAGTCGAAGCTGTTCCGGCTGGGCGTGGCGCAGAGCGCGAGCATGACGCATGAGTCACTCGTGCGGCGCGTGCGCGCGAACCTCGAGGCGCTGCGCGCCAGCCCGGAGCACGCCGAGGCGCTGGTCGAGGCCTACCGCAAGGCGCGCGAAGGGCGCGCCGCGATCGAGCCCGGCGAGCTGCTCGACGCGATCGACTCCGACCGCACCTTCCGCATTCCGGCCATCCGGCTGGCCGAGGCGCAGCGCCGCAACGAGCCGCGTACCTTCATGTATCTCTTCACCTGGGAGTCACCCGCGCGCCGCGGCACGCTGGGTTCGTGTCACGCGCTCGAGCTGCCGTTCATGTTCGGCACGCTCGGCGCGCCCACCATGGACCGCTTCGCCGGCAAGGGGCCCGAGGCGGAAGCGCTCTCGTCGCGCATGATGGACACCTGGATCGCCTTCACCCGCTCGGGCCAGCCGACACACGACGGTGTTCCCCACTGGCCGGCGTACGAGACGCGCGCCCGAGCCACGCTGGTGTTCGACCGCGAGTGTCCGCTCGTCCACGCGCCGCTGGACGCGGAGCGCGCCGCATGGGACGGCATCCTCTGACGCCGGCCGCGGCTGCAGTGCACCGCACCGCGGAACGGTGGACGAGCCAGTTCTGACCGTACGGTGTAAGCTTGTCCGCCCCAAATCCGCACCTGCGACCCGCGACGTAGGGAGTCACGGAGGTCGGGGTCGGAGCCGGACTCATGGGCAGGCATGGCGGCTGGCAGGGCGTCTGTACTGCGGGCGGAGCGAGACCGGGTGGCGGAAGGCCGCGACGACCTGACCCTGATGGAGCTCGTGGCGCAGCGGGATGCCACTGCGCTGGACGCGCTCTACCTCCGGCACGCCTCTCTCATCTTCGCCTTGTGTCTCCGGATCCTGCGCAACCACGCAGAGGCCGAGGAAGTCTTGCAAGAGGTCTTCTGGGAGCTCTGGCGCTCGAGTAGCCGCTACGCGGCGGAGCGGGGAAGCGCGCGCGTCTATCTGGTGCAGCTCGCGCGCAGCCGCTCGCTCGACCGCGTGCGCCTGCGCCGGCGCCGCGAGGCGCTGCTGGCCGAAGCCGGCGGTCCGTCCGTGGTGGCCAGCGCGCTCGGTGGCGATCCGCGCGAGTCGAGCGCGCTCGCCAGCGCGCTCGCGGGCGAGCAGCACCGCCAGGTGCGCGCGGCGATGTGCGAGCTGTCCGAGTCGGAGCGCCGCGCACTCACTCTCTCGTTCTTCGACGGGCTGTCCCATGCCGAGATCGCCGCCCAGCTCGGCGAGCCGCTGGGCACGGTGAAGACGCGGATCCGGCGCGCGCTGTTGCGCCTGCGCCACGTGCTGGTGACTCCCGGCGGGGGCGGCATCGGATGACCTGCGAAGAGCGCTACGACGCCGTGTTCCTGTTCGCCGCCGGCGAGCTCGACGACGCCGAGCGCGCAGAGCTGCGCAGCCACCTCGATACCGGCTGCCCGCGCTGCCTGGGCGCGCTGGCCGAGGCCGAGGCCGCGCTGGCGCGGCTGGCGGCCGAGATCGAGCCCGTGACTCCGCCCGAGACGGTGCGCCGCGCGATCGGCGCCCGGATCGCGCTCGAGAGTCGCATGCTCGAGCCGAAGTCACTCTCGGCGCAAAGCAAGCGCGCAGGCTGGCTGCGCGTGGCGCTGGCCGCGAGCCTCGCGGCGCTGGCCGCGGGTGGCGCGGTCACGCTCGCCGCGCGCAGCCGCATCGCACAGGTCGAGCGCGATGCGCAGACCCGCCACGCCGCGCTCGAGCTGATCGGCTCGCCCTACATGCGCACGATCGAGCTCTCGGGACCGGCGCTCGGCTTCCAGGGTCACGGCCACTTGTACTGGGACTATCACAGCGGCGGCTGCTACCTGCGCGCCACCGCCGTGCGTCCGCCCGAGGCGGGCACGGTCTACGTGCTCTGGTTCTCCGATGCCGACGGCGCGCCGCTGCGCGGCGGCGTGCTGCACGTGTCGCGCGACGGCGAGGCCACGCTGCTCACCGACATGCCGCGCCAGATCGACGTGACGGGCAAAGTGGTGGTGACGGCCGAGCGCGACCCCTCGGCCGAGCAGCCCACCACGGCGGCGAACGCCGTGCTGCACGGCGAGCTTCAGCACTTCTAACCTTCGCCGCGCTCCACGCTTGGACCGGCCCGGGGCGGCATGGTCTACTGCCGTCCGCGATGAGTGCGTGGACGGACGGCGGAACGCTGCTGACAGGTGCCACGGGGCTGGTCGGCGGCGAGCTGCTGCCGCGCCTGCTCGCGGCTGCGCCCGACTCGACCGTGCACTGTCTGGTGCGCGCGCGCGATCGCGACGAGCTCGCGCGCCGCGCGGCCGAGCTGATCGGCGGCGCGGGCGTGCCGGGCGGCTGGGTGAAGCGGGTGCGCGTGCACGCGGGAGACGTGCGGACGCCTGGCCTCGGCCTCGACGAGAGCTCGCGCGCCGCGCTGCTTCGCGACGTGCGTTCGGTGGTGCACGCCGCCGCCACCACGCGCTTCGATCACGAGCTCGAGGATGCGCGCCGCACCAACGTCGGGGGCACCCGCCACGCGCTCGACTTCGCGCGCGCCGCCGGCGCGCGCTTCCACCACGTGTCCACGGCCTACGTGGAAGGCGATCGCCGCGGCGGCTTCCACAACAGCTACGAGGCGAGCAAGGCGGAAGCCGAGGCGCTGGTGCGCGACGCCGCGGGCGAGCTACACACCACGGTGTACCGGCCGAGCATCATCGTGGGTGACTCGCAGAGCGGCCGCAGCCCGCACTTCCGGGTGCTCTACGACCCGTTCAAGTGGGTGATCTACGGCAAGACCAGCCTCTTGCCCTGCCGGCCCGAGGTGCGGATCGACGTGGTGCCGGTCGACTTCGTGTGCGACGGGCTGCTGGCGCTCGGCGGGCGCGCCGAGTCGGCAGGCGCGACTTACTGGCTGTCCGCCGGCGCCGCGCGCGCTCTCTCGATCGGCCAGATCCTGGAGCGCGCCGAGCCGATCGTGAACGGCTGGCTCGCCCAGCGCGGCCAGCCCACGGTCGCGGTGCCGCGCATCGTCTCACCTGACCACGCCACGCCCGAGCAGGCGCAGCTCTTCGCGCTGGGCGCCGCGGTCATGCGCACGCACGTGCCCTACATGCTGGACGAGCTGTTGTTCGAGGACGCTCGCAGCGAAGCCGCGCTGGCGCGGGCCGGGGTCCGCTGCCCGCCGCTCGCGCAGTATCTCGAGGTCCTGCTCCACTACGCGCTCGAGCGCCGCTTCGGTCTGCCGTAGATGCTGACGGCGCTGCAGTTCGGGCTGATTGCGGCGGTGCCGCTGCTCGGGGCGGCGGCTGTCTCGGTGCTGCGGCCGCGCTGGATCGTCGACTACCCGCGCACGGTGCTCGCGATCCACGGGCTGTTCACGGTCTTGTTCGCGCTAGCCTTCTTCAAATTCGAAGCCTTGTTGCCGCATGGGCACCCTACCCATGCTTCGTTCGGCGTCCGGCTCGGGATCGACGCCTCGAGTGAGCCGCTCCTGCCCGAGAACGACCCGGGCGAGCCGGTCTACCAGCGCGCGATCAAGGCCTTCGGCGACGACGACGTGTTCGTGGTCTCGATGGAGACCGACGGGATCTTCACCGAGCAGAACCTCGGCACGCTGAAGGCGGTGGCGTCCGAGATCCAGGGGCTGCCGGGAGTGCGCGGCACCGAGAGCCTGGTGAACGTCTACGCCTACCGCTGGAACGCGCAGGCCCAGATGGTGCAGATGGGCCGCTTCATCGACGCGGTGCCGAGTGACCCGGCCGCGCTCGACGACCTGCGCAAGCGCGCACTCGCCGATCCGCTCTACCCGCGCACGATCGTGTCGCGCGACGGCAAAGTGGCGGCGATCAATGTGACCTTCGTCGCGATGAGCGACGACGAGTTCGTGAAGCAGGATCTGGATGGGCGGATCGCCAGGATCCTGTCCGACGCCTCACGGCCCGGGGTCACCTTCCACGTCACCGGCCGGCCGCACATCCGCGCGGAGGCGCACGAGCTGCTCGTGCACGACCTGTCGCGGCTGGTGCCGCTGGCCGTGACCGTGTCAGTGGTCGCGCTCTGGCTGATGACCGGCTCTCTGCGCGGCACGTTCGTGCCGCTGCTCTTCAACGTGATGGCCACGTTCTGGTCCTACGGCGCGATGGCGCTGATCGGCTCGAACCTGAACCTGATCACGCTGGTGATGGGCCCGGCGCTGATCACGATCGGCGGAGTCACGTGCGTGCACAGCTTCGCCTGCTACGAGACGATCGCCGCCACGTCGAAAGACGCGCGCGAGGCCGCGCTGCGCACGCTCGAGTACACGGCCGAGGTGGTGCTGATCGCGGGGCTCACCACGATCGTCGGCTTCGCGGCGCTGCTCATCAACGAGATCCCGGCCACGAACGAGCTCGGCGGCTTCTGCATCTTCGGCGTGGCCGCGATCACGGTCATCTCGCTGACCGGCCTGCCCGCCATGCTGTCACTCCTGCCGCTGCACCACGCCGACAGCGGCAAGGCGCTGTACGCGGCGCAGACCCGGCTGGCCGAGCGCTTCCAACACACCATGGAGGGGCTGCTCGAGCGACTCGGCGCCTGGCAGATCGAGCACCGCAACGGCGTGCTCGCGTTCTGGGTCACGCTCGGGGTCCTGGCCTGCCTGTTGATGCCGCGGATCGTGACCGACACCGACTTCATCACCTTCTTCCGCGAGAGCTCGGCGGTGCGCCGGGACTTCAACGCCGTGAACCAGCGACTCACGGGCGCGGTGCCGCTGTACGTGGTGCTCGAGGGCGAAAAGGAAGGGACGTTCCGCGATCCGGAGGGCCTGCGCGCGGTCGAGCGCTTGGAGGCGCGGATCGAGAAGCTGCCGGGAGTCACCGCCGTGATCTCCGCGGCCGACCTGGTGAAAGTCGCGCACCAGGCGCTCGAGCAAGGCGACCCGGCGCAGGCGCGCATCCCCGACACGCGGCCCGAGCTGGCCGAGCTGATGTTCCTGATACCGAAGGAGAAGCTGCGCGCGTTCGCGACCTCGAATCACTCGAGCGCGAACCTGATCGTGCGCTCCGACCGGCTGGGCTCGGCGGCGCTGCGCGATCTCGAGGACGCGATCCACGCCGAGATCGCGGCCGAGAAGCTCCCGCCGGGCGTCACCGGCGACGTGACCGGGAACGCGATCCGCATCAACCGCGGCGCCGACGGCATCGCCGGCAATCAGGTCGCGCAGCTCACGCTCACGATCATCTGCGTCTTGTTCATCGTGACCCTGGTGTTCCGCAGCTTCGGGCTGGGCATCCTGGCCATGCCCACGAACGTGCTGCCCGTGTTCCTGTTCTACGGCATGCTCGGCGCCGGCGTGGCCACGCTCTCGATTCCGATCAGCTTGATCGGCTCCGTGGCGCTGGGCATCACCGTCGACGACACCTGTCACTTCCTGCAGGGCTTCCGGCACAGCCGAGCCAACGGCACGAGCCCCGAGCGCGCGGCGATCGACTGCACCATGGAGGTGTGCCGCGCCATGGTGGTGACTTCGACCATGGAGATCACCGGCTTCACGGTGATGATCTTCTCGAGCTTCGCCACGCTGCAGCAATTCGGCTGGCTCACCGCGATCACGATGACGATGTGTCTCGCGACCGACGTGGTGATGCTGCCGGCGATGGTGGTGAAGCTGCAGAAGCTGTCGGCGCCGGCCAGCGAGCGCCTGGCGGCGGGCCTCGCGCGCCAGACGACCGACCCGGCCTAGCGCCGAGTCACTTGTCTTCCTTCACTGCTTCTTTGGCCTTCTCGTAGGTCTCGTCCATCTTCCGGCCAGCCTTCTCCATCGGGCCCTCGTTCGGGTGAGTGAGCTTGTCGACGGTCTCGTCGATCTTCTCGCCCGCCTTCTGCGCAGCGCCCTTCTCTGGACAGCCGGTCATGCACAGCCCCAGCGCAGCGAGCGCGGCGAGACTTCCCCGGGTGATGGTCTTCATGCACGCATTGTATGCTGCACGGGTGAGCGACGAAGAGACGATCCGCTTCGCTTACGACGGCTCGAGCGTCGCGTTCCAGGCGCTCCAGGCCTGGGGCTGGGGGGAGCTCGTGAACCTGGGCTTCTATCCGCTCTGGGCCCTGCCCGCGCTGCTCTTCGGCATGGCTCCGTTCCAGCAGCGCCTGGTGAGCAAGGCGGTCGAGCTGCTCGCGCCCGGTCGGGGCGAGCGCATCCTCGACGCTGGCTGCGGGCGCGGCGGCGGCTCGGCGACGATCGCGGCGCAGGGCGCCGACGTGCTCGGGCTCGACCTCCTGCCCGACAACGTGGCGCAGGCCCAGGCGCGCTTCGGCACGAGCCCGCGCCTGCGCTTCGCGGTGGCCGACGTGACTCGCCTGCCGGCGCGCGCCGCGGGCGTCGACCTGGCCGAGGGATCGCTCGACGGGATCCAGTGTCTCGAGGCCGGCTTCCACTTCGGTGCGAAGGGCCGGCGCGCCTTTCTCGAGGAGAGCTGGCGCGTGCTGCGGCCCGGCGGGCGGCTGGTGCTCGTGGATTTCGTCTGGCGTGACTCGCAGCCGGAGCGGATCGCCGAGCTCGACCCCGAGCGCCGGGTGCGAGACACCTGGCGCTTCGCCGAGTTCGAGCCGCTGGAGCGCTACCGCCAGAGCGCGCGCGAGCTCGGCTTCCGGCTGCCCGCCGAGCGGGACTGGACCCGCCAGGTGACCGACCGCTTCCAGCACATCGCCACGTTCCTCGCGCGCGCGGGCAACACCCGTCCCGGCCGCGCGTTCTTTTGCGCGTTGCGGCCGCGGCTGGCGCGCATCTCGCGCGCGGACTGGGCGACGCTGGTTCCCTTGATGCGCGCGCACGATCGCGTGCGCCGGAATGCGCGCTACGTCGCGTTCCGCCTCGAGAAGCCGGCCTGAGCTTGCCGCGCGCCGCGCGCCGGTCCGCCGCGCTGCTCTTCGTCTGTGCGGCGCTCGCGCGCCCGGCGCTCGCGGAGGGCGGCTGGACCGAGGTCTTCCGCGAGGATGGAGTCACCGTGCTCGAGCAGCCCGTGCCGCAGCGCTCGCTGCCCGACTTCCGCGGCGAGGAGACTCTGGACGCCGAGCTCTACGACGTGCTGGCCGTGATCCTCGACATTCCCCAGCAGACGGAGTGGATGTGGCAGTGCCGCGTGAGTCGCGTGCTGCGCCGCGAGGGCGAGGCCAGCGTGGTCTATCAGGTGCTCGACGCCAAGTGGCCCGCCACCGACCGCGACGTGGTGTTCCGCAGCACGCCGAGCGTGGTCGAGCCGGGGCGCGTGCTGGCGGTGCGCTTCGCCAGCCTCGAGGATCCGAGCGTGCCGCCCGTGCCGAGCCTGGTGCGCATGCCGGAGCTTTCGGGCGACTTCCGGCTCGAGGCGCAGGACGGGACTCACACGCGAGTCACTTACACGGTGTCGGCCAACCCCGGCGGCCCGCTGCCCGCGATGTTTTTGCGCGAGACCGTGCGTCAGTCACCGGTCGACACCTTGGTCGGGCTGCGGCGCCGGCTCGGCGAGACGCGCGGGCGCTACGCGGCGGTGGCCAACGATTGGCGCTCGCGCGGCGCTTCGACGCGGTAAGATCGCGCGCGAGGGATGGGCACGTCGAAGAAGCTGCGCGACCTGGCCGAACGCTATCGGGTGACCGACGGCCGTCACTTCCGGCTGCGCGACGTGGACCCGGGCGAGACCGCGCGGATCGAGTCCGAGGACGAAGCCGTACAGGAGCTCAAGGCCAGCTCCGAGAAGCTGCGCGACTTGCAGGAGAAGCTCTACGCCGACAACCGCTGGGCGATCCTGATCATCCTGCAGGGCATCGATGCCGCCGGCAAAGACGGCACGATCGCGCACGTGATGGCGGGGGTGAATCCCGAGGGCTGTCAGGTGTGGTCGTTCAAGGCGCCCTCGAAGACCGACCTCGATCACGACTTTCTCTGGCGCACCGCCTGGTGCCGGCCCGAGCGCGGGCGGATCGGTATCTGGAACCGCTCCTACTACGAAGAGGTGCTGGTGGTGCGTGTGCACCCCGAGCTGCTCGACGCCGAGAACCTGCCCGAACGGCTGGTCAGCAAGCACATCTGGAAGGAGCGCTGTGAAGACATCGCCGCGCACGAGCGCTATCTCGCGCGGAACGGCGTGGTGCCGGTGAAGTTCTTGCTGCACATCTCGCGCGAGGAGCAGCGCCGCCGGCTGCTCGCGCGGCTCGACGAGCCACGCAAGAACTGGAAGTTCGAGGTCGGCGACGTGGCCGAGCGCGAGCACTGGAAGGACTACCAGAACGCCTTCGAAGACATGGTGCGCCGCACCGCCAGCGAACAAGCGCCGTGGTACGTGGTGCCGGCGAATCACAAGTGGTTCGCGCGGCTGGTGGTGTCGCGCGTCCTGATCGAGACGCTGCTCGGGCTCGACCCCAGTTACCCTCGGGTGGATGCCACCCGCAAGCGCGAGCTGACGAAGATTCGCAGCGCCCTCGAACACCAGAAGTGAGATACTGAGCTCGGGCGAAACCCCGCAGGAGAGGTGGCACGATGAGTCTGCTCGGCGACTTCAGAGACTTCGTCAACCGCGGCAACGTCATGGACCTGGCGGTCGGCGTGATCATCGGCGCGGCGTTCGGGAAGATCGTCTCGTCGCTGGTCGGCGACGTACTGATGCCCGTGATCGGGATCGTGATGGGCGGCGTGAACTTCGGCGGCCTCGCCCTGCAGATCGGCGGCAGCGACGCCGCGCCCGTGCTGCTCAAGTACGGCAGCTTCATCCAGGCGATCATCGACTTCCTGATCATCGCCTTCTGCGTGTTCATGCTGGTTCGCTTCGTGAACGCGTTGCAGAAGCCGAAGGCGGCCGCTCCGGCGCCACCGACCGCGCAGGAGAAGCTACTCATGGAGATCCGCGACCTTCTGCGCGCACGCAGCTAGCTCGAAGCCGAGCGGCAAGTCTCTCGCAATACACAGGCGCGTCCGGAAGGCGTAGGATCTCGTCCGCCGAGAAGGAGCCCCCCCGACCATGCGCCGGAGCCTGTGCGCACCCTTGTTGCTGCTGCTGTGCCCGAAGCTCGCGCTCGCGGCGCTCACGATCACCAACGTGTCGCCGGCGGACCCGGCGTTCGTGAAGGCGACGCCCATCACCGTGACTGCCACGGTGACCGGCGCGACCGGCACGGTCAGCGTGAAGGTCGACAACGGCAACGGCACGAGCGTCGACGCGATCAGCGCGGGAAACGTCTGGACGGCGTCGAACGTGCCGCTGGCCTTCGAGTTCACCAACGATCCGAACCT
Organism: Myxococcota bacterium; assembly: GCA_035498875.1. Taxonomy (GTDB): domain Bacteria; phylum Myxococcota_A; class UBA9160; order SZUA-336; family SZUA-336; genus VGRW01. The sequence goes on from DATJZP010000049.1 coordinate 24,910, forward strand.
CGTGAACACGCTCACGATCACCGCCCAGGACGACGACGGCCCGGTCACCCAGGTGATTCACGTGACCCTCGACAAGACCGTGCCGACGGTTGCGATCACCGTGCCCGCCGACTCGGATCCGGACACGGCGGGCAAGCAGTTCACGACCGGCTTCGCCTCCATCGACGTCAGCGGCACGGCGACCGACAACGATCCCAACGCGACGCTGACCGTGGGCGCCGGCTTCTTCCCGTCGCCCGTGACGGTCGACAACGGCACGTGGACGGACAAGCATGTGACGCTCTCGGCCGGGGCGAACACGATCACCGCGACGTATCGCGACCGCGCGGGGAACGTCGCGAGCGACACGATCACGATCACGCGCACGACGGTCTGCGCGCAGCCCGACTTCCCGCTGCCGACGGGTGACCCGAACGACCCGAAGTCGTTCGCGGTGGACCGCGACGACGACCTGCCGGATGCGCGGCCCGACGATCCGAACACCTGCGACGTCCGGCCGGCGTTCCGCGACATCCCCACCGATCCCAACGACGCGCCGTTCCAGCCGCCGGCACAGGTGGGCTCGTGCACGCTGCGCGCCGCGGTGCAGAAGGCGAACCTGCACCCCGGCCCGGACTACATCCGGCTGTTCGGCGCGCGCAAGATCGTGCTGACTCGCAGCGGCGCGCACGAGGATCAGGCCGCGCGCGGCGATCTCGACATCACCAGCGACACCAGCATCATCGGCAGCGCGCGTGACTCGGTGGTCATCGACGGCAAGAAGCTCGGCGACCGCGTGTTCGACGTGGCGGCGGGCGTGCGGCTGCAGCTGATCCAGCTGACCGTGCAGGCCGGCCACACGCCGAAGCCCGACAAGAACAACCCGAACAGCGTCGAAGCAGGCGGCTGCATCCGCAGCGCGGGCCGGCTCGAGCTGAACAACGTGGCGCTGCTCTCCTGCGGTTCGGACCAGGACGGCGGCGCGCTGGCGCTCGAAGACGGCAACGCGGTCGTGACCTGTGGCGTGGTGGCCCGCAACCAGGCCAAGGGCAACGGCGGCGCGATCTCGTCCGCCAACGTGCCGCTCACGATCCGGAACTCCACGCTCTCGCTGAACTCGGCCGGCGGCCGCGGCGGCGCAGTCTCGATCGCGGGCGACGACGGGTCGCTCGATCTGATCCTGACCAACGACACGCTGAGTCAGAACAAGAGCAAGGCCAGCGGCGGCGCGCTCGACGTGGGCGACATGGTCGACGCCACGATCAACAACCTGACCTTCGCCAACAACTCGGCCAAGGCGGGCTCGTCGATCTCGTCCTCGGGCAGCGGCGCGGTCTCGTTCTCGAACACGATCTTCGGCGACAAGTCGAAGAGCTCGTGCGATCCGAACTCACCCGAGCCGGTGGTGTCGCAGGGCAACAATCTGGAGCTCGGTGATTCGTGTCACTTGCAGACGGCGACGCTGGACGACCACCCGAACACCGATCCGCAGCTCGAGCCGCTGGCCACCAACAACGGCACGCCCACTCACAAGCTGAAGGACACCAGTCCCGCCGTCGACGCGGGCGGCACAGTGAAGGCGTGCGAGGACCTCGACCAGCGCGACGTCGAGCGCGGCGACTGGCCGGGAGTGGCGGGCGATCCGAACACGGCGAAGGCGACGCCCCCGTTCTGCGACATCGGCGCGCTCGAGCTGCGCACCGCGGCGCCGCAGTAGTTCCGCGCGGGCGCCTTTACCCAGAGAGCCGCGCGGGCTAGCCTGCCGCGCATGAAAACATTCGCCGCCACTCACCGCCTTCGCCGCGTGATCGCCGTCACCGTCCTGTGTTCGTCCACGCTGTTCGCGAGCACCGGCTGCTTCGGCAGCTTCGTGACGCTGAACCGCCTGTACCACTGGAACAACACGGTCGACGCCAACAAGTTCGCGAAGTGGGGCGTCTTCGTCGCGACCGTGGTGGTGCCGATCTATCCCAGCGCCACGCTGTTCGACATGATCTTCACGAACTCCGTGGAGTTCTGGAGCGGGCGCAATCCGATGGCGGGCGAAGCCGACGAGCGCAACCTGCGGAGCGAGAACGGCGACGAGCTGAGCATGCGCATGCGCGACGACGGCGCGATCGACGTGGCGATCCGTTCGCCTGACCGGCCGGTGACTCGCCTGGTGGTCGTGCCCGATGGCGACGCGATCGCCGCTTACGACGGCGACGGCCAGCTCGTCGCGCGCGCGGTCGCGGCCTCGCCCAGGTAGCGCCGGCGCCACCAGTCACTGCCGCATGAGTGACTCGGGGCTGCACTACGACTCCGGCTTCGCCTCGGCGGCGGACCGCGCGGAGATCCGGGAGTGGCTCGCCGCGATCCATCCGCTCTGGGAGCAGCGCTGGAGCGAGGCGCAGGCCGCCGCGCGCGGCGGGCAGCGGCGGCTGCTGCGGCCGGTGTACTGGCTGGGCGGCTGGCAGTTCGCGTGTCTCGACTACTACCGGCCGCCGTCCGGACTGCTCGACCGCTGCGTGACCGCCGAGCCCTATCCACCGGTTCTGGCGCGGCTGGTGGCCGAGATCGAGCGGCGCGCGCGCGCGCGCTACCACGGCGCCGACCTGCCCAGTGACTGGCAGCTCAACACCTGCCTGGTGAACCTGTACGGGAGCCGGCTCGAGCACGGCAGACGCGTCGACTGCGCGCGCCTGGGCGAGCACCGCGACTTCGAGCCCGGGCCGGTGGCCTCGCTCTCGCTCGGCGAGCGCGCGCTGTTCCAGTTCGTGCGCCGCGGCGCCAAGCACGAGCCGACGCGCGTGATCGAGCAGGAGTGGCTGGCCGACGGGTCACTGCAGATCTTCGGCGGCGACGCCTGGAAGAAGCGCGCGCTGCACCGCGTGCTGCGGGTCGAGACCAAGGGCGGCTTCCGTTTCGACGTGCGCGTGCCCGGCTTCGAGACCCGGCGCGTGAACTTCACCTTCCGCTACGTGCCGCGCGCCCACATCGTGCCGTTCGCAGAGCTCGGCGAGACGGCGCGGCGCGACGTCGCGGGCTACGTGGCCGAGCTGGCCCGCGGCTCGGCGTTCTGGGCGGGCCAATTGGCCTGATTGGCCTGGTCCATTTGGCCTGGTCTTGGCCAGATCGAATGGGATTTGACCCGGCCAATCCCATACATCTACCCTGCCGCGCATGCTGATCCCGATCGAGCGCCGTGGGCGCGAGCCGATCTCCAGCCAGATCGTCGCCTACCTGCAGCGTGCGATCGCCGCGGGCCGGCTCGCTCCGGGCACCAAGCTCGAGCCGATCCGCGTGCTCGCGAAGGAGCTCGGCGTGAACCGCGAGACGGTGGCCACCGCCTATCGCGAGCTCGAGCGCCTGGGACTGACCGAGTCGACGGTCGGGCGCGGCACCTTCGTGCACGGTCCGCGCGCGACTTCCGCGAGCGGCAGCGCGGCCGCGCCCGCCGAGCGCAGCTTCGAGCCGACCTTCGCGCGCACCGCCGAGTCGGCGCGCGATCTCGCCGCGGCGCGCGTGGACTACGCTGCGCCCGAGGGCGCGGTGCGCTTCGAGCGGCTGATCCCCGACGGGTCGCTCTATCCGCACGAGGAGTTCCGCAAGACGCTGGCGCGCGCGCTGGCCAAGGGCGGTGCGGCGCTCTACGAGTACGGCGACCCGCGCGGCGACGTCGGGCTGCGGCGCACGCTGGTCGAGCGCATGGCCCGCGCAGGGATCGAGGCCGATCCCGACGACGTGCTGATCACCGCGGGTGCGACTCAGGGCTTCGCGATCGCGACGCGCCTCTTCTGCGACCCGGGCGACGCGGTCGCGCTCGAGTCACCGACCTACCCGTGGTCGTTCGGGTCACTCGCTGCCATGGGCGTGCGCGCGCTGCCGGTGCCGATGACCGAGCAGGGGCTCGACCTCGAGCGGCTCGACGCCGTGCTCGGACGCGAGCGCGCGCGCTTCCTCTACACCATGCCGAGCTTCCACAACCCGACCGGCATCTCGAGCTCGCTCGCGCACCGGCGCGGCCTGCTCGAGATCGCCGCCAGGCACGGCGTGCCCGTGCTCGAGGACGACTTCGAGAAAGACCTGCGCGTGCGCGGCCGCGGCGCGCCGCCGCTGCGCGCGCTCGATCGTTCGGGGCTCGTGCTCTACATGGGCACGTTCTCGAAGTCACTCTTCCCCGCGGCGCGCGTGGGCTGGCTGTTCCTGCCGCCGGGAGTCATGCGCGCGGCTCTGCTCGCCAAGCGCGCGCTCGACCTGACCACGAGCCCGCTGATCCAGGCCGGGCTGGCGCTGTTCCTGAAAGAGGGGCGCTACGAGCGCCACCTGCGGCGCGTGGTGCGCGAGCTCGGGGCGCGGCTCCAGGCCGCCGAGCGCGCGCTCGCGCGCGAGCTGCCCGAGGGCGCGACCGTGTCACCCGCGGAGGGCGGCTTCCTGCTCTGGGTGACTCTGCCGGCGCCGTTCGACACCACGGCGCTCCTGCCCGAGGCGAAGCGTGCGGGCGTCGTGTACGCGCCGGGCGAGCTGTTCCACCCGGATGGCCGTGGCCGCGCGAGCTTCCGGCTGTCGGTCGCGCACACGCCCGTGCCCGAGCTCGAGCGCGGCATCCGGATCCTGGGCGAAGTGATTCGCGCCGCGCAGCCGCGCGGACGCAAGGCGCGCGCACGCGCGCTGGAGGCGGTTCATGTCTAGTGCGAAGTCTCTCCGTTACTCGATCCTCGACGTGTTCGCGGAGGCGCCGCTCGAGGGCAATCCGCTGGCGGTGGTGTTCGGCGCGGGGCGCCTGTCGACCGCCGAGATGCAGGCGATCGCGCGCGAGACGAACCTGTCGGAGACCACGTTCGTGCTGCACGACGCCGCGCGCGACGGCGCCTGGGACGTGCGCATCTTCACGCCCCGCCACGAGATGCCCTATGCGGGTCACCCCACGATCGGCACCGCGGCGGCGATCCGAGAGAGTCATCTGGGCGGACGGGGCGACGCGGTCGGGTTGCGGCTCCAGATCGGCGTGGTGCCGGTGCGCTTCGCGCCCGACGGCGTGGTCTGGCTCGAGTCACCGCCGGCGCGCTTCGAGGAGTTCGCCGACCGTGCGGGGGTCGCGGCCGCGCTCGGCCTTCCCCCGTCGGTGCTCGACCCCGCGCTGCCGATCGAGGCGCAGCGCATCGGCCCGCACCAGCTGTTCATCCCGCTCCGCGACCGCAGTGCCGTAGAAGCGGCACGCGTCGACGCGGCGCAGCTCGAGAAGCTCGTCGCCGCGGGGGCGCCCGCCTCGCTCTACCCGTTTGCACCCGGCGCGCGCGAGCCCGCGAATCACTACACGGTGCGCCTGTTCGCGCCGACCGGCGGCGTGCCCGAAGACCCGGCGACCGGCAGCGCCGCCGGCTTCTTCGGTGCCTATCTGGTTCGCCATCGCGTGCACGGCGAGGGCCCGCTCGACGTGCGCATCGAGCAGGGCCACGCGCTCCAGCGCCCGTCGCTCCTGCGCGTGCGCCAGAACGGCAGCGCGATCCAAGTCGGCGGACGAGTCATTCCCGTCGCGCGCGGCGAGTGGCTGTAACTCTACCCCCCAAGGAGACCCCCATGAACGACGAACAGACCCGGCTGAAAGTCGGCCTGGCCGAGATGCTGAAAGGCGGCGTGATCCTCGACGTCACCAATGCCGAGCAGGCGCGCATCGCCGAGGACGCGGGCGCGGCCGCGGTGATGGCGCTCGAGCGCGTGCCCGCGGACATCCGTAAGGAAGGCGGCGTGGCGCGCATGGCCGCCGTCGAGGTGATCGAGGCCGTGCGCGCCGCGGTCTCGATTCCGGTGATGGCGAAGTGCCGGATCGGTCACACGATCGAGGCGCGGCTGCTCGAGTCGCTGGGCGTGGACTTCATCGACGAGAGCGAGGTGCTGACGCCCGCGGACGAGGAGCACCACGTCGACAAGAGCGCCTTCCGCGCGCCGTTCGTGTGCGGCGCGCGCGACCTGGGCGAGGCGCTGCGGCGCATCGGCGAGGGCGCGGCGATGATCCGCACCAAGGGCGAGGCGGGCAGCGGCAACATCGTGGAGGCGGTGAGACACCTGCGCCGCGTGGGCCGCGAGATCCGAGCGCTGGTGCAGGCCCCGCGCGACGAGCGGATGGCGCGCGCGAAGGAGTACGGCGCGCCCTTCGAGCTCGTGGTGCGCGTGGCCGAGACTGGCAAGCTGCCCGTGCCGAACTTCGCCGCCGGCGGCATCGCCACCCCGGCCGACGCCGCGCTGTGCATGTCACTCGGCGCCGAAGCCGTGTTCGTGGGCTCCGGCATCTTCAAGAGCTCCGACCCGGCCGCGCGCGCGCACGCGATCGTGCGCGCCACGACTCACTGGCAGGAGCCGAAGGAAGTGCTCGAGGCCTCGCGCGGCCTGGGCCCGGCCATGCCCGGCCTGGCGCTCGAGGCGATCCCCGAGAGCGAGCGGCTGGCCAAGCGGGGCTGGTGATGCGGGTCGGAGTGCTGGCGCTGCAGGGCGACTTCGAGGCGCACGCGCGCGCGCTCGGGCAGGCGGGAGTCACCGCCTTCCCGGTGCGCAGCGCGGGCGCGCTCGCGTCGGCTTCGGCGCTGGTGCTGCCGGGCGGCGAGTCGACCGCGATGCTGAAGGGCCTGGCCCGCGACGGGCTCGAGGCGCCGCTCGCCCAGTATCTCGGATCGGGCCGGCCGGTGTTCGGCACCTGCGCCGGCGCGATCCTCTTGGCGCGCGAGGTGACTCACCCGGCCCAGCGCTCGTTCGGCGCGCTCGACGTCACGGTCGAGCGCAACGCCTACGGCACGCAGCTCGACTCGTTCGTGTGCACGGCCGAGGTCGACGACCCGCGCTCGCCTGTGGCCGGGCTCGAGTGCGTGCTGATCCGCGCGCCGCGCATCACGCGCGTGGGTGAGTCGCTGACCGTGCACGCGCGCGTGAAGGGCGACCCGGCGCTGGTCTCCGCCGGGCCGATCTTCGCGGCCACCTTCCATCCCGAGCTGACGCGCGACGCGCGCGTCTACGAGCTCTGGCTCAGAAGCGCGCGCGCTCGAGCTTGACGTCCGAGCCGGCCCAGGCGGCCGTGAAGCGCTGGTCGACCTCGTCGGCGGGCTTCTGCTGCGCGCGCAGGCTCTGCGCCAGGCCGTAGAGCGACCAGCCGTTCTCGGGATACTCGACCAGGTCGTCGCGGAAGACGGCCTCGGCCTGCGCGGCCTTGCCCGCGGCCAGGAGCTCGGCGCCCTGATACTGGCGCACCGGCAGCGGCCAGCCGGGCGGCTCGCTGTAGGCCAGCGCGTACTCCTTGCCCTGCGCGGCCTCGAGCTCGCCGAGCGCGGTCTCGTGATTCCCCTGTTTCGAGGCGATCTCCGCCGCCAGCACGTGACCGCCGATCTCGAGCAGCTGCTGCGCCGAGCCTTCCAGGAAGACGGTGTTCTTCACCGCGTCCTCCTGCGCGATCGCCTCGAGTGACTCCTGCTCCTTGGAAGCCAGGTCGAGCTGGTCGGTATTGGCGAGCGCCATGCCGCGCGACCAATGATAGACGCCCAGCGCGTAGCGCAGGTCGTCGGGCGGCGCGGGCTGGGCCAGGATCTCGGCCCACTTGCCGAAGCGCACCGGCGCGAAGTAGCGGGTGGCGTAGATCTCGTGCGCCGGCGGAGCCGCGCGCGCGGCATCGGGAGTCATCACCTCGGCCAGCTTCTTGGCGGTCGCGAGTGAGTCCGCGCTCTTGCCCTCGAACATCTGCGAGGTCCACAGGAAGTGCAGGTTGTGCGGGTAGTAGGCCTGCATGTAGAAGCCGCCCGACTTGCACCAGGCCGAGTAGGCCTGGTCGGCCTCGGCGCCCTTCGCGTTCGCGAGCGAGGCATCGTGATACTTGCCGACGCGCATGTAGGTGTGCGCGGGCATGTGCACCAGGTGACCCGCCACCGGCGCCAGCGTCTCGAGCCGCTTCGCGCTGGCCAGCGCCTTGCCCGGCTCGCCCGAGGCCTCGGTGGCGTGGATGTAGTAGTGATTCGCGCCGGGGTGCATCGGGTCTTTGGCCAGCACGCGCTCCAGCTGCGCCACGATCTCACTGGTATAGGCGGTCTGCGCGCCGGTCTTGGTCCAATACGCCCAGGGCGTGAGGTCCATGAGTGACTCGGCGAAGAGCGTAGCCGCGTCGAGATCGTCGGGGAAACGCTGCACGAGCCCCCGCATCGCGTCGGCGTAGGTCTTGTCGAGCAAGCCGCGGTCGGCGTCGGGCTTGTCCGAGTAGCGGGTCGCGAGCGCGGCGATGTAGGCTTGCTCGCGCGGCGTGACCTTCGGGGCGTGCGCCACCGCCTGGGTCATGGCCGCGACCGCCGGCTTCTCGGCGCTCGGGTCCATGGGCAGGTTGATGTTCGGGCCGAGCGCGAGCGCCTCACCCCACCAGCACATGGCGCAGTCGGGATCGAGCTTCTGCGCGGCCTGGAAGGCGCGCACCGCCTCGTCGTGATTGAACGCGTACACCAGGCGGATGCCCTGGTCGAAGTATTTGCGCGCGATCGGCGAGCCGGTGACTTCCATGTGGTAGTGGGAGAGCCCTTCGATGAAGCGGCGCGAGCCGGGCGGGGCTGCGAGCTCGTCGCCGGCTTTCTCGCGCGAGCAGCCGCCCGCCCAGAGAGTCAAAAACCCCAACGCCACGACACCCCAGCCGTGTCTGCGACTCATGAGTCCCCCTTCGTTCGAGCTAGCTTCGAATCGATGCCCAGGCCGCGCGGATCGCCTCGGGGGCGACACCGTCGCGGATCACCACCGAGCCGATGCGTTCGGGCAGCACGAAGCGAATCTTGCCGGCCGCCACCTTCTTGTCGAGCGCCATCGCCTCGAACAGGCGCGCGTCGTCGGGCAGCTCGGCGCGCCGCGGCAGGCCGGCGGCGCCCACGACTTCCTCGATCCGCGGCCGCAGCTCGCGCGCGCCCACGCGCAGCTCGGCCGAGAGCGTGGCGGCCGCGAGCAGCCCGAGCCCCACCGCCTCGCCGTGCAGGATCCGGCCGTAGCCCACCGTCGCCTCGATCGCGTGGCCGAAGGTGTGACCCAGGTTCAGGTGCGCGCGCACGCCGCTCTCTTTCTCGTCCTCGATCACCACCGCCGCCTTGATCGCGACGTTGCGGGCCACCAGCTCTGCCAGTGACTCGGGGTCGAGCGCGAGCAGCTCGGGTAAGTGACTCCGGGTCCAATCGAAGAGGTCGGGCGCGCGAATCACGGCGTGCTTGATGCACTCGGCCAGGCCACAGCGCAGCTCGCGCGGCGGAAGGCTCTTCAGCACCAGCGGATCGGCGAGCACCGCGACCGGCTGGTGGAACGCGCCCACCAGGTTCTTGCCCTGCGGCACGTTCACGCCGACCTTGCCGCCCACCGACGAGTCGACCATCGCCAGCAGCGTGGTCGGACACTGCACGAACGGCACCCCGCGCAGGTAGGTCGCAGCCGCGAAGCCGACGGTGTCTCCCAGCACGCCGCCGCCCAGCGCCACCACCGGCGCGCGGCGCTCGAAACGGCGCTCGAGCAGCACCTCGTAGAGCCCCTGCACGGTGGCGAGTGTCTTGTTCGCCTCGCCGCCCGGAAACGGCACGCTCACGGTCTCGTAGCCGGCCGCCTCGAGCGACGCGCGCGCGCGCGGGAGCTGAGTCGACTCGAGCGCGCGGTCGAAGACCAGGAGCGCCATCGGAGCGGGCGCCACGGCACGCGTGCGCGCGCCGAGCTCGTCGAGCACGCCGGGCTCGATCACGACGTCGTAGCGGTGGTGCGGCAGCGCGACGGGAACGGCCGGCATCGCGGTCAGGTTAGCATCGCCCCATGTCACGCATCAGCCGTTGCGCGCTCGTGGTGCTGGCCTCAGCCGGCGCGCTGGCGAGCTCCGAGGTCGGTGTGGCCACCGGGCGACTCGAGAGCGCGCTCGCGACGGTGCGCTTCGTGGCTTACACACCGCGCGGCTTCGACCCGGGCGCCGGGGGCCCGCCGCCCGACGTCGCGGCGCTGCGCGCCGACCTGGCGCTCTTGCGGCCGCACTTCGACGGGCTGGTCACTTACTCGAGCGCGAACGGGCTCGACCGCGTGGCGGCGCTGGCGCGGGAGGCAGGCTTCCGCGCCGTGGTGCTGGGCGTGTGGTCACCCACTGACTCGCGCGAGCTCGACGCCGCGCTGGCCGCAGCGGCGGCGGAGCCGGCCACCGTGATCGGCCTCGCGATCGGTAACGAAGGTCTCTTCTTCCACCGCTACGACAGTGCCGGATTGGCCCAAGCCTTCGACCGAGCGCACCGGGCTCGCCCCGGTCTGCCACTCACCACGAGTGAGCCCTTCGCGGGATATCTCGACGACGCGCGTGCGAAGTCATTGCCGCGGCTGGACTTCCTTTTGCCTAACATCCATCCCACGAACGAGGCTTGGTTCGGCACCCTTCCGGCCGACGCTTCGGTAGATCTGGTGGTCGACGTGGTGGCACGGCTCGAGAAGCAGTTCGCCCGGCCCGTGCTGGTGAAAGAGACGGGGCTCCCGAGCGGCCCTCCCGGCGACGGCTTCAGTGAGTCCGCGCAGGCGGCGTTCTGGTCGGCGCTGAGCCGCAAGCTGCCGCCCACGCGCCGCCACGCCTTCGCGTTCTTCGAGGCCTTCGACTGCCCCTGGAAGCCTGCGCGTGCGATCGAAGCGCCGCCCGAGAAACGCGCTCGTGAGGCCTTCTGGGGCTTCTTCGACCGCGACGGCCACCCCAAGCTCGCGCTCGCGGCGGTGCCGTGAGGATCGACGACCCTGCGCACGTGGCCGCCCAGTACGCGACCTCGGCGAACCTCGACGCGCGCGTGCGCATCTACCGGCGCTTCGACACCGACCCAGAGCTCGGGCGCATCCGCGCCCACGTCACACGCCAGATCGCGCTCTGCGGTGCGTTCCACATCCAGATCGCCGGGGCGGCGATCACTGCTGCGAAGCAGCCAGCTCGCCGACCAGGCGGGTCAGGAACTCCTGACCCTCGAAGAACTGCTTGACGCCCACGCGCTCGTCGCGGCCGTGCGCGCGCACGTCGTCGATGTCGATGAAGATGCCCGACACGCCGTACGCCGGAATGCCGGCCAGCCGGAAGTACTTGGAGTCGGTGGCGCCCGCGCTCATCGTCGGCACCACCGGTACGCCGGGAAACACCTGCGCGCTCACCTTCTCGACCGTGCGCATCAGGTCGGCGTCGACGGTCGCCTTCGGCCCGGCGATCTCTTTCTCGTCGAGCGCCACGCCGATCTTCGAGTCGGCCAGCGCGCTCACGAGCGCCTGGCGCACCTCGTCGGCCGAGTGACCGGGCAGGATCCGGCAGTTCACGTTGGCGACCGCGCTCTGCGGCAGCGCGTTCCGCGCGTGACCCGCCTGCAGCTCGGTGGCCACACAGGTGGTGCGGATCAGCGCGTTGTAGCGCGGCTCGCGCGACAGCCGCTTGGCGGCGACGGGATCCTTGGCGTTCGCGGCCAGCGCGCGCATCGCCGCGCCGATCTCCGGCGACTCGGTGCCCGACGCGAGCTTCAAGAACGCGCGCGTGACTGGGTTCAGCTCGACCGGAAACACCCACTTCTGCAGCCGGCCGAGCCCCGCGGCCAGCCGGTAGATCGCATTCTCGGCCGTGGGCAGCGAGCTGTGACCACCCTTGTCGGTGACCTTCAGCGCGTAGTCCATGTAGGTCTTCTCGCTCGACTGCACCGGCAGCACGAGATACTTGCCCTGGCGCATCCAGCCGCCGCCGCCCTCGTTCAAGGCCAGCGAGCCGTCGACCAGCTCGCGGTGCTCGCGCAGGAGCCAGTCGGCGCCGTTCTCGTCGCCGGCCTCCTCGTCGGCGGTGAGTGCCAGCACCACGTCGCGGCGGAGCGGCGTCTTGTCCTGCGCCAGGCGCAGGAACAGCGTGGTGAAGATCGCCGCCATGGCCTTGTCGTCGAGTGACCCGCGCGCGTAGAAGTAGCCGTCCTGCTCGAGCAGCACGAACGGATCGACCGACCAGTCCTCGCGCTTGGCCTCGACCACGTCCAGGTGCGCCAGCAGGATCAGCGCCTTCTCGGGCCCGCTACCGTGCAGGCGCGCCACCAGGTTCCCCTTCGTGGGCGACGGCCCGAGCTGCGCGATGTCGGTCGCGGGCACGCCCGCGGCGCGCAGCCGCGCGGCCACCTTCTCGGCCGCAGCCGTGGTGCTGCCGCTCGAGTGAGTAGTGTCGGTCTCGATCAGCTCCCTGTAGATCTCGCGCACGAGCGCGCGGTCGGCTTCGGGCACCACCTGCTGGGCACGCGCGAGCAGCGGAACGAGGACGCAGAGAGCCAGGGCCGTGGTTGCGAGCTTGGGCTTCACGGCGTGCGAGTCTACTCGCCAGGGCCGGGGAGTGTCTCCGGCGTCGCGCGCCCAGCGGAATCGAGCGTCCACGCCGCCACGAGCTGCGGCACGTCGTGATTGGCCGAGACCGCGAACACGCGCAGCCGCAGGTGCGCGCGCTCACCCTGACCGATCAGATCCACGCGCGCGAAGCCGGTCGAGGCCAGCTGCCAGAGCTGACCGGGCAGCAGGTCGCGGCTCGACTCGTTGCCGCCGCCGCCGCCGCTGATCAGCTGGAACGCGGGCTGCGGCGGCGCGAGCACGGAGGCGCGCAGGTCGTGGATGTGCCCCGCGAGCAGGAGCTGGGGGCGCGCATTCGAATCCGCGATCGCGAGCTCGATCCCGCGCTCGACCTCGCGGCCGTCGATCGGGTGGTGCGCCACGAGCACCCGCCACGGCCCGCGTGACTCGCGCAAAGCTGCGGTCAGGCGAGGCAGGTCGGCGGCACCGCGGCGCAGGCGCAGGCTGGTGGAGTCGTAGAACACCAGGCTCACGCCCTGCGGCAGCTCGAGTGTCTCGGGCGACGCGCCGAGCAGCCGCCAGTTGGCCACGTACTCCGGCACCAGCTCCCGTTCGAGCTGGAGCGAGTCGCGGTCGATGTCGTGGTTCCCGAGCACGGCCCAGAGCGGGACGCGGTGGCGCCGGATCTCCGGCTCCGGGCAGGCATCGCCGAGCGCCGCCTGGCCGCGCTCGGTCAGGTCCACGAAGTGGCAGTACGGCCCGATCACGTTCGCGCGCAGCCGGGTCTCGAGCTCGGTCGCCTTGAGCCGGGGGTAGAAGTTGTCGCCGACGAAGACGACCGCATCGACCGGCGCATGCCGATCCTCCTCCGCCAGCGCTTGCGCTACGTGCAACTGCTTCTCGGGCGTCTTCCCGTCCTTGGGGAACCGCCCCCAATCGCCCAGGACGAGCAGCGAGAGCTGCACGTCGGGACCGCGGGGCTCGTAGCGTGCGACGGGCCGCAGGCAGCCGCTCGCCAAGGCGAGAAGCAGGCCTAGAGCGACGAGCTGCCGGTGGAACATGGGCGCGGGGACCGTAACAGGCAGGATTGCACCCGACACCCTCTTTTTGCCGATGCAGTCCGGCAAGGCGCACAAGGGCATTCGCCCTGAGCAACGACTAATGCGCAACCCCTGCTGCCAACGGGGGTTTTCTCACCGGGCGCGGAGACGGGCGGGAATTTCCCGACTACAATCCGCCCGCTGCTGGGAGGGTCTTGGCGAGGTGGCAGTGGTGACACAGCGGTGCATCGCTACGACGATCGTGGCCATCGTGGCCCTGGTCGGCGCACTGCCGGCCAGCGCCGACGAGGAGCCGAGTCAGTCGAGCCCGGCGGCCGCGAGCGCGGCCGCCCCCGCCAGCGACGACGCGCTGTTCGAGCAGCTCGACGCCCAGGAAGTCAGCTCGTACTGGGACCCGCTCGAGCGCGGGAACCGCGTGGTCTTCGACTTCAACGAGCTCGCGGACAAGTACGCGATCGCGCCGATCTCCAACGCCTACAGCTGGGTCATGCCCGATCCGGCCGCGCGCGCCGTGCGGCGCATGTTCCGCAATCTGTCGGAGCCGATCTCGTTCGCGAATCACTTGCTGCAGTTCCACCCGCACGAGGCCGGCCAGACTTTCGTGCGCTTCTGCCTGAACTCGAGCATCGGTGTCGCCGGCGCGTTCGACGTCGGGAACATGATCGGCATGCCGCCGCATCCGACCGACTTCGGCGGCACGCTCCACCGCTACGGAGCGCCGGCCGGCCCGTACATCATCGTGCCGCTGTTCGGGCCCACCACCGCGCGCGACGGCTTCGGCGACCTGATCGACTCGAGCGCGATGCCGCAGAACTACCTGCTGTCGACCACGCTGCAGATCTTCCTGCAGACGGGCAACGGAATCACTCAGCGCGCGGAAGCCGGCCAGGCGCTCGACGCGCTGCGCGACGGCGCGGTCGATTTCTACGCCGCGCTGCGCACGGCCTACTACCTCAACCGCGAGTCGGAGTTCCGCGAGTCCGAATTGGGTGATTCGGGCTTGCGCGGCGGCGGCGAGCCCGGCGCGTCGGCGACCTTGCGCTCGAGCGCGTCGACCAGCGCGTCGAATCCGTCGCGCTCGAACACTGAGGTGTACTCGGCTCTGCGCAGCGCCAACTCCGAGACGGTGCCGCTCAAGTAGACGTCGATCACCTTGAAGCCGGCCGGCATGGAGCGCAGCCGGTAGTCGAGGTGGACGTCTTCGTCCGTGGCGTGAAGGACGGTTCGAACGATGACGGTTCCCGCGACCGAGGGCTCTTCGCCCAAGGTCTCGAAGCGTTCGTTGTCGTAGCCGTCGAAGCGCGTGGCGTAGGTGCGGAGGGTCATCGCGCGGAACACGCTGATGAAGCGCTCGTGCTGGGCGTCGTCGAGCTTGCCCCACGAGGTCGCGAGCGAGCGCTGCGCCATGCCCGGAAAGTCGTACGTCGCGTCGAGCGCGGGCGCGAGCTTGTCGCGCCGCCCCTCGAAGCCCAGCGTCTTCGCGTTCTTCATCACGTCGAGGAGCACTGCGTGAAAGCGGTCGATCACCTGCGTCGGTGGCCCCTTGGCCGTCGCGACCTTGGGCGGCGCGTCGTCGGCGAGGGCGTGCGTCGCGAGCAGCGCGCAGAGAGCAGTCACCAGGAGCGCCGTGCGGCGCCCGACCCGGGAATGATGCATGGTTCGGCGCAGGATAGCCGATCGCGTGCGAGGGCTGAATGGACGAGCTGATCGGTCGCGCCGTCGCCCGCTGGGTCGACTGGATCGCGCGGCATCCGATTTCGACGCTGGTGGCGACCGCGGTCGTGACTGCGCTGCTCGGGTTCTACTCGTACGAGAACCTGGGCATCAACATGGACGTCGCGGCGATGCTCTCGCCGGATCTCCCGCACCAGAAGACCTGGCGCGTGATCGAGAAGGCCTTTCCCGACTCGCAGAATCCGCTCCTGGTCGTGGTCGATGCCGCCACTCCGGAGCGCGCCCGCGACGCGGCACTACAGCTGCGCGATCGGCTGGCGCAGGAGACCAAGCTCTTCAGCTCGGTCGAGGTGCCGGGCGAGGGGCCGTTCTTCGAGAAGAACGGGCTCCTCTATCTCAGCACCGACGATCTGGGCAAGCTGTCGAACCACCTGGCCGAGGTGCAGCCGTATCTGGCCGAGCTGCGCCGGGACTCGAGCCTGCGCGGGCTGTTCGCGCTCTTGCAGCGCGCGGCCGACTCGCTGCGCAGCGGCGATGCCACGGTGGTGGAGCTCGCGCCCGTGTTCGATCGGCTGTCGCGCGCCGTCGACGCCGAGCGCACGGGTCACTCCGAGCCGGTGTCGTGGCGCGAGGTGCTCTTGGGCACGTCGCTGCCCGAGACGCCGCGGCGCGTCTTGATCGTGCAGCCGATCGTAGACTACAGCGCGCTGATCCCGGCCGAGGACTCGATCGCGCGCATCCACGAGCTGGCGCAGGAGATCGGCCTCGGCGCCGACAACGGCATCCGCGTGCGAGTCACCGGAGAGCTCGCGCTGTCGTCGGAAGAGCTCGCCACGGTGACTCGCGGCACGGCGCTGTCGGGGATCCTGTCGTTCATCGCGGTCACCGGGATCCTGTTCTTCGGCCTGCGCAGCTGGAAGCTCATGGCCTCGACCTCGCTCACGCTGTCGGTCGGCCTGGTCTGGACGTTCGCCTTCGCCACGCTGACGGTCGGCTCGCTGAACATGGTGTCGGTCGCGTTCGCGGTCCTGTTCATCGGACTGGGCGACGACTTCGGCGTGCACTTCTGCCTGCGCTGGCAGGACCTCTACTCCCGCGGCGGTGACTCGAAGGCCGCCCTGCGCGAGACCGCGCAGGACGTGGGGCTGTCGCTCCTGCTCGCCGCGATCACGGTCGCGATCGGTTTCCTGGCCTTCGCGCCCACCGACTACGTGGGCGTGGCCGAGCTCGGCGTGATCTCGGCCGGCGGCATCATCATGTCCGTGATCGCGAGCCTGACCCTGCTGCCGGCGCTGATCGTGTTGCTGAAGCCGCCGACCCCCAAGCCCCGGCCCGTGCGGCCGCCCAGCGCCTGGATGTCGCGGCTGGTCGCGTTCCCCGTCCACCACGCCCGCTTCGTGCGCTGGGGCGCGCTCGTGCTGGCAGTGGTGTGCGTGCCGTTCCTGCTGCGCGTGCGCTTCGACTACAACCCGCTGCGCCTGCGCGTGCAGACCGCCGACTCGGTCACCGCGTTCAACGACCTGCTCTCGACCGACGGTCTCTCGCCGTGGAGCGTGACCGTGCTGGCCAACGACCGCGCCCAGGCCGACGCGATCGCCGACAGACTGAAGAGGCTCGACACCGTCGATCACACGGTGACTCTGTCCGACTTCATCCCGACCGAGCAGGAAGAGAAGCTCGCGATCCTGGAGGACGTGGCGCTGATGATGGCCCCGCCGCCGCCTGCCGATCGGATCGAGGCCCCGCCCACGACCGAGGCCGAGATCGCGGCGCTGCGCGCCTTCCTGGTGAAGACCGACCAGATGCCCGCCACGCTCGACCCGAAGACTCACGCCGCGCTCGACAAGCTGCGCACCGCGCTGAGTGGCCTGGTCGAGAAGCTCTCGAGTGAAGACGAGGCGGCCCGAAAGGCCTCGCTCGACCGGCTGGAGAAGAGCGTCGTGGGCAGCCTGCCCGACCAGGTGCACCGCATCGATACGGCGCTGCAGGCCCAGCCGATCACCGCGAAGGACCTGCCGCACGACCTGGTGCGCGACACGGTCGCCCCCGACGGCCGGATCCGCGTCGACGCCTACCCGAAGGAGGACCTCGGCCGCGACGACCGCGCGCTGCAGCGCTTCGCCGACAGCGCGACCGCGGCCATGCCCGAAGCTACGGGCATCGCAGTCACGACCGTCGAGTCCGCGCGCGTGGTCGTGAAGTCGTTTCGCGAAGCCCTGCTCGGCGCCGCGCTCGCGATCACGCTGCTCTTGCTCGTGCTCTGGCGCCGCATCAGTGACACGCTGATCGCGCTCGCGCCCCTCCTGCTGTCCGCCGCCGTGCTGGCCGCGATCGGAGTGATCTTCGACCTGCCCTTCAACTTCGCGAACGTGCTCGTGCTGCCCGCCCTCTTGGGCATCGGCATCGACAGCGGCATCCACCTGGTGCACCGCTGGCGCCACATGGCCGGCGAATCCGACCCCCTGCTCGAGACCAGCACCGCCCGCGGCGTCGTGCAGAGCACGCTCACCACGATCGCGAGCTTCGGCACGCTCGCGATCTCACCGCACCCCGGCATGGCGAGTCTGGGAGTCCTGCTGACGGTGGGACTCACGCTGACTCTGGTCGCGAACCTGATCCTGATCCCGGCGCTGGTGGCGAATCGGCCGGGCGATCCGCACTCGTGAGTCCGCTCGTCGGACTCTTGCTGGTCGCGGCGGCTGCCACGGCAGGCCCTCCCAACTTCGACATCGAGATCCGTGTCGTCGACGAGGCCGGTCACCCGTATCAGCGCTGCTTGGTGGATCTGTACGGCGGCGGAACGGAGCAAAAGCTCCTGTCGCGTAGCTGGCAAGAGCCACACAGCGACAGGGGCGGCGGGGATATCCACGTGACTGCCGCCTGTCTCGGATCCGACTACCACTATTCCCTGCGCATCTCGTGCATCGACTCGCGCGAGCAGCGGACGGTCCAGGTGGGTGCGTGTCCGGAAGACCTCCACGTGGACCTCGGCTCACTGACGTTGAGCTCTCGCGCGCCCGAGCCCGATCTTCCGAAGTGAGCTCAGTCGACTCAAGAGAAAACGGATTCGAGAGGAGCGGAAAATGTCGCAGGTCGATCGTCGACTATTCTGCACCGGCGCGGTGGCAACGGTCGCTGCGGCCCGGCTCGGCTGGGCAGGCATTGCGAACGCGCAGGCTGCGAACGAGAAGCCGGCGCGATTGCCCGCGATTCGACCCGGGACGAACTCGAAGTTCGCGTCACTCAAGCAGATCGACGCGGGCCTGCTGAACGTGGGCTACGCCGAGGGCGGTCCCGCCGACGGGCCGGCGGTGCTCCTGCTGCACGGCTGGCCCTACGACATCCACAGCTACGTCGACGTGACGCCCGCCCTCGGGCAGGCGGGCTTCCGCACCATCGTTCCGTTTCTCCGCGGCTACGGCAGCACGCGCTTCCGCTCGAGTGACACCTTCCGAAACGGGCAGCCGTCCGCGCTGGCCGCCGACGCGATCGCGCTCATGGACGCGCTCGAAATCCAACAGGCGATCGTCGCGGGCTTCGACTGGGGAGCGCGCACCGCGTGCATCCTCGGGGCGCTCTGGCCGGAGCGCTGCAAGGGGGTGGTCTCGGTCAGCGGCTATCTGATCGGGAGTCAGCAGTCGGGCAAGGTGCCGCTTCCACCGAGCGCCGAGCTGCAGTGGTGGTACCAGTACTACTTCGCGACCGAACGCGGGCGCGCCGGCTACGACCGGTACCGGCACGACTTCGCGAAGCTGATCTGGCAGACGGCTTCACCGAAGTGGAGCTTCGACGACGCCACGTTCGACCGCAGCGCGGCGGCGTTCGATCACCCCGATCACGTGGCGATCGTGACTCACAATTACCGCTGGCGGCTCGCGCTCGCGGAGGGCGAGGCGAAATACGACGTGGTCGAGCAGCGGCTCGCCGCCGCGCCAGCGATCGGCGTGCCCGCGATCACCCTCGAAGGCGATGCCAACGGCGCGCCGCACCCCGAGCCGAGCGCCTACGCGAGCAAGTTCTCGGGCAAGTATGCGCACCGCACGATCGGCGGCGGCATCGGTCACAACCTGCCGCAGGAAGCGCCGCAGGAGTTCACGCAAGCGGTCATCGACGTGGCGGAGATGTGACTCACTGCATCCCGTAGCGCCGGAGCTTCTTGTAGATCGTCAGCGCATGCTGTGATCCAGCGACGCCGATCATCACCTCATCCACCGAAAGAATGCGACGCACAGGGCGGCTCACGCGGACCCGGATCTGGAACGACTTCAGCAACCGGTGCTTTTCCTCGCGACGCAGGTCGCGCCAGGAAGAGAAAACATCGCGTTTCCTCGGAACCGAGTCGCTGCTCGAGTGCTGCGTCGATTGCGGGCTCGGCGAGTCGACCGACGTTTGCCCCGTGACGCACCGCTCGGACCGCTTGCTTCCGCAGCAGTACCCGAGGTAGCCGCGCGAGTCTGGGACGACCCACATGCTCGCGTCACAGACCGCGCACTCGGGAAACAACTTGCTTCCCCTCACCCACCGGCGAACCCGCGAGCTCGACGCGGTGATTGCGATCGATCAGGAGCCCCTGGCCGGCGTTCGCATCCGCGGCTGTGGGCAGCCCGAGGACATCTTCGTGCTCCGCGGGGCCTGATGCGACTTTCGCGCGGGGTCACTGAGCGCACTTTAGTGAGTCTCAAGCCCAACGGGCCCCCATCCGATCATGACTGCATGCGACTCATTCGACGGCTGTCAGCTGTGGGCATCGGACTCTGGATCGCGTTGTGTCTCGCGCCGGTAACTCGTGCGCAGGGATATAGCTGGATCGACGAGCACGGCAGCATGCATGTCGCCTCGGATCCGAGCGAGATACCGCCGAGATTCCGCAAGCAGGCGGTCGATGCTTCCGAGAACGCGTCGAACCGCGTCCGCATCGTTCCCATGGAGAAGCCCGCTCCGAAGACGCCCTACTACAAGCTCTCTCCCGAGCAGAAGAAGCAGCAGGACGCGATCAAGGCCGAGATCGCCCATCAGGATCAGGAGGCGAGAGACCGGAAGATCAGCGAGGAGTGGCGCGAGCGTTCTCAAGAAGAGCGGACCCAGAAGCAAGACGCCGAGCGCGAGGCGAGCCGCCAGGAGCGCGAGAAAGAGAGCGAGGAGACCGGCCGAACGCCGGGACCTGAAGGCTTCAAGCCGGGCCACAACTGTTGGTGGGACTACAAGACCCAGCGCAACGTCTGCAACACCGAGGAAGAGAACTGGCACCAGGAGAAGCGCATGGACGACGCTCGCAAGAAGGCGAGCGAGGAGCTCGGAATCGACGAGGACGACGCCGCGAAGGATCCCGAGCTGGCCAAGAAACTCGAGGACCGCACGATCAAGCGCTATCTGAAGTCCGATCGGTACGCGCAGCCAGAGGAAGAAGACGGACAGTAGGACGCCGCTCAGTCGGAGGAAGCACGAGCCCGGGGCACCGAAGCCGGGACGGCATCTAGACTGGCGGCATGAAAGAGCTGGTGCTTCTGAGCTGCGCCGGCGACGTGCGGATCACGCTCGTCGGGCCGCGCTTCTGTCAGTTCCAGGGCTCGATCGGCAAGCCGCTCGTAGAGAGCGGACCTTGCCCCTAGGATGCGAGACAGTGACTGGGACTCGGCTTACACCGGTGTCCAGGCGCCGATCTCGGAACGGCCCACGATGACGCTGCCGTTGGCGATCACCTCGGCGAGCATCCGGTCGTGCAGCGTATCGATATCCACCTCGGCGGCCGTCGCCACGCCGAGACGCACCAATTCAGTCACGACGCTGCCAATGAGGTCGGCCGCTGCAAAACGCAGATAGTCGGCGGCTGTCGCTCCACCGGCAACGAAGGCCTCCAGGCGCATGGCGGGAGCCAGGCCGGGCTCTATGGGTGGGGGCCCGTGGCTTTGCATTTGATCGAGAGCGACCACTTACCCTTGCCGGCGTTGAGCTGGAGCTTGACGCTCTTCACGCCCTTGAACGCCTGCTGGACACTCGCCGCCTGGTCGGCGGTAAGCGGAGCGGAGATGCTTGGGCCACTGCAGCTCGCACCCACCGAGACGGCGAAGGCAAACGTCGTCGTGCTCGTCTTCTTCGCCGTGCCCTTGACCGAGCAGTCCTGGACGATGATGACGCCTGTATCGAACGCTGCCGGCGTGCCGCCCATGCCGGCAGTAGCGCGTACCCGCAGCGCGGAGAACTTGCTCTCTTCGACCGCGATCTTGTTGTCGTTCCGGCCTACGCTGGTCGGCTGCGGAGTGTGATAGTCGATGGTGACTTGCTGTGAATTGGTCCCGTTGGCGCTGGAAACAGTGCCACCGGTCTCGAAGAGCCCGGCCTCGGTCTCTGTCGCTGTGACCACGAAACAATCATTCTCGTCTGGATGGTTGGGGTCGACGGCGGCCTCAAACAAGCCGTCGGCCAATGTGCTGGTGTCTGCGTAGACCGCGGGTGCCGAGAAGGCAAATGCCGCGATCAAAGCGGTAGCCCCTGCAATCCTACTCCGCATGATTGTTCTGACTCCTTGCTCAGGCAGACTGCAAGCTGCGGGCCCACGCCGCGATAGGGACGCGCAGGCCGCCATCGTGGATTCAGGGCTGCCGCGACCGCGCTCTGCACGGCTCAGCGCAGCCTGCAGCGATCGGTGACGCAGTGTTTTGGCCGCCCCGCCTCAGCCGTGGGGCAACGGTTCTCACCGCGAACTGCACCCCCAGCGCCTCGAGCGTGACGGGCTGTCGCATTCGCTCTCGGCCTGTCAGCTACGAATCCATCGTGCATTTGGAGGATCTCAGCCGCTCGAATCTCCGCCTCGACCAGCTCCGCCAGCGAGCGCAGGCCGAGCTTGCGCATGGCGGTGCGCACCGCGCGTGAGACACTCGGCGGGGACAGACCGAGGCGATACGAGATCTGCTTCTCGCTCTCTCCGAGCCCCATGAACTCGCAGACCTGGCGCCCGCGGCGCGACAGACCGCGCGGATCGCCGAGCTCGGCGTCGTTGCGGCGCGCGAGCGCCCCGCGCAGGCTCAGTCCCGCAGTGAGGTGCGATCAACAACCTGGATGTCGTGGTGGGCTTCACCGATCCGAGTGCGAAGAGGTCCGTCGGAGAAGCGCGTGTGCTTCGAGCGGGTGGCGACCCGCGGCTCGACGACCTTCGGGAGCTGCTCGGATCCGAATCCGTTGGCCCGGCGCTAGCCCGAGCTCATCCGCGGAGCCATGAAGCGATGTGCGGCTCCTTGCGCGCGACGGGCGCCGCGGGGGAGCTCGGAGCTCCCAGGATGATCGGAGCGATCGCAGCCCCTTCGGCGGGGATTGCCAGCTCCTGTTTCACCTCGGGAAGATTGAGCATGGAGACGGCGAGCCCGATGCAGCACGTGCCGAGGCCGGCCTCGCACGCGGACAGCATGAGGTTCTGCGCCGCGAGCCAGCCGTCCGCTTCGCTGAATGCCGTCCGCTCGCGTACGCCGATCACGATCAGCGTGCCGGCGTCGTAGAAGATGTTGAACGCTTCGTCGCGGAGCATCTCCGCGTAGGCACGAACCTTGGGCTCGGTCGCGGCGAGCTCGATCAGCTGGCGCTTGGCTCGATCCGAGTAGCGCCGCAGCCGGGCGCGGTCCTGCACGATCGAAAAGACCCAGGGTTGAGCGTTCATCGCGCTCGGCGCCTGAACAGCCTCGTGCAGGAGCTGGCGTACGGTGACCTCGTCGACGGCGGCAGGCTTGTAGGCGCGCACGGCACGGCGGGCGTAGATGACATCGCGGAGATTCATGGGGCCTCCGTTTCTTGGCCGGTGAGTGGCACAGAGCGGCTACTTCAACCCGAACACGACGATCTTCGCTGTGGCCTCCGGCACCGGCCAAATCGGAGAGTTGGTCCCCGAGACCACCGCGATCCGCTGTTGGCTGCCCGCCAAGTAGCTGATGACTCCACCGCCCGGTGCTCCGTCGAGCTTCGTCGACCAGAGCTCCTTGCCGCTCTCCGCATCGAGCGCGTGAAACTGCGTTGCCATGTCACCGAATAGCACCAGCCCGCCGGCGGTCGGCGTCACCGCGGAAAGAATCGGCCCCGCCACCTCGAACTTCCAGCGGACCTCGCCCGAGTCGGCGTCGGTCGCGGTCAACCAGCCCCGCCAGCGCGCCTGGTCGAGCTTGCCGAAGACGTTCTCGTCGCCGGCGCCCGACCAAGGCTGCCCCAGCGAGGCGCTCTTCACTTTCGCTTCCGGCGCAACGCGCACCGTCGCGCACCAATCCACCGTACCGGTGTAGGCGAGATTGTTGGTCGGATCGTAAGACTAGAGCCTACTGCATCCCATAGCGGCGGAGCTTCTTGTATAGACACTCGCGAGTGATTCCGAGCTCGCGAGCCGTCGCGATGCGGCGGTCCTGATTCCGCTCCAGCGCGTGCTTCAGATACCAGGACTCGAAGCGCGCCACGGCGTCGCGCAGGGTCTCGTTCGCGCTGGGCCGTGGCAGATCCGGCGCCCCACCCCGCAGCCGCGGCGACAGCATGCGCGCGGTGATCTCCATTCCCGACTCGGCGTGAGTCACGATCCGCGCCACCTCGTTCTCGAGCTCGCGCACGTTCCCCGGCCAGGGGTAGGTCTCGAGCAGGTGGCGCGCGTCGGCGGCGACGCTGCGCAGCGTGGTCAGGCTGCGGCTGCGCTCGAGGAAGTGGAGCACGAGCGGGACCACGTCTTCGGCGCGGGCGCGCAGCGGCGGGAGCGAGATCGGGAAGACGTTCAGCCGGAAGAACAGGTCGCGGCGGAAGCGGCCGTGCTCGACCTCGGTCTCGAGCTCGCGGTTGGTGGCGGCGACGATGCGGGCGTCGACGGCCTGCTCCTTGCCGGCGCCGAGCGGGCGGACTTTGCCCTCCTGCAGGGCGCGCAGGAGCTTCACCTGGAAGCCGAGCGTGGTCTCGCCGATCTCGTCGAGGAAGAGCGTGCCACCGTTGGCCTGTACGAAGTGACCCGGGCGCGCGCGGCTCGCGCCCGTGAAGGCGCCGCGGTCGTGACCGAACAGCTCGCTCTCGAGCAGTGTCTCGGGGAAGGCGGCGCAGTTGATGGCCACGAACGGTCCGCGCGCGCGGGGGCCGCCCTCGTGGACGGTGCGCGCGAGCACCTCCTTGCCGGTGCCGGTCTCGCCCAGGAGCAGCACCGTGGCGTCGCTGCGCTGCGCCTTGCGCACGAGCTCGAGACACGCGCGCATCGAGGCACTGCGCGCGACGATGGCGTCGGCGGCCGCGATCGGCCGCGGGCTGACCCGCGGCGAGACCAGGCCAGCGACGCGCGCGCGCAGGTTGGCGTCGCTCGAGGCGTCGCGCACCACGATCTCGGCCACGCCGCAGGCGAACAGCTCGGCCGCGCGCTCCACGTCGGCGGTGTCGACGAGCGCGATCACCGGCAGGCGGTTGCGCCGGCGGCGCAGCCAGCGCGCGTCGGCGAGCGCGGCGTCGACCTGGCCGCGGTCGAGACAGATCGCGGCGAACGCGCGCGTGTCGAGCTCGCTCGCGACCTGCTCGCGGTCGGCCACGACGGACGCATCGGACAGGAACAGGATCGACTCTTCCATATTTCACCCTCCCGCAGTGGCGCGCGAGAGAGCAAGGCACGTGCCCGGCGCGGCGCGCGCGCTGGCGCGGCCGCGCGAGTGACTCGACGCCGGGGCGGCGGGCGTGGTCGCCGAAGCCGGCGGTCAGGCGACCGAGCTGCGCACCAGCTCGGCAACTTCGGCCAGGCCGTGCGCGCCGAAGAAGTGATCAGCCTTGGGAATCACGTCGAGGTTGGCGTTGGGCAGGCCTTCCAGCAGCTCGGACAGCTCGTCGAGCGGCGAGAACTGGTCGCGGCCGCCGACGATCACGTGGATCGGGCCGCGGAACTCGTTGAGTGAGACGGCCTCGACCATGCCCACGGGCGGCGCGATCAGGATCAGCTCGGAGACGCGCGCGTCTCGCAGGCCCACGCGCAGCGCGGTGGCCGCGCCGAAGGAGTATCCGGCGGCCACGATCGGCGGCGAGGTGGTCGCGGCCACCTGCTCGAGCGCGGCCAGGTAGTCCTCTTCGGCGTCCTTCCAGTCACCACTCACTCGGCCCTGGCTGCCGCCCACGCCGCGCCAGTTGAAGCGCAGCGAGGCCACGCCGGCCTTGTACAGGCCATAGGCGAGCTCGCTCACCACGGGGTGCTCGAGGCTCCCGCCGTACTCGGGGTGCGGCGGGGCGATCACGGCGCCGCGGCCCGAGCCCTTCTGCCACACCCCCTCGAGCACCAGCCCCGACGACGGCACCGCGATCGGCACCATCTGTTCTTTCCACGACATCGCGCCAGAGGGTACACGACCGCTGGCCCGGCTCAGAGCGCCACGTCACCTTCGAGGAGCGCCTCACTCCCGAGCGGTCCGAGCGACAGCTCGCGCGCCAGCTCCTCGGGTCCGTAGCTCGTGCCGGTGTTCCAGAGCTCTTTCCACAGCTCACCGGGAGCGCGGCTCTTCCAGTACTCGCGGCCGAAGCGGTCGCGCAGCCCGCGCGCGAAAAGCCCGCCGAAGGCGGCGGCGCGCAGCGCGTCGACCGAAGACAGCGCCGGCCCGGCGGAGCCGAGAAATCCCGGCTCGTCCCACGACCCGGGCGCGGCTCCCGCGTCGAGCTCGGCCAGCCGCAGCTCGGTCGCGACGCGGCTCGCGGTCTGGCGCAGCGCAGTGAGCCGGGCCCGGCGCACGGCGCCCGCGAAGTGCTCGCGAGTCAGTCCGGCCAGCGTGGCCCCGAGCGCCGGCTCGCAAAGGAGCGCGCGCAGCGCCTCGCCGAAGGCGAGCGGCGTGCCAGGGTCACCCAGCACCCGCTTCTCGAGCGCGAGCGCGGGGGAGGTGAACGCGGCGTGCAGCGCCATACCCGCGGCGGCGAAGAGCTCGCTGGCCGCGCCGACTCCCGAGGCGTTGGCCTGTACCAGCCACACGTCGTCGGGCACGCGCGGCGCGACCGCGAACGACAGCGCGAGCTTGTCGGGCCGGGGCTCGCCGTCGATCTCGAGCATGGGCAGCCGCTCGAGCTCGAGCTGCATGCCCTCGAGCGCGAAGTCCAGCGCGGCCCGCAGCCGCCCGCTCGGTAGCTCGGCGCCGAGCGTCGCGCTCCCGCCCGGGCCGCGCTCGGCATCGCGCAGCCGCGAGTCACTATTGGCGAGGAAGCGCTCGGCCTCGCGCCGCCAGTAGTCGAAGTCCACGCCCGGGCGCAGCGCCTCGGCGAACTTCCGCGCCGTGGCGAAGCCGAAGCGCGCCAGCGCCGCGCTCCGCTCCGCGACCCGGTCCGCGCGCAGCTCGTCGAGCTCGTCGGCCGAAGCCCCGGCCGCGCTCCGGCGCGCGATCCGCGCATCGGCGTCGCGCAACTCACTGGCCAGCGCGGCCTGCACCAAGCCCAGCCGGAAGCGCCCCTCCTCGCGCGCGAGCGCGCCGCCGCCGGTCACGTCGCCGTAGGCGTCGTCGATCCGCTCGGGCTGCTCGTCGGGCTCGAGCCCGCGGCCGCGCGCGAGCCGCACGCGCTCGCGCGCCTCCCGCCAGGACTCGTAGCGCGCGCGGAGCTCCGCCATTGCGCGCGGATTCTAAGCTACTCTGCGCGCCGCATGGTCGACGACGAGACACGGGCGCGGCTGCTCGAGCGGCGAGTCATCTGGGAAGGCAACGTGGGCTCGTTCGGGCTCGACCGGGTGGTGCTGCCGTCGGGCGAGCAGGTGACGCTCGCCCTGTTCAAGCACCCGGGCGCGTCCGCGGTGGTGCCGTTCCTCGATGCCGAGCACGTGGTGCTGCTGCGGCAGTTCCGGCACGCGGCCGGCGGCGTGATCTGGGAGGTGCCGGCCGGCAAGCTCGACCGCGGCGAGCCACCGCTCGAGTGTGCGGCGCGCGAGCTCGAGGAAGAGACCGGCTACCGCGCGGGCCGGATCGAGAAGACCGGGTCACTCCTCACCACGCCGGGCTTCACCGACGAGCGCATCCACCTGTTCTGCGCCTACGAGCTGGTGCCGGGACCGCCGCGGCCCGAGGCGCACGAAGTGCTGCACAGCGAGATCGTCCCGCTCTCGCGCGCGCTCGACATGATCGCGAGCGGCGAGATCTGCGACGGGAAGACGATCGCGGCGCTCTACCTGGCCGCGCGCCGGAGCGGCCGGGCGTGAGTGACTCGCGCGCGCCCGTGGGCGTCGCGCTCGCCGGGCACACGCTTCCGCTCGCCGCGCGCCTGCGCCTGGCACGCCGCGCCGACGCGCTGGGCTTCGCGCTGATCCTGGTCGACGGCGACTCCAGCATCGCGGCCGCGGGCAATGGCCTCTACACCTACGACCCGACCGCGCTCGCGAGCGCGGTCGCGCTCGAGACGCAGCAGGCGCGGCTCGCCTCGATCCACGTACCGCACTTCTGGAACGCGCTGCTCCTGGCGCGCAGCCTGGCCACGCTGCAGGAGCTCGCGGGCGGGCGGCTCGTGAGTCACTTCGGCGTCGGCGAGGCTCGCGCCACGGCGCGGCTCGGTCTGCCGCAGCCCTCCGCCAGCGAGCGCGTGGCGCGGCTCGACGACACGCTGGGCGTGGTGCGCGCACTGCTCGCGGGCGAGACCGTGACTCACAAGAGCCCGTGGCTCGAGCTCGGCGGCGTGCGCATCACGCCACCCGCGCAGCCGACCCCGATCGCGGTCTCGGCCGCGGGTCCGCACGCGCTGGCGCTGGTGCGGCGCCATGCCGACGTGTGGGACGCGAACGTGCCCCCGCTGCGCGAGCGCCTGGAGCCCGCGCGCGAGCGCCTCGGACACGCGCTGCCGACGTGGATCTGGGTGTTCGCGCGCCCCGGCGCGACGCGCGAGGCCACGCTCGCCGACTACCGCCGCTACGCGCCCTGGTTCTCGGACCTTTCGCCCGACCAGCAGGCGCGCGCGGTGCTGTTCGGCGAGGGCGAGCGCTGCCGCGATCGGCTGGAAGAGCTGCGCGCCGAGCTCGGCGTCACGCTGCCGATCGCCGATCTCTCCGGGCTCGACGAGCCGGCCGCGGAGCGCGCGCTCGCGCTGCTCGCTCCAGCGTCGGTCGGCGGAATTTCGTAGCCTGACCGCGTGTACGGACGCAATCGCCGCGGCTACCCCCAGAACAGCTTCCGCATCCCGGGGGCGACCCCGATGGTGCACAACATCATCCTGGCGAACTGCCTGGTCTGGCTGCTGCAGCTCGTGAGCGGAAGGCTCGGGCTGCCGCTCACGGAGCTCGGCGCGATCAACGTCGACGGCTTCCTGCATCACCTGCAGCTCTGGCAGCCGTTCACCTACATGTGGCTGCACGACTTCCCGTCGCCGTGGCACCTCGTGTTCAACATGTGGTTCCTGTGGATGGTCGCCCCCGAGCTCGAGATGACCTGGGGCTCACGGCGCTTTCTGCGCTTCTACGTCAGCTGCGGCGTGGGCGCTGGCTTCGCGATCCTGGCTTGGAACGCGCTGGCGTCGACCTGGAATCCCTTCATGGCCTACATCCCGACGGTCGGCGCCTCGGGTGCGATCTACGGCGTGGTGACTGCCTTCTCGCTGCTCTGGCCCGATCGAATGATCATACTTCTGATCCCCCCGATGCCGATCCGCGCGATCTGGCTCGTGCCGGTGCTGTTCCTGTTGCAGATCGTGCTGGGCGGGGGCGGCAACGTGAGTCATGTCGGTCATCTGGGCGGCGTGATCGCGGCGGGCATCCTGCTGCGCGAGCACGTGCGCCGCGCGCTGGGCTGGCGCACGCTCAGTCACCGCTGGCACCGGATGCGGATGCGCAACCGCCTGCGCGCAGTCAGGCGCGAAGAATTCGAACGCCGCCGGAACGACGACGACCAGCGCACCTACCACTGACTGACCGGCCGGACCGCACCGATCGTACAGGCCGTTGGACGCGCGACGGGCTCTGCGAGATTGACCTCGCAGAGCCCGTTCAATGCCACGCACCTTGGAAGTTCTCTCCGACCCTCGGTGACGAAATCAGAGTTCGTCCGCGAATCTCCCCGCCAGCCCAGCGCCACCGACGGGCGAGATTCTATTTACCGACGGAGAGCGATGTCAATTCGCTCGAGCCCGACGACGAGCTCCACGTGGTGAGTCTGCGGCAGCGCGTCGAGCAGCACGAGCCGCGCGATGCGAAAGGCGTCGCCCATGCGCACCAGATCGCGCGCCAGCGTCGACGGATCGCACGAGACGTAGACGACGCGTTGTGCAGCCGAGCTTCCGATCGCTTCGGCGACCGCCGGACGCACGCCGCTGCGCGGCGGGTTCAACAGCACCAGCTCGGGCTTCTCGTCGGCCAAGTGACTCGGCGCCCAGTCCTCCGCGGCCTCGGCCACGATCTCGGCCGAGCTGTTGCGGCGCGCCAGCCGCGCCGCGTCGGCCGAGCCTTCGAGCGCGACCACGCGCGCGAACTGGCGAGTGAGTCGCGCGGTGTAGAAGCCCGCGCCGCAGTAGAGCTCGACCGCGCGCTCGCCGCGGCCGCAGATTCCGAGCACGCTCTCGAGCCAGCGCTCCCAGAGCGAGCGATTGGCCTGGAAGAAGCCCTGCGTTCCCAGCTCGAGCCGACCGCCTTCGAGCTCCAGCGTCGGATCGACGCCCCGGATCTCGACCTCACCCGCGCCGCGCGGCCGGTTCGCGCGCAGCCGTTCGAGCGCGCGCTCGGTCTCGGGATCGAGCACCGCGCAGCGCTCCACGTCGACGATCTCGTGCGAGCCGCGGGCGCGGAAGCCGATCCGGCCCTTGGCGTAGGCGATGCGCGCCCGCGCGCGGTAGCCGAGCGCGCGCGGCGAGGCGACGACCTCGATCTCGGGCAGGTTGGTGCGGCCCGCCAGGCGCTCGAGCGCGTCGCGCGCGATCGAGACACGAGCGCGGAGCTGCTCGGCCTCGTCGAGGTGCAGCCAGGAGCAGCCGCCGCAGCGGCCGTAGTACGGGCAGGGCGGCTCGCGGCGAGCCGGGCCGGGCTCGAGCAGCAGGGCGATCTCGGCGCGCGCGAAGCGCAGCATGAGCCGGGTGACTCGCGCGCGCACGCGGTCGCCGGGCGCCGAGCGCGGCACGAACACGGTGAGTCCGTCGCTGTGCGCCACGCCGTCGCCGCCGGCCGCGAGCCGCTCGATCACGAGCTCGAGCTCGGCACCGACTTCGAGCGTCAAGGCACGGGGCGAATCACGCGGCTGGTCGAGCCGACGCGCAGCTCCACCGAGCCCGGATCGATGCGGTAGACCAGGACGCCGCCCGCGACGGTCTCGCCCTCGTGCACGTCGTTCACGTTCTCCTGCTCGAAGCGCAGCGACACCATGCGCCGCTCGGGCACGGGATGCCAGCGGATGCTCTCGACGCGCACCACCGGGAACCCGCCCGCCGCCGCCACGGAGTCACTCGGCTGCTCGGCCCGGTCCGGCGCGCGAGTCACGGTGCGCGGCGCGGCCTCCTGCTTCGCGGCTTGGACCGGCTTGGCCTTGGGCTTGGCCGCGGCCTTGGGCTTGGGAGCCGGCTTCGGCGCCGGTGCGGGAGTCACGGGAGCGGGCTCGGCGGCAGGTGGCTCGGCGCTGGCAAGCGCGGCGTCCGGTGCCGGGGCGGCTTGGGGCGCGGGAGCCGGCGCGGGAGCCTGTGTCGCCGCGGCGCGCGCCGCGACCTGCGCTTCCGCCTGCTGCTGCGCCGCAGCGGCTGCGACCGCCTGCGCCTGGATCGACGCCAGGCGCGCGCGCTCGGCCTCGGCTTCGGCCTGCGCCTGGGCTGGAGACTGCGGGAGACCGGGATTCGGCGGCGCAGCCACCGGCGCGGGCGCCGGCTCGGGCGTCGCGGCCGTGGCGGCGTCCATCGGATCCTCGGTGGTCGGAAGATCGTCGATGTTGGCGTCCTCGGGACTCACCTGGTCGTCGGTCAGCACCGGACCCTCGTTCGATCCCGGGACCGGCGCAGGAGTCGCCGGGGTGGCCGGAGTGGCCGCAGCGGTGCGGGCGGCGCCCGCTCCCGAAGTGAGTCGCGGCAGGTGGAGCTTGCCGTTGCGCCAGGCCCAGAAGCCGCCACCGCCGACCGCCAGCAAGAGCACCGCCACCAGGCCGAGCGCGAGACCGCCGCGGCCGCCGCGCTTCGGCGGACGGCCCGAGCCGATCGGGTCGGTCACCGAGCCGCGCAAGTCGCGCGGGGTCGCGGCCGCCTTCTCGCGCTGCAGCTTGCGCAGGGCGTCGAGGATCGTGCTCACGAGTCATCCCCCGCCGCGTACAGGCGCGGCGTGGTGTAGTCGAGCGCCTGGTACAGGGCGATCATGCTCTCGGGACCGAGCTCACCCGAGACCGGCAGCGAGCTCGCGGTCTGGAACGCCCGGAGCGCCTTGCCCGTCAGCTCGTCGAACTCGCCCGAGGCGTCGCCCTGCTTCAGGTACCCGAGCTCGGTGAGTCGCGCCTGCAGCCAGCGCACGGCCGGTCCCTTCATGCCCGCCGTCAGCACCGGCAGTGACTCGAAGTTCGTCCACAGGTAGAACATGCGCCCGGTCCACAGGCGCTGGAGCGCGCCGCGGTCGAGCTCGAGCTCGTCGCCAGCCATGCCCAGGTGCGCGTGGCCCGAATCGTCCATGCCGATCAGCGCCACGTAGCGGTGCTCACCCGCGCGCGGCTCCAGCTCGAGGATCGCCGGCAGGTCGAGCGCGGTCAGCATCTCGGGCGTGCCGTGAGTCGCGAGCACCAGGAGCGGCGCGACCGAGCGCACCGCGTCGGGGTAGAGATTGGGATCGAGCTCGCCGCCCACGGGCTGGCGATAGCCCCAGGCGCCGAGCACGGCTTCGAGCGCGTCGGCCGCGCTCGCGTTCGCGGAGAGACCGTCGATGCGCGACGGCAGAGACACGCTCGCGGGCGCGACGCTCGCCACGGGCGCCAGCGATGCGGCCGTCGACGAGACGGCGGGCGTGGCCGCCGCAGGGGGCGCCGCGGCGTGCGGGCGCGGCAGGAACGCGGTCAGCAACAGGCCCACCGCCAGCCCTGCCACCACCAGACCGATCGCCAGGCCGCGCCGCAGGCCGGTCGCGTCGCGCCAGCCGCCGAGCTCGGTGGCGGGCAGCTCGCGCGCGACCCGGCGGATCATGCGCGCGTCGATCTCGCGACGCCCCTCGGTGTAGCCCGCGAGCAGCGCGCGATCGGCCAGCGCATTGATCAGGCGCGGGATGCCGTGCGAGGCGCGGGTCAACGCGCGCAGCGCGCCGGCGTCGAAGATGCGCGGATCGCTGAGCCCCGCGACGCGCAGCCGGTGCTCGAGATACTCGCCGACCTCGGGCCGCGAGAGCGGCTTCAGCGACCAGCGCACGGTGATGCGCTGCCGGAGCTGGCGCAGGTCGGCGCGCGACAGGTTCTCTTCCAGCTCGGGCTGCCCGATCAGTACGATCTGCAGAAGCTTCGCGCGGTCGGTCTCCAGGTTCGAGAGCAGTCGCACCTGCTCGAGCACGGCCGGGTCGAGATTCTGCGCCTCGTCGATCACGAGCAAGACGCGCCGCCCGGAGGCGTTCTTCTCGAGCAGGAAGTGATTCAGCGCGTCGAGCAGGTCTGTGCGCGTGCGCGCCGCGGTCGGCAGGCCGAACTCGCGGTTGATCGCGGCGAGTAACTCGACCTCGCTCGGGCTGGGATTGAAGATGTAGGCGATCTCGGCGTCGCTGCCGATCCGGTCGAGCAGCGTGCGGCAGAGCGTGGTCTTGCCGGTGCCGACCTGGCCGATGACCTCGATGAAGCCCTCGCCCTCTTCGATCCCGTAGAGCAGGTGGGCCAGCGCCTCGCGGTGCGAGGCGGAGAGGAACAGGTACCGCGGATCGGGCGCGAGCGAGAACGGCTTCTCGCGCAGTCCGTAGAACGCGGTGTACATCGGCTCCCCTCGCTCACCCGCCCGCCGGCCGGTCGGTGGGGCAGGGTGATATTCTGCGCTCAGTATGTCCAACCCTATCCGTGGCACGATGGCCGACGGTGCCACGGTGGGCGTCGATGCCGGCGCCACCCTGTGCAAGCTGGTGCTGCCCGCTCCGACGGAGCTGCGCGCGGTGAAATTCCCCTCCCGGGACATCCCCGCCGTGCGTGAAACCCTGCGTCAATGGCGGCCACGGCGCGTCATCGCCACCGGCGGCGGGGCCGCCCGGCTGGTGCGCGAGCTCGACGGCCTCGAGGTGCGCACCGTCCCCGAGTTCAACGCCTGGGCGCGCGGCGCGCCGCTGCTCGCGGCCCGGAACGGGCTGGCGCTCCCCGAGCGCTACCTGGTGGCGGCGGTCGGCACGGGCACCTCGGTGCTCGGACTCGAGCCCGGCCACGCGCGCCGGATCGGCGGCAGCGCGCTGGGCGGCGGCACGCTGATGGGCCTGTCGCGGCTCCTGCTCGGCATCGACTCGTTCGACGCGCTGTGCGCACTGGCGGCCGCGGGTGACCGGCGCAAGGTCGACCTGTTGGTGAGCGACATCTACCCGGGCGGCGACATCGCGCTGCCCGGTGACTTGAACGCGTCGAGCTTCGCGAAGCTCGAGTCGCGCGAGCCTCACGACCTGGCGCATGCGCTGATCGGCATGATCGGCGAGAACGTGGGCCTGATCTGCGGCAACCTGGCGCGCACGTTCGGGGCGAGCGCGGTCTTGTACTGCGGCTCGACGCTCTTCCACAACCCGGAGCTCGTGCAGATCTTGACCTGGGTCACCGCCATGAACGGCGCGACCGCTCATTTCCCCGAGCACGGCGCCTTCTGCGGCGCACTCGGGGCGGTGGCGGCCGGGGAGAGTGACTCGCCGCATTCCGCTGCCTAGAGCGCCTCGTCGCGCTTGCGCTCGATCCGGTGCAGCCGGTCGCGCAGCACCTTCAGCTCCTCGCCCGCTTGCACCAGCTTCTCTTCGAGCGCGACGCGCGCGCGCACCTCGTCGTCGAGCCGCTGCTCGATCCGGCTCGCCGGATCGGCGGCGCGGCGCAGCTCCTCGAGCGAGATCGCGTCGACACCGAGCGGTGTCGGGCGGGCGCGCGCCGGAGTGAGTCGCGGCGCCGGCTGCTCGCGGCTCCGGCCGAGCGTCATGCCGAGCCAGCCGACGCCGGCCACGGCGGCGATCGCCGCCAGCACGAGCAGCCATGGGAAGCCGCCCTCGGGCGCCGCGGTCGGGATCGGAGCCACCGACGGGACGGCCGGCGGCGTGGCCGCGACCGGCGGCTCGGGTGGGGCTTTGGCCTCGGCAGGCGCCGCCTCGGGAGCGCTCGCTTCGGGCGCCGCCGCTTCGGGCGCGGGCTCTTCCGCCGGCGCGGTCGCCTCGGGCGCCGGCGCGTTCGCGTCCATCTCGGAAGGCGGCTCCGACGGCTGAGACTCGACCGCACCCTCGAGCGGCTCGTGCTTCGGAGCGACCGCCTGGCTCTCGGGCGGCGGCCCTTCGGGCGCCACCTCTTCGGCCGGCACCGGCGCGGGCTCCGGCTCGGGCTCGGCCTCTTCGGGCTCGCTCTTCGGCCCCGGCACCGGCGCGCTCTTGAGTGACTCGACCGAGCTCGCCGGCGCGAGCGGGGTGAGTCCCGCCGGGACCTCGAACGCTCCGGGGCCCGGCGGCGCGATGTCGATCACGAGCCGGGTCGGCTTGGCCAGGAGATACGCGCGCACGCGCCGCTCGCGCGGCTCGAGCACGAGCGTCGTGCCCACGCGCATCGCGCGCAGGGTGACCGTGCCCACCTCGCTGAGCTTCGTCGCGACCACGCGCTCGCGCCGGCCGAGGTCGGCGTCGAGATAGAAGGTCTCGGCATTCGGCTCGGGGCCGCGCTCCCAGGCGATGTCGGCTGCGCCATCGAGCTCGACCACCACCCGGTCGTAGCCCTCGTGCGCACCGACGCGCACGTCGTGAACGTGCGTGCGGATGTGCGCCAGCGCCGCCGTCGGAAGCACGGCGAGCGCGGCGGCAATGACGATCCACGTCAGCGCGCGTCGCATGATCCCTCTCTGGAGCCGACCGGAAGCTCTGCTTCAGGAGTCGGCAAAAGAGCGGTTCAACTATAGTCGGCTCATGGGGGAGGTCGCGGGAGAGGTCGGCGTCGCGGTGATCGGCGCCGGCGTCGTGGGCCTGGCCTGCGCGGCCGCGCTCGCGGCTGCCGGGCGCGAGGTGCTCGTGCTCGAGCGCCATGGCCGGATCGCGCACGAGACCACGTCGCGCAACAGCGGCGTGATTCACGCGGGTCTCTACTACCCGACCGGGTCGCTGAAGGCCCAGCTGTGCGTCGAGGGCCGCGAACGCCTCTACGCGCGCTGCGCGGCGCAGGGCATCCCGCACAAGCGCACGGGGAAGCTGGTGGTGGCGAGCGCCGAGCACGAGGAGCCGGCGCTCGAGTCACTGCGCGTGCGCGGCAGCGCCAACGGCGTGGCGGGTCTGCGCCTGATCGACGCGCGCGAGATCCGCGCGCTCGAGCCGCGCGTGGCTGCGCGCGCGGCGCTGCTCGTGCCCGTGACCGGCATCGTCGATCCCGAGCAGCTGGCGGCGAGCTACCAGGCCGAGCTCGAGTCACGGGGGGGCCGAGTGCTCTTGCACGGCGAAGTGTCGGCGCTCGAGCGCAAGCCCGACGGCTGGCGGATCTTCGTGAACGGGCCCGGCGGCGCGCGCGAGTCACTGCGGGCCGCCGCCGTGGTGAACGCGGCCGGGCTGTCCGCCGACCGGATGGCCGGGCTTGCGGGCGTCGACGTCGACGCCGCGCGCTACCGCCAGCACCCCTGCAAGGGCGACTACTTCAGCATCGCGCCCTCGGCCGGCCATTGGGCCGATCGGCTGATCTACCCCGTGCCGCATGGTCCGGGCCTGGGCGTACACCTGACCGTGGACCTGGGCGGCCGCTACCGGCTCGGCCCCGATGCGCACTACGTGGACCGCATCCACTACGACGTGGACCCGGCGAAAGGCCCGGCCTTCGCCGAGATGGCCCGGCGCTTCCTGCCCGAGCTCGACGCCGCCCAGATCGCGCCCGACTACGCGGGCATGCGCCCGAAGCTCGCGGGGCCGGGCGAGGACTTTCGCGACTTCGTGATCGCCGAGGAGTCCGCGCGCGGCCTGCCGGGGCTGGTGAACCTGGTGGGCATCGAGTCACCGGGCCTCACCTCGGCGGGCGCGATCGCAGCGCGTGTCGCGCGGCTGATATGATCGCGCCGTGAGCCTTCATACACCGATCTGTGACTTGTTGGGAATCGAGGTGCCGATCGTGCTCGCGGGCATGGGCGGCGCCAGCACGCCAAAGCTCGCCGCTGCGGTCTCGAACGCGGGCGGCCTGGGCATCCTGGGCGCGGCCGCGTGTCAGCCCGAGGAGCTGCGCGCCTGGATCGCCGAGACGCGCAGCCTGACCGACAAGCCGTTCGGCGTCGACACACTCCTGCCCGCGTCGGTGCGCAGCGCCAAGACGCTCGAGCCCGGCAAGGGACCGTCACCGCTCGAGCGCGTGCCCGCGCTCCAGAAGTTCGCGCGCGAGTTCATGGAGAAGGAAGGCCTCAGCCTTTCGCACACCGGTGCGGCGCCGAACGCGCCAGCGCGCGAGGGCGCGCGCCGCGGCGTGTTCTCGAAGGAGTTCTTCGACGCCCAGATGGACGTCGTGATCGAGGAGCGGGTGCCCGTGTACGCCGCGGGCCTGGGCGATCCCGGCCCCTGGCTCGATCGCCTGCACAAGAACGGCACGGTGGTGATGGCCGTCGTCGGCGCGGTGAGACACGCGCGCAAGGTCGCGCAGAGTCATGTCGACATCATCGTGGCGCAGGGCCACGACGCCGGCGGTCACAATTCGCCGATCGGCACGATGGCCTTGATCCCGCAGGTGGTGGACGCAGTCGCGCCGATCCCGGTGCTCGGCGCCGGCGGCATCACGGACGGCCGCGGCGTCGCGGCGGCGATCATGCTGGGCGCCGTCGGCGCCTGGATCGGCTCGGCCTTCCTGGCCACCGAGGAGGCCGGCATCGCCGACTTCCAGAAGCAGGCGATCGTGGACAGCAATGAAGAGAACACGGTCGTCTCGAAGTCGGTCACGGGAAAGCCTGCGCGCCTGATCCGCAGCAAGTGGACCCAGGCCTACGCGGACAGCGGGCTCGAGACACTGCCGATGCCGTTCCAGAGCATGGTGTCGGGCCCGGTGCTGCTGTCGGGCTCGATCGCGCGGCGCGCCGACATCGTGCCCGGCTTCGCGGGCCAGGGCATCGGCATGATCCACAAGATCCGGCCCGCCCGGGAAGTGCTGCAGGACATCGTGGCGGGCGCCGAACGGGCCTTGGCAGACGCCAAACGCTTCGCCTAGGCTCGGAATTGACCTAGGAACCTTTTCACGTAAACTCGGCCCCCCCATGTACGCGGTCGTTCGAGCAGGTGGTAAGCAGATTCGCGTGTCGCCCGGCGACGTCGTGGACGTCGAGCTCGTCGAGGGCGAGCCCGGCGACAAGATCGAGCTGGGCGAGGTGCTGCTCGTCGGCGGCGACAAGCTCACGGTCGGGAGCCCGCTCGTGGCCGGCGCGAAGGTGCTGGCCAAGATCGAGGGCGACTCCGCCGGGCCGAAGATCCGCATCTTCAAGTACAAGCGCCGCAAGCGCTATCGCCTGACCAAGGGTCACCGCCAGCACTTCACCCGCGTCCGCATCGAGTCGATCGAGGTCTAGGAGCCATGGCGCACAAGAAGGGACAGGGCAGCACCCGCAACGGCCGCGACAGCAACTCGCAGCGGCGCGGGACCAAGGTGTACGGCGGCGAGGCCGTGCGCTCGGGCCAGATCCTCGTGCGCCAGGTCGGCACCGTGATCCACGCCGGCCGCGGCGTCGGCATGGGCCGCGACTTCACCCTGTTCGCGCTCCGCGACGGCGTCGTGAAGTTCTACGAGAGCCGGAACCAGAAGCGCGCTTCAATCGTAGACTCTTAGTGGGACCCGGCGCGCCTAGGCGCGCCACCCGCCCTTCGCTCACCTTCGGCTCGCTGCGCACCGCTTCGCGGTTTGCGCCCTCGCTCGGGACGGCCCTCGCTCGGACCTCGCTCGTAGCTAGAATCCGCCCGCAATGTCCTCCCCCGACTTCATCGACGAGTGTCGGATCTTCGTGCGCAGCGGCGACGGGGGTCGCGGCTGCTGCTCGTTCCGGCGCGAGAAGTTCGTGCCGCGCGGCGGACCGGACGGCGGGAACGGGGGCAAGGGCGGCTCGGTCTACCTGGTGGCCGACCGCGCGCTCGCGACGCTCCTCGACACGCGCCACCGCAAGTTCTTCCGCGCCGGCCGCGGCGCCCATGGCTCGGGCGCGCGCAAGGACGGGAAGTGGGGCGACGACATCGAGGTCCACCTGCCGCTCGGCACGGTGGTGAAGAACGACGACACGCGCGAGGTGCTGGTCGAGCTGCTCGAGGACGGCCAGCGCTGGCTCGCCGAGGAAGGCGGCCGCGGCGGCCGCGGCAACGCCATGTTCGCGACCTCGACCAACCAGGCGCCGCTCACGGTCGAATCGGGCGACGAGGGTCACGAGCGCTGGCTGCGGCTCGAGCTGAAGGTGCTGGCCGACGTGGGGCTCGTCGGCTTTCCGAACGCGGGCAAGTCGACCTTGATCTCGCGAGTGAGTGCGGCGCGGCCCAAGGTGGCGAGCTATCCGTTCACCACCTTGCAGCCCCACCTGGGCATGGTCGACAGCGGCGGCGCGCGCTTCGTGATCGCCGACATCCCGGGACTGATACCGGGCGCGCACCGCGGCGCCGGCCTGGGTCACCGCTTCCTGCGCCACGTCGAGCGCACGCGGCTGCTCGTGCACCTGCTCGACCCCGAGCCGTGTCTCGCTGGGGGTGACACCGAGCGCACGCCCGAGACCGACTACGACGCGCTGCGCGGCGAGCTCGCGGCCTACTCCGAAGAGCTGGCCAAGCGCACCGAGATCGTGTGCATCGCCAAGGCGGACCTCGTGCCCGATCCCGCCGAGCGCGCGCTCCTGGCCGAGCCGTTGGCGCGGCGCGGGCTCGAGCCGCGCTGGATCTCGGCGGCGAGCGGCGAAGGCATCGAGGCGCTGGTGCAGCGGCTGGCGCGCGAGGTGGGCAAGAAGTGACTCGCGGCGATCTCGCGCGCGCCCGGCGCGTGGTGGTGAAGCTCGGGACGTCGCTGCTCGCGCCCAAGCACGGCGGCGTGCAGACGCGCCGCTTCTCGGCGATCGCGCGCCAGGTCTCGGCCGAGATGAAGCGCGGCCGCGAGGTCGTGGTGGTGTCTTCGGGCGCGGTCGGCCTGGGCACGCGCAAGCTCGGCCTGGCCGAGCGACCGAGCTCGATTCCCGGCAAGCAGGCCGCCGCGGCCGTAGGCCAGATCGACCTGTGCCGGCGCTTCGAGCGCGCGTTCGCGCGCGAGAAGCTCCTGGTCGGGCAGATCCTGCTCGACCACGCCGGCTTCGCGGACCGCGAGCGCTTCCTGCACGCGCGCAGCACGCTGCAGCAGCTGCTCGCCGACGGGGTGGTGCCGCTGATCAACGAGAACGACTCGGTGGCGACCGAAGAGCTGCGCTTCGGCGACAACGACCAGCTGGCAGCGCAGGTCGTGAACACCTGCGGCGCCGATCTCTTGATCCTGCTCACCGACGTCGACGGGCTGCGCGACGGCGACCCGCGCAGCGGCCGCGCGACCCGGATCGCCGAGGTCGAAGAAGTGACTGCGCGCGTGCTCGCGCTGGCCGGCGGCGAGGGCTCTGCGCTCAGCACCGGCGGCATGCGCTCCAAGCTCTTCGCCGCGCGCGCGGCCAGCCGCTTCGGCGTGCCGACCGTGATCGCCGACGGTCGCAGCCAGGACGTGTTGCGCCGGATCCTCGATGGCGAGGACCTGGGGACACTCGTGCGGCCCGCCGAAGAGCAGCTCTCGTCGCGCAAGCACTGGATCGCCTTCACCCTGAAGCCGCGCGGCAGCCTGTCGCTCGACGCCGGTGCGGTGCGCGCCCTGCGCGAGCGGCGCGCCAGTCTGCTGCCCGCGGGAGTCATCGAGGTGCGGGGTCGTTTCGGGGTCGGTGACCTGGTCGCATGTCTCGCGCCCGACGGCGGGGAGATCGCGCGCGGGCTCGTGTCCTACGACGCGCGCGAGATCGAGCGCATCAAGGGCCAGCGCACCCGCGACATCTCGGCGGCGCTGGGTTACTCGAACGGCGACGAGGTGATTCACCGCGACAACCTGATCGTGCTCTGAGGTGCGCATGACCCGATGCTGGCCGACCGTGGCCCTGCTGGCGTTGCTCGTGAGCTGCGCAACGCCTGCGCCGCCGCCCGACGACGCGGACGCCACGCCACAGCAGGAGCCGGGGCCGACCCGCCTGTACGTCTACCGCTTCGAGAAGGGCCGCAACACCCCGAACACACCCCTGCCCCTCGTGCTCGACGCTCGGCCGCTCGCGCAGCTCGTGCGCGACGAGTACGTATCGGTGCAGGTCGATCCCGGCCAGCACGAGCTCACCTTCCCCGGGCAGAAGGTGCGCTTCAACATCGACCAGAGCAGCGAGCTCTTCTGCAGCATCTCGCCCGTGCTCGAGCGGGTGGAGCTGGTCTGGCAGATCCGCTGCGGCACCGACCCGGACCAGCACTCGGACATGCAGTCCTGCGCCAAGGGCATGCTCGAGCCGGGCGCGGGCTGGGAGGAGTAGATCCAGGCATGTGCAAGCGGGTCGTCCTGGCGTCGGCGCTCGTGCTCGGCGGCTGTGGCTTCGGCGGCTGGGGTCCGAAATTCGCAAGTTACGACGACGTTCCCGCGAATCAGACCCGGCTCTACGTGTACCGCAACAGTCAGTACTTCACGCGCGACATCACGGTCCAGGTCGACGGACGGACTCTGGCCGAGCTGAGCCCCGGGACCTACCTGAGCGTCCTGTTGGAGCCCCGCGCCTTGCCGTTTACCTACAAGCTGACCGCCGACCTGCCCTGGACGCTCTCACCCACCTACGACGCCGCGCTCCCTCCGTCGCCGGAGAACAAGACGATCGAGAAGGAGCACCGAGTGAGGCGCGTCGAGACGCATCCCGGCGCCACGGTCTTCTGTGGCTTCATCTACGAGAACCACTACCGCTGCCGAGGAGTCATTCGGGCGCTGAGGCCCTTCGGCCGGAGCCTCGAAATGCCGCTAAGATAGGGAGCCGATGAGCCAGGCCGAGCGAGTCGACGATCTCGTGCGCCGAGGCCGTGCCGCCGCCGAGCGGGTGGGCGAGCTGCGCACCGACGTCAAAGACGCCGCTCTGCACAAGGCGGCCGACGCGCTCCAGGACGCCTGCGCCGCCCTGCTCGAGGCGAACGGCAAGGACGTTGCCGCCGGCAGGGAGCGAGGACTTGCCGCTCCCTTGCTGGATCGCCTCACGCTCTCCCCCGAGCGCATCGCGGCGATGGCCACGGGCCTGCGCGAAGTGGCCGCGCTGCCCGACCCGGTCGGCGAGGTGACCCGCATGTGGAACCGGCCGAGCGGCCTGCAAGTGGGCCGCATGCGCATCCCGCTGGGCCTGATCCTGGTGATCTACGAGTCGCGGCCCAACGTGACCGTCGACGTGGCGGGCCTCTGTCTCAAGAGCGGAAACGGCGCGATCCTGCGCGGCGGCTCCGAGGCGATTCACTCCAACCGCGCGCTGGCGAAGGTCATGCGCGAGGCGCTGGCCGCGTCCGGCGTGCCCGAGGACGCGCTGCTGCTGGTGCAGGACACCGACCGCGAGCTGGTCGACGCGCTGCTCTCGCGCGACGACGCCATCGACCTGGTGATCCCACGCGGCGGCGAGGAGCTGATCCGCCGGGTCGCCGAGAAGTCACGGATTCCCGTGATCAAGCACTACAAGGGTGTGTGCCACGTGTATCTCGACGAGTTCGCCGAGCCCAAGATGGCGAGCGACCTGGCGGTGAACTCGAAGGTGCAGCGCGTGTCGGTCTGCAACGCGGCCGAGACCCTGCTCGTGCACGCGGCGCTCTGCGAGACGATCCTGCCCGACGTGCTGGGGGCGCTGGTCGCGCACGGCGTCGAGCTGCGCGGCTGCGCGCGCACCCGCGCGCACTTCCCGTCGGCCCGGCCCGCGACCGAGCAGGACTACCACACCGAGTGGCTGGCCAAGACGATGTCGGTGCGGGTGGTCGACTCGCTCGACCAGGCGATCGCGCACATCCGGGAATACGGCTCGAATCACACCGAGACGATCGTGACTCGAGACGTGAGCCGCGCGCGCGAGTTCGTGCGCCGGGTCAACTCGAGCTCGGTGTTCGTCAACGCCAGCACGCGCTTCTCCGACGGCTTCCAGCTCGGGCTGGGCGCCGAGGTCGGCGTGTCCACCACCAAGATGCACTGGTACGGGCCGATGGGCCTCGAGGGTCTCACGACCCAGAAGTTCATCGCGTTCGGAGAGGGAACGATTCTCGAGTGAAGCTGGGCGTACTCGGCGGCACGTTCAATCCGATCCACCTCGCGCACCTGCGGCTGGCCGAGGAGCTGCGCGAGTCACTCGGGCTCGACCGCGTGCTGCTCGTGCCCGCCGGCCGGCCGGCGCTGAAGCGCGCGGGCATCGCCTCGGCCCAGCACCGGCTCGAGATGGTGCGGCGCGCGGTGGCCTCGAATCCGGCGCTCGAGGTCGACGACCTCGAGACCCGGCGCCGCGGCCCGAGCTACACCGTGGACACGCTCGCGGCGCTCCATACCCGCCACCCGAGCGCCGCGCTCTGGTTCCTGGTCGGCGCGGACACGCTGCCCGAGCTCGAGTCCTGGCACACGCCTGCGCGCCTGTTCGAGCTCGCGAATTTCGCCGTTGCGACCCGCCCGGGCTATCCTGCCGACCTGCGCGAGCTGCTCCCCCGCGCGCTGGCCGCCCCGTTCCGCGACGGGCCCCGCGGCCTCGTGCACGCGTCCGGGAACGAGCTCCGGGCCGTCGCCTTCACGCCGCTCGAGGTCTCGGCCAGCGAGATCCGCCGGCGTGC
This sequence comes from Myxococcota bacterium, assembly GCA_035498875.1. GTDB lineage: Bacteria > Myxococcota_A > UBA9160 > SZUA-336 > SZUA-336 > VGRW01. Next base: position 67,756 of record DATJZP010000049.1, read on the forward strand.
CGCGAACGGCGAGTCGATCCGCTACCTCGTCCCCGACGAGGTGCGTGAGTACATCGCGAAACACCACTTGTACGAACACGAAGAAAGTGAGGTCGATTGACCGGCAAGGAAGTGGCTCTGGCTCTGGCGACCGCGATGAACGACAAGAAAGGTGAGGAGGTGCGCGTGCTCGATCTGCACGGAGTCTGCGGCTTTGCCGACTACTTCGTACTCGCCACGGGCGGGTCGGATCGACACGTGCGCGCGCTCGCCGACGCCGTGCTCGACGCCGCCTCGAGAAGCGGCACGAAGGCGCTCGGCGTCGAAGGCAAGGCCGTCGGGCGCTGGGTGCTCGTCGACCTGGGCGACGTCGTGGTGCACGTGTTCAGCGAGGACGCGCGCGAGTATTTCGGCCTGGAGAGACTCTGGGGCGACGCCCAGGAGCTCGAGGTCGGCGTCTTGGGAGCCGCTTCTTGAAGGTGACGGGCCCGGTCGTCCTGGTCGTGCTCGACGGCTACGGAATCGGCGATGGTGGGCCGGGTGACGCCACCCGGCTCGCCCGCGCGCCGTTCTTCGCCGAGCTTGCGGCGCGCTACCCGCACGCCGAGATCGAGACCTCGGGGGCGGCGGTCGGGCTGCCCGACGGACAGATGGGCAACTCCGAAGTCGGTCACACCACGCTCGGCGCGGGCCGCGTGATCGACATGGACATCGTGCGCATCAAGAAGGCGATCGACGCCGGCGAGCTGGCCACGAATCCCGCGATGCAGGAGCTGCTCGCTGCCGCCAAGCGCGCGGGCGGCATGATGCACCTCATGGGCCTGGTCTCCGACGGCGGCGTGCACAGCTCCCTCGACCACCTGTACGGGATCCTGCGCCTGTGCGACCAGCGCGGCATCCAGCCGATCGTGCACGCCTTCACCGACGGGCGAGACACCGCCCCGCGCTGTGCGCAGAGGTATCTCGAGCCGCTCGAGGCGCGCGTGCGCGCGCAGGGCGGCTGCATCGCGACCGTGATCGGCCGCTACTACGCGATGGACCGCGACAAGCGCTGGGAACGCGTGGCGCGCGCCTATCGCGCGATCGTCGAGCGCCACGGCTTCGAGGCCAAGAGCGCCGTCGCCGCCGTCGAGCAGGCGCTCGCGCGCGACGAGGGCGACGAGTTCATCCAGCCGACCTGCATCGGCGGCGGCCCCGCGCTGCGCGACGGCGACGCGGTGCTGTTCTTCAACTTCCGCGCCGACCGCGCGCGCGAGCTGACCAACGCGCTGACTCACGTGCAGGCGGACAAGCTCGGCTCCGAGGTCGCCGTGCTGCCCCGCGTGCGGCCGGGCGCGTTCGTGACGCTGACCGAGTACGACGAGACCTTCAATCTGCCGGTGCTGTTCGGGCCGGTCGACGTGCGCCACAGCTTCGGCGAGCTCGTGGCCGACTCCGGCGCCGCGCAGCTGCGGATCGCCGAGACCGAGAAGTACGCGCACGTGACCTACTTCTTCAGCGGCGGGCGCGAGGAGCCGCTCGCGAACGAAGACCGGATCCTGATCCCCTCGCCGCGCGACGTGCCGACTTACGACCTGAAGCCCGAGATGAGCGCCGCGGCCGTGACCGACGCGCTGCTCGAGGCGCTGGGCCGGCGACGCTACGCCTTCGTGCTGGTGAACTACGCCAACCCCGACATGGTGGGTCATACCGGAGTGATTCCCGCGGGCGTGCGCGCGGTCGAGACCGTCGACGCCTGTCTGGCGCGGCTGTGTCACGACGTGCTGGCGCGCGACGGGGCGCTCTTGATCACGGCCGACCACGGCAACATCGAGCAGCTGATCGATCCCGTGACCGGCGAGCCGCACACCGCCCACACCACGAATCCCGTCCCGCTCTATCTCGTGGCGCGCGAGCCGAAGGGCCTGCGCCTCGTGAACGGCGGCCTCTCCGACCTCGCCCCGACCCTGTGCGCGCTCATGGGCCTGCCCGTGCCGCGCGAGATGACGGGCCGGAACCTGCTCGTCCCCGCCGGCTAGGCGCGCGTGCGCGGCCTGTGGCGCGCGCTCCTCGAGCTGCTCGTGCCGAGCGCCTGCCCGGCCTGCGACGCGCCGCGCGTGCCCGGGCAGTCACTCTTGTGCGGGAGCTGCGCGCTGCGCGTGCGGCGCTGCGAGCGGCTGCGCTCGGTGCACACCGCGATCGCCTACGAGGGGGCGGGACTCGAGCTGGTGCGCCGCTTCAAGTTCGAGCACCGCAGCGACGCGGGCGCGGTGCTCGGCGCGTGGCTCGCCGAGCGCGTGCGCGAGCTCGCCTTCGACGCGATCGTGCCGCTGCCGCGGCACCTGGCGCGCGTGCGCAGCGAGGGCTGCGACCCGGTGCACGCGCTGGCCCGGCGGCTCGCGCGCGACACCGGCATCCGGCTCGAGTCACGGGCGCTGCGGCGCGCGCGACTCACTCCGCCCCAGACCGGGCTCTCGCTGGCCGCGCGCCGCGCCAACGTGGCCGAGAGCTTCGCGGCCGCACCGGGCGCCCTGTCCGGGCGACGGGTGCTCTTGCTCGACGACGTCGCCACCACTGGCGCCACCCTGGCCGAGGCGGCGCGCGCGCTGCGGGCCGGGAGCGGGGCGAAAGCGGTGCTGCAGGTCGCGGTCGCCGGCACGCCGGCCTCTGTGCTATGAAGCCGCGCATGGCGGACTCCATCCGGATCAAGAACGCGGTCACACTGAAGCACCAGGCCAACCTCGGCGAGGACCTCGAGGACGTCGAGCTGGCAGCCGGCGACGAGCTCTCGGTGCTTCAGGAGTGGGAGAGCGCGTGGCTCGCGAAGACCAGCGACGGCAAGCTCTTCAACGTGAAGAAGGAGCTGGCCGAACCCGCGTGAGCAGCTCCGCGAGCGTCTTCACCAGGCGCTCCGGGTTCACGGGCTTCTTGAAGATCACGCCGTCCAGGCCCTCGAGCCGGCTGCGTTTGATCACGTGGTCCTGGTCGTAGTAGAACGCGGTCATCAGCACCACCGGCGTATCGGGTGACTCGCGGCGCGCGGCCTGGAACAGCTCGTAGCCGTCCATCTCCGGCATCACCACGTCGGACAGCACCAGGTCGAACTTCTCGCGCCGCAGCCGCTCGATCGCCTCGCGGCCGTTCCCGACCTCGGCCACCGCGCTGCCCTCGGCGCGCAGGATCTCGGCGATCGACTCGCGCACCGCCCCGTCGTCGTCGACCACCAGGATGCGCCGGCCCTCGAGCGAGAGCTTGCGCGGCGGCTGCGCCGACAGATCGATCATGCGCGCGCGCCCGAGATACTGCTTGCTGGAGTAGCCGCCCTGCTCGGCCATGTCGTGCAGCCGCTGCAGGTGTGACTCGATGCGGCGGATCTCGGCGCGAATCTTGGCGGTGCGCTCGAGCTGCACCGTCTCGCCCAGCGACGCGAGCGGCCGCTCGAGCAGCGCGATCTGACTCTCGATCACGGTGAGCGGGTTGTTGATCTCGTGCGAGAGGCCGATCGCCACCTCGCCCAGCACGGCGAGCTGGTCGCGGCGCTTCAGCTCCGAGATGTCCTTGGCGAAGCCGATCGTGCCGACCTCGCGCTCCTGCTCGTCGTACAGGATCACGCCCGAGATCGCGACCGTGAGCTCGTGGCCGTCCTTCGCAACGAAGGTGGTCGGAAAGTTGACCACCCGTCCGGGGCCGCCGTGCTCGGGCCCGCGCATCGCGGTCATGACGCGGCGCGCTTCGTCGAGCGACGGATAGAGCGTGGCGACGTAGCGGCCGATGATCTCGAGGCGGGAGTAGCCCAGGTTCTCCCGCGCACCGTCGTTGTAGTACTGGACCGTGCCGTCCTCGTCGGTCGCCACGACGATGTCGGGAGATGCCTCGATCAGCCGCTCGAGCATCTCCTTGTCCAATGCCATTGGACGGAGTCTATGCGTGCAAAATCCGCGACGCAACGCGTCAGGTCGATCTCGGAGTCAGTCGAGCTCGAGCCTCAATTTTCCCAACGCGACGCGTTCGCTGCGGCGCCAGAGCGCGACGGCGAGGTGGTTCTCGTCGTCGGGCGAGAGCACGCCCCAGGGCAGCGAGAAGCGGCGCTGCGGGCCGCGCTCGGGCCAGTAGCGGCCGAGCAGGAAGCCGTTCAGGTAGAGGTTGGCCTTGCCGCGGCCGGGATCGAAGGCCAGCGCGAGCGCGCTGTGCTTGGGGTCGATGCCTTCGAGGCGGAAGCGCGTCTCGTACAGGCCCACGCCGGACGGCTCGCCGGTCCAGCCGTGCGGCAGCACGACCTCTTCGGAGCGCGCGCGCTCGACCGCGGCGAAGTCGACCACCGGAGTGAGTCCCTGCTCGCCGCGCAAGAGCCCGCCGCGCGCGCGCCAGCGCACGCGCGTGGCGCCGGTGTCGAGTGACACGAGCCCGCGCGGGTTGCCGCCGTCGTCGGCGAAGCCCTTGTTGTGACCCAGGCTCTCCACCGCGATCGCGATCACGTTCTCGCCCAAGGCGTCGATCGGCGCGCGGCGCAGCGAGAGCGAACGCGTGCGCGCGCCGTCGGCGCCGACGCCGAGCGGGTTCTGTAGCTGGTCGCCCGCGCCGACCAGGCGCCGGTTGATCCAGACCGCCCAGGAGTGGCGCGCGTCGAGCAGCAGCCGGTCGAGCGGGCCCGAGAAACGGCCGCGGAACCAGGCGAAGCCCCAGTGCAGCCCGAGTGAGTCGAGGTCGAGCGCGCCCGCGTCGAGCTGGCGCTGCGAGAGCGCCCGCCACGACGAGTCGTCGTAGCCCGGCGCGAGCTGCGGGCTCGCGTCCGAGAACAGCCACTGCTCGAGCCGCGGCAAGAGCGGCGGCACGATCTTGGCCACGGGCGCCGGGCGCGGCAGCTCGGGACTCACCGCCACGAGCTCCTGACTGGCGCGCGAGTAGACCCGGATCTGCGTCTCCCAGGGCGCGAGCTCGCTGCGCTCGGGCTCGGGCAGCGCCACGCCGACACTCTTCCGTGTCGGGTTGCGCAGGAACACGTAGCGGTTCGCGCGCCCCAGGCGCGTGGCGAAGTGCTCCTTGCACAGCGGACGGTGCTCGGGATCGGGATCGGTCGCGGCCAGGTCCGACTCGTGCGCGGCGATGAACTCGTTCAGCCGCCGCACCGCCTCGAAGCGCTCGCCGGTCGCGCCCGACTCGCCGATCGGCGCGCCGTAGTCGTAGCTCGTGTAGACGTCGGGGCTCGCGAGGTAGCCCCAGGTGACTCCGCCCGCGAACACGTAGTAGTTCCAGAGCGTGGCGCGCGCGGCGAGCGCCGCCTTGGTGGTGGCGTCGATGCCGTCGGCGCCCAGCGCCTCGCGCACGCGCGCATAGCCGACGCCGCCCCAGCCGTCGTACCAGCCCGCCTGCAGCTCGGGGTAGAACACGGGCTCGTTCGGCCGGCCCTGCTCGTCGAGCGCGGCCTCGTCGCCAGCGAAGCCGTCGAAGGCGTGCGGGTCGTCGCGCCAGTCACTGCGGAAGTTCGTGATCGGGTAGCGGTCGAGCGCGATCAGGTCGACGTCGAGCTGGCGCCCGCGCCGGGCGTGCACGTCGTTGTGGAAGATCGGCACGCGCACACCGAGCGCGCGCGCCTCGCGGTAGAGCTCGCGCAGATACGGGTTGTGCTGGCCCGCGCGAGACACTCCGGATTCGAGCGCGCGGCGCCGCAGCCAGCGCGCGTTCGCCAGCCGCGCGACCGTGCGCGCGCCGAGCCAGCGAAAGGCCAGGTCCGCCAGCGACGAAGAGAGCGCAGCCACCGGCCCGGGCACCGAGAACTCGTTCTCGATCTGGAACAGGATCAAGTTCCGGCGCGCCGCGATCTTCGGCACGATCGCAGCGAACCAGCGCCGCACCTCCGCCATGTACGAGCGCGAGTAGACGAACTCCTCGGGCGTGCGGCAGCGCGGAACCAGCGTCGCGTCGCGCAACAGCCACGCGGGCAGGCCGCCGAAGTCGATCTCGGCGCAAACGTACGGGCCGGGGCGCGCGATCAGGTAGAGACCGGCCTGCTCGATCAGGTCGTGCAGGTGCTCCACGTCGCGCAGGCCGCTCCAGTCGAGCTCGTCGCGGCGCTCGGCGTGGTAGTTCCAGGGGTAGTAGACGTCGACCGCGTTCAGGCCCGCGTCCCGGAACTGCGCGATCCGGTCGCGCCAGAGCGCGCGCGCCGGCAAGCGGAAGTAGTGCAGCGAGCCCGAGCGCACGATCACGCGCCGCCCGTCGACGCGCAGGCTGTGGCGGTCGAGCTCGACGCGCAACGGGGCTACTCGTTCGCCGCCAGCCAGCGCTCCGCGTCCAGCGCCGCCATGCAGCCGGTTCCGGCCGCAGTGACTGCCTGGCGGTACACGGGATCCATCGCGTCGCCGCACGCGAACACGCCCGGCACGTTGGTGCGCGTGGTGCCCGGGATGGTCACGAGATAGCCCTGCGGATTCAGGTCGAGCACGCCCCGAAACAGATCGGTGTTGGGTTTGTGACCGATCGCCACGAACAGCGCCCCGATCTCGAGCGTGGAGAGCGCGCCCGTGCGCACGTCTCGCAGGCGCAGCGCCGTTGCCGCCTTGTCGTCGCCCAGTACCTCGGCGACCTCGGCGTGCCACACGAAGCGGATCTTGTCGTGGCGCTGGGCGCGCTCGGCCATGATCTTGCTCGCGCGCAACGAGTCACGCCGGTGGATCACGATCACCTCGCTGGCGAAGCGCGTGAGGAAGAGCGCTTCCTCCATCGCGGTGTCGCCGCCACCCACCACCGCGATCGGCTTGCCGCGGTAGAGCGCACCGTCGCAGGTGGCGCAGGCCGACACGCCGCGGTTCACGTACTTCTGCTCCGACGGCAGTCCGATCCACTTGGCACTGGCGCCGGTCGCGACCACGACCGTGTCGGCCTCGAAGGCCTGCGAGTGAGTCTCGATCCGAAACGGCCGCTTCGAGAAGTCGATCGCGGTCGCGTCCTCGAACAGCACCTTCGCGCCGAAGCGCTCGGCCTGCTTCTGGAACAGCTCCACCAGCTCGGGGCCGGAGACGCCCTCGGGGAAGCCCGGGTAGTTCTCGACCTCGGTCGTGATCATGAGCTGGCCGCCGAAGGCGGCGCCCGCGATCACCACCGGCTCGAGCTCGGCGCGCGAGGCGTAGATGGCCGCCGTGTAGCCGGCGGGGCCGCTGCCGATGATGGCGAGCCGAAGCGAAGTGACTGACTTCATCTCAGCTGGATTCACGCATCGAAGCGGATGTTTCGCACTTCGTACTCGCGCCGGCCCTTGGGCACGACCACCTGCACCTGGTCCTCGACGCGCTTGCCGATCAGCGCGCGCGCCACCGGGCTCGTCACCGAGAGCAGGCCGCGCGACACGTCGGCCTCGTCCTCACCGACGATCCGATAGGTGACCTCGTCGCCGGTGTCGAGGTCCTCGAGCACCACGGTGGTGCCGAAGCGCACCACGTCCGGCGGCTGGCCGCTCGTGTCGACGATCTCCGCGCGCGCCAGGCGGTCTTCGACCAGGCGGATGCGCGCCTCGATCATGGCCTGCTTCTCCTTGGCCGCGTCGTACTCCGCGTTCTCGGAGATGTCGCCGTGCTCGCGGGCCCGTCCGATCGCTGCCGAGATCGCCGGTCGCTCCACGCCCTTCAAGCGGCGCAGCTCCTCCGAGAGCTGCTCGTGACCCGCCCGGGTCATGTGAACTTTCTGACTCAGCGAACGTCCTCCGCGGGACAGCCGAAAACCAAGGTAGAGGTGGGCGAAATCGGCTGTCAACGCGAAGAGCGCGTTTCCGGGGCTTTGGGCTCGCTGCTAGACTGCGGCACCCCGTCGAGGAGAATCCATCGTGGCGACGCGTGCTTCAACGTTTGGAACGGCCTTCGCGCTGGTGCTGGCCTGTGCGCTCGCGGGAGCCGGCTGCGGCGGCAAGAAGGAGGCCGAGGCACCGAAGGTGCCGCTGCTCCGCTTCGCGGGCGTGAACCTCGAGTACGCGCTCGGGCGCGTGGCGACCGAGGCCGGCTGGGTGCTGGCGCTCGACGAGATCAACCCCAAGGACTTGAGCCCGGACCTGGGGCTGAAGCGCGTCGACCTGGACATCCCCGCGGGCACGCTCGACGACGCCATGCGCCGGCTGCGCGACCAGGTGGGCGGCTTCCAGTACTCGCTCGAGGACGGGATCGTCTACGTGCGCAGCGACTCGCTGGCCGGCCAGAAGACGTCGCTCGACGAACCGCTGCTGAAGGGCGGGAAGTTCCACGGCGACCTCGGCGACCTGATCCTGTCGATCATGCGCGAGCACCCGTCGAGCTTCATCCGGCTGACCCGCGTACAGGACGGGTTCGCCGGAGGGGCCGTCGACATCGAGATACCCAAGGACGCCTCGGTGAGGACGGCGCTCGTGACTTATGCGCGCGCCGCCAAGGCCGGGTGGGTGATCCGGCGCTCGAACGAGTTGATTCACGACGAGCAGGGTCGGCCCGCGGTCGTGGGCACGGGCATCCAGCCGCTCGGGCCACGCCCGGCCCCGACGTCGCTGCCCGACATCTACACCAAGCTCTCGGGCACCTCTGCGCTGGCCGACATGGTGCTGCGGCTGAATCAGCCGCTGCTCGTGTACGACCGCTCGGCGCTGCAGGACGTGCGCGGCGTGCTCGACTTCTCGATCCTGGGCGATCCCAAGATGCCGCTGCCCAAGTCACTGGAGCTGTTGGCCAAGTCCGGCTGGGGTCCGCAGAACTGGCACTTCCACTACCGCGAGGAAGACGGTGTGACCGTGCTGCGCACGAACACCTTCCTGTACTACCTGCGCGGCCGCGACTTCCTGGCCAACCCGATGCTCGGAGGTGACTTCGAGGGCAGCCTGCCGGAGCTCGCGCGCTGGATCAACGCACACCAGAAGTCACCCACGGGCGACGTGCTGATGGGCGGCGAGATCGCCGACGGCATGCGCAAGGGCAAGATCCACGTCGAGTCGGGCCAGACCATCCACCAGGTGCTCCTGGCCTTCACCAAGGCCTCGGGTATCTCCCCCTACGTGGTGGTGCTCGACATGCTGAACCCGATCTCGGGCATGATGGTCGAGCGGGCGGGCGCCTGGAAGGGCGCGTTCATCATGGACCTCACCGACTGGCACACCAATCCGGGGGACGAGCACGTCCTCGGCGTGTACAAGTGACTCTCTCTCAGGTGAGTCGCTCTTCCAACACGCGGATGATGTAGCCGATGATCAAGAGGTTCGGGAAGCGGCGGCGCATGTCGTCGAGCGACAGGCCCTTCTTCTCGCAGTCGTCCGCGAAGCGGTCCGCGTAGGACGCGAAGAACTCGAGCATGTCGATGCTCACGTTCTTCGCCAGCATGGTGTTGATGTCCTTGACGTCGAAGTCGTCGAACATCTCGGTGAATTCGATCGCGATCTCACGGCCGGTCATGGACGACCCCTCTGTTCCGAGCGCCGATCATGCCAGCGCGCCGACGAGCGAGTCAACGCAAACACCGGCGTCTCGACGCGCGACTTCGCTGCAAGTCACCCGCTAGAGCGGCGCACTCTCACGACATTCGCTGGCTGGCTGCGCGCGCCAATCGATTTCGAGCGAATGTTCGTCGTCCGGGATCGCGGCGTCGCGGAAGAGCGAGTCGCGCACCAGCACCGGTGCGCTCGCGCGCAGCGCCACCGCGATCGCGTCACTGGGCCGCGCGTCGACGCGCAGACTGCGGCCACGCAGCTCGAGCTCGATCACTGCGAAATAGGTTCCGCCGTGCAGCTCGGTGACCAGCGTGCGCGTCACGTGGCCGTGGATCTCTTCGAGCACGCTCATCAACAGGTCGTGCGAGTCGGGGCGCGGGCTCGGCTGGTGCTCGATCGCGCGGGCGATCGATTCCGCTTCGAACTCACCGACCCAGATGCCCAGGCTGCGCCCGCGCGGGCCGTTCTCGACCAGCTCGACCACCGGGCTCGAAGTCTCGGGGTCGATGCGCACCCCGGCCACCTGCACTCGGGCCAGGTGGTCCTCCTCCGAGTCGCGCGTACAGCCCAGGGCCAGCGCTGCTGCGCACGCGATGCACATTCCCAGGACGGCTCGTCGCATCTCCACGGTGAGACCCCTTCACGCTTCGGTCCCCCCCGTCCGCCCCAATCTACAGGTAATCTGTGTCGGATGCGCGAAGGTACCGGCTTGTCGGCGCTCGTTCTGGGCGCGATCACGCGCGACGTCGAGCCGGCGGGCGCGTCGTCGCCGGGCGGCGTGGTGCACTACGCGGGCCTGGCTTTCGCCGCGCTCGGCGCGCACGCGCGCGTGGTGACGCGCAGCCGTCCCGACGACGCGCCGGAGCTGCTCGCGCCGCTGCGCGCGGCGAACGTGGAGACCCGGGCGCTCGAGAGCCGCGAGACCACCACCTACGCGAACGACTACAGCGGGAGCGAGGACCTGCACGAGCTGCTGGCCGCGTCCGATCCGATCGCGCCGGCCGACCTGCCGCCGGCCTGGCGCCGCGCCGACGCGATCCACCTGGGACCCCTGCACCGGCGCGACCTCCTGCCCGAGACACTCTCGGTGCTCGAGGGCTGCATCGGGATCGACCTGCAGGGCTTGGTGCGCCGGCGCGGCGCGACCGGGACCGAGCTCGCCCCCAACCCCGAGCTGAAGGAGTATCTCGCGCGCGTCACCGTGGCGAAGGCGGCCGAGGAGGAGATCGCCGTCCTGCTCGAGGGCCGCACCCTCGCCGAGCTGGCGCGCGAGCACCGGATCCCGGAGCTGTTGGTGACTCGCGGGGCGCGCGGCGCGCTGCTGGTGACCCAGCGGGGCGAGCTCGAGATCGCGGCCGTGCCCGCGCCGCGGCGCTTCCCGACCGGCGCGGGCGACGTGTTCCTGGCCGCGTATCTGTTCGCGCGCGCGTCCGGCCGTGAGCCGCGCGCAGCGGGTCGCTTCGCCGCGCGCGCCAGCGCCGCGCAGGTCGAGCACGGCTTCGTGCCCGAGGGCTTCGCGCTCGAGGAAGCGGGCTGGTGAGCGGCACGCGCCTCGCGCTCGCGCTGCTCCTGGCAGTGACCGCCGGCTGCATCATGAAGATGGGCACGACCAAGACGCCGATCAATCCCGAAGAGCGGATTCCGGTGCCCGACAAGTACAAGGCCGACAAGCCGCCCGAGCTCGTCTCCTGCCAGCCCGAGGTCGACGCCTGTCAGTGCGCGCCCTCGCTCGACCCGAACCTGTATTTCTGCGCCAAGGACGGGCACTGGTTCCGCTATGCGCAGAACCGCTGGTATCTCGCGTTCGCGTGGGACGGCAACTGGTTCCCGACCGTGAAGACCGATCTCCCACCCAGTCTCGTGGCGATCACGCCCGCGCCCGAAGAGGTGAAGAAGTCACGCGCGGCCCGGCTGAAGGAGCTGGACAAGAAGCTCGAGGAGATCGACGGCGAGAAATCGAGCGACGAGAAGCTGAAAGAGGAAGAGCGGAAGCTCGAAGAGCTAGACAAGCAGGAGAAGCAGCAGCAGGCGCCGCAGAGCGCCAACTGACTCCGCGAAGTGAGTCGGCTGCGCCGCCTCGAGCTCGGCGCGCGCGCCGTAGCCGTAGCCGACGGCGATCGACTGGACGCCGTTCGCGCGCGCGCCCTCCACGTCGTGCCGGCGGTCGCCCACGTGCCAGACGCGCTCGCGCGTCAGCTCGGGGAGCGCGCGCAGCGCGTCGGCCACGAGCTCGGCCTTCTCGACGCGCCGGCCGTCGAGGAAGCTCCCGATCACGTGCGGGAAGTGCTTCGCCAGCTCGAAGTGCGCCAGGATGCGCTCGGCGTAGACGGTGGGCTTCGAGGTCGCCAGCACGAGCTGCGTGCCGCGCCCGCCCAGCTCGGCCAGGAGCTCGGGGATGCCCGGGTACACCGCGTTCTCGTACAGACCCGTGTCGGCGAAATACTCGCGGTAGTCGGCCAGCGCCTGTCGGGCGTCTGCGTCGGTCATGCCGCAGTGAGTCCGGAAGGACTGCTCGAGCGGCGGACCGATCCACGGCTCGAGCGCGTCGGCGTCGGGCACGGGCCGGCCGCGCTTGCGCAGTGCGTGCTGGATCGAGCGCGTGATGCCGAGCTTGGGGTCGGTGAGCGTGCCGTCCAGGTCGAAGAGGACGGCGCGAGTCACTCTTCTCCGCTCACCCAGCGCAGCCCGGGCAGGCCGTCGATGCTCTGTGCGTTCTTGCGCCGCTGGTACTCGACGAGACCTTCACGGCCCCTCTTCTCGGCCCAGGTGCCGAGCGCCGTGCGCTCGCCCTGGTATTCGAACAGCGGCACGCCGTACCCGCACGAGTCACTCGCGCGTTCGACCCGCACCAGCACGACGGCGCGGATCCCCGGGCCGTCCGGAAACCGCTTCACCAGCGCCGGGAAGCGCGGATCGCCCGGCTCCACGGCTTCGCCGCGGCCGTGCAGGCGCACGATGTTCGGCGGCCCCTGGAACGCGCAGAACATGACCACGATCCGCCCGTTCTCGCGCAGGTGGGAGATCGTCTCCACGCCGCTGCCGACGAAGTCGAGATAGGCGACGGTGTGCGCGTCCAAGACCCGGAAGGTGTCGCGGAGACCCTTGGGAGACAGATTGACGCGGCCCTCTCCACTCGCCGGCGCGGTGGCGACGAAGAACACGTGCTGCACCTCGATGAAGGCGCGCATGCGCTCGGGGATCTCGTCGTACTGTTCGCTCATCGCGCCCGCGCCGCCTCCGTGATCTCGATCATGCGCTCGAGCGCGCGCCGCGCGTCGGCGGCGACCCGCCGCTGTCCCGGGACGTCGAGTCGCTCGCGCGCGCCGGTGACTTCGTCGACCACGTCACCGGGCAGCACCCGATTCAGGTCGGGCGCCTTGCCCTTGCGCAAGAGATCCAGCAGCGCGACCAGGTGCGGCGGATCGTTGCGCGACATGGTGGCGCAGCCGCAGCCCGCGCTGGCGTCGCCCGGCACGTCGGCCAGGTGCACGACCAGGATGCCGCGCAGCCGGGCCTGCTCGCGCAGGTTGTTCACGAAGTGACCCTCGGTGGCGACCGCGAAGCGGCTGCCGCTCGGCGCGTCGAGCACGTGCTTCCAGAGCTGGCTGGTCGAGCCGTGGAAGTCGGCGATCGACACCACCTCGCGCGGTGACTCTGGGTGCACGGCGATCTGGTAGCCGCGCCCGCGCCACCAGGCGACGTGACTCGGCTTGAAGATGGTGTGCACGCCGCAGAACGAGCCCCAGAGCAGCAAGTCGGCGGCGTCGAGCTTCTGGACCTCCGCCTCGCTGAGATCCGCGCCCTCGTGACCCGCGGGCACGAGCAGCGTCTTCTCCTGTGGCAGCCCGATCTCGTCGGCGACGTTCCGGCCCAGGTGCTGATCGGGCACGAAGAAGATCTTCTTGTTCTGCGCGATCGCCCAGCGCATGATCGCGCCCGCGTTCGAGCTGGTGCAGACCGCCCCGCCCGTGCGCCCCGCCAGCGCCTTCACCCGACCCGAGGTGTTCATGTAGGCGATCACCATGAGTGACTCGCCGTATCTCTGCTCGAGCTTGGCGAAGGCCGGCGCGATCATGAACTCCTTGGCCATCATCTCCATGGTGCAGCCCGACTTGGGATTCGTGATCCAGACCTGCTGCTCCGGCGCCGCCAGGAGCGCGATCGCCTCGGCCATGAAGTGCACCGCCGACTCGACGAAGACGCGCTTCTCGGGGTGCAGCACGGCCTCGCGCGCCAGCTGATACGAGTCCGCGATCAGACCGCCGTAGCGCTCGACCAGCTTCACGATCTCGCCGCCCATGTAGTAGTGCGCGAGCAAGACGAGTGACGGTCCGAGCTCCGCGCGCGCCGGCTCGATGTAGCGGTCCATCCAGGGCAGCACCGTCTGCGGCAGCCGGTCCGGCAGCGCGAGATACTCCTCGGCGTACGGCTTGAACTCGGGCTGGTACCAGTCGAGCGGCAGATCCGTCTGGCAGATCGGGATGTCGGGCAGGAGCTCGATGCCGCGGGGGTTCGACATGCACGGAAGCTATAGCATCGCGCGGGCGCTCGTTCAGATCGGCCCGGGCTGAGTCAGGTGCTCGGCGTCGAAGATGGCCCGCTGGCCGAGCGGCGTCGAGCGCACCGGGCAGTCGGGCATCGTGCAACCGGCGCAGTGAAGCGGGCGACACGGATCGATGTGCACGACCAGGTCTTCGTTCTCCTCGATCGAGCGCGCGAGCACGCTCTCGAGCCCGTCCTCGACCCGGTGCGCCTCGTCCATGCTGAAGTAGCGCGGCACCACCAGGTGTAAGTCGACGTGGCGGATCCGCCCGGCGCCGCGCGAGCGCAGCTGATGGATGTCGCACCACTCCGGCCGGCGCGCCGCCTCGAGCACCTTGGCGAGTCTCTCGAGCTGCTTGAAGTCGGCCTCGTCGAGCAGCCCCGTGAGTGACCCGCGCACCACCCGCGCGCCCGCCCAGGCCAGGTTCACCGCCACCACCAGCGCCACCACCGGGTCGATCCACACCAGCCCCGTGACTCGCACGGCGACCAGCGCGCCGATGCTGGCCGCGGTGGTGAACGTGTCCGACAGCACGTGTACGCCGTCCGCGCGCACCGCCTCGGACTTCTCGCGCCGGGCGACCGCCAGCAGGTAGAGCCCGAGCGCCAGGTTCGCGACGCCCGCCGCCGCCGAGATCGCCATGCCCAGGTCGAGGTTCCCGAGCGGCTGCACCGCCACCAGCCGACGCGCCGCCTCGACCGCGATGAACAGCGCCGCCCCCGCGATCAGCGCCCCCTCGACCGCCGCCGACAGCGGCTCCGCCTTGCCGTGCCCGTAGGGATGGTCCGCGTCCGGCGGCCGCCGCGAGACCGCTACGCTGAAGGTCATGACCGACGCGGCGATCACGTTGACGCTCGACTCGGCCGCGTCGGCCAGGAGCGCCATCGAGCCCGTGTACAGATAGGCGGCGAGCTTGGCGAAAAGGATCAGCACGCTGGCGACCAGCGAGACGATCCCCGCGCGAAGCGCCGCACTGCGCTTCGCCGCCCCGGACCCGAGCTCCGTCTGCAGCTGGCTCACGCCAAGACCTTAGCGCTATGCTGCCGCGCGCTTCGGGGCGTAGCGCAGCTTGGTAGCGCGCTTGGTTCGGGACCAAGAGGTCGGCGGTTCAAATCCGCCCGCCCCGACCACGAAATCCCTGGCGCGGAGTGGATCGCCGCGATGCACGGGCGGCTGGCTCTGGTGACGGGTGCGAGTCGCGGCGTGGGGCGCGGCGTCGCGGCCGCGCTCTCCGACGCGGCCGCGCAGTCGCTGCGCTGCCGAGCGATCCGCAAGTCATGCGCTGGAGCGGGCAGGTCGCCGTCGCTGCGTCACTGGCGCTCGAGTACGGGTTCGCCGACGTGGATGGCCGGCAGCCGCGGCCACTCGGGCTGGACGACGTCTGATCGAAGACTGGCGGCCGGGATCCCAGGAGTTGGAGGGTTGGGGTGGGATCCCGGCCGCTTCTCGTCTTCGACGCGAACCTCAGTCGGGGTTCAGCGTGAGCGAGATTGCCGTCGTTACGCCGGGGTCGACCACGAACTTGTCGCCGCCGCCCAGGCCGTTCACCACGAGTGAGTCCGTGGTCTCGGGGCGGTCGACGTCGACCTCCAGGTTCTTGCGCTTGACCGAGACGCCCGTGGCGGTGGGCTTCAGCGCGAACCTGTCGACGTCGTTGGTGCCGTTCACGCGCACGGTGTCGACCGCGCCGTCGCCGCTGCCGTCGAAGCCGGCGAGGTCGATGCCCACGGTCTTGACGTCGGTGCCGGCGAGGTCGTTCACCGTGATGTCATCGGCGCTGCCGAGCGCCCGTACCTGGATCTGCTCGACCGCGTTCACGTCCATCGTGATCGAGGCGACGTTGCGGAACAGGCGCAGGCGCGAGCCGTTGGCGGAGAGGTCGATCGACTCGGCGGCGTTGCTGCCGTTGAAGAGCAGCGTGTCCTGGCCGCCGTCGCCTTCGATCGTGTCACTGCCGTCGCCGGGGTTCCAGATCGCGGTGTCCTTGCCGGGGCCACAGAACACCGTATCCGAGCCGATGCCGCCGCGGATGGTGTCGTCGCCACCACCGCCGAAGATCACGTCGTCGCCGTCGCCGCCCGTCAGTGTGTCGTCGCCGGCGCCGCCGTCGATCTCGAGCGCCACACCCCGCGAGCGCAGGCCGTTCTGGCCCACGATCATGTCGTCGCCGCCGAGCCCGAACACCACGAGCTTGCCGACGCCCGATACGTCGATCCCGACGGGGAAGAGGTCGGAGAAGCTGCGGATCGCGTCGGGCGTGGGCGACGGAGCGATGCCGATCGTGTCGGGGCCGGGCGTGCCGAGCACGTGGACCTCGTCGCCGGCCTGAGTCACGAACTGAACCGCGTCCGTACCTTCGGGGCTCGTGACCTGCACCTGGGTGGTGACTCCATCCACCTCGAGCACGCCGTTCGTGGCGCCCACGCTCACGACGTCGGGGCCCGCGGTGCCCGTCATGACGACCGTGTCGACCGCGCCGTCAGGACCGCCGTCGAAGCTCGCGAAGTCGACGCTCACGAGCGCCAGCTGGGTGCCGGTGAGATCGTTCACCGTGACCGTGTCGGTGCCGCCGAGCGTCTTCAGGTCGACTTCCTCGACGTTCGACATGTCCATCGTGATCGACGCCACGTCGCGAGTCATGCGCGTGCGCGCGCCGTTCGCCGAGAAGTCGAACTTCTCGTTGGCGTTGCTGCCGTTGAATACGAGCACGTCATTGCCGTCGCCGCCTTCGAACACGTCGCTGCCGTCACCTGGATCCCAGATCAGCTGGTCGTTGCCCGGTCCACCGTCGACCGTGTCGGCGCCGCGCCGCGGATCGATCACGTCGTTGCCGTCGCCGCCGAGGATCGTGTCGTCGCCCGAGCCACCGGTGATCGTGTCGTTGCCCGGTCCGCCGTCGATCGTGATGGCCTCGTCGGTGAAGAGACCGTTGGCTTCGTCGATGCGGATCGTGTCACGGCCCGCGCCGGCGTGGATCGCGATCGCCGTGAAGAGCGAGCGGTCGAAGTTGAAGTCGGCCGTGCCGTCGTCACCTACGTCGATGTCGAGGTGCGTCGGATCGCCGGCCGTGAGCCGGACCGCGAGCGCGTCGCCCTTGTTGTCACCCGTGAGCACGAGGCTGTCGCCATCGACTTGCGCCGTGTACTTCGCCTCGGCACGGCTCGTCGGGAACAGGGTCGCCGTCGAGACCCCCAAGATCAGAACCAAGAGAGACCACCAGAACGTCATGCACCACTCCTTCTTCACGGCCCGCCTCGTGGGCCAACGGCAGGCGAGCTTAAGAAGTGAGCGGTGCGCAAACCTTACCGATTCCAGACCGTTCTCGGATTCGTCGCGCCTGAACGCGTTTCACGAGACGACGTGGCAGTATGGGTTCGTGTCCAGCGGTCGAAGCGCGTTGTGTCTGGCCCTCGCGTTGGCCTGTGCCACGGGCGCGCTGGCGATGGACCGTCCCGTGGCTCCATCCGGCTTCACCTGGCACGACGTGACCGAGATCCGGGCGGCGTTCCTGGTCCCCGATGGCTGGCACGTGCGCGAGGAGCACCAGGACAAGACGTTCGCGCTCTTCATCACCGAGACGGCGTTCAGCCCGCCGGCCGAGTTCGAGGTTGGGCTCACCGTGAACGTGTTTCGAAACACTCCCGGCGCGGCCGCGAAGGTGAAGCAGGTCTTCGACGCGATCGCGGCGAAATACTCGGTCAAGGTGACTCCGGGAACGTCGGGGCCTTTCCGCACGCTCTCGTGTCACTTCGACTCGAAGCCAGCCTCCGGCAAGGAGCCGGTGCGGCAGTTCCAGCTCGGAATCGCGAACCCGAAGACGGGCACGGCGTACCTGTTGATCTTCGAGAGCCCGGTGAGTCGCTGGGACGCTGCCTGGGCGAAGGGGAAGCCGATCCTCGACGCGCTCGCGCTCGAGACCGAGATCTGAGGCGAAACTCGGCCCGCGCAGCCTCGTCCGCGTTCCTGACCGAGATCCTGGGGCTGCCGGCGGCCAAGGCGTGGGGGCCGTTCCCGGTCGTGGCTGAACGCTCCAGGCCCTAAGATGCGGGAGTGATTCCCAGGGAGCCCGATGCCGAGGCGCGCCGCACGCGCGCGATCGTCTGGTCCGTCTTCGCCGTCGTCTGCATGAGCGCGCTGGGCATCTTCGTCTACCAGGTGAGCCACAGCTTCCAGCAGCTTCGGCGCATGGGCTCGGGAGCGCAGCCCGACCCGAAGCAGGCGCTCGACACGAGCGGCCTCGGCGCGGCCAAGCTCGAGAAGATCGCGCATCGCTTCCAATCGGACACGCCGAAGGGTCAGCCGGGCGAGAAGGTCACGGACATCTACGCACTGCGACTGGGTGACGTCGACGTCGACGCGCTGATGGCGCAGACGAGTCCGGCGGGCGCGGCCTGGCACCGGGGTGATCAGCTGCCCCCCGGTCTCTCTGACGCGGTGAAGGCGGTCGTGACACCCGTGCCGGGCTTCCGCCTGGACTGGCTGCCACGCGAGGACGAGCTGCGCTCGGAGCGCATGTATGCGTTCTCGTGGCTGATCTACTACCGCGGGGATCAACTGAGCTCGGTTCGCGTCGGCTTTCTCCGGCCGAGCGACCATATGTTCTTCTACTTCTCGCGCGTCGACCCGATCGTCCTTTTGGCGGAAGGAATGACCCGCGCGAGCGAAGACGAGAAGAGTCACTCTCGATGACCTGGCTCCGGCGCCTGCTGATGGTCTGGGGCGTCGTGTCACTGGTGGGTGCGCTCGCCGGCGGGCTGTGGTTCGCGCAAACGCTGCACCTGCTCTGGAATCGCGAGGCGGTCGACGCGCTGTCGGTGCGCGAGGCGCGGGCCGCGCTCGAGTCGTGCAACCTGGGCGGCGACCGGCTCGAAGCGATCGTCCACAGCTACGTGTCGGCGCGCTCGCCGACCGGCGACTATCTGGACGCGTACGCGCTGCGGGTGACGGAGCTCGACTCGGCCCAGCTCGCCCTGAAGCCGCCGAACGTGTGGGTGGAGTGGCGCCCCGGCGACCAGCTGCCGCCCATCCTCGACGCCGCGGTGCGCTTCGCCGGCGGCTTCCTCGACGATCGCCACCTGTCCTGGTTCCCCCGCGAGGCCGAGCTCCGCTCCGCGGACGTGCGGGTGTACCCGGTGAGCGTCGCGTTCCGGGGCGACGGACCGACATCCGCGGTGCTGATCTTCGCCGTGCCCAAGGAGCGGATGGTCTTCTATCTGGCCGCGAAGATCTGACCGAAGGGTCGAACGCGCCTGTTCCGGCGCGATCGCCGCAGCACTTTGATGCACGGGCCCGCGAGCTGCCCGGCTCGCTTGACCGCGCCCGACGACCCAAGTAAACAGCCGAAGCACTTCCCCGTCGCGGCAAAAGCGGGGGCGCTCTGGCCGCGGCTCGAGGTTCGGGGATACCTCGGAGACGTTTCATGGGGTACCGCAGGGTGATCGTCTGTTTTGCGGCGCTTGCGGCCGCGCTCGCCGGCACGGCTCGAGCGCAGAGCATGGAGCGCGGCAAAGAGCTGTTCGCGATGTGCTCTCACTGCCACGGCCAGACGGCCGAGGGTGACTCGTTCGCGCTCGCGCCGTCGATCGCGGGTCTGCCGGCCTGGTACATCAAGACCCAGATCGGAAAGTTCCGCGACAACGAGCGGGCCGCTCACTTCGACGACATCGCCGGCATGCGCATGCGCGGCATGGCGAAATGGCTGAAGAGCGACGCCGACATCGACTCGGTGGCCGGCTACATCGAGACCCTGCCCAAGGTGAAGGACCTCGAGCTCAAGGGCGGTGACCCGGCCAAGGGCGCCGCGCTGTACGCGCCCTGCAGCGGCTGCCACGGTCTGAACGGCGAGGGCATGCAGGCCGTCGGCGCCCCGCCGCTCGCGAACCTGAGCGACTGGTATCTGCTCACCCAGCTGCGCAACTACCAGCAGGGCATCCGCGGCCGGGATCCGCGCGACGTGGCCGGCGCCGCCATGGTGCCGATGTCGCAGATCCTCAGCGACGAGCAGGCGATCAAGGACGTGCTCGCGCACATTGCCACGCTGAAAGGCGCCGTCGCGGCTGCACCCGCGAGCGGCGGCAGCTCGGAGTAACTCATGGATCATTCACCCGAAATGCTGGCCCGGCAGATCTTCCTTCAGGCGATGATCGGCATCGCGCTCTGGATCGCGGCCTCGTTCATCTTTGTGATCCTCCGGGGGTGAGTCGCGATGTTTGCTAAGAACCTGATCGAGTACTGGGTTCCGGCGGCTTCGAGCTACGCGCACGACATCGACTTCATCTTCGACCTCGTGTTCTGGATCGTGATCGCGTTCTGGTTCCTGCTGGTGGAAGGCGTGTTCTTGTGGCTGATCGTCCACTTCCGCAAGAAGGACGGGAAGAAGGCGCAGTACATCACCGGCGAGATGAAGCACGAGAAACGCTGGGTCTCCTACCCCCACTACGTGATCATGGCCTGCGACGTGCTGATCGTCGTGGTCGCGATCCAGGTCTGGTACAAGGTTAAGCAGGACGCGCCGCCGCCGGACGAGACCGTGCGCATCGTGGCGCAGCAGTGGGCCTGGAGCTTCGTGCACGCCGGCCCCGACGGTAAGCTCGACACCGCCGACGACATCAAGACCGTCGACGAGCTGCACCTCGAGGTGGGCAAGACCTACCAGTACAAGCTCGAGGCGCGCGACGTCCTGCACAGCTTCTCGGTGCCGGTGTTCCGGCTGAAGCAGGACGCGATTCCGGGCCGCATCGTCACCGGCTGGTTCAAGCCGATCAAGACGGGCACTTACGACATCCAGTGCGCCGAGATCTGCGGCTTCGGGCATGGGCTGATGCCGGGCAAGGTGATCATCGAGACACCGGAGCAGCACATGGCATGGCTGGGTTCGCACGGCATGTCGATGGCGGCGGGAGAGTAGAGCCATGGTCGTCCAACACGCAGAGCACCACGACGAGCACGCGCATCATCCGAAGGAGTCGTGGTTCAAACACTACTTCCTGTCTACCGACCACAAGATCATCTGCTTCCAGTACATGTTCACGGGCATGGCGATGGCCTTGGTCGGCGGCTTCTTCGCCTACGTGTTCCGCATGCAGATGGCCTTCCCGGGCCAGCACGTGCCGGGCTGGGGTCTCGTGACTCCCGCCGACTACAACATGCTGATCACGAACCACGGCGCGATCATGATCTTCTGGGTCGCCATGCCGGTGCTGATCGCGGCGTTCGGGAACTATCTGATCCCGCTCATGATCGGCGCGGACGACATGGTCTTCCCGCGCATCAACCGGCTCTCCTACCAGATCTTCCTGCTCTCGGCGATCATCTTGGTGAGCTCGTTCTTCGTGAAGGGCGGCGGCTTCGCCGGCGCCTGGACCATGTACCCGCCGCTCTCGGCCAAGGCGCAGTACAGCATGACGGGCGACGGCTCGACGGTCTTCGTCCTGGCGGTCGCGCTCGAGTTCGTCGCGTTCCTGCTCGGCGGCATCAACTTCGTGACCACCGCCATGAACTCACGCGCGCCCGGCATGTCGGCCTACGACATCCCGATGGTGGTGTGGATGATCGTGATCGCGAGCATCCTGTTCATGGCGTCGGTGGGTCCGCTGATCGCGGGCGCGATCATGCTGTTGTTCGACCAGAGACTCGGCACCGCCTTCTTCGATCCCAACCGCGGCGGTGACCCGATCCTGTGGCAGCACCTGTTCTGGTTCTTCGGTCACCCCGAGGTCTACGTGGTGCTGCTGCCCGCGGTGGGCATGGTGGCGGAGATCATCACCACCTTCTCGCGCAAGAAGCTGTTCGCCTACGGCACGGTGTTGCACACCGCGATCCTGACCGGCGTGCTCTCGTTCACGGTCTGGGCGCACCACCAGTTCGTGGCGGGCATCGATCCGCGCATGGCCAACATCTTCACGGTCACGACGCTGATCATCTCGATCCCGATCGCGGAGATGATGTTCGTCTACGTGGCCACGCTGTACGGCGGCTCGATCACGCTCTCGACGCCCATGCTCTGGGCGCTGGGCTTCATCGGCTCGTTCCTGATCGGCGGAGTCACCGGCATCTTCCTGGGCTCGAGCGGCGCGGACATCTACCTGCACGACACCTACTTCGTGCTCGCCCACTTCCACTACACGTTCTTCCCGATCGCGATCATCGGGACGTACGCGGGAGTCACGTTCTGGTTCCCGAAGATGTTCGGCAAGATGATGAACGACACGCTGGGCAAGATTCACTTCTGGCTCACGTTCATCCCGTTCAACTGCATCTTCATCCCGTTGTTCTTCACGGGCATGCTGGGCGACCACCGCCGCATCTTCGACTACTCGAACTTCTCGGAGCTCTCCACGCCGATGCTCGAGCATCTGCGCGCCTTCGCGACCCTCTCGCTGATCGTCATGCTCTTCGCGCAGCTGATCTTCATCTACAACTTCGTGACCAGCCTGCTCTGGGGCCCGACCGCGGAGCAGAACCCGTGGAAGTCGAACACGCTGGAGTGGACGGCCTCCTCGCCGCCGCCGCACGGCAACTGGCCGACCCTGCCCACCGTGTACCGCGGCCCGTACGAGTACAGTCACCCGGATCGCAAAGAAGACTACTGGCCGCAGAACGTGCCGAGCTGAGTCACAGGAGAGCGACGAATGTCTGCAGCAGCGAGACCGATTGCCACGACGCGCAGCTCGGCGGGAATGCCCACCGGGCGGCTCGCGGTCTGGTGGGTGATCGCATCGGAAATCGTGATCTTCGGCGGGCTGATCGGCAGCTACGTGATGTTCCGCCTGTCGCACGACGCGTTCACGCAGCAGGCGGCCCATACCAACACCTGGATCGGCACGATCAACACGCTGGTGCTGCTCACCTCGAGCCTGGCGGCGGTCCTGGGTCACAAGTACGCCGACGCGGGCGACGGGCCGAAGGCGGCGCGCCAGCTCTATCTCACGGCGCTGGGCGGCTTCACCTTCGCGTTCATCAAGTTCGTGTTCGAGTGGCCGCACGAGATCAGCGAGGGCTTCACGATCTCGTCGAGCACCTTCTGGTCGTTCTACTACACCGCCTGCGGCATCCACGCGGCGCACGTGATCGCCGGCGTCACGATCATGCTGTTCATCGCGCCCCAGGCGAAGAAGGGGATCGACCTGCAGCGGGTCGAGCTGATCGGGCTGTACTGGCACTTCGTCGACGTGGTCTGGATCTTCCTGTTCCCGCTGCTCTACATCGCGAAGTGAGTGGGGAGTAAGTCATGGCGGACGCACACGCAGCACACGCTCACGACCACGACCACGACCACGGTGGCGGCGACCACGGCCACGCCCACCACCCCAACTACTGGCGGGTCTGGGCGATCCTGTGCGCGCTCCTGTTCGTGAGCGTCGCGGGGCCCTTCCTCGGGATCCGCGTCGTCACGCTGATCGCGGCCTTCGGGATCGCGCTGGTGAAGGCCTACCTGGTCGTGCGCTACTTCATGCACATCGACATCGCGGCCAAGTACGTGACCTACTTCATCGTGACCGCGCTCGTGTTCATGATGTTGTTCTTCGCGGGAGCGGCGCCGGACGTGATGAAGCCGCAGGGCCGCAACTGGGAGAAGCCGATCTGGCTCGACTCGAACTCGATCGTGCACCACTCCGCGCCGTCGGCCGAGCCCGACGAGGGTCACCCCGCGCACGAGTAACCCGGAGGCACTCGCCCTGGCCGCGCAACCCCCCCGGCGCGTGATCGAGTTCCCGCGCAAGCCCCGCGCCCAGCTCCTGCCGAGCGCGGTGATGGCGATGCTGATCTTCGTGTTCACCGAGGTGATGCTGTTCTCGGGCTTCATCTCGGCGTTCACGATCATGCGCGGCTCCGCCGTGCTGTGGCCGCCGCCGGGTCAGCCGCGCCTGCCGATCGAAGAGACCGCGTTCAACACCGCCCTGCTGGTGGCGAGCGGCGCGGTGCTCTACTTCGCGCGCCGGCGCTTCACGAGCCAGCCGCAGAGCCTGCGCCGCTGGCTCATGGTGACGATCGTCCTGGGCGGCAGCTTCGTGCTGCTACAGGGCCGTGAGTGGGCCCAGATGCTGGGCCAGGGACTCACGCTGCGCTCGAGCTCGCTGGGCAGCTTCTTCTACCTGATCGTCGGCATGCACGCCCTGCACGCGATCGTGGCGCTCGGGATCCTGATCTACGCCTGGGTGCGGCTGGCGCGCTCGGTTCCGCGCAACGTGCTAGCCGCGGCCGAGATCTTCTGGTATTTCGTCGTGGGCATCTGGCCCATCCTCTACTGGCGGGTCTACCTGTCGTGAACCGGATCAGCGCATTCATCGCTTTCGTAGCCGTCGCGCTCCTGCTGCCGCAGGGTGCGCTCGCCTGCGATTCGTGCATCGCGGCCTCGAACTCGGCCGTGCAGTGGGCATTCACCGACGGCTCGATCTTCTTGAGCGTCACCCCGCTCGCGCTCGTCGGCAGCTTCGTGTGGTTCCTGGTGCGCCGCGCGCGCCGGCTGGCCGCAGAAGAGGAGGCCGGCGTGCTGCACCTGCCGACCGAGACGTCGGCACGCGCGAGTCGCCGCCCGTAGCGGCGCCGTGAAGCGGTTCCTCGCCGCGCTGGCGCTCTCGATGGCGCTGGCCTCGGGCTGTCGACGCGGCCACATGTACCTGGCCCACGGCACGGTCGAGTCGGTCGATCGCGAGCACAAGCAGGTCGTGATCGCGCACCAGGCGATTCCCGGGCTGATGGACGCGATGACGATGAGCTTCGACGTGCCCGACGCGCAGCTCTTCGAGCGGCTCGCGCCCGGGCACGAGATCGAGTTCGACCTGGCCGTCGACGAAGGCAGCTTCCGGATCGTGGGCGTGCGCGCCGAGGGCGCGTCGCAGGGCGCGGTGCGCGCCCCGACCTCGTCGTCGCTCGCCAACGAGAGTGACCGAGCGCCGGCGTTCTCACTCACCGACCAGAACGGGCAACCGGTGACTCTGGCGTCGCTGCGCGGCAAGACGCTGCTCGTCGATTTCGTGTACACCCACTGCATGGGGCCGTGTCCGATCCTGACTGCCAAGCACGTCGAGCTGCAGCGCGCGCTGCCGCCCGAGACACGCGCCCGCTTGCAGCTCGTTTCGATCACACTCGACCCGGCGAACGACACGCCCGAAGTGCTCGCGCACTACGCGAAGGAGCGCGGCGCCGATCTCTCCGATTGGTCGTTTCTGACCGGGCCCGAAGCCGAGGTCGCCGAGGTCGTGAAGGCCTACGGCGTGGGCACGCTGCGCGCGCCCGACGGCTCGATCGACCACGTGGTGGCGACCTTCCTGATCGACGGTCAGGGCCGGATCGCCCGCCGCTGGCTCGGACTCGAGCACACCGTGCCCGAGCTGCGCGCCGCGATCGAGGAAGTCGCGGGCCCGTCATGAGTCGCTTCCAGCCGGGCCGCGGGCCCACCGTGCTGACGCTGTGCGCGGTCGCGGCCTTCTGCGCGCTCGGCGTCTGGCAGATCAGCCGGCTGCACTGGCGCACGCGCGACCTGGCCGAGAAGAGCGCGCGCACGCAGCTCGCGCCGATTCCGCTCTCCGAGGCGAGTCAGGACCCGCGCGCGAATGCCTTCCGCCGGGTGATCGCTCGGGGCCGTTTCGAGCTCGCCGACACCATGATCGTGCCCGCGGAGCGCGGCCAGGACCTGGGCGGACGCGTGCTCACTCCGCTGCGCGAGCAGGGCGCCGCCGACGACGCGCCGCGCGTGCTGGTCGACCGCGGCTGGATCCCGCAGGACGCGTTCCCGAAGTTCTTGCCGCCCGAGGCCGGTGCGCCGCAGTCACTCGGTGACCCGGTCGAGGTGCACGGTCTGGCGCTCGAGCTCGCCACGCGCGATGCCAAGCCGGGCCCGCGCGCCGACCGCAAGACCTACCAGGCGCGCTTCAACCCCGATCGGCCCGGCGTGGTGAAGACGCTCGCCGCGCAGATCCCCTATCCGCTCGCGCCCATCATGGTGCAGTCGGCCGAGCCCGAGCCCGGCGGGCTGCCGATCGGCGAGGCCGCGAAGCCGGTGAGTCCCGTGGACCACCGCGCCTACGCGATCACCTGGTTCAGCGTGGCGGGGCTGTCGCTCTTGGCCTGGATCGAGTTCGGCATGCGCCGCGGGCGCGAAGAACAGGCGCGGCGCTAGCCGGGCTCCCGCCCGCGAGTCACTCGGACCCGCGGGCGAGAGCGAATTGGCCTCGGGGCTACTGCTTGGGCGCGAAGTCCGTGAAGCCCGTGACCGACGCCAGCCGGCCGTCGGGCGCCACGACGCAGAAGTCGGTGCCGCCGAAGTGGAGCGGCGCCTCCTTCGTGCCGCCGGCCTCCCAGCGGAAGCGCAGCACGTCGTGGTGTGACTCGACCTCGCTCGCGAGCCGGAACCGGTACACGTCGGGGAACTGCCCGTGCACCGCGGCGATCATCTTCGACAGGCCCTCGTAGCCGGCGCCGGTGCGGTGGGAGTCGAGGTAGGTCGCGTCCTCGGTGTACGTCTTCGCGATCAGGTCCTCCCGGCGGCGCGCGTCGCGCTCGTTCCAGGCAGCCAGGTAGCTCTCGACCAGGGCGGTGGGGTGACTCATGACTGGTTTCCTTCCTGCGGCGGCCGACGGGCCGCCTGCGTTTGGGAAACGAATACGCGGACGGGCGAGCCGAAGCGATTACGCGCCAGGTAATGGGCGCCGTTCCCCGGGTCGGATATCGTCGGGCCGTGGCTGCCAGAACCCCCGTCGGCAATCTGCTCCGCGAATGGCGGCAACGCCGGCGCAAGAGTCAGCTCGCACTGGCCTGCGACGCCGACATCTCGACCCGGCACCTGTCGTTCATCGAGACCGGGCGCGCGCTGCCGAGCCGCGAGATGGTGCTGCACCTGGCCGAGAGACTCGAGGTGCCGCTGCGCGAGCGAAACATCCTGCTCACCGCCGCGGGCTACGCGCCGAGCTTCGAGGCGCGCCCGCTCGACGATCCGAGCCTGCGCGCGGCACGCGACGTGGTGGACCGGATCCTGGCGGGTCACGAGCCCTTCCCCGCGCTCGCGGTCGACACGCACTGGACGCTGCTCGCGGCCAACCGCGCGCTCGCGCCGCTGCTCGGCGGCGTGGACGCGAGCCTGTTGAAGCCGCCCGTGAACGTGATGCGACTCGCGCTCCACCCGCACGGGCTGGCGCCGCGGATCGCGAACCTGTCCGAGTGGCGCGCGCACCTCTTGGCGCGGCTCGAGCACCAGATCGAAGTCACCGCCGACGCGTTCCTGATCGAGCTGCGCGACGAGCTGCGCGGCTACCCGACACCGATCGGTGTCGGCGCGCGAGCGGCCGCGCGCGACAGCGAGGCGGCCCGGGTCGCGATCCCGTTCAAGCTGCGCAGCGAGCGCGGCGTGCTCTCGTTCCTGTCCACCACCACGGTCTTCGGCACGCCGATCGACGTGACGCTGCAGGAGCTCGCGCTCGAGGCCTTCTTCCCGGCCGACGCCGAGACCGCGGCCTTGCTGCGCGAGGGCGCGAGCTAGCGGTCGGTCTTGTCCGGGCTCGCCGGCGGGCGGCCGCCGGGCGGCGTGCCGGCGTCGGGATCGAGCTTCACCTTCATCTTGGGCCAGGGCGACGCCTTCCGGGCCGGCTCGCGGCGCAGGAGCGTGCGACAGATGCCCTCTTCGAGCTGGCCCGTGGCCGCGATCGCGCCCGGAAGCGAGAGCGCGCGGCTCCCGGCAGGAGTCTTCGGCGCGCCGAGCACCAGCGCCTGGCGCACCTCCCAGGGCTCGAGATCCGGGCGGGTGCCGGTCACCAGCACCGCCGAGCCCGCGGCCAGCCCCACTGCCGCCGCCGAGCCGGTGACGGGCGCCGTGCGCTTGTCGGGAATGGTCGAGCCGTCGTTCCAGGGATTCGAGACCGCACCGTCGACCGAGACGCGCTCGCCGCGGGGCTCGGGCAGCACGAGATCGGCCTCGGTGCCCGCGCTGGGAGACACTTCCGCGACGAGCATCGCGCGCAGCGGCCGCAACAGGACGCTCGACAGCTCCTGGCCGCTCCACGGGTCGTAGACCACGCCGTTCTCGCCGCCGTGAGTGCGCAGCCACGACTCGCGCCAGTGCGCGGGATAGGCGCCGTTCTGACCGGGCTCGTCACCCGGACCGCAGACCGGGATCGCGCAGTTGTCCTCGGCGTAGAGGAGCGCGTCGTGCAGGATCCAGTTCGCCTCCTGGCCCGGCCAGGCGCAGGTCAGGACGCGCGCGCGCTCGCCCACCGCGTAGACCACGCCGGCCGCTTGCGACCAGACCGAGATCGGGCGCAGCGGCCGCAGCGTCGAGTCGGCATTGCGCATGCGCGGGTCGTCGCCTGTGCGCTGGGTCAGGCTGGTGCGCAGGTTCTCCTGCACGTCGACCGCGATGATCTGCGCGCGCGGGGCGACACCGATCCGTGTCGCCGAGGCGCCCGAGCCCGCGGCGATCGAGGCCAGCGCCGTGCCGTGACCCCAGTCGTGGCGCGTCTTGTCGTCGGCGCCGGCCCAGTCCGAGACGTTCGAGGCGATGCCGAGCGCGAGCTTCTCGTCGGCGCCACGCGCGATCGCCAGATGCGCCAGGTTCGCGCCGAAGCGGTCGCCCGGCACGCCGTTGCCGTCGAAGTCGTCGCCCGCGCGCTCGTTCGCCTTGTCCATCAGGTTCGGGCGCACGGCCGCGTGGTCGATGTCGACGCCAGTATCGATCACGGCGATCCGAATGTTCTCGCCCTGCTCGTCGCCCCAGACCTGCGGCGCGCCGATCGCCGACAGATCCGGCGTGGCCTGCCCGGGCATGGCGCGCTTCTGACTCGCCATGCGCACCTGCTTCTGGTACGCGTCGGCGTCGGGGTCGACCACGCGAGTCACTGCCGCGAACGGCGCCGGGAACGCCGGCGTCTGGGCCACGCGCAGGAAGCTGCCGTCCTCGGGCAGGTAGCTCTCCGCGAACACGTCGGGATCGGTGCGCAGCCAGCTCACCGCCTGGTAGTAGTTCACGCCGGCGGGCAGGTCGATCACGACCCACAGCCCGAGCCCGACCGCGTCGCGCGTGCCGGTGCGGTCGAACGGGAACGCGGGCATGACCTGCGCGCCCAGCGCCGCGAGCTTCTGATCGAGCGACTTCGAGCCCACTGACTTGCGCGCCTTGCCGTCGCTGAAGGCGTCGTCGAGCTCGCGCAGCTTGAACAGCACCACGCCACCGGCGTAGGGATCGGCGACCGGCAGCGTCTGTGAGTCGGTGAAGGTCACCTGCGCGTGCGCCTGCGCCTCACCCGACTTGCACACCACCTCGACCGGCGCGGGCACGGCCGGCGCCGGCACGACCAGCGCGTCGCCTTCGCCGTAGAGCGGCTCGCCGTCGGCGGTGGTGCAAGCGACCGGCGTGGCCAGCGTGGTCAGCACGTGCAGGCGCGCCTTGTCGCCCATGCGCGCGGCGCCGTTCAGCGGCTCGATCCGCAGCTTGTCGGCATCCGCGCTGGCCGACACCGCCCGCCACAGCGGCGCCAGGTCCGAGCCCGGGCCGCTGCCGGTCGCGCACGAAACCAGACACGCCGCGAGCG
Source organism: Myxococcota bacterium (assembly GCA_035498875.1). Classification (GTDB taxonomy): domain Bacteria; phylum Myxococcota_A; class UBA9160; order SZUA-336; family SZUA-336; genus VGRW01. The sequence goes on from DATJZP010000049.1 coordinate 97,211, forward strand.
CGAGAATTCCCTTTTTCATACCGCCATCTTCGGGCGCTTGCGCGCCTTACCTTAGCCGTAAAACAGGCGAGGGCGGCCTCGCCCTACGGCCTGCGCTCGCCTGCCGGCTCGCTGCGCGCTTCGCTTGCCCGGATCCGTGGCGGAAGTGTCTCAGTCAGTCGACGAACGCGCGCAGCACGCGGGCGCGGCTCGGATGCCGCAGCTTGCGCAGCGCCTTGGCCTCGATCTGGCGGATGCGTTCGCGAGTGACCGCGAAGTCCTGACCGACCTCTTCCAAGGTGTGGTTCGAACGCTCGCCGATGCCGAAGCGCATCTTCAGCACCTTCTCCTCGCGCGGAGTCAGCGTGGAGAGCACCTTGCGCGTGTGCGCCGCGAGGTTGCGCTGAATCACCTCGTCGGTGATCGACGGGCGCTTCTTGTCCTCGAGGAAATCGCCCAGGTGGGAGTCCTCGTCCTCGCCGATCGGCGTCTCGAGCGAGATGGGCTCCTTCGCGATCTTGAGCACCATCTGCACCTTCTCGAGCGGCATCTCCATCTCTTCCGCGATCTCCTCGGGCATGGGCTCGCGGCCGAGCTTCTGAACCAGGTAGCGCTGCGCGCGCACCAGCTTGTTCATGGTCTCGATCATGTGCACGGGAATGCGGATCGTGCGCGCCTGGTCCGCGATCGCGCGCGTGATCGCCTGGCGGATCCACCAGGTCGCGTACGTCGAGAACTTGTAGCCGCGCTGGTACTCGAACTTGTCGACCGCCTTCATCAGGCCGATGTTGCCTTCCTGGATCAGGTCCAGGAACTGCAGCCCGCGGTTCGTGTATTTCTTGGCGATCGACACGACCAGGCGCAGGTTGGCCTCGATCAGCTCGCTCTTGGCCTGACTCGCGCGCTCCTTCGCCGACTGGAAGTGCACGAGTGACTGGCGCGCCTCTTCGAGCGTGCAGCGCGCGTCGTGCTCGAGCGCCTCGACCTTGCGCTGCACCGCCAGCACGTCCTTCTCGGCCACCAGCACCGCCTCGGCGTCGCCGCCGAGCTGCAGCAGCGCCTTCTTGCCGGGCAGCGAGCGCCGGCGTGACTGCTCTGCCAGCGCCAGGAACTCGTCCGCGCTGCGGACGCCGAACGGCGCCAGGATGTTGCGGATCACCTGGCCCTGCTCCTCGATGCCGGCGATGAAGCTCTTGATCTCGTCGGCGAGCTGGTAGATCGACTCCTTCAGGATGCCGGTCTCGCGGATGCGCTGGGCATTGCGCAGCCGGATCTCGTCGACCTCGCCCTCGAGCCGAGCGCGCGTCTCGCGGCTGGTGCGCGCGTTCGACAGCACGCGCAGCCGGCGCGAGACGTCGGCATGCGAGCGGCGCAGCGTGGTGAGCGCCTGCAAGAGCTTCCCCTTCTTGTCGTCGAGCGTCTCGACCTCGCCCTCGGCGATCGGCGGGAACAGGTCCTTCACCTCGCGCTTGCCGCGGCGGATCTCGTCGCCGAACCCGAGCAGCTTCTCGGCGGCGACCGGCGACTTCAGGATCTCGGCCAGCGCCGCGTTCTCGCCCGACTCGATGCGCTTGGCGATCTCGACCTCGCCCTCGCGAGTGAGCAGCGACACCGCGCCCATCTCGCGCAGATACACGCGCACGGGATCGTTCGAGCGGAAGCCTTCGACCTCTTCCGGACCCGACGGGCGCCGGCGCGGCTCGGGCTTGCGCATCATGACGGGCGGCTGCCACTGGCGCACCGCGACCGAATGACGGCGGAAGAGCTCGAGCACCTCTTCGAGTCTCTCCGGCGTCGCCAGCAGGTGATCGGGGAGGACCTTCAACAGCTCCGCGCCGTCGACGAAGCCGACCTCCTTACTCTTGCGCAGCAGTTGCCGGAAGCTCGGCTGATTCGAGCCGTTGCTGACACCGTTGTGGGTCGGCCGTCCGTTCCGCCTGGCGCTGCCGTTCTGCGCCTTGCGTTCGGGCTTGCTGGCCGCGGTGCGCAGCGCCAGCTCCTCGGGCGGAGTGACTGCACGTCCGTTGCGCTTGGTTGAGGGGGTCTTGGGAGTCTTGGTTGGCGTCATTGGGGGGGAACTCCTCGGCCAGATCTGGGAAAAAAAAGTTAGAGGTGCCTCTGCCGCTTCCGCAGATCGTGCTTCTCCATCACGATCCGCTGAACTTGTTCCATGAGCGCGTCGAGTTGCGCGGGCTCTGTGCAGGATTTGAGCCGCGCGTCGAGCGCGGCCTTCTGCCGGTCGAGTGCATCCGCGCGCAGGTCGCAGATGCGGTCGGCGATGCTGCGGCGGGCGACCGCCTCGTTCTCCCAGCCGGTCTCGGCCTGGAGCTCGAGCAGGAGCGCGCGCTGCTCGTCGGTGAGCAGGAAGGAATCGGCCGCGACCAGGCGCTCGAGCGCGCGGCGGCCGTGATTGCGGGTGGCCTCGAGCAGCTGGGCCAGGAGCTCGCGGCCCGCACCGGGCGGGAGCCAGTCGAGCTGCAGCTCGTCGAACAGCGGCGCCAGGTCGGGCTGGGCCGCGAGCGCGGCGACCAGACCGCGAACCGCCGGGGGGATCTCGCGCGCTGCCGCTCGGGCGGTTGCGCCGGCGCGCGCGGGGCTCGGGGTCGAGACCGGCGTCGGCGTCGCGTGGTGCTGGAGCGCCTCCTGGACGTCGACCGGGTCGAGCTCGAGCCGGTTGGCCAGGGTGCGCACGTAGCTCGCGCGCTCGATCGGGTTCTTCACGGCCAGGATGAACGGCGCGAGCGTGCGCGCGTGCTCGACCTTCTCGCGCACGTCGTCCTTCAGCACGCGGTCGATCAGGTGATCGAGCAGCGGAATCGCACTGTCGACGACGGCGCGCAGCGCGGGCACGCCGGACTTGGCGAGCAGCGTGTCGGGATCCTCGCCCAGCGGCAGGAACGCGGCGCGCACCCGCAGCTCTTCGCCGAGCAGGATCGGCAGCGCGCGCTCGGCCGCCGCCTGGCCGGCGGTGTCGCCGTCGAACAAGAGCACCACTTCCTCGGCGTAGCGGCGGATGCGGTGCGCGTGCGCCGGAGTGAGTGCCGTGCCGCAGGGCGCCACGCCTTCGTGCAGGCCGGCGCGGTGCAGCGCCAAGAGATCGAAGTAGCCCTCGACCACGATCACGCGGCCGTGCTCGCGAATCGCGTCGAGCGCCTGGGCGATGCCGAACAGCACGCGGCTCTTCTTGTAGACCGGTGTCTCCGGAGAGTTCAGATACTTCGGAGTGTCGTCGCCCATGGCGCGACCGCCGAAGCCGGCGATCTGACCGCTGGGGTCCGTGATCGGGAACAGCACGCGGCCGCGGAAGCGATCGTAGTGGCCGTCGCCGGTCTGGCGGCGCGCGATCAGCCCCGCGGCCTCGGCATCGGCGGTCGGGATGTTCGAGCGCCGGAAGTGACTCACCAGGCCGTCCCAGCTCGCGGGCGCCCAGCCGATCTGGAAGCGATCGATCAGGTCCTGACTGACTCCGCGCTCGGCCAGATACTGGCGGCCGACCCCGCCGTTCGGACCGCGCAGCTCGGCGCGGAAGAAGGCGCAGGCGGCGTCGTTCGCGCGGTAGATCGCGGAGGCGCGGCCTTCCTCGCCGCGCTCCTCGGGCACCGAGATGCCGAGCTCGCGCGCGAACGCGCGCACCGCGTCGGGGAAGTCGAGGCCCTCGTGCTTCATGCGGAACGCGAACACGTCGCCGCCCGCGCCGCAGCCGAAGCAATAGAAGATCTGCTTGTCCTCGTGCACCTGGAACGAGGCGGTCTTCTCGTCGTGGAAGGGGCACAGGCCCCAGAGGCGACTGCCCGACTTCTTGAGGGTCACGTGGCGGCCCACGAACTGGGCAATGTCCGCGCGTTCGCGGATCTCGGCCACGACCTGCTCGGGGATTCGACCCACTCCGACCCTCGCTGCGAGACTCGAAAAAGAGGACCCGAAAAAAAGGCCCGAGCATTGCTCGGGCCCGGGAATCTAGTAAGCGGCCTTCAGCTTCTTGAGCGCCCGCTTGCGCGCGGCCATGGCCTTCTTCTTGCGCCGGACGCTCGGCTTCTCGTAGTGCTCACGCTTGCGGAGCTCGTACATGAGGCCGGCCTTCTCACACTGCTTCTTGAAGCGCTTGAGCGCGCTTTCGAAGGATTCGTTCTCCTTCAGCTTCACACCAGGCAAACGATCTCCCTCATCGCTTCAACCTGTGGATCGGCGGAGCCAGCCGCTCGGCGACCACGGGGGGTGTTGGTAGCTGCTCCGGTTGCCGCACCTGGCGAGTGCGCTGATTGCCCTTGTACATCAAGTACTTACAAGCCAACCGGAAGGGCGCAGAAACTAGCACAGGCCTTTCGCGCTGCGCAACGGGGGAGCTGCGGGGGGGCTGTGAATAACGTGGTTGGTCGGACCAAATCGGGCCGATCAGCCTCGCCAAGGTCGGACCAATACGCCGCTCGCCGCGAGATACTCCTTGGCCTCGGGCACGCGGTAGATCCCGAAGTGGAAGATACTCGCGGCCAGCACGGCATCGGCACCGCCGCCGTTCGGTGAGTCGTCGAGAGCCTCGCGCAGGTGCGCGAGCGTGCCCGCTCCGCCCGAGGCAATCACCGGGATGCGCAGCGCGCGAGTCACTGCGCGAGTCAGCTCGAGATCGTAGCCGTCGCGCGTGCCGTCGCGGTCCATGCTGGTGAGCAGGATCTCGCCCGCGCCCAGCGCCTCGGCGCGCGCCGCCCAGGCCAGCGCGTCGAGCCCGGTCGCGCGCCGGCCGCCGTGACTGAACACCTCCCAGCCCTGCGACGGGTCCTGCGCCGCGCGCCGTCGCGCATCGATCGCCACGATCAGGTTCGCGGAGCCCAGGCGCTCGGCGGTCTCCGCGATCAGCTCGGGGCGGGCCAGCGCGGACGAGTTCACCGACACCTTGTCCGCGCCCGCGAGCAAGAGCGCCCGCACGTCGTCGAGCGAGCGCACGCCACCACCCACCGAGAAGGGAACGGTCAGCCGGTCCGCCGTGCGCGACACCAGCTCGAGCAGCGTGCCGCGGCTCTCGTGCGAGGCGTTGATGTCGAGGAAGCAGACCTCGTCGGCGCCCTGCGCGTCATAGGCGGCGGCGACCTCGACCGGATCGCCGGCATCGACCAGGTCGACGAACTGCACGCCCTTCACGACGCGCCCGTCCTTGATGTCGAGACACGGGATGATGCGTTTGGTCAGCACGACGCGAGCCTCGCGAGCGCGGCCTCGAGCTGGATCGCGCCCGAGTACAGCGCGCGGCCCACGATCGCGCCCGCGATGACGCGCGTGCGCGCAAGCTGCTCGAGGTCTTCCAGCTTGCCGACGCCGCCCGAGGCGATCACCGGAATCTTCGTTCGCCGCGCGAGCGCGGCCGTGCCCTCGACGTCGGGCCCGCCCAGCAGACCATCGCGACCGATCTCGGTGTAGAGGATCGCGCCGAACGGCACCCCCGCGAAGAGCTGCAGTACGTCGAGCTGGGTGCGCTCGGACAGGGTCTTCCAGCCGCGCGTCGCCACACGACCGTTCCGGGTGTCGAGGCCGAGCACGACGCGCTGGGGATACTTCGACGCGGCGGCGCGCACGAACTCGGGGTCTTCCAGCGCGGCTGTGCCGACGACGACGCGGTCAGCGCCGTTGGCCAGCGCGGCCTCGACGCGCAACAGCGAGCGGATGCCGCCCGCCACCTGGACGCGCGTCTCCGGACACGCGGCGAGGATCGCGCGCACGACCGCGTCATTGCCGGCCACGCCGTCGCGGGCGCCATCCAGATCCACGACGTGGATCCGCGTCACGCCGGCCGCTGCAAACGTCCGCGCCTGCGCCACGGGGTCGGCATCGAAGACCGTCTCGCGCGCGTAGTCGCCCTGCTCGAGCCGCACCACGCGCCCGCCGCGCAGGTCGATCGAGGGGATCAGCTCCACGTGTCGACCTCGCGGCCGAGCGCCCGGACGAGCTCGCGCACGCCGTACGCCGCCAGATCGTCGGCCGTCACCCAGCGGAAGCCGCGCTCCCAGGCGCGCGGCAGCGAGCCGACGTCATCGGACAGCGCGGGCTGGGTCTCCTCGTAAGTCCCGGTCCACAGGCTCTGGCCGGCGGCGTCGCGCAGCTCGAGCACGATCCACACCGACGCGGGTCGCCGCACGCCGCTCGAAGTTCCATCGCGCTCGAGATAGCGCCGCACCGTTCCGCTGAGCAGCGCGTCCGCTTTGTCAGGATCCACGACGCGCAGATGCGTCTCGGACTGGAGCGCGTCCTGGATCCGCGCCGTCACGAAGTTGACGGCGACCTTCGACACGTCGGGCCCCATCGGATCGGTCTGCAGCGGCAGGAGCGCAATCTTGGTCAGTCCGCGCGGTGGGTCCGGCGTCATGAGCTCGCTGCGGATCGGTGCCGCGCACGCCAGACAGAGCAGCGCTGCGGCGAGGACCGCCGCGACGCGAGTCATGGTCGCCAGGCGCAGAAGCGTTCGAGCAGCTCGGCGCCGGCGCGCTGGCTCTTCTCGGGGTGATACTGCACGGCGACGCACGAGCCGTGGCCGATCGCCGAGGCGAACGACTCGCCGTAGTCGGTGCGCGCCAGCCACTCCGCCGGCGGCACTTGCGTCGGCCGATAGCTGTGCACGAAGTAGAAGTAGTCCTCCGACAGCACCGGGTGCGGCCGCTCGAGCTTCACGAGATTCCAGCCCATGTGCGGAACGGCCAGCCCGAATGACTCGGGGAAGCGCTCGACACGGCCCGGAATGACGCCGAGACAGCGCGTGACGCCGCCCTCGTCCGCCTCGTCGAGCAGCACCTGCAGGCCGAGGCAGATTCCGAGATACGGACGCCCGGCGGCGATGTGCGCGCGAACTGCGTCATCGAGACCCTTGTCGCGCATGGCGCGCATGCAGTCCTGCGCCGAGCCGACCCCCGGAAGAATGACGCGATCTGCCGCGCGCACGTCCGCCGGCCGATCGCTGACCCGGACGTCGCGACCGATGCGCGCGAATGCGCGCTCGACGCTGCGCAGGTTGCCCATGCCGTAGTCGACGAGAACGATCGCGCTCACAGCGAGCCCTTGGTCGAGAGCGCGCCGCGGATGCGCGGGTCGCGCGTCGTGGCCTCGTCGAGCGCCCGGCCCAGCCCCTTGAACACGCCTTCCACGATGTGGTGCACGTTGTGGCCGTACGACCGCTCGACGTGCAGGTCGACGCCCCCGTGCACCGTGAACGCGTACAGGAAGTCCTCGACCAGGGCCGCGTCGAAGTTCCCGACCCACTCGCGCGGCAGCTTAACGCGGTACACGAGATAGGGCCGGTTCGACAGGTCGAGGTCGACCAGGATGCGCGCGTCGGCCATCGGGATGCGGGCCGAGCCGAAGCGACGCAAGCCGGCGGCCTCGCCGACCGCCTTGCGCACGGCCTGGCCGAGGACGATGCCGACGTCTTCGACCGTGTGGTGCTGGTCGACCTGCAGGTCGCCCTTGGCGCGGACGCGCAGGTCGAACAGCCCGTGACGCGCGAACGAGTCGAGCAGGTGATCGAAGAAGGGGATGCCCGTCTCGACGTGCGCCTCGCCCGCGCCATCGAGCTTGAGCTCGATCTCGATCTCGGTCTCGCGAGTCTTGCGTTGCACGGTCGCGGCACGGTCCATGAATTGCTCCTGAGCGAGGGTAGGGTGCCCGCGTTAAGTCTTGGGGTCCACCTTGCTGCGGCGGGCCGGGGCCAACCGGATCTCGAGGGCGCGGGCGTGGCCCTCCAGGCCCTCGAGCCGCGCCAGCCGGCTGCCGGCCAGGGCCAGCTTCTCGAACAGCGGGTTCCCGATCTCGATCCGGCTGATCCTGCGCTGGAAGTCCTCGACTCCCACCACCGAGAAGAAGCGCGCCGTGCCGCCCGTGGGCAGCACGTGACTCGGGCCCGCGACGTAGTCGCCGATCGGCACCGGGCTGAGCTCGCCCACGAACACCGCGCCGGCGGCGTGGATCTGCGGCAGCCAGCGCTCGGGATCGACGGTGCACAGCTGCAGGTGCTCGGCGGCGTAGCGGTTGGCGAGCTCGCAAGCCTGGGCGAGATCGCGAGTCACGATCAGCGCGCTGTGTCGCGCGAGCGATTCCTTCGCGATGCGCGCGCGCGGCAGCGAGGCGAGCTGCCGGCCGATCGCCTGCGCGACCTCGGCCACCCGCTGCTCGCTCGGCGTCGCCAGCACCACGCTGGCGCGCGCGTCGTGCTCGGCCTGCGCCAGGAGATCCGCCGCGAGATACTCGGAGTTCGCGGCCTCGTCGGCGATGATGAACACCTCGCTCGGGCCGGCCTCGGAGTCGATCGCCACCTGCCCGAACACCTGGCGCTTCGCCTCCTGCGTGTGCGCGGTGCCGGGGCCGACGATCTTGTCGACGCGCCCGATGCTCTCGGTGCCGTAGGCCAGCGCGGCCACGGCCTGCACGCCGCCCACGCGGTAGAGCGCGGTGACTCCCGCGAGCTTCGCCGCCGCCAGCACCGCGGGGTGGTGCTCGCGGCCGGGGCTGGCCATCGCGCGCGTGCGCACGCCCGCGACCGCGGCCGGAATGCCGAGCATGAGCGTGGTCGAGGCGAGCGGCGCGGTGCCGCCGGGCACGTACAGCCCCACCGAGTCGAGCGGCCGCACCAGCTGGCCGAGCCGCTGGCCCACCTTGGCTTCGTCCCAGCCGCGCGGCACGTGCAGCTCGTGGAACTCGCGGATGCGCTCGGCGGCGAGCGCCAGCGCGGCCGTGTCTTCGACGCCGACGCGCGCCGCCCCGGCCTCGATCTCCTCGGCGCTGACGCGCAGCTGGCTCGGCTGGAGCCGGTATCCGTCGAAGCGCTCGATCGCGTCCAGCACGGCCGCGTCGCCCCGCTGGCGCACGTCTTCGACCAGCGCCCCGACCTTCTCTACGAGATCGGCGCGCTCGAAGGCGCGGCGCTGCTCGAGCTTGGCGAAGCGCGACTCGAAGTCGGCCGCGCGCGCGTCGAGCGTCTCGATCTCGAGCGAAGCCACGCTCACTCCGCCTCGCGCCGGATGCGCCCGCCCAGGCGCGCCAGCTTCTCCTCGATCCGCTCGTAGCCGCGGTCGATGTGATACACGCGCCGCACGCGCGTCTCGCCCGAGGCGGCGAGCCCCGCGAGCACGAGTGACGCGCTCGCGCGCAGGTCGGTGGCCATGACCGGCGCGCCCGACAGGCGCGAGGGTCCGTTCACGACCGCGGTCTTGCCCTCGATCTCGATGTCGGCGCCCAGGCGCACGAGCTCGGGCACGTGCATGAAGCGGTTCTCGAAGATGTTCTCGCTGATCGCGGAGACGCCGTCGGCCTGGGTCAGGAGCGCCATGATCTGCGCCTGCATGTCGGTGGGGAAGCCTGGAAACGGAGCGGTCTTCACGCGCAGGCCGCGGAAGTTGCCGTGACGGCGCACGCGCGCCCAGTCACTCCCGACCTCGACCGACAGACCCGCCTCGCGCAGCTTCTCGAGCACCACGTTGTTGTGCTCGGGAGCGATGCCGGTGACCTTCACGTCGCTGCCGGGCAGGATGCCGCCGCACACGAGCAGGGTGCCCGCCTCGATCCGGTCGCCGGCGATCTTGTGGCGCACGCCCGCGAGACTCGGTACGCCCTGCACGATCAGGTGCTCGGAGCTGGCCTGGTCGATGCGCGCGCCCATCGCGCGCAGCACCTCGATCAGCTCCAACACCTCCGGCTCACAGGCCGCGTTCTCGATCTCCGACACGCCGTCGGCGAGACACGCCGCCATCAGCACGTTCTGGGTGCCGTTCACGGTGCGCATGTCGAAGGTCACGCGCCCGCCGCGCAGCCGGTCGGCGCGCGCCTCGACGTAGCCGGCCTCGAGCTCGATCTTCGCGCCCAGCGCCGCCATGCCCTTCAGGTGCTGGTCGACGGGCCGCGCACCGATCGCGCAGCCGCCGGGCAGTGACACGCGCGCGTGGCCGCAGCGCGCCAGCAATGGTCCCAGCACCATGAACGAGGCGCGCATGGTGCGGACCAGATCGTAGGGCGCCTCGATCTGGGTCGGCTCGCCGCCCTCGATGCGCAGCGTGTCGCTCGACTCCCAGCCGGCGCGCACGCCCAGGCCGTTCAGGATCTGCAGCATCGTGTCCAGGTCGCGCACGTGCGGTGCGTTCGAGAGCGTGACCGCGCCGTCGCCCAAGAGCGCCGCCGCCATCAGCGCGAGCGTCGAGTTCTTCGAGCCGCTGGCCGCGACCTCGCCGCGCAGCGGAACGCCCCCTTCGATCCGGAATTGGTCCATCAGCTCTCCGCGTAGTGCGCCAGCATCACCCTTGGGATGCCGGCGAGGTCCGGGAATGACTCCACTTCGGCAGCGCCGGTCGCGCGCAGAAGCTCACTGACTTGGGACGCCTGCCCGGCGCCGATCTCGAACGCGATCGCGCCCGGTCGGGCCAGCCGCGCGGGCGCCTCTGCGCAGAGCTGTCGGATCACGTCGAGCCCGTCCGGTCCCCCGTCGAGGGCGACCCGCGGCTCGTGCCTGAGCTCGGGCGCGAGCCCGGCCAGCTCGCCGCTCGCAACGTAGGGCGGGTTCGAGACCACGAGATCGAAGCTGCCGGCTACCTGCGCCAGGTCGCGGGCCTCCACCAGGGTGACCCGTTCGAGCACGCCCAGCGCCTGTAAATTCGCGCGCGCCAGCTCGAGCGCGGCGGGAGAGACGTCGCAGGCCACGATCTCGACCGACGCGAGCTCGCGCGCCAGCGCCCCCGCGATGCAGCCCGACCCGACGCCGATCTCCAGCACGCGCTGCGGCTTCTGGTCGAGTGCCACCTTCACCAGGGTCTCGGTCTCGGGCCGCGGGATCAAGACGTCGGGAGTGACTCGGAAGGGCAGCGACCAGAACTCGCGCTGCTCGACGAGATAAGCCACCGGCACGCGCTCCTTGGCGCGGCGCCGCACCAGCTCGCGGTAGCGGGCGCGGTCGGCCTCGCCGAGCGGCTTGTCGAACGCGAGATACAGGTCCATGCGCGTCGAGCCCAGCACGTGTGCGAGCAGGAGCTCGGCGTCGAGGCGCGCCTGCGGCACCTGGTGCTGCTTGAAGAAGTCGGCGGTCCAGCGCAGGAACTCCATCAGCGTCCAGTCGGCGCTGCTCACGGCGCCGCCTCCTGCTGCTGCAGCGCCTCGGCTTCGAGGTGGGTCGCGACCGCGTCGATCAGCTCGTCGAGCTCGCCCTCCATCACCCGGTCGAGCTGGTGCAGGGTGACTCCGGCGCGGTGATCGGTGATCCGGTTCTGTGGGAAGTTGTAGGTGCGAATGCGCTCGCTCCGGTCGCCCGTGCCGATCTGGCCTTTGCGCTCCGCGGCGCGCTCGCTGTCGAGCCGAGTCTGCTCCAGGTCGAGCAGGCGCGCGCGCAGCACCTTCAGCGCCTTGGCCTTGTTCTTGTGCTGGGACTTCTCGTCCTGACACTGAACGACCAGGCCCGTCGGCAGGTGAGTGATGCGGATCGCCGAGTCGGTGGTATTCACGCTCTGCCCGCCGGGCCCGCCGCTGCGGAAGCGGTCGATGCGCAGGTCTTTCTCGTCGACCTCGATGTCGGCGACGTCGGCTTCCGGCAGCACCGCGACGGTCGCCGTCGAGGTGTGGATGCGGCCTTGCGACTCGGTGACCGGCACGCGCTGCACGCGGTGCACCCCGCTCTCGTACTTGAGCCGCCCGAAGACGCCGCCGCCCGACACGTGGGCAATCACTTCCTTGGCGCCGCCGCCGTCGGTCTCGGTCAGCGTGACCAGCTCGACCGCCCATTTCCGACCGTGCGCGTAGCGCGTGTACATGCGGAACAGGTCGGCGGCGAACAGCGCCGCCTCGTCGCCACCGGTGCCCGGGCGGATCTCGATCACGACGCTCTTCTGGTCGCGCGGGTCGCGCGGCGAGAGCAGCTTGCGCAGCTCGTGCTCGAGTGACTCCTTGCGCGCGCGCAGCCCCGGCAGCTCGGCCTTGGCCAGCTCGCGAATCTCGGCGTCGCCGTCGCCCGAGAGCTCCTCGTTCTCGGCCAGCTCGCCGCTGACTCGCTTCCAGTCGCGGTAGGCCGTGACCAGCTCGCGCAGCGAAGCGAGCTCCTGGGTCAGCTCGCGCAGCTTCGCCGGATCGCGCGCGAGCTCCGGCTCACCGAGGCGATCCTCGAGCTCCTGGTAGCGCGCCTCGATTTCGCTAATGCGCTCGAACATCCTGGGACTTCCAGTCGAGACAACCTAGGCCACGACGGTCCCAGCAAGGGGAGGGAAGCGTAAGGGCGCCGTCAGCTCTTCTTTTCGTAGCGGCGTCGGAAGCGATCCACCTTGCCGGCCGTGTCCACGAGCTTCTGCTTGCCGGTGAAGAACGGATGGCAGTTCGAGCAGATCTCGACCCGGATCGAGTTCTTCGTGGAGCGAGTGATGAACTCGTTGCCACAGGCGCAGTGCACGCGAACCAGCTTGTATTCGGGGTGGATTTCGGCCTTCATGGGCCGGCGACAGTAATACCAGAGGGTCCCTCTGTCTAGCCGAGTACATTGGAGCGCGTGGGCACCCTACCCACGCGCTGCTTTGGAGCGCGTGGGCACCCTACCGACGCGCTGGCTACCTCGCTGACATCGTGGCCAGGAACTCGTCGTTCCCGGCCGTGGCCTTCAGCTTGTCGAGCATGAACTCCATCGAGTCGACCGTGGACATGGGCGACAGGACCTTCCGCAACACCCACATCTTGGCGGCCGTGGCGGGGTCGAGCAGGAGCTCCTCGCGCCGGGTCGAGCTCTTGTTGAGGTCGATCGCAGGGTAGGTGCGGCGGTCGGCGAGCTTCCGGTCGAGGTGGATCTCGCAGTTCCCGGTGCCCTTGAACTCCTCGAAGATCACCTCGTCCATGCGCGAGCCGGTGTCGACCAGCGCCGTGCCGATCAGCGTCAGGCTGCCGCCTTCCTCGATGTTGCGGGCGGCCCCGAAGAAGCGCTTGGGCTTTTGCAGTGCGTTCGCGTCGACGCCGCCCGACAGCACCTTGCCGGAATGGGGAATCACCGAGTTGTGGGCGCGCGCCAGGCGAGTCACCGAGTCGAGCAGGATCACCACGTCGCGCCCGTGCTCGACCAGGCGCCGGGCCTTCTCGATCACCATGTCGGCCACCTGCACGTGGCGCGCGGCGGGCTCGTCGAACGTGGACGAGACCACCTCGGCCTTCACGTGGCGCTGGAAGTCGGTGACCTCTTCGGGGCGCTCGTCGATCAGGAGCACGATCACGATCGCCTCGGGGTGATTGGTGGCGATCGCGTTGGCGAGGTCCTGCAGGAGCATGGTCTTGCCGGCCTTCGGCGGAGACACGATCAGGGCACGCTGGCCCTTGCCGATCGGCGCGATCAGGTCGACGGTTCGTGTGGTGAGCTTCTGCGGCGTGGTCTGCAGCCGGAAGCGCTGGTTGGGATAGAGCGCGGTGAGTGAGTCGAAGCTGATGCGGCGGCGCGCTGCCTCGGGCGGCGCGAAGTTCAGGCTGCGGATCTCCTGTAGCGCGAAGTAGCGCTCGCCCTCGCGCGGCGCGCGGATCAGGCCCGAGAGCGAGTCACCCGTCTGCAGGTTGAACTTGCGGATCTGCGCGTTCGACACGTACACGTCGTCGGGCCCGGGCAGATAGCTGGCTTCGGCAGAGCGCAGGAAGCCGAAGCCGTCGGGCAGCTTCTCGAGCACGCCGGAGGCTTCGATCTCGGGCTGGCCTTCGCCGTGCTTGGACAGCAGCGCGAAGATCAGCTCCTGCTTGCGCATGCCCCCCGGGCCGTCGAGTCCCGCGGCCTCGGCGAGCGCGGCGAGCTCGCTCGCGCTCTTCGTCTTGAGCTCGGTGAGATTCATCCGGCTTCGAAGTGAGTGCGGGGGAGACCCGACTCTCTTCGGGCTCAGCCCGGACGAGGTTGAGCGCGCACGAAGTGGAGCAGCCGACCGGCGACCTTGTCGCGGCGGTAGCTGAAGTAGCGGGCCGAGTCACAGGCGGTGCAGCCGCCCACGCGTTCGATCGCGCGCGCGGGCACGCCCGCGCCCACCAGCTGGAGCCGGTTCAAGGCGAACAAGTCCAGCATGGCGTGACCCGGGCGCGCCGCACGAAACACACTGCGCTCCGGGATCGCCGCCATGACCGGTAGGTCGACCTCGTAGCAGCACGGGCCGATGTGGGGGCCGATCGCGGCGATGAGCTCCCCCGGTCGCACCCCGGTCTCACGACAGAGTGCCCGCACGCTGAGTGCGCCGATCCGACCCGCGCTGCCGCGCCAGCCGGCGTGGATCGCGGCGGCGAAGCGGCCGTCGCGGTGCGCGACCAGGATCGGCACGCAGTCGGCGGTGACCACGCCGACGGCGACCCCGGGCACGGAGCTCCAGGCGGCGTCGGCCTCAGGCTTGCCCGCGAACGGCGCCCGCACCAAGGTGACTCCGTGCACCTGCCTGGGCAGCGCCACGCCCGCGGGAGCCGCCTCGGCCGAGCCGCGCATGCCGAAGCCGTGCTCGATGCCCAAGGCCTCGAAGCCCGGCGCGCGCAGGAAAGGTGACTCGCTCACCGCAGCGCCTCGAGCGCGCGTGCCAGGTCGGCGGGCAAGGGCGACTCGAAGCGCAGCGCGTCGCCGCTGCGCGGGTGCGTGAAGCCCAACACCGCGGCGTGGAGCGCCTGGCGGCGCAGCCCCAGCTCGACGCCCGGCGCGCGGCCGCCGCCGTAGACCGGATCGCCCAGGATCGCGAGCCCGATCGACGACAGGTGGACGCGCACCTGGTGGGTGCGGCCGGTGCCGAGCCGCACCCGCAGGAGCGTCGCGCCGCGCAGCCGCTCCTCGACCTTGTAGTGAGTCAGCGCCGCGCGCCCGCGCCGTGTCTTCGTGCTCATGCGCTTGCGGTCGGTGGGGTGGCGGCCGATCGCCGCCTCGATCGTGCCGCTCTCTGCGCGCGGGCTGCCGCGCACCAGCGCGAGATACTCGCGCAGCACGCTGTGCGCCTTGAACTGCGCCGCGAGCGAGCGGTGCGCCGCGTCGTTCTTCGCCACCACCAATACTCCGCTCGTATCCTTGTCGAGCCGGTGCACGATGCCAGGGCGCAGCTCGCCGCCCACCCCGGACAGGTCGCGGCAGTGGTGCAAGAGCGCGTTCACCAGAGTGCCGCCCGAGTGACCCGGGGCGGGGTGCACGACCAGGCCCGCCGGCTTGTCGATCACCACCACGTCGCCGTCCTCGAACAGGACCGCGAGCGGCAGCTCCTCGGCCATGACTTCCGTCGGCTCCGGCTCGGGCACCCGACCGGCGATCGCCTCGCCCGCCCGCAGCCGATGCGCGGGCTTCACCAGCGCGCCGGACACGGTGACCTCGCCCGCCTCGATCAGCCTGCGCACCTGCGCGCGCGAGAGGCTCGGCTCGAGCTTGGCGAGCGCCGCGTCGAGTCGCTGGCCGGCGAGCTCGGGGGGCACGCGGTGCTCGAAGCTCACCAGATGTGGGTCTGGACGCGCCGGTTGCGGTAGACCAACACGTCGACGAGCGCGTGGTCGAAGAGGCGCGCGCGCTCCGCGACACACGCGTCGACGTGGTGCAGGTAGAAGAGGCGCGCGCGCGCGATCTCGGAGGCCAGGCGCTCGAACAGATCGTCCTTCTCGAGCCCGATCCGCACCTGGTCGCCCGCGTACGCCGCGACGTCCGAGATCAACACGCGCGCGAGCCGGCGCGCGCGCTCGGGGGTGGTGACGGGGTCCATCAGCCGCGCCTGGCGGAGCTCTCCCGCATGCGCGCAGTGTAGCTGTCCGCGACGTGGTTGGGATCGAGCGACAGGCACTTGGCGTACTGCTTCAGGAAGCCGCGCAGATACACCGGCGGCGGCAGGAGCTCGTAGTGATTGCCCTCGATCGCGCGCAGGTGGTTGTCGTTGATCTTGGTGGTGGCCGAGATCTCCTCGAGCTCGATCCCGAGTGACACGCGGATGCGGCGCAGCACGTCGCCGTCGAAGATGCCGTTGTCGGGCGCGATCGAGGCGTCGAGGTCCGCCTCGTGCGCCGCCGGCCGGAGCGGCGGCGCCGGCGCGGGCGGCCGCTCGCGCTCTCGTTCGCGCTCGCGAGTCAGCGTGGCGACCGGAGGCGCCGGCGTGGTGGGCACGCCCGGCCGCGGCTCACTGCGGCGCAGGCGCGCGTCGTACTCGCGGCGCAGGCGCGCATCGGAGAGCACTGCCCAGGCTTCCTCGATCCGGCGCAGGATCGCGGCACACTCGTCGGCGCTGAACACCGAGTAGACCGCGGTCGAGGACGGCGCGTAAGTCGCGCGCGCGATCCGGTAGGCGCGCTCGATCTGCTGCGGAGTCCCCTCCGGCGCTGCTTCCAACAGCTCGTAGTAGCTCTGCTCGGCGAGCGGCCGGACCATCAGGCCCCCAGGAGTTTCTTGACGATGCGCCGCACGTAGAGCGCGCCGTCCGAGGTCGGATACGCGAGCACGAGCGGACGGCGGTCCTTCACCGAGCGCCAGACGTTGTCATCGAAGCAGATGTAGCCGGCGTAGTCGATGTCGATGCCGAAGTACTTCTTGCACACGCTCGTGATCGAGAAGCCCATCTTCACCTCTTCCGTGTCGCGCACCTGGTTCACCACCAAGTGCGGCCGGAAGGACTCGAGCACGCGCCGGAAGCGCTCGGCTTCGCCGCGGTCGATCTGCTCGATCGCGAGCAACAGGTCGCCGGGCGTGCGGATGCCGCGCTCGTTGCGCTGGTCCATGGCCACGCGGATCAGCTCGCGCACGTTCGACTCGTTGAGCGCCGAGGCCAGCCGCCGGTAGAACGCGGCGCGCAGGAACGAGTAGGCGTTCTCGATCGCCGTGGGCTCGGGCGTGGTGACCACGAAGCCGTCGTCGGCCTCGAGGAAGAAGTCGATCGTCGAGCGGTCGGTGCCCGCCGCCAGGTCGAAGATCACGAGGTCCGCCGGCAGCCGGCGCACCGCGCGCAGGAGCTGCGCGCGCTGCTCCTGCGTGGTCTCGGCCTTGCCGGTGTGACCCAGCGCGCCCAGGATCAGCCGCAGCCCGGGGATCGGCGTCTCGATCGCCACCTTGTCGAGATCGGCGACGCGGTCCTCGAAGTAGTCACTGAGTGACACGCGCTCGCCGGCGCGCACGCCCAGGCAGGTGTGCAGGTTGGCACCACCGAGATCGGCGTCGATCAGGATCACGCGCCGGCCCGAGCGCGCCGCGACGGTGGCGAGGTTCGCGACCAGGAAGCTCTTGCCGATGCCGCCCTTGCCGCCGCCCACGGCCCAAATCCGGGCAACACTGGGCGGTGTCACGGCGACGTCGTCGCCGCGTCCCGACAGCGCGGGCTCGCCGCGTCTAGTGCTCAGCCAGCTCGGTGTTCCGGTCCGGCGCATCCAGGATCGACAAGAATGGACCCCATTCGGGGTGAGTTTGTCCTGGGGGGACCATGCCAACGATCGGTGTCCAGCGCGGACGCTGCGGCGCGCGGAACAATCGCATCCGCGCCTGGCGCGGCGTGCGACCTCCCTTGTGCCGATTGCACTCCACGCAGCTGCAGACCACGTTCTCCCAAGTCGTTCGCCCCCCCTGCGAGCGCGGGATCACGTGGTCGAGGTTGAGCTCCGCACGTGTCTTGCGCCGACCACAATACTGACACGTATTGCGATCGCGCGCGTAGATGTTCGTGCGCGAAAAGCGCACGTGTCTGCGCGGAACACGGTCGAAGAGCGCGAGCTGAATGACTCGCGGGATGCGGATGCGACCCGCGACGGTGCCGATCGAAGCATCGTCGTTGCGCACCGCCTCGTGGCGCCAGGCGTCGAAATCGTACGTGTCGTAGCGGTCGTCGACGGCCTTGGCGAGCCCCTGATACAGGAGCACGAAAGCGCGGCGCACCGACGTGACGTGAATCGGCAGAAAAGACCGGTTCAGCACGAGGACGGCCGCGTCCAGCATGGCCGGGTACGTTAGCCACTACATCGCTTTCGTTCCACGGACCGGAGCGGAGGGAGGCCCCGACCGGCAACCCCCTGGCGGAACTGTGCATTGACCGGCTGGCACGCTTGCTTTACGGTCCGGTGAGACCTCCGACATTTTTGGCGAGTCCGAATCCGGGAATCCCGCCGCGGGGGTTTTAGGTACCGGGTCCTAGCTGCCCGGCTCAGGAGGGACGCGTTGGCCGAACACGCTTTTTCGAGCGTCGGTCCCGTCTCGGCCTCGAGTCGACCTTCATCACCGTTTATTGCGGTGCGCCTCGCCTCCGCCGCTGACTTGGACTGCGTTCGCGGAGCCGCACGGGTGCACCCCGAGGGGATTTTGAATGCGAAACGAACTCTTCGTGAACGTCGGCCCGCGCGAGACGCGGGTCGCCGTGCGCGAATCCGACAAGATCGTCGAGCTCCACATCGAGCGGGCGAACGAGCGCGACGTCGTCGGGGGGATCTACAAGGGTAGAGTCACTCGCGTCCTGCCCGGCATGCAGGCCGCGTTCGTGGACATCGGCCTGGAGCGGGCCGGCTTCCTGTACGTGGGCGACTACCGCTCCGACCTGGACGAAGCCGATCTCGACGACGAGGGCAACGGCCACGGTCGCAACCACCGCGGTCGTCGTGGCGCCCCGCCGCAGATCGAGGACGTGCTGCAAGAGGGCCGCGAGGTCGTCGTGCAGGTCTCGAAGGAGCCGCTCGGCACCAAGGGCGCGCGCATCACCTCGCGCATCTCGCTGCCCGGCCGGCACCTGGTGCTGATGCCGTGGGTCAGCCGTGTGGGCGTGTCGCGCCGGATCGAGAGCGACCGCGAGCGCCGCCGGCTGCGCGCGCTGGTCGAGAAGCTGCGCCCGCGCGAGCTCGGCTTCATCGTGCGCACCGTCTCGCACGGCGTGTCGGAGGCCGACATCAAGGCC
Organism: Myxococcota bacterium; assembly: GCA_035498875.1. GTDB lineage: Bacteria > Myxococcota_A > UBA9160 > SZUA-336 > SZUA-336 > VGRW01. The sequence goes on from DATJZP010000049.1 coordinate 116,011, forward strand.
GACATCGACTATCTCACCGACCTCTGGGCAGAGATTCAGAAGCGGCGCGACTCGCTGCGCGACGTGCCGGCGCTGGTCTACTCCGAGCCGGCGCTGCACCTGCGCGTGCTGCGCGACATGGCCTCGCACGAGACCAAGATGATCGTGGTCGACGATCCCGACGCCTATGCCGAGATGCAGGCGTTCGTGCAGCGCTTCATGGCCTCGCCGCGGCCGCGCATCACGTACTACAACCACCGCCGGCCGATGTTCGACGCGCTGCGCATCGAGCAGGAGATCGAGGAGGGCCTCGGCCGCAAGGTCTGGCTGAAGTCCGGCGGCTACCTGATCTTCGACCAGGGCGAAGCGCTGACCGCCGTCGACGTGAACACCGGCCGCTACACCGGCGGGCGCGGCCGCAACCTCGAGGACACGATCCTCAAGACCAATCTCGAGGCGGTGCGCGAGATCGTGCACCAGCTGCGCTTCCGCAACCTGGGCGGCCTGATCATCCTCGACCTGATCGACATGGAGAGCGCGGGCAACCGCGAGAAGGTCTACCGCGCGCTGTCCGAGGCGCTGCGCGAAGACAAGGCCAAGGTCAACATCCTGAAGATCTCGGAGCTCGGCCTGGTCGAGATGACGCGCAAGCGCACCCGCGAGTCACTCGAGCAGCAGCTGTGCATGCCCTGCGCGACCTGCGAGGGCAAGGGCTACCTGCAGTCGGCCGCGACGATCTCGAACCGGATCTTCCGCGATCTGCCCAAGGCCGCGACTTACTTGTACGGCGCCACGCTGCGCATCCAGGCGCATCCGACCGTGACCGACATCCTGCTCGGCGTGGGCGCCGAAGGCCTGGCCAAGACCGGCGAACGGATCGGGCGCGAGGTCGTGGTCGAGGCCATGCCCGCCTATCACCCCGAGCAGTACCAGATCCTCTCCGAGGGCCCGCGCGTCGAGCTCCTGGCGCCGCCCGACGCCCCGCTCGAGCTGGCCTTCGAAGACGCGCCGGAGCCCGCCGAGTCACTCGCGCTCGAAGACGACGGCAAGGCCGACGAGCTCGACGGCGATGCAACGCCCGAGCTGGCGGACGAGCCGCCGCTCGACGAGCTCGCCGATGGCGCCGACGCCGAGCGCGCGGACGCCGACGCTCCCGACCTGCAGGACGTCTGAGCCCGGCGTGGGCGCGTGGCGCGGCGCTTCGGAGCTCGGCGTGTTCGGCGAGCTAGCGACTGCGCACGGTCTCGATCCGGCGCGCGCTCCCTGAGCCGCGCAGCTCGATCCGGTATTGCGGCTCGAAGCCGAGCGCCTCGTGCGCGAGCCGCGCCGAGGGCACGATCCCGTAGCGATCGTAGCTCTGCCCGGGTGCGGCCCGGCCGAGCCAGCGCTCGACGAAGCCGAACGCGCCGCCGCTGCGCGCGAGCTGCGAGCGCGGAAACACGTCGCGGCCGGCGATGTTGTAGATGCCGGGCCGGTCCGCGTGCAGCGCCAGCACCAGCGCGCGCGCGACGTCGCGATCGGAGACCACGGCGACCATCGGGTCGTAGCCGGTGGCGTGATCGCGCCGGTGGAGCGGCGGTGAGTTCAGGAATTCGCCCGCCTCGGTCACGATCGTGGCCGCGCGCAGGATGGTCACGCACAGCGCCTGGCCGTGCAGCTCGCCCTGACACACGAGGTCGGCGTCGATCCAGGCGCGCACCAGTGAGTCGCCCTCACCGTCGAAGCCCAAGAGCTGTCCTTCGCCCACCACGTTGCCGTTGCCCGGCTCGGGGTCGTACACGAACACCGACGACAGATACACCAGCCGCTCGATCTGGCTCTTCTCGGCGCACTCCTCGACCAGCCGCCGGGTCTCGGATACGAGCGCGTGCACGCCGCCCGGCGTGCGCTCGCCGGCGCGCTCGCTGGCGAACGGCAGGTGGATCACCGAATCCGGGCGCGCGCGCGCGAAGCGCTCGGAGTGGAGGAAGCTCTGCAAGTGTCTCGCCTTGGCGAGGTCGAGGCGCTGGTAGGCGACCTTGCCCCTGTAGGGCGCCAGGTAAGTCGGCTCGGGAGCCGTGCCGAGCGCCAGCACCAGCGCCACGTCCGGGTCGTGGAAGAGCGCCTTCACCACCCGCCGTCCTACGGGTGACTCGGCATGAGTCAAGAGCACGCGGCGCATCAGCGTCTCTTGGCGCGCCGGTCCAGCACTCTCTGGTCGACCATCTCCTGGATGCGCCGGCGCACCCGCTCCGCCATGTAGCGGACGGAGTGCAGATCCTCGATCGCCTCGGGCGGAAACTCCTCGTAGAAGCGGAAGGGCTCGCCGTAGGCGATCTCGTAGCGCACGGGATAGGGCAACAGGCCGAAGAGGCCGAACAGCGGGAACGTCGGCGTGATCGGGAAGAAGGGCAGCCCCAGAAGCTTCGCCAGCGGCTGCAGATCCCACAGCACCGGCGCCTGGTCGTCGGCTCCGACCACGGCGACGGGGATGATCGGCACGCGGTGGCGCAGTGACTCCTCGACGAAGCCCAGGTGGAAGGGCTGCAGCACGTAGCGCTCGGCGGCGCGCTTCTTGATGCCGGCCATGCCCTCGGGGAAGATCATGACCAGCTGCTTCTGGCGCAGAAGCTCGCGCACGTTGTCGCGGCTGCCGATGATCTGTCCCACGCGCGCGTAGAAGACGTTCACGAACGGCAGCGAGCCCGCCCAGCGATCGACCACGGTGCGGACCAGGCGCGGCGGGTGACCGGCCAGCATGCAGTCACTGACGATCATCGTGGCGTCGAACGGCAAGAGGCCGCCGTGGTTCGCGGCCAGGATCGCCCCTTCCTTCTCCGGAATGCGCTCGTGACCCGTGCTCTCGACCCGGAACCAGTATTTGTAGAGCAGCTTGAAGAAGGCGAGCGCGCGGCGCGCCACCTTCGGCGAGAGCCCGAAGTCGTCGTAGGAGCGGCCACCGAGCGTGCCTGCGAGCTGACTCAGTCGCTCCTCGTCGTCGGCGCTGAGCAGGAGCCCCGCCAGCCGGTCGAGCACGCCCGCGGATTCGTCGCGCTCCTCGAAGCTCGGCAGCTCGGGCACCGGCGGGCCGAGATCGGGTGTCTCGGCCGGTGGCCGGGCGGACTCGGCACGCGGCGCGACCGACGCGGGCTCGGCCACGCGCCGCATGCTGCGCTCGCGCACTCGGATGAGATAGGGAACGGTGCCATCGCCCTGGGTGAAGGGATCGGATCCCAACGACGGCCCGGCGCTCTGCTGCAGCTCGTCGTGACTCATCGCCGCATCCGCACCGGCTCGCGCTCCACCAGCTCGTCGCTCACCGCGGCGAGCCAGCGCGCCGCGGTCGAGCGCGGCGCGTACTCGAAGATGGTCTTGGCGCGGCTCTGCGCCTCGTCGATCAGCACCGAGTAGCCGAGCACGGTCTGGGAGAGCTGCTTCGGGAAGTGCTGGCGCAGCTTGTCGAGGATCTCTGCGGCCATGCGCGTGTTGCGCGCGAAGGTGGGCACCACCAGCGAGATCTCGAGCCCGGGGTGCGCGAAGCGCGTGCGCACCATCTCGATCGTGCGCGTCATCTCGGCCGCGCCGTCGAGCGCCAGATAGGTGAGCGGCACCGGCAGCACGATCTCGTTCGCCGCCAGCAACACGTTCAGCGTGATCGCGCCGAACGAGGGCGGCGCGTCGAACAGGATGAAGTCGTACCCCGAAACGCGTTCCAGCGCGGCGCGCAGGCAGTAGTTCTCGTCGCCGCCGTGGTCCGACACCTCAGCCGCGAACAGCGCCAGTGACTTGTTCGAGGGCACGATGTCGAGATACGGATGCCGGGCGCGCTGGATCGGCAGCGCCGGCCGGGTCGATTCACCGAGCAGGGTATCGAGCAGAAGATCGAGCGCGGTGCGGCGCGCCGCGCCCACGTCGACACCGAGCACCTTGCCGAGCTGGCCCTGCGGATCGAGATCGACGAGCAGCACGCGCTTGCCGCGCTCGCGTGCAAGAAAGTCACCGATGTTCGAGGCGAGGGTCGTCTTGCAGCTTCCGCCTTTCTCGTTGATGAAGGCGATCCTGCGTGCGTCCGTGACGACCCCCCGGGTGCGGTGCTCCGTGGCCCTCGGTGCGACGCTCCTCCACTCGGTAAGTATTCGAGTGAGGCGCCCGTGTCAATGAAACTTCGCGAGAAGCGCGCACTTCCTAAATCGAGTGCGTGCGTTGGCTCACGTTCGCTCGAGCTTTGAACGGAGCGCCTTGGAAATTTGTGCGGTGTGCGCGAGGCGGATCGGGGTGATGGACACCCGGCCGCTCTTCACGACGGCGATGTCGCTCGTCGCTGGCACCGACTCGACGTCGCGCAGCGCGCCGTCGAAGTCGTGCACGTACACGCTCTCGCTCTTCTTGCGAAAGAGTCGGTCGTAGCCGACGACCGCGAGCTCCGTCAGCGCGCGCTGCGCGTCGACGTCGGCACTCGCGGGCCAGTTCACCGAGAAGAGATCGACGTCCTCGGGGTAGCCGGCCTCGCGCAGATCGCGCACGACCGCGGCGCCGACGCGCGCGGCGCGCTGCCAGACCGGGTGATCGACGTCGCGCACCGCGGCGCGCTTCCACTCGCGGTCCTCGCCGATGCGTCCGACCGAGAGCGCGATCGCGGGGATGCCCGCGATCCAGCCCTCCATCGCAGCGCCCACCGTTCCGCTCGACAGGAAGAAGCCGAGGCCGACGTTGAGGCCAATGTTCACACCCGAGACCACCAGCTCCGGGCGCGCGCCGAAGAGTGAGTGGACTGCGAGATTCGTGCAATCGGCGGGGTTGCCGTCCACGGTCAGGAGCTCGATCCCGTCGCGCACCAGCCGTTCGACCTTGAGCTCGTCCCAGCGCGAGATCGCCTTGCCGATCCAGCTGCGCTCGCGCGCGGGCACCGCCACGCGGATCTCGCCCAGGGGGCGGAGCGCGTGCACCAGCGGCAACAGCGCCGGCGAATCCACGCCGTCGTCGTTCGTGACCAGGATGTAGCTCACGGCGCGGCAGCATAGCCCGCTCGGGTACGATTGCATCGAGGGGTAGCGATGGCCGAGGAACGCTTGGGGATCGCGGAGATTCGCGCGAAGCTGGCGGCCCATCAGCCCAAGCTCGAGGCGGCGCCGGCAGGCGTGCCGGGCGCGGCCGCGGTGGCGCTCGTGTTTCTGGCGAACGCCTCGGGCGATGCCGAGCTCTTGTTCATCGAGCGCGCGCTGCGCGAGGGCGACCCCTGGTCGGGTCACATGGCGTTCCCGGGCGGGCGACGCGACCCGCGCGACTCCGACCTGGCCGCCACCTCGAGCCGCGAGACGCGCGAGGAGGTCGGACTCGAGCTGGGCACGCCGTTCGCCCGGCTCGACGACTTCGCCAACACGCGCGCCGGCTCGCTCGTGGTCTCGCCGTTCGTCTACCAGATCGACCGCCGCCCCGCGCTCACGCCCAACCGCGAGGTGCAGTCGACGGTCTGGATCCCGGTGACCTGGCTGCTCCACCCCGACTCGGCGGTCGACTACACGATCTCGCGCGAGTCACAGAAGGTGGTGTTTCCCGCCGTGCGCTACGAGCGCTACACGGTCTGGGGACTCACCTACCGGATCCTGGTCAACCTGTTCGGCGTGCTCGGACGCGAGTTCAGACCGGCCCCGTGATCTGCGGCGCGATCATGCGCACGGCGGCCAGCGTCTGGCCGAACATGCCGGCGAGCGCGAGCAGCGCCGGGGCGCGCGCCCCGTCGCGCCAGTAGCGGCGGGCGAACATGGTGGCGACCACGAAGTTCACGTAGGGGATCAGGAGCGTGAGCCCGATCGCCCAGCCCCAGCCGCGGCTGCGCCGAGCGGCGAGCCACCACAGCCAGAGCCCGGCAGTCACGAGCGCCCCGAGCGAGCTCGCCATCAGCAAGAGGTCGACGAGCGACTGACCGTCGCTCTCGATCAAGAGCACGAACGCCGAGGTCGAGACGCCGAAGACGAGCAAGAGAGATAGCTGCAGCGCAGGTGTGAGTCGCGCGCTGGGCGGCAGCGCGTCAGTCGCCATCGGGCTCGGACTCCACGGCCTCGGGCGCCGGCGCGCGCGCGCGCAGCGCCGGATCGCTCGTCGCCGCGACGCGGAACAAATCGAGCGGCGCCGTGCGCTCGAGCACGCGCGCCGGCGGCTCGCCGCGCGCGCGCGACAGCTCGCGCAGCCCCGCGTCGATGCCGCGGACCGCCTTCTCGAGCGCGCGGGGCACGGACTCGGGCTCCGAGAGCGACAGCCCGTCGGCCACCGCGAGTGAGTTCGCGACGCCCAGCACGTAGCCGAGCACGTCGGCAGCCTGGTGCTCGGGCAGCTGCAGCAGCGCCTCGCCGAGCAGCGAGCCGCGCAGCTGGCGCGGCAGTGACTCGGCCCGGACCAGCGCGCCCGACTCGGAGCCCGGGGTCCAGTCGCGCACCTTCTCGGGCGCGAGCGGCCGATACACGCGCATCGCCTGCTCGCGGTCGGGGAAGCCCAGGTCGGCGAGCCGGTTCGTGCGCCAGCGCAGCGCCTCTTCGTCGCACTCGCTCGGGCTCTCGAACAGCGCACCGTAGACCAGCTGCCAGTAGAGCGCAGGCGCGCCCTCCAAGAGTGACTGTACGATCTCGTTCACGCGGTGCGGGCTGTGGTCGGAGAGCACGCCGAAGTACACCACGCCGTCGGGCGTGAACCAGCCTTCGGGCGGAGTCTCCTCCTTGCTCACCACGGCCACCGCCGCCTCGGCGCGCAGCGCCAGGATCAGGAGCTCGAGATCGATCTCGGAAAGCGCCTTCACCAGCGTGGGTCGTCCGGCCTCGACCAGCGCATCGAGCCACTCCTGCACGCGCGGCACGAGCAGCTCGGCGCCATTCCAGCAGTCGAGGTCGAAGCAGGCCACGCGCTGCTCGCGCGTGGCGATCTCGAGCAGCCAGGCCGCTTCGGTCATGCCGCCGGCGCGCACCGTGTGCACCAGCTCGGCCTCGGGCAGGAGCGGCACCACGTCTTCCGGCCGCTCCATCAACATGAGCAGCTCAGGGCGCGCCTCGGGGCGGAGCTCCTGGCAGAGACTCGCCAGCTCCTCGGGCGCGAGCTCGCGCAGGCGCGCGCGCGCGGCCTGCCGGTCGCTGCGGCCCAGGCGCAGCAGCGCGACGCCGTCAGCCAATGCCCGGGATCGCTTCGCGCACCGCGTCGATCGACTGGTCGACCAGGTGGATCTTGAACTGCGACAGCACCTCGGCCGGGACCTCTTCCAGATCCTTGGCGTTGCGCTTGGGCAGGATCAGCTCCTTGATGCCCGCGCGGTGCGCCGCCAGCACCTTGCCCTTGATGCCACCCACCGGCAGCACCTGGCCGCGCAGGGTGATCTCGCCGGTCATCGCCACGTCGTCGCGCACGGGCTTGCCGGTGAGCAGGCTCGCGAGTGACACGACCATGGTGACTCCTGCCGAGGGTCCATCCTTGGGCTGTCCGCCCGCCGGCACGTGCACGTGGATGCGGCTCTTCTCGAACGCATCCGCGGGGATGCCCATGGCCTCGGCGTTGGTGCGCACGTAGGAGAGCGCGGCCTCGGCCGACTCGCGCATCACGTCGCCCATCTGGCCGGTGAGCTGCAGCTCGGGCTTGCCCTCCATCTTCGCGGACTCGACGAACACCAGGTCGCCGCCGATCGGCGTCCAGACCAGGCCCGTGGCCACGCCGGGGCGCTCGAGGTGCTCGCGGACCTCGGGCGAGAAGTGAGCCGGGCCGATCAGCTTGCCCAGGTCTTCGACGCCGAGTGTCTCGGTCTTGCCGCCCTCGGCCACCTTCAGCGCAGCCTTGCGCACGAGCGAGGCGATCTGGCGTTCGAAGCCGCGCACGCCCGCCTCGCGCGTGTAGCCGTCGACCAGGCGCAGCAGCACCTCGTCGGAGAGCTTCAGTGACTCGGGCGTCAAGCCGTGCTCGGCGAGCTGCCGCGGCAGCAGGTGATCGCGCCCGATGCGCAGCTTCTCGCTGGCCGTGTAGCCCGGCAGCTCGATGATCTCCATGCGGTCGAGCAGCGGCGCCGGGATCGTGTCCGCCCGGTTGGCGGTGGCGATGAACAGCACCTTCGACAGGTCGAACGGGACCTCGACGTAGTGGTCGCTGAAGCTCGAGTTCTGCTCTGGATCCAGCACCTCGAGCAGCGCCGACGAGGGATCACCGCGGTAGTCCATGCCCACCTTGTCGATCTCGTCGAGGATGAACACCGGGTTGCGCGTGCCCGCGGTCTTGAGTGACTGCAGGATGCGGCCGGGCAGCGCGCCCACGTAGGTGCGGCGGTGACCGCGGATCTCGGCCTCGTCGCGCACGCCGCCCAGCGACGCGCGCACGAACTTGCGGCCCATGGCCCGCGCGATCGACTTGCCCAGCGACGTCTTGCCTACGCCCGGGGGGCCGAGGAAGCAGAGGATCGGCCCCTTCGGGTCGTTCACCAGCTTGCGCACCGCGAGATACTCGAGGATGCGCTCCTTCACCTTCTCGAGGTCGTAGTGGTCTTCGTCGAGGATGCGGCGCGCGTGCGCGAGGTCGAGGTTGTCCTCGGTCTGCGTCTTCCAGGGCAGGTCGAGCAGCCACTCCACGTAGGTGCGCGCGACCGAACGCTCGGGCGAGTGAGTCGGCATGCCCGCGATGCGTCCGACTTCGCGCTCGGCGACCTCGCGCGCCTCGGGCGGCAGGTCGGCCTGCTCGAGCCGGTCGCGCAGCTCGTCGCCTTCGTTGCCCTGCTCGTCGTTCTCGCCGAGCTCGGAGCGGATCTTGCGCAGCTGCTCGCGCAGGAGCTTGCGGCGCTCGTCCTCGCCGATCTCGCCGGCGGCGCGCTCCGCGAAGTTCTTCGACACCTGCGCGATCCGGATCTCGCGCATGAGATACCGCATCAGCGTGCGCAGTCGCGCCAGCACGTCCTGCTGCGCGAGCAGCTCGATCTTCTCGGGCAGCGGCATGGTGCCGTTGAAGGCGATCACGTCCGCGAGCCGCGCCGGGTCGTCGAAGCGGTCGAGGATCTGCGCCGCCTCGTCGGGGATGTCGTCGCGCAGTGACACGAGCTCCTTGCCGAGTCGCTGCACGGTGCGCCGCGCGGCTTCGGCCTCGGGCGTGCGGTCGAGCAGGTCGGGTAGGACCTCGGTCTCGACCTCGGCGTGGCCGCTCGACTCTTCGAGTGAGTGCAAGCGGATGCGCGCGAGGCCGACCACGGCCACCGAGATCCCCGAGCCGGTCTCGGCCAGGTGGACGATCTTGGTCAACGTGCCGACCGCGTACAGGTCTTCGAGCCGGGGCGACTCGGTCTCGGGCGCGCGCTGCGCCACCACGGCCAGGAAGCCGCCGGTGCGGGCCGCGGCCTGGACCGCGGCCAGCGAGGCCGCGCGGCCCACCGAGAGCGGCAGGGTCACGCCGGGGAACACCACGGTGTTCCGGACGGGCAATAGCGGGACGCGAGTGGGAACCTCGAGGCGCTCCCCTCCGATCTCGATCTCGGTCTTCTTGGGTTCGCTCACTGTGCCGCCAACGCTAGAGCCCGGGCTCCGCCGGTCAAACGAAAAAGGGGCCGCGACCCAAGGCCGCGGCCCCGCAGACGGAGCGAGCTCGGGTCGGCTTCAGTACTCGAGCTCGTCGAAGTTCATGGAGTTGAAGCAGGGGACGCGCTTGACCATGTTGACCAGCGATCCGGCCTGCGAGTAGTCCTTCAGGCTGCCCTTCAGCACGATGTTCCGGTCCTTGACCGAGATGTCGAGCTTGCGCCGGGCCTGGGCCAGCTCCTCGTCGTTCTCGATCTCCTTGTCGACCTTCGCCATCAGGTCCGCGTCCTTGGCGCCCGAGCAGTCGTCAACCTTGCCCACGCGGATGCGGTTCCGGACTTCCTTCACCCCGCGCATGTTCTTGATGATCTCTTCGGCCTTCTTGCTCTGGTCGTCGGTCGCGGTGTTGCCGGTCAGCATCATCATGCCGCGCATCGACTTCACGGTGACTTCCATGAGACCCGGCTCTTTGTAGAGGGTCTGCATGGCCTTGAGCTCGCGCTTGAACTCGGCCTGGCTCTGGGCCTTGGCCGCACCGGCCAGCCCGAAGACGACCACGAAGAGAGCGGTGATTGCAGCGGTGATGTGGCGACGCATGATCAGTACTCCAGCCCGTCGAAGTTCAGTGAGTTGAAGCAGGGCACGCGCTTGACCATGTTCACCAGCGACCCTGCCTGTGAGTAGTCCTTCAGCTCACCCTTGAGCGAGATGTTCCGGTCCTTGACCGAGATGTCGAGCTTGCGCCGGGCCTGGGCCAGCTCCTCGTCGTTCTCGATCTCCTTGTCGACCTTCGCCATCAGGTCCGCGTCCTTGGCGCCCGAGCAGTCGTCGACCTTGCCCACGCGGATGCGGTTCCGGACTTCCTTCACGCCGCGCATGCCCTTGATGATCTCTTCGGCCTTCTTGCTCTGGTCGTCGGTCGCGACGTTGCCGGTCAGCATCATCATGCCGCGCATCGACTGCACGGTGACCTCCATCAGTCCCGGCTCCTTGTAGAGGACCTGCTCGGCCTTGAGCTGTCGCTTGAACTCTGCCTGGCTCTGGGCCTTGGCGGAACCCGCGGTCCCCGCGACGACGAGCGCGAGCACGGCAGCAACAGCAAGGGTCAAGTGGCGATGCATCGAGCGAATCCTCCCCTGAATCGGCGCGTAGCCTATCGGACGCGTCTCTGCGGGGTCAACCGCGCAATTGCAGCAAAGTTGCGGCCGGCTCAGTACTTAACCTGCTCGATCACGCGTCCGAAGTCGCGGCGCCACGGCCCGCTCCAGCCTTCGAGCAGCTGCGCGGCGGGACTCGTACCGCGCTCGATGATCCGGTCCAGAGGCTCGAGATAGAGCGACTCGTCCCGGCCCGACGCGTTCCGGACCGCCTGTCGCTGCAAGCCGTGGCGCGAGATCTGGACCAGCTCGCGTGCCACCTCGACCAGGGCGGCGTCCGGCCCTTTCGCGCGCAGTCCTTCCCGCGCCACGGTCGCGTGGAGCGCGTCCACGTCGGCGTGGCTCCAGCGGGCCAGCCGCTCGAGGCCCGCGGCCAGCGCCTCGTCGTCGTAGAGCAGGCCCTTCCAGAAGGCGGGCAGCGCCACGACCTGCGCGCCCGGCACCGCGTCGGCGCCGCGCGTCTCGATCACGCGCTTCATGCGCACCTCGGGGAAGACCGTGGTCAGGTGCACGACCCAGTCGGCCAGGGTGGCTCTGTGCGCGCCGAGCCCCTTGGCCATGAACTCGCGGAACGAGAGCCCGCGCGCCGGCAGGCTGTGGCCGTCGCGCACGATCAGGAACATCGGCACGTCGAGCGCCCACTCGGTGTAGCTGCGGTAGGCCGTGCCCTCGCCGAAGTCGGGCGCGAAGGCGAACGGCAAGAGACTCCAGCGGTCGTTGTCGGTGTGTCTCCAGATCTCGGCGCGGCGTGACTGGAAGCCGTTGGGCTTGCCCTCGCTGAAGGGTGAGTTGGCGAAGAGCGCGGTCGAGACCGGCGAGGCCGCCAGCGCGAGCCGCAGCTTCCGGGCGGCGTCGGCCTCGTCGGCGAAGTCGAAGTTGGCCTGCACGCCGGCCGTGGCGTGCATCATGTGCAGACCCAGAGTGTCTCGCGCACCCAGATACTCGCGCATGATCTGGTGGCGCTCGCGCGGCATGCGCGGCAGCTCCGAGACCGGCGCGAGCGGGTGCAGACCCAGGCCCAGCCAGACCAGGCCGAGCTCCTTCGAGACCTCGTTCACTTCGGCGATGTGCTCGCGGAACTCGCGCTCGGTCTCGTGCAGGCTCGCGACCGGCGCGCCCGAGAGCTCGAGCTGGCCGCCCGGCTCGAGCGTGATCGTGCGACCGTCGCGCTCCAGGCCGACCAGCCGACCGGCGTCGGTCAGCGGCTTCCAGCCGTGGCGGGTCTCGATCGCCGAGAGCAGCGCGTGGATGCCCTTCTCACCGTCGTACGGGATCGGCTTCAGGGTCTTCGCGTAGAGGCCGAGCTTCTCGTGCTCGGTGCCCACGCGCCAGTCGGCGCGTGCGGTCTCGCCTTCGCGGAAGTACTCGACGAGCTGCCCGACGTCCTCGGCCGGCCGCGACAGGCGCGGATCTTCGCGAGTGAGGCTCATGCCCGTTCTCCTGCGTAGAGCGTGGGATGCAGGAAGCGCACCCAGGCGCACGTGACGGCTTGCGCGCCATAGTCTGCCCGAGTCAGCACGCCTTCGGTGAGTCGCCCGATGTTGCCCGCGCCCGTGCCCGGGTCGCGCGCGCCGGGGCGCGGCGCGAAGCGGCGGTCGAAGGCGTCGCCGATCGGCGTGCGCGGGCGGGCGGTGGCCTCGGCGACGCAGGCGGGCGGATACTCGAAGCCGGCGCTGAAGCCCAGCCCTTCGCGCGCGCCGTCGAACAGCACGCAGCAGCCGACGTTGAGCCAGCCGGTCGCGACCTCGTCGACCCGGATCAGCCCGTCCTCGATCCCCGCTGCCAGCTCGAAGTCACTCGAGTGACTCGTGCGGGCGCGGTTGCGCGCGCCGGCGACGATCTCGGCGAAGCCCAGCGGCTGCGGGTCAACGCCGCTCGGGGCGTCGCAGCCCACCACCTCGACCGCGGCAAAGAAGGGCAAGAGCCCGCGGCGCACCGCCTCGAGCTTCGCCGCGTTGCGGCTGCCCACGCGCACCCGGATCCGCTCGTTCAAGCGCCCGCGGCCTCGCGCAGCAGCGCCGCCAGGCGCTCCTCGACCAGTGACTCGAGCTCCGGGCCCGCGAGCCCGGCGTTCCCGCACGGACCCTCGGTCTTGCCGCGCTGGAACGGCCCCACCACCCGGAACTTGCCCGGGCCGCTCGCCACCGCCACGCACAGGAGCTGCCAGCGACCGCGCGTGACCCGGAAGCTCATCGCGTCGACGTGCTTCTCGTCGAGCTCGACCGGTGTGACCGCCACGTCGCAGAGCTGGCTCGCGCCCAGCTCCGCCGCGCGCTTCCGGAATGTCTCGACCGCTTCCGAGACCCGGTCGCGCAGCGCCAGCGCCGCGGCTTCGGCCCGGCGCAGGCGCTGGCAGAGCTCGGGGTCGCCGGCCGCCAGCTCCTCGGCCAGCTCGCGGAAGCGCTGGGGATTCATCGGCGGAGTGTATTTCATCGCGGTGGTATGCTGCGCGCGCTTTGCCGAGGGTGCCGGCGGGGATGGGGATCGCGGCCGCGCTGGCCGCGTCGGCCGCGGCGCTCGCCGCCGGGCGCTCGGCGCTCGCCTGGACGCTGTTTGCCGCGGCGTTCCTGACCTTCGGTCTCTCGAGCCGCGTCTCGCTGAACTGGCAGATCCTCTGCGGAACGCTGCTCGGTGTGGCTTTCGGCCGCGCCGTGGCGCTGGGCTGGCTCTCGCCCGACACCGCCGACGCGATGAAGAACGTGGGCAAGCTCTTCATCGGGCTTTTGAAGATGCTGATCGCGCCCATGATCCTGCTCTCCATCTCGCACGGCGTGGCCAACATGGAGGGCGCGCGTGAGCTCGGCCGGCTCGGGTCGCGCACCATCCTCTTGTATCTGCTTACGATGGTCCTGGCGGCGGTCACGGGTCTCGCGCTCGTGAACTGGGTACAGCCGGGGGTGGGCAGCGACCTGGCCCAGACCCAGTTCTTCCACGAGTCGGTCGGCACGGCGACCGCGCCGGTGCACGGCCCGCCCAGCCTGGGCCAGTTCTTCTTCAGCACGCTGAACGAGGTGCTGCAGACGCCGGTCGCGGCCCTGGCCGAAGGTCAGATCCTGCCGATCGTGGTGTTCGCGATCCTGTTCGGGATGGCGCTGCTGCACGTGGGCGAGATCGGCCGCCCCGTGATCGAGTGGCTGGGCGGCGCCTCGGCGGCCGTGATCGCGATCATCGGCTGGTTCGTGCGGCTCGCGCCGGTCGGGATCATGGCGCTGGTCGGGAACCTGGTGGCGACCGTCGGTTTCCGCGTGATCGTCGACAACCTGGCGGCGTTCTCGGTGGTGGTAATCGGCGCCACCACCTTCCACTCACTGGTGACCCTGCCGCTGATGTGCTGGGCGATGGCGGGCACGGGCCCGCGCGAGCTGCTCTCGGGCATGCGCGAGGCGCTGGTCGTGGCGTTCACCACCAGCTCGAGCGCGGCCACGCTGCCGGTGTCACAGAAGTGTGTCGAGGAGAACCTGGGCGTGCCGCGCCGGATCGCGAGCTTCGTGCTGCCGCTCGGGGCCACCGTGAACAGCGACGGGACCGCGCTCTACGAGGCGGTGGCGGCCGTGTTCGTGGCCTCGCTCTACGGCATCCAGCTGGGGCTCGGGGGCCAGATCGTGGTGTTCATCATCGCGATCGCCACCGCGATCGGCGCGCCCGGCATTCCCTCGGCGGGCATGGTCACCATGATCGTGGTGCTGCAGGCGGTCGGGCTGCCGAGTGAGTCGGTGGGCCTGCTGCTCACGATCGACCGCTTCCTAGACACGTTCCGCACGGTCGCGAACGTCTTCGGCGACGCGATCGTGGCCGTGATCATCGCGCGCCAGGAGGCGTGAGACCCGCCGCGGGGCGGCGAGTCACATCGCGGCGTCGAGGACGATCGCCGGGTGCGCGGCCTGCAGCTCGGACAGGCGCTCCTCGCGCAGCTTCAGGAAGCGCGAGCGCGAGCGCGGCGGCACCGGGTCACCCGCTTCCATGTGCAGGCGCAGCGGGTCGACGAAGCGGCCGTTCTGCGCCAGCCGGAAGTCGAGGTGCGGGCCGGTCGCGAGTCCGGTCGCGCCCACGAAGCCGAGCAGCTGCTTCTGTGCGACGTGCTGCCCGACGTAGAGACCGCGCGCGAAGCGCGACAGGTGCGCGTAGCTCGACATGAAGCCGTTGCGGTGCTTGATCCGGACCATCTGTCCGAAGCCACCGCTCCAGCCGACGAAGATCACCTCGCCGTCGGAGACCGCCCAGACCGGGGTGCCGACCGGTGCCGCGTAGTCGACGCCCTCGTGCGGCCGGCGCTCGTGCAGGAGCGGGTGCATGCGCGACATCGTGTAGCGCGACGAGATCCGCGAGTACTTGAGCGGGGCCGCCAGGAACGAGCGCTTGAGTGAGTTGCCGTCGGGCGAGAAATAGCCGCCCGTGCCGTTCTCGTCCTCGAACCAGACCGCCACGAAGTCCTTGCGCGCCGCGCGGTACTCGGCCGCCTGCACGCGTCCGTAGCGGACGAAGCCGTCTTTGTCGTAGTACTTCTCGAACACGATCCGGAACTCGTCGCCGGGTCGCGTCTGCGTCGAGAAGTCGAAGTCCCAGGCGAAGATGTCGGTGAACGCGTGCACCAGGCTCGGGCTCTCGCCGAGCTCGACCATCGAATCGAACAGCGAGCGCTTCACCACGCCGCCGAGCTGGATCAGCCGGCGCTCGAGCGCCGCGGTCTCGCGCGTCGTGATCAGGTTGCCCGACGTGTCGCGCTCGACGCGGTAGACCTCGGCGCGGCCGCGCTGGAACTCGAACGACAGCAGCTGGCCCGACTGGTCGCGGATCAGCGCGTAGAAGTCACCGGGCCGCGCCGAGCGCACGTCGAACACGCCGCGCAGCGAGCGCGCCACCGTCTCGACCATCTCGGGCGCCACACCGGAGCCGCGCAGCGCGCCCGAGAGCGTGCCGTTCCGCGGCACGCGGCCGGTCACGATCGTGAGCGTCGGATCCGAATCCGCACCGCGCTCGGTCGAGCGGTCGAGCTCGGGCGCGAGCACGAGTGAGTCGCCGATGGCCGGCAGCACCGAACGCAAGTCACTCTTGGCGAGCGTCGGGCCGACCGCGAACAAGCCGGCGCCCAGCGCGCCCGCGCGCGAGTGACTCGCGGGAACGAAGACTGCGATGGTGAAGAAGAGCGCGGCGGCGAGCCGAGCTCCGAAGCCGGAATTCATTACGGGTATCCCCTCCGGAAGCGAATCGGCGCCGCCGGGCTCCCGCTAGCCCCGGCGCTTCGCCTATAGTGCAGTGGCCCGCGCTGGACACTGTGACCGAAGTCACAGGGATCTCGGTCACTTGCGGTAATCGCCCGGGCGCGGAACCGGCAACTCGAGGGCGTAGGCTGTTGGTCCTGGCAGGCGCGGCGAAAGTCGACATCACCCCGGCGCTGGGCGTGCCGCTCATGGGCTACGGCGCGCGCGTGGGCGGCGCGGCCGGCGTGGCCGACCGCATCCATGCCCGGGCGCTCTCGCTCGAGTCGCACTCGCGTCACCCTATCCTCGTCGTCTCGGCGGAGCTTTGCTTGATCTCTTCCGCACAGGCGACTGACTTGCGCGGCCGGATCGCCGCACGCACCGGCTTGCCACTGGACGCCATTCTGGTCGCTTGTACGCATACACATTCCGGACCCGACACGGGGATCGCCGAGCGCAGCGCCGGGCGCCCCGAGCCTGCCCACGTCGTGGGCTTGTTCGATGGGATTGTCGCCGCCGGCGAGCTCGCGTGGCGAAATCGCGAGCCGGCAACTCTGGCCTGGGCGTTCACGAAAGCGCAGATCGGGCGAAACCGGCGCAGCGCCGATGCACAAATCGATTCGGGGCTGGAAGTGCTGCGGGTCGCGACCTCTGCCGGCCGTCCGCTTGCGGTTCTCTTTCGCCATTCGTGTCACGGGACGGTTCGCGGCCACGACAACCTGGACCTTTCGGGCGACTGGCCGGGTGCCGCCTCGCGGGCGATCGAGGCCGAGACCGGCGCGATCGCGCCGTTCCTGCTCGGCGCTCACGCCGACGTCGACCCGCGCACGCGCGGGCTGATGGACCTGGCGATCCCCGGGCAGAGCGTGGGGCTGGGCGCCGAGGCCGCGCGCATCCTGGGCCAGGAGCTCGCCGAGGCTGCGCTCGCGAGTCTCTCGAGCGCCACGCCCGAGCCCGAGCGCGCGCGAGTCAGCGCGCGCAGCGCGCGCCTGAAGCTGCCGCTGCACCTGGGCGAGCAGCCGCCGGCCGAGGTCGAGCGCGAGCTCTTGCGGCGCAAGGCGGAGCTCGCAGCCGAGCTCGGCCTCTTGCCCGACGCGCTGCCGCGGCCGGCGGCGCTCTACGATTTCGCGAGTGAGTCGGCGCGCGGGCTGCCGCTCGAGCAGGCGCGCGATCGGATCGCCCGGGTGCGCACCTATCTCAGAGACCGCGGCGTGCCGTTCTTCGCCGGGGGCCGGCGCGAGGCCGAGGTCGAGCTACAGCTCCTGGCGATCGGGCGGGTGCTGTTGCTCGCGCTGCCGCTCGAGCCGACGAGCGCCGTCGGCCTGGACTGGCGCCAGCGGGCGGCCGCGTACGGCGTGCCGCTCGTGGTGGGCATCGGCAACGGCTGGCTGCGCTACCTGCCGCACGAGTCGGATTGGGCACACCCGCGCAGTCACCAGCACTACGAGGTGCTGCAGAGCCTGCTGGCGCGCGGCGCGAGCGAGAAGCTGCTCGCCCGGGCGCTCGAGCTCGTGCGCGAGCTCTAGCTCGAGAGCTCGCCGATGGCCTGCGCGATCGCCTCGAACAGCGGCTCGATCTGGCCGAGCTCGAGACAAGAGAAGGCGATCCGGATGTCGCTCTGGCCCATCGCGATCACGCCCGCGCCGTACTTCTCGAGCAGGTGGACGCGCAGCTTCTCGGCCGGCACGCCCTTCACGCGCAGGCACATGAAGTAGCCCGCGTTGAAGGGGTACACGTCCCAGTGTCGGGCGTACTTCGGCTGGTACACGACCTCGCGCACGCGCTGGGCGCGCGCACGCAGGAGCTCGAACTTCTCGCGCCGCTCGGCGGGCAGGCTGGGCGCGCGCAGCGCGGCCAGCACGATCGCCTGCGAGAGCGAGCTGCAGTTCGAGATGCTGGCGCGGATCGCGCCCATGAGCTTGCGCTCGAGCGCCGCGAACAGCGCGTCGGGGTTGGCGACCGGCGGCGGCGCGATCGTGAGGAAGCCGCAGCGCAGCCCCCAGACGAAGAGCTCCTTGGTCGCGCCGTCGAGCTTCACGCTGACCACGTTCGGGTGCAGGTTGGCGAGCAGCCCGAACGGCGACTCCTGGCTCGCCTCGGCCGAGAAGATCAGCCCGAAGTAGGCGTCGTCGCAGACCACGACCAGCTTCTTGCCCGCATTCGCGGCGGCGAGCACCGCCTCGCGCATGCCGAGCACCTCGGCGGGCGTGGGCATGTAGCCGGTCGGGTTGTTCGGGAAGTTCAGGATCAGCAGTGACTTCGCCGGTCCGGCGAGCAGCGCCGCGCGCAGCGCCGGGACGTTCCAGTGCTCGCCGTCGTAAGTCGCGAAGGTCTCGACCCGGCCGCCCAGCCGCGTCTCGAAGTTCAGCGCGTAGTTGTCCCAGAGCATGTCCGGGATCAGCACCCGGTCACCCGGGTCGACGAACAGGTCGCCCACCAGCGCGAGCCCGTGAGTCAGCGCGTGAGTCACGATCGGCAGCGACAGACTCTTGCCGCGCAGCGACGGGTTCTCCTCGAGCTGCTTCTTGCGCCAGGCCTGACGCAGGTCGGCGCGGCCCTGCGCCGGCGCGTAGCGCACGGCGTCGGCGGGCGAGATGTCCTTCACGTGCGCGAGCACCGACGCGAGCGCCATCGGGCCGTCGCCCTCGGTGGCCTCGCCGATCGTGGCATTCCAGCGGTGCGCCTTCTCCTTGGCCTCGGCGGACTGCGACAGGATTCCCCTCGGGAAGTACAGCTCGCGGCCGCGCTGCGAGAGCAGCTCGAACAGGACCGGAGACTCGGCGCGGATCTTGTCGTTGAGCTCGACGGCGAGGGGGTGCATGGGGCCGAGCACGTTAGCAGGCGGGGGCAGCGGCGTTAAGACTGCCTCTCCAAGATGCGCGCGCGGTCGGCGAAGCCGCGCTTGCTCCAGTAGCGGAGGGCGTCGGCGTTGCCGCTCTCGACTCGCACCGACACCCGGCGCACGCCGCGGGCCTGGAAGAAGGCGTCGCACTCGGCGACCAGCGCGCTGGCCGTGCCGCGGCCGCGCTCTTCGGGAACGACCCAGAGCTCGTGGATCCAGCCCAGCGGCGCGGGGTCGGCGGCGGCGCCGGCGGGCTCGACCTCGGCGAACAGGAAGCCGACGCGCTCGCCCGCGCGCTCCGCCACCAGGACCTGACAGCGCGCGCGGCTCATGCCGCGCCGGATCTCGTTGGCCAGGACGTCGCGGATCGCCGGCGCGGGTGGGTCGGCGGGGGCGAGCCGGCGGTGGTGCTCGATCAGGTCGAGCCAGAAGGCGAGCACGGACTCGTGGTCCTCGGCTCGAGCGGCGCGCACCACGAGCGGCTCGGCTGGAGCTACTTCACCACCCGCCGCTCCTTGGAGCGGATCATGCGCAGGGTCCCGGATTTGTCGCCCTCCGACCAGGTTCCCGTGAGCTCCTCCGGCGAGGGATGCGCCTGGATGTTGTAGATCGAGGCCTCCTCCATCTCGCCCAGCATCGTGGTCCCGCCGCCGAGTGAGTCGGTGATCTTGACCTGCACCGCCGCCGGCGCCCAGCTCACCTGCCAGTCACGGGTGAAGCTCACCGTGCCCGCCTTGGCGCCGCCGCCCGCCTCGGACTTCATGCCGGAAGCGAAGTCACCCGAGAGAGACTTCTTGCGCGAGGCCCGGCTCGAGACGTCGAGGTGCTGGTGCAGGTTGTCGAGGACCACGCCCTCGGGCTCCCAGGGCTTGTGGCCGCGCATTGCCGCGCGCCGCACCTCTTCGCTGCCCTCGTCGAAGAGCACGTACGGGAATTCCTCGACGGTGAGGCCCTTCGCGTCCTGCTGGATCGACCAGCCGTAGTCCTTCCAATTGGTGATCGACTTGTCCTCGGAGCTGGCGTCCTTGTACTGCACCAGCACGTACCACTCGCCCGAGAGGTCGAGCTTCGAGAGATCTTCGGCTCGGGCCAGGGTCGCGCTGGCGACGGCGGCGAGCAGCGTGACAGCGGCTGCGAGTGCGTGCTCAATTCGGCGCATCTCGCGCGATTATAGCCGCGCGCGGCGTCGGGAAAGTCAGCGGAGTTGCGCGGGGGCACCCCCACGACTCGTGTAGACTTCGCCGGTGGCTGCGATCTGGATCGTCTCGGAGGAGTCCTCGCTCGCGGCGATCCTGGCGCATCACGTCTCCGACCTCGGCGAGACCTGGCTCGGGACGCCCGACCGCGGCGCGTTCAAGGACGCGCCGGCTCCCGATCTGTTGATCCTCGTCGGTGTGACTGAGACCGGCGACCGCAGCGACGTGCTGGAGCGGCTGCTCGCCTTCGTGCGCCAGCTCCCGACACCGCGCCGTGTACCCGCGCCGGTGCTCTACGCGGCCGCGCCGGGCGCGGGCGCGGCGACCGCGCGCCTGTTCGACGACCGCGCCGCCGGCGTGATCGAGTTCCCGTTCGATCCCGAGACACTGCTGAGTCGCGCCGCGGAGCTCCTGGTCGAGAAGAGCTCGCCCGCCAGCCTGCGCGAGCGCGCGCGCCAGCTCTGGGTGCGCGCCGAGGTGGAGCGCCAGTACGCAGGCGTCGATCTGCCCGCGCTGCGCCAGGCGGTCGATCCGCGCAACGCGCACCGGCCGGTGCTGTTTCTGGGCGAGCCCGGCTCGCGCCGCGGCCTGCTCGCGCGCTACGTGCACATCTTCGCGGAGCCCGCGCGCGAGGACTTCGTGCTGCTGTCACTCGCCGACGTCGCGCCCGGCGCGCTCGAGCGCAGCGTGCTGGAGCGCACCGCGGGCCGGCGCGTGAGCCTGTACCTGCCGCGGCTCGAGCGCGCTTCGCGCGCGCAGCAGGAAGAGCTCGCACACCTGCTCGGCGCGAGCGGAGCGCTCGCGCTCGAGCCGATCCGCTGGCTCGGCGCGGCGGTGCACACGCTCGGTCTCTCCCGTTCGCTGCGCGAGCTGTCGTGGCTGCGCGTCGAGCTGCCGCCGCTGCGAAAGCGCGCGGATCGCGCCGCGTTGATCGGCTCGGCGCTGCGCGCGGCGTCGGAGCGCCAGGGCCGCGACCAGTCACTCGATGCCGAGGCGCGCGCCACGCTCGAACGGCATCCCTGGCCGGGAAACCTGGCCGAGCTCGACCGCGTGCTCGACGCCGCGGTGGGCGGCGCGGCGAGTCACGAGCTGCACCCGGGCGACCTGCGGCTCGGGCCGCGCGCGCCGGCGGCTGCGCCCGCTCCCCCGGCGACCGGACACCCGCCCGAGCCCGTGCTCGAGGTCGCGCCCGAGCCCGAGCCCACGGTCGTGGCCGAGCCCGAGCCCACCGTCGTGGCCGAGCCCGAGCCCGACCTGCCGTCGGCGCCCGTGGCGCCCGACGAAGCGACGCCCCGACCACCCGCGCCGCTCGCCAGCGACGAGGACCTGATGCTGGCCACGCTCGAGTCACTACCCGACGAGGCCGGGCTCGATCCCGAGCTCGCGCCGTTGTCCGCGTTCGAGCCTGAGGCCGAGCCGGAGCTCTTGCTCGAGCCGGAGCCGGCCCGCGAGGGCGCGCCGCCCACGCCGCCGGCGGCGCCCAACCTGGACGCCGGGCTGCGCGAGCTGCTCGCGCCGCTCGCGCGCGAGATACGCCAGCCGCTGCGCGCCGTGCGCACCTACGCGAGCCTGGTCGAGCAGCGCCCGCATGACTCGAACGTGCGCCGCGAGCTGCGGACGCTGGTCGAGGAAGACCTCGGCGCGATCGACGAGACCGTCCAGCGTCTCGAGCGCTTCCTGCGCTTCGGGGCACCGAGCCCGCGGCCGTTCGAGCTGGGGCCCGCGCTCGCCGCCGAGCTCGACGCGCGGCAGGCGCGCGCCCGCGCGCGCGAGCTCGTGGTGCTGCGCGAGCTCGATTTCGAGGCGCCGCCGCTGGTCGCCGACGAGGCCCAGATTCGCTTCGCGTTCGGGGCGCTCCTGGATCGCGCGCTCGCGCTGGTGCCGCGCGGCGGCGACGTGTATCTGGGCAGCGCCTGGAACCGCAAGCGCGACGAAGCGGGCGCGGGTCACCGAGTGCTGCTGCGCTTCCACAGCCCCGAGGACGTGCTCGCGAACCCCGGCGAGGACGGCGGCGCGAGCTTCGTCGAGGTGGTGATGGCGCGGCTCTTGATCACGCGCGCCGGCGGCAGCTTCGCCATCGACGCCAGTGGCCCGCAGGACAACGTGATTCTGGTCGAGCTGCCCGGCTGACCGCCCCGGCGCGCTCTGCTAGCGTCGCAGTCTTGGCGCTCTCCGCGCTGGTCAAGAGACTCGATGCCGTCGTGACCGACGCCCAGGCCGAGCTCGACTCGATCGCGGTCCACTACGCGCCCACGCGCGGCTGGCCGAAGGAGCTGGTCGATCGCATTCCGCTGGCGCCGGTGGGCGAGCTCGCCTACGTCGCGGGCGTCGGTCGCTGGCTGCGCATGCTGCGCGCGGCGCGCGTGCGGGTCCAGGGCGATCCCTACGCGCTGTGTCGCGACGTCGAACGCGCGGCAGCGCTGGCGCGCCGCTGCATCGACACGACCCTGCGACTCGTGGTGGCGCGCCGCTTCGAGCGCTCACTCACGCTCTGGACCGACACCGGCGTGCAGCATTTCGGCGCAGTGATCGACTTCACGGAGAGTGCCGACGGACTCTGGATCAGACGCCGCGGCGGCGGGCCGCTGTTGCACGTCGCGCGCGACACGCTGATTCGCTTCGAGTCGGCGTCGCAAGAGCACCTCGAAGTCGTTTCTGTCGATCTACCGCGGCGCTGTGCATGACATGTGCGCCGAATTCGCTTGCATGCGAACTCGCGCTCTGATTTAAGAGTGCTGCGGGTCGCTGCTGCCCCGCGCCGGTCCGGGTCCTTCATCGGGGGGTGGAAGGTCCGAGAGTGGCTGCGGGGCAGCACCCCGCATCGCGCTCGCGCGCTACCCTTCCGGCCCGTCTTTCAGTCTCGCGCCCGTTCTTCCGTCCGTACTCGTCGGAGGTGCACCGTGTTCGGCATTGGCATGCCCGAGTTGCTCGTGATCCTGGTCGTGGCACTGATCGTGCTCGGCCCGAAGCGCCTGCCCGAGATCGCGCGCTCACTCGGCAAGGGCATGGCGGAGTTCCGCAAGGCGTCGACCGAGTTCCAGCGCACGCTGTCCGCGTCGCTCGAGGAGACTCACGCGCCGCCGCCGCGCGCTCCCGCTCCGGCCGCCGAGCCGGTCACTCCAGCTCCGACCGCTGCCGCCGAGAAGCTGCCCGAGCCCGAGAAGCCTGCCAATGGATGACACGCCCCGGCCGATCCTCGATCACCTCGAGGAGCTGCGCTGGCGGCTGATCTGGGTATTCGGCGTCTGGACGGGCGCGTCGATCGTGGCGAGCTACTGGTCGAAGCAGCTGTTCGCGCTGCTGATGGCGCCGGCGGTGGACGCAGTCACTGCCGGCGGTCACACGCTGATCGCGGTCTCGCCCAGCGAGCTGTTCATGACCTATCTCAAGACGGCGATCCTGGCCGGCTTCATCGTGGCCATGCCGACGGCGCTCTGGCACCTGTGGGCGTTCATCTCGCCCGGGCTCTACGACAAGGAGCGCAAGATGGCGCTCCCATTCGTGATTTCGACGTTCTCGCTGTTCGTGGTGGGGTGTCTGTTCGCGTATTTCGTCGCCTTCCCCACGATGTTCCGGTACTTCGTCTCGCTCGAGGCGGACTTCGTGCACACGAGCTGGACCACCGAGGCCGTGTTCAGCACGTGCTCCTGGATGTATCTCGCGTTCGGGCTCGCCTTCCAGCTGCCGATCGTGCTGGTGGCGATGGCGGTCGCGGGGATCGTGACTCCGCAGTGGCTGGGAAGACAGCGCAAGTACGCCGTGTTGATCGCCTTCATCGCGGCGGCGATCCTGACTCCGTCTCCCGACATCACCGGGCAGACGCTGCTCGCCGTGCCGCTGTGCGTGATGTACGAGCTCTCGATCTGGGTGGCGCGCCTGCTGGTGCGCTCGAAGCCCGCGCCGAGTCTTCTGCCGGTCGCGAGCGACGAATGAGATTGAAAGCGGTGCTGCTCGACATGGGCGGCGTGCTGCTGCCCGAGCTGCAGACCTACGAGCGCGCGGTGCGCCACGCGCCGTTCCTGGCGGCGCTGCGCGAGCAGGGGATCGACGCGCCCGAGGAGTTCGTGCGCACGCAATCCAAGCGGCTGCGCGAGGCCTACCGCGCGCTCGAGCCCGAGCGCACGCAGCCCGACCTCGACCAGGTCTTCGCCGACTGCTCGCCCACGGTGCGCACGCTGTTGCTGCGCGCGTTCAAGCACGAGGCATCGCCGCCGCCGTACCCGTACGCGCGCGAGGTGGTGGCGTGGCTGGCGAAGCACTACCGGCTGGCGCTGATCTCGAACAACGCCATGCCCGGCGATCACCACGCCGCGGTGCTGCGCCGCACCGGCATGCTGCGGCACTTCGGCAGCGCGCTCTGGTCGGCGGACTTCGGCCGGCGCAAGCCGGACCCGGCGATGATCCGGCACGCGCTCGAGACACTGCGCGTGCCGCGCGAGCGCGCGATCTTCGTCGGCGACAAGCTGCGCACCGACGTGGCGGCAGCGCGCGCCGCGGGCGTGCGCTCGGTCTACATCCGCAAGCGCGGCGCGCCCTGGGCCACGCGCGAGCTGCGGCCCGACTTCACGATCGGCGACCTGCGCGCGCTGCCGGGTCTGTTGCGTTCACTGGGCTAGCCCGCTCGGGCCAGCGCGACCGGTCACTTCTTGGCGGCCGGCCGGAGCTCGCTATCGACGAAGCTCGTGTCGAACTGACCCGAGAGGAACTTCGCGTTCTCGAGCACGCGCTTGTGGAAGGAAAGCGACGTCTTCACGCCCTCGATCACGTACTCGTGGAGCGCGCGGCGCGCGCGTGCGATCGCTTCCTCGCGGTCCTGCCCCCAGCAGCACAGCTTCGCGATCATCGGATCGTAGTAGACGGTGACTTCGGAGCCGGCGGCGACTCCGGCGTCGACGCGCACGCCCGGGCCCTCCGGCGCGCGGTAGGCGGTGATCTTGCCGGGCGAGGGCAGGAAGTTCTTGTCGGGGTCCTCGGCGTAGATCCGGCACTCGATGGCCCAGCCGCGGAGGCCGACGTCCTGCTGACCGAAGCCGATCGGCTCGCCCGCCGCGACCCGGATGCCCGTCTTCACGATGTCGATGCCGGTCACGAGCTCGGTCACCGCGTGCTCGACCTGCACGCGCGTGTTCATCTCGAGGAAGTAGAAGCCCTGCTTGCGGTCGACCAGGAACTCGACCGTGCCCGCGCCCTCGTAGCCCACCGCGCGCGCGGCCGCGACCGCGGCGCGGCCCATCTCCTCGCGCAGCTTCGGCGTCATGCCGTTCGCGGGGCACTCCTCGATCAGCTTCTGGTGGCGGCGCTGGATCGAGCACTCGCGCTCGCACAGGTGCAGCACGTGCCCCCGTGAGTCGCCGAGCACCTGGATCTCGATGTGTCTCGGCTCTTCGAGGATCTTCTCCAGGTAGATCCCGTCGTCGGCGAAGGCCGACTTGGCCTCGGAGCGCGCGCGCGTGAGCGCCGCCGGGAGCTCCGATTCGGCGAGCACGCGGCGCATGCCCTTGCCGCCGCCGCCCGCGCTCGCCTTCACCATCACCGGGAAGCCGATCTGCTTCGCGAACGCGGTCGCCTCGGCATCGCTCTGCCGCTCGGTCGTGCCCGGCACGATCGGCACGCCCGCGGCCTGCATGCGCTGGCGCGCGATCACCTTGTCGCCCATGGCGCGGATCGTCTCGGGCTTGGGGCCGATGAACGCGAGCTTCGCGTCGCTGCAGGCCTGCGCGAAGTCGGCGTTCTCGGACAGGAAGCCGTAGCCGGGATGGACCGCGTTCGCGCCGCACTTCCGGGCCACGTCGACCACGCGCGCGATGTCGAGATAGCTCTGCGCGGCGGGCGCGGGCCCGCACGGGTGCGCCTCGTCGGCCAGCCGCACGTGCAGCGCGTCGCGGTCGACCTCGGAGTAGATGGCGGCTGAGCGCACGCCCAGCTCGCGACAGGCGCGCGCGATCCGCACCGCGATCTCGCCGCGGTTCGCGATCAGCACCTTCTCGAACGGCGGGAGCCGCGCGGCCGGACTCAGAGTCAGTACTCCTTCTGGGCCTGCAGCACGGTGATCGCGGTGAGATTCACGATGTCGTCGACGGTGGCCGTCGGCTGGAGTGAGTTCACCGGGCTGCGCATGCCCATCAGGATCGGACCGACCACGGTGGCGCCGCCGATCGTGCCCATCAGCCGCGTGCTGATGTGCGCGGAGTCCAGGTTGGGGAAGATCAGCACGTTGGCCTCGCCCTTGATCTCGGCGAAGCCGAAGCGCGACGCGCGCCGCTCGGGATCGAGCGCGATGTCGGCGTGCATCTCACCGTCGATCTTCAGGTCCTTCCAGCGCTCGCGCGCCAGGTCGACCGCGCGCGCGAGCTTCTCGGTATGCGCGTTGCGCACGCTGCCGTAGTTCGAGAACGACAGCACCGCGACCGTCGGATCGAAGCCGAACCAGCGCGCCGTCTCCGCGCCCAGGCCCGCGATCTCGGCGAGCTGCTCGGCCGTGGGATCGATGTTCACCGAGCCGTCGGCGCAGAACACTACGCGGTCCTTCTGGATCACCACGTACACGCCGGCAGCGACCGAGTGACCCTCGGCCAGGCCCACCACCTCGAGCGAGGGCATCACCGACTCGGAGTAGCTCTTGGTGAGTCCCGCGACCAGGCCGTGCGCGTCGCCCATGCGCACCATCATCACCCCGAAGTAGCCGCGGCGGCCGAGCAGCCGCTCGGCGTCGCGGTCGGTGACTCCCTTGCGCCGGCGCAGGCTGACCAGCTCCTTGCGGTAGTAGACCAGCTTCTCGGAGCCGCGGTGGTCGATGATCGGCACGCCGCCGAGGTCGAT
The DNA here is from genome assembly GCA_035498875.1 of Myxococcota bacterium. GTDB lineage: Bacteria > Myxococcota_A > UBA9160 > SZUA-336 > SZUA-336 > VGRW01. Next base: position 142,705 of record DATJZP010000049.1, read on the forward strand.
CCCGAGACCCGCCGCCTGCGCGCGGATCTCGCGGTCGACGCCGATCAGGATCGGCTCGCAGATCTCCTCCTGGCGCAGGATCTGCACCGCGCGCAGCACGCGCTCCTCGTTGCCCTCGGGAAACACGATGCGCCTGGGCGAGGCCTTCGCGCTGTTGATCACGCCGCGCATGAACTCGCGCGAGCGCCCGAGGTGCCGCTCGAGTCGCTCGCGGTACTCGTCGAGGTCGAGCTGCACGCGCGCGACGCCGGTCTCGATCGCCGCGCGGGCGACCGCGGTGGACTCGTAGATCAGCACGCGCGGGTCGAACGGCTTGGGAATGATGTAGGTCGGACCGAACTCGAAGCGCTCGCCGGGGTACGCCAGCCGGACTTCCTCGGGCAGGCCCTGCTCGCCCTGCTTGGCCAGGTCGGCCAGCGCATGCACCGCGGCGAGCTTCATCTCGATGTTGATCTTGCGCGCGCGCACGTCGAGCGCACCGCGGAAGATGAACGGGAAGCCGAGCACGTTGTTGACCTGGTTCGCGTAGTCACTGCGGCCCGTGGCCATGATCGCGTCGTCGCGCACGGCGGCGACCTCGGCCGGAGTGATCTCCGGGTCGGGGTTCGCCATCGCGAAGATGATCGGGTTGGGCGCCATGTTCTTGACCATGTCCTTGGTCACGAGCCCGGCCGAAGACACTCCGACGAACGCGTCCGCGCCACGCAGCGCGTCGCCCAGGCTGCGCGCGGCGGTCTTGCGCGCGTAGCGCTGCTTGTACTTGTTCATGCCCTCGCTGCGGCCCTCGTAGATCACGCCCTTCGAGTCGGTCATGAGCACGTTCTCGGGCCGCACGCCCAGGTGCACGTACAGGTCCGCGCAAGCGATGCCCGCCGCGCCCGCGCCCGCGAACACCACCTTCACGTCCTCGATCCGGCGCTTGGTGAGCTCGAGCGCGTTCAGGAACGCGGCCGCCGAGATGATTGCGGTGCCGTGCTGGTCGTCGTGGAAGACGGGGATGTCCATCTCCTGGATCAGCCGCTCCTCGATCTCGAAACACTCGGGCGCGCGGATGTCCTCGAGGTTGATGCCGCCGAAGGTGGGCTCGAGCAGCTTCACCGTGCGAATCACTTCCTCGGGATCCTCGGTGGCGAGCTCGATGTCGAACACGTCGATCCCGGCGAAGCGCTTGAACAGGACGCCCTTGCCCTCCATCACCGGCTTGCCGGCGAGCGCGCCGATGTTGCCCAACCCGAGCACGGCGGTGCCGTTCGTGACCACCGCCACCAGGTTCGCGCGCGAGGTGTACTTGAACGCGTCGTCGGGGTGCTTCTGGATCTCGAGACAAGGCTCTGCGACGCCGGGCGTGTAAGCCATCGACAAGTCGCGTGCCGTGAGCACGCTCTTGGTCGGAGTGACTTCGATCTTGCCCGGCTTGCCCTTGCGGTGATACTCGAGCGCTTGCTCTCTGGTGATCACGGGAGGCTCCTATGACTCGGGGGAAATCGCTGGCTTGAGCAGCGCCAGCGTGGCCGCGCGGCGGCGCTGCGCGGTCTCGGCCGGCGACTCGGGCCCGCGCCGCTCGTCGGGCTCGATCTGGAAGATCCGTTCGCCCTTCTTCACCACGCTGCCGTCGCGCTCGGCCATGAGACACTTCACCACGGTGCCGGAGAAGGGCGCGAGCACCTTGTTGAACATCTTCATGACCTCGATCACGAACAGCGGCTGTCCGGCGTCGAAGTGCTGGCCTTCGGAGACCAGCGGCGGCAGGTGCGGCGCCTCGCGGCCGTAGAACGTGCCCGCCATGGGAGTCACGATCTCGTCCGAGGCGGCCGCCGGCGCCGGCGCCAGCGCGCGCGCCAGCTCGGCGGCGCTCTTGGCCTCGGCGAAGCGCTCGGGGAACGAGACTCCGAGCTGGTCGTCGAGGCGCACGTCGAGGAAGCCCGAGCGCGCGCCGATGCGCGGAATCACGAGCAGGAGCTCGAGCCCGAGCTGGAAGCCGCGGTGCGCGGCGAGACACTGCCGCCACAGCTTGGCGTCGCCGCCGGACAGCGCGGCGGCGGGCTTGCCCGCGAACAGCTTCTCGAGCGCGGCGAAGTCGGCGGCGCCGGTGCGCGACTCGATGTCGGCGTAGAACTCGCGCGCGGCGTCCAGCACCTCGGCGTCGTGGTCCCAGATCTGCTCCGCCGGTGACTTGTCGCTGCGCGGCTCCAGGTCGAGGAAGTGGTAGAGCCGCTCCAGGAACCGCACCGGATTCTGGGCGAAGCGCACCTTGTCGCCGTCGGCCTTCCACAGCTCGCCGTCGTAGCGGCCGAGGAAGCCGCCGAGCAGGTGCGCGTTCCCGAGCAGCCGGGCCAGCGGCCGCAGCAAGAGCGTCTCCTTGGCCTCGAGCACGGCGCGCGCGTCGGGATTCTTCTGCCGGCGCACGAGCTCCTGCCAGGCCAGCTCCAGGTCGACGTCGTTCGCGAGCTGCGCCAGCGCGCCGACCGCGCCGAGATACGCGGCCATGAAGCGCGTGTTCGGCTCGGCCATCACGCCGTGCCCCAGGAACCACTGGATCAGCCCGTAGTGCACCTCGAGGTTGGTGTACAGGTCGTCGCCGCGCAGCTCCATGCGGCGCAGGATCTCGGCCATGCGCTCGTAGTTGTCGCGCCGCGAGTCGCCGTGAGTCAGCACCAGCGCGACGTTCGAGTCGTAGGCGCCGGCCACGTTGTAGTAGACGAACGAGTGAGTGTCGGGATTGCGGATGCCGATGCCCTGGTCGAAGCGGATCTCGTCGGGCAGCGGCGCCGACCAGCTCTTGATCAAGCCGCCGGCGTGCGGCTGCAGCGCGGGGTTGGTGGCGTTGATCCGCACCTCGAGGCCCGACACGTAGCGCGGCACCCGCTCGGGCTTGGGCAGGCGCGCGCCGTGCGCGGCCAGGAGCGCCATCGCCTCGATCAGGCGCTCGACGTAGAAGCACTCCGTCGCGTCGTCGGGATTCTGAAAGCGCAGCCGGTAGGCGAGCTCGGTGACCACGTGCTCGACCTGGATGCGCGTGTTCATCTCCATGAAGAAGTGGTGGAAGCCCTCGACGATGCACTCGAAGGTCGAGACCGAGTCGAGCCCGGTGGCCTCGCCGAACTTCTCGCTCTCGGCCTCCATGCGCGCGAGATACTCGCGGTCGCCCTCGAAGATCTCGCGCGCCTTGCCGGTCGCGCACGCCAGCTCCTGCTCGAGCAGCTCGCGCGTGAGTGATACCTCGATCAGCTTCTGCTCGTGCATCTGCACCGAGCAGTCGCGCCCGCCGAGCGACAGGCACCACTGGCCGTTGCCGATCAGCTGGATCTCGTTGTGGCGCGTGCGCTCGATGTTCAGCTCGACCAGGAAGTTCCGGTTCGAGCCCGCCTCCACGACCTTGGACTCGGCGCACACGTCCATCACGGCGGCGGGAATCTCGGCGGCCTTCGAGACCACGCGCTGACCCTTGCCGCCGCCGCCGCCGATGTACTTGAAGCGGATGCGGTGCGTCGGATACTCGGCCCAGATCTCCTTGCAGATGCGCTCGGCCTCGGCCTGCAGCTCGGCGATGCTCACGAGCTCGACCGTCTTCGCGTAGCCGGCCTGCAAGAGTGACTCGGCGTTCTCGGACAGACTCGCCCGGGCGTCCCAGGCGAACGAGAGAGCGTGCTTCTTGGCCAGCTTCTCCAGCGCCGCGCGGTCCGGGTGCCTGGCGGAGAGAGCGCGCGCGCTCACGTCGTCGACGCCGGGAATCACGGCGTTGCCCAGGCTGCGCGCGAGCTTCTTGGCCTCGTCTTTGGCGCCGGCCTTGCGAAGCACCGACGAAGACGGGCCCATGAAGCCGACGCCCGCGGCCTCGATCGCGGCCACGAGCTCGGCGTCCTCGGCCATGAAGCCGTAGCCCGCGAACACGTGCGTGTAGCCGTGGTCCTTGGCGATCGCCACGATCTCGGCGATGCGCCGCTGCTTCTGCTCCTGGCCCGCCCCGGTGTAGTCGGGCACGCGGTGCACGTTGTTCGGGAAGCGGAAGCCGCGCAGCTCGGGCGCGAGACAGCGCGGGTAGACGACCGAGTCCTTCTCGGAGAGCAGCATGCCGTACTCGCGCACGCCGATCTCGTCGAACACCTGGAACGCCTCCAGCCGCACCGGCCCGCGGCACACCACCAGCACCTTCAGCTGAGTGAGCGTGAACGAGCGCAGCCACGGGCTCTGCGCCTGGTCGAAGCGGCCCGGCATGAGATCGCGGTCGAGCACTATTCGAACTCCCGCTGCGGTCCGCTCATCGGCGACGCCTGGTAAGTCCGCATCAGGAAGCCGAGATGCTCGCCGAGCACGCGCCGGCTGGTGCCGGGCATGACGATGCGGGACACCGAGCCCAGCGACAGCGCCTCGTTCGGGTTCATCAGCTCGCGCTCGTAGCGCTCGCGCAGGAGCTTGAGGCCCGCGTCGCGCGCGCGTCGGGCCTCGACCTCGGCCATGCCGTCGGCCAGCGCCTTCTTGAAGTCGGCGTCGAGCGCGCGGATCTCGTCTTTGAACACGAACTCGGTGCCGCCGCCGGGACCCATGACCGCGATCCGCGACATCGGCATCGCGAACACCGCGTCGGCCCCGGTGAAGTGCGAGTTGTAGGCCGCGTAGGCGCCGCCGAAGGCGTTGCGGATGATCAAGGTCATGGACGGCACGCGCAGGTCGATGATCGCGTCGAGCAGCCGGCGGCCCTCGAGGATGATCCCGCGTGACTCCTGCTCCTTGCCGGGCGTGAAGCCGGTCACGTCCTCGAGGAAGATCATCGGGATGTTGTAGAGGTTGCAGAAGCGGATGAAGCGCGTGGCCTTGCGCGCGGCGTCGACGTCGATCTGGCCGCTCGCCACCGCCGAGTTGTTCGCGACGAAGCCGACCACGTGGCCGCCGATCCGGCCGAAGGTCGTGATCATGTTGCGCGCGCGCGAAGGCTGCAGCTCGAAATACTCGCCGTGGTCGACGATCTGCTGCAGGAAGAGCGTGATGTCGAGCGGCGCGCTCATGCCCGCGGCCGAGTCGAAGGTCTTGCGGAAGAGGATGTCCTCTTCGAGCGTGAAGCGGTCGATCGGGTCACTCGTGGGCGCGAACGGCGCGAGCTCGTGGTTGTTGTTCGGCAGGTAGGCGAGCAGGCGCAACGCCGTGCGCAGCGAACCGACCTCGTCGGGCGTGGTCAGGTCGCACACTCCGTTCACGCCGTGCACGCCCGGCCCGCCGAGCGCGTCGGCGGTCACGTCCTCGCCCATCGCCGACTTCACCACGCCCGGGCCGGTGAGTCCGATGAAGGTCTCGGCGCACTGGATCATGAACGAGCCCTGGCGCGGCAGATATGCGCCGCCGCCGGCGTTGAAGCCGAACATCAGCGAGATACAGGGCACCACGCCCGAGATCCGCCGCAGCGCGGTGAACGCCTCGCTGTAGCCGTCGAGCCCGCCCACGCCCGCGGGCACGAACGCGCCGGCCGAGTCGTTCATGCCGATCAAGGGGATGCCGCGCTCGGCGGCCATGTAGATCAGACGCGCGAGCTTGGCGCCGTTGGTGGCATCCATCGAGCCGGCGCGCAGCGTGAAGTCGTGTCCGTAGACCGCGACGTCGCGGCCGCCGATCGACAAGATGCCCGTCACGATCGAGGCGCCGTCGAGGCCCTTGCCCCAGTTCTGCCACATCAGGTTGGGCTCGTGAGTCGTGAGCACGCGCAGCCGCTCGAACACGGTCATGCGGTTCTTGGCGTGCTGCACGCGCACGCGCGCCAGCCCGCCGCCGCGCTTGGGCCGCTCGAGCAGCTCGCGCCCGCGCTCGATCGACTCCTCGTAGAACACGGCCGACGGATGGAGCGAGTCGGACTTCGCGGGCGCCGGCGGCGTGGCCAGCGGGTTCTGGAGCGCGAACTCCGGCGTCTGGATCTCCATGCGCTGATCTCCGGGCGCGCCAAGCCTAGAGGGCTGCGCACCCCTTGCCCTGGGCCGGCGAGGATAACAGAAACCCGTGGCCCGGCAGACCCTTGGGCGAGATGCCGCGCAGGTTCAGCGCAGCCGAGCGGTCAGCGGTTCTTGACCTTCTCCCAGTCGGCCAGGAACTGCTCGATGCCCTTGTCGGTGAGCGGATGCTTGGCCAGCGCGAAGAGCACGTTGGGCGGCATGGTCGCGATGTCGGCGCCCAGGCGCGCGGACTCGATCACGTGGATCGGGCTGCGCACGCTCGCGACGAGGATCTCGGTCGCGATGTCGTAGTTCTCGAAGATCTCCACGATCTGCGCGATGACGGACATGCCCGAGTCGGGCTGGATGTCGTCGAGCCGCCCCACGAACGGCGACACCATCGTGGCGCCGGCCTTGGCGGCCATGAGCGCCTGGATCGGCGTGAACACGAGCGTACAGTTCGTCGGAATCTCCTGGCTCGACAGGATGCGGATCGCCTTCAGTCCCTCGGTCGTCATGGGGATCTTCACGACGATGTTCGAGGCGACCTTCCGCCACTCGAGGCCCTCGCGGACCATGCCCTCCGAGTCGAGCGAGACGACCTCGGCGCTGATCGGCCCGTCGCAGATCTTGGTGATCTCGCGGACGATCTCGCGCGGGTCGCCCTTCTCCTTCGAGAGGAGCGTCGGGTTGGTGGTGACGCCGTCGCACAGGCCCATCTCGACGCCGGTGCGGATGTCGGCGACGTGGGCGGTGTCCAGGAAGAACTTCATGGTGCGGCCTCCGTTCCGGGGCAAAGCTTCTCGACTCGGAGGGGATCGTCAAGGTCCCGCAAGAGCTGGGCAATCGGGCGCGTCTGGCCGGGCGGCACGAGCGCGGGAGCGAGCTCCGCGAGCGGCGCGAGCACGAAGCGGCGCCGCGCGAGCCCCGGATGGGGCAGGCTGAGGTCGGCGGTCGCGATCACGCAGTCGCCGAACAGCAGCAGGTCGAGGTCGAGCGTGCGCGGCGCGTTCTTCGGGCGCACGTCGGGCCGGCCGGCGGCGCGCTCGAGCGCCCGCAGCCGGTGCAGGCAGGCGAGCGGCTCGCCGTCGATGCGCAGCTCCGCCACGGCGTTCACGTACCACGGGTCGCGCGGGTCGCCGAGCGGCTCGCTGCGCCACAGGGACGACGCGCGCAGCGGACCCCAAGCGGACAGCTCGCGCAGCGCCGCGCGCAGCTGCCCGGCCGGGTCGCCGAGGTTGGCGCCCAGGCCCACGTAGCAGAGGCGCGCGGTCAGCCGTCCCGCTCCCGGGGCGCGCGTTTTGCGACGCCGCTCTCGGTCTCCTGCGTGACCACGTCGAGCAGGAGCAGCGCGACCCCGATCACGATCGCGCTGTCGGCGACGTTGAAGTCGGGGAAGATGAACAGCCCCAGGTTGAACTGCAGGAAGTCGATGACCTCGCCGCGCACCACGCGGTCAAGCAGGTTGCCGAGCGCGCCCGACACGATGAGCCCGAGCGACACCGCCGAGAGCCGGTCGGCGGCGTCGATGCGCCGGTAGAACGAGCCGATCATCGCCAGCGCCACGAGCGTGAGCACGACGAAGACCCCGACGTGCACGTTCTGCGCGAACCCGAGCGCCGCGCCCGGGTTCCGCGAGTGCGTGATGCGGAAGAAGCCGTCCAGCGCCGCGATCGGCACCGCGTAGCCGCCGCGCTCCACGTGCGTGACAACGAGGTACTTGGTGAACTGGTCGAGCGGCACGATCACTCCCACCAGAAGGAGCAGCGTGCGGAGCTTCGGACTCATCTAGCCTCCTCTTCCGATCCAACCGAACAGGCGCTGAAACAAGTTGCGCTCGTGCGCAGGCTCGCGCCGCTCGCCGGTCTCGTTTTCCGCGGGCGGCGCGTCGCGCTTCGCGAAGCCGAAGATGCCGCACGAGTCTGCAGGGGCCGTGCCGCGCAGGAACACTTCCGGTGCGCCGCTGCAGCCGAAGCCCGCGCGCAGGCCGGAATCGGCGTTCACGTCGACCTCTTCGACGCCGGTCGGCACCGTGAACTCCTCGGCCTCGGCCTTGCCGCGCGCGGCGTCGAGCACGTCGGCGAAGATGGGCAGCGCCGCCGTCGCGCCCGTGACGCGCACGCTCGCGCCGTCGTCGAAGCCGACCCACACCGCGATCACGATCTGCGGCGTGTAGCCGATGAACCAGGCGTCGCGGTAGTCGCTGCTCGTGCCGGTCTTGCCCGCGATGTCGCCGCGGAAGCCCAGCCGGCGCAGCGGCGCACCGGTACCGCGGTCCACCACGCCTTGCAGCGCGGAGGTCACGAGGTACACGTCCGAGGGATCGAAGACGCGCGGCGCCTCGAGCGTGCGCTGCTCGAGCACGCGACCGTCGATCTGAACCACTTGTGTGTAGGAGCGCACGTCGGGGCGCAGCCCGCCGGACGCCAGCACCGCGTAGGCGCGCGCCGCTTCGAGCACGCTCACCTCGAACGCGCCGAGCGCGACGCTCGGCACCGGCTGCAGCGGGCTCTCGATGCCCATCGCGCGTGCGGTCTGGACGACCTTGTCGGGCCCGACCGCGAGCCCGAGCCGCGCGATCGGCACGTTCAGCGACAGCTCGATCGCCTGGCGCACGGTCACCTGGCCGCGGTACTCGCCGTCGTAGTTCACGGGCTCCCACGTACCGCTCGGCTGCTCGTACGAGAGCGGCTCGTCGTCGAGCTTCGACACGAGCGTGAACGCGGGCGGGCCGTTCGCGTGGCCCACCGCGGTGAGCAGCACGATCGGCTTGAACACGCTGCCCGGCTGGCGGTGCGCCTGCGAGGCGCGGTTGAACTGGCTCTTGCCGTAGTCGCGCCCGCCGACGAGCGCAAGGATCTCGCCCGTCTTCGGCGACAGCGCCACGACGGCGGCCTGCAGGGGCGAGTCCTTGCGGCGCACGGCCGGGAAGTCCTTCTCGAGCTTCGCGAGCCCGTGCGTCACCGCGTCGTTCGCCGCGCGCTGCAGCTCGGCGTCGAGCGTCGAGTAGATCGACATGCCCGCGCTCTGCAGGATCTCGTCGCCGTAGCGCTCCGCGAGCTCCTCGCGCAGCTCCTCGACGTAGTACGGCGCCAGGTTCTCGTCGGGCGGCACGTCGCGCACGCCGAGCTCGGCGACGAGCGCGTGCTCGTACGCGTCGCGAGTGATCTTGTCCTGCTCGCGCAGCACGCCCAACACCAGATCGCGGCGTTTGCGCGCTTCCTGCGGATTGCGGTACGGCGAGTAGAAGTTCGGCCCCTTGATGAGCCCCGCGAGCAGCGCGGCCTCGGGCAGCGTCACTTCGCCGATCGGCTTGCCGAAGTAGAGCCGCGCGGCCTCGCCGACGCCGTGGATGGCGACGGAGCCGCGCTGGCCCATGTAGACCTCGTTCAGATACGCCTCGAGGATCTCCTGCTTGGTGTGGTCGCGCTCGAGCAGGAGCGCCATGACGACCTCCGTGAGCTTGCGCCCCACGGTGCGCTCTCGCGTCAGGTAGAAGTTCTTCACGAGCTGCTGCGTGAGCGTGCTGCCGCCCTGCACGAGCTTGCCCGCGCGCAGGTTCGCGAGCGCCGCGCCCGCGATGCGCCAGGGCTGGATGCCGTGGTGCTGGTAGAACGACTGGTCCTCGATCGCGATGATCGCGTCGATCAGCACCTGGGGGACATCGGCCAGCGCGACGAGCCGGCGGTCCGCGCGCTCCGCGCCGTGGAACTGCGCGATGACCTCGGGCTCGAGCTCGGCTTCGGAGAGCAGCTCGCCCGTGGCGTCGCGCACGGCCTCGACGCGCGTGCCCTCCAGGCGCAGGTCGATGAGCTGCGGCGCGCTCGCGCGGTTCGGCAGGTTCGCCGCGCGCCGGTACACCTGGAAGTCGCCCGGCTTTCGCAGGAACTCGCCCGGGTGCAGTGCGGCCTTCGCGCCGACCGCCTCGACGTACCCCATGCGCAAGAGGCGGGCGCGCAGGTGCGTGCGTTCGACGTCGACGCCGGCGTGCAGCGCGACCGGGCGCGCGTACACGCGCGAGGGCACCGCGAACAGCTGGCCGCGGAAGCGCGCCTCGACGCGCTCGTCCAGACTCGACACCGCGCGCGCCGCCCAGACCCCGACGAGTCCGAACAAGATCGCGACCAGGACGGCGATTCTTGCCGTCGGATTGCGCAGCCAGGCCTGGAACACGCCGGAAAGGTACGTGGACGCGCTCCTTGCGGCACCCCCGCCCCGCCGGCATCCTCGGCGGGCCCGAGGTGAGCATGGCCGACGCCAAGAAGCGCAAGTCCGGTTCCGGCGCGCCCGCCTCCAAGGGCGGTGGGGCCCGAGCCACGAACAAGACCTGGGGCGCCCGCTTCGCGAAAGCCACCGACCCGCGCATGGAGCGCTTCTCCGCGTCGGTCGACGTGGACGGCCCGCTCTTCCGCGAGGACGTGCGCGGCTCGATCGCGCACGCGCGCATGCTCGGCCGCGTGGGAATCCTCTCGCCCGGCGAAGCCGAGCAGCTGGTGAAAGGGCTCGAGCAGGTCGCTCACGAGCTCGAGAGCGGCGCGCTCGCGCTCGACCCGGCGCTCGAGGACGTGCACACCAACGTCGAGCGGCGGCTGTTCGAGGTGGTCGGCCCGGTCGCCGGCAAGCTCCACACGGCCCGCAGCCGCAACGACCAGATCGCCACGGACCTCTTGCTGTGGCTGCGCGCGAGGTGCGTCGAGCTGCGCGGCGCGCTGGCCGAGCTGCGCGAGGCGTTGCTCGGGCGCGCAGCCCGCGAGATCGACGTCGTCTTGCCGGGCTACACACACCTGCAACGGGCGCAGCCCGTGCGGCTCGCGCACCACTGGCTCGCGCACGAGCGCGCGCTCGCGCGCGACGACGGGCGCATCGCCGACGCGCGGCGGCGCATGGCGCGCTCGCCGCTGGGCTCGGGCGCGCTCGCCGGCAGCACGCTCCCCGTCGAGCGCGAGGGCACGGCGCGCGAGCTCGGCTTCGCCGGCCCCACTGCGAACAGCCTCGACGCCGTGTCGGCGCGCGACGCGGCGCTCGAGCTGCTCGCCGCGCTCGCGATCCTGATGGTGAACCTGTCGCGGCTCTGCGAGGAGCTCGTGCTGTGGAGCTCGGCGGAGTTCGGCTTCGTCGAGCTCGACGACGCCTTCGCCACGGGCTCGAGCCTGATGCCGCAGAAGAAGAACCCCGACGCGGCCGAGCTCGTGCGCGGCAAGTCGGGCCGCGTCGTCGGCGACCTCGTGTCGCTGCTCGTCACCTTGAAGGGCCTGCCGCTCTCGTACAATCGCGATCTGCAGGAGGACAAGCGGCCCGTGCTCGACGCCGTGGAGACCGCGCGCGAAAGCCTCGGCGTGCTCGCCGGCGCGCTGGCGAGCCTGCGCGTGAACGCGCGCGCGATGTCGGACGCGGCGGCGGACCCGATGCTGCTCGCGACGGACCTCGCCGACCACCTGGTGCTGCGCGGCGTGCCGTTCCGCGAGGCGCACGGCGTCGTCGGGCGCGTGGTCGCGCACGCGCTCGAGCGCGGCGTGACGCTCGCGGAGCTGTCGCGCGCAGCGCTGCGCGAGTTCCACGAGGCGCTCGACGTCGATCCCGGGGAGTTCTTCTCCGTCGAGCGCTCGCTCGAAGCGCGCCGCGCGCCGGGCGCGCCGGCGCGCGCGCAAGTCGCCGCCGCGCTCGCGAGCGCGCGCGAGGAGCTCGCCGCCGCGCGCGCCGAGCTCGAGCGGGACGCGAAATGAGGCGGCTCGGCGCGCTCGCGCTGGGGCTCGCGCTCGCGGCGGAGCTCGCCTGCGGGAAGTACGGCCCGCCCGTGCGCCCGAAGGCCACGCCTGCGCACGGTGCGCAGCAGACGCCGGCGCCGAACGCACCGGGCACCGAGCCGGCGCAGCCCCCTGCCGACGGCGCCGCCGGGCCGGCGACTTCCGACACCGAACAGTGTGATGACCCGAACGACGCGTCGGCCGGAGCGAAGCCGTGATCCGCTTCGCAAAGATGCACGGCGCGGGGAACGACTTCGTCGTGATCGACTGCCTGGCCGGCGACCCCGTGGAAGACTGGCCCGCGTTCGCGCGCTTCGCGCTCGACCGGCGCCTCGGAATCGGCGGGGACCAGCTGCTGCTCGTCCGACGCTCGCGCGAGGCCGACTTCGCCATGGCGATCCGCAACGCCGATGGCAGCCAGGCCGAGATGTGCGCGAACGGCATCCGCGCGTTCGCGAAGTATCTGCGCGACCGCGGGCTCACCGAGCAGGAGCGCATCCGCGTGGAGACGCTGGCCGGCGTCGTGACGCCGCGCTGGCTCGGCGGCGACCGGGTCGAGGTCGAGATGACGCGGCCCGTGTTCGCCCCCGAGAAGATCCCCGCGCGACTCGCGGGCCCGACGCCGCTCGTCGACGTGCCGCTCGAGGTCGGCGGCGAGACGCTGCGCGTGACGTCGCTCTCGATGGGCAACCCGCACTGCGTGGTGTTCGTCGACGACCCCGAGGACTTCCCCGTGGAGCGGCTCGGCCCTGCCATCGAGCACCACGCGGCGTTCCCGGAGCGCGTGAACGTGGAGTTCGTCGCGCGCGCGTCGGCGCACGAGCTGGTGCAGCGCACGTGGGAGCGCGGCTCGGGCGAGACGCTCGCGTGCGGCAGCGGCGCGTGCGCGGCGGCCGTCGCCGCCGTGCTCACGGGCCGCGCCTCGCGCGACGTGGCGGTGCGCCTGCGCGGCGGCACCTTGCGCATCCGCTGGCCCGACGACGCCGGGCCGGTGTACATGACGGGCCCCGCGGCCCACGTCTTCGACGGAGAGATCGCATGGCCCTGACCCTGGCCGGAACCTACACGGCGCTCGTGACGCCCTTCACGGCCGACGGCGCGCTCGACCTGCGCGCGCTCGCGGAGCTCGTCGAGTGGCAGATCGCGAGCGGCGTCGACGGACTCGTGCCGTGCGGCAGCACGGGCGAGGCCGCCACGCTTTCGCACGACGAGCACGTGCGCGTGGTGCGCCACGTGGTCGAGGTGGCGGCCAGGCGCGTGCCCGTCGTCGCGGGCGCGGGCTCGAACTCGACGCGCGAGGCGAGCGAGCTGTCGGCGGCCGCGCGTTCGGCGGGCGCCGACGCGGCGCTCCTCATCTCGCCGTACTACAACAAGCCCACGCAGGAGGGGATCTTCCAGCACTACCGCGCCGTGGCGTCGGAAGCGCGTCTGCCGATCCTCGCGTACAACGTGCCGGGCCGCACCGCGTCGCGCGTCGAGTCCGAGACGACGGCGAGGCTGTCGCGCGTGCCGGGCATCGCCGGGCTGAAGGAGTGCGGGGCCGACCTCATCGCGACGTCGGAGACGATCGCGCGCTCCGCGCCGAGCTTCGCGGTGCTGTCGGGCGACGACGCGCTCACGCTGCCCATGCTGGCGATCGGCGCGCGCGGCGCGATCTCGACCATCTCGAACGTCGTGCCGGGCGCGACGGCGGAGCTCACGCGCGCGTACGCGGCCGGGAACTACGCGCGGGCGCGCGCCCTTCACTACGAGCTCTTGCCACTCGCGCAGGCGCTCTTCATCGAGTCGAACCCGATCCCGGTGAAGACGGCGCTCGCGATCCTGGGCCGCATCCCGTCGGCCGCGCTGCGCCTGCCGCTCACCGAGATCTCGAAGGCGAACCGCGAGCGGCTCGAAGCCGTGCTCGCCGAGCTGCCGCGCGCATGACGCGCGTGCTCGTCGTCGGCGCCGCGGGTCGCATGGGCGAGAGCCTGTTGCGGCAGATCGCGGCGTCGGTCGAGCTCGAGCTCGCGGGCGCGCTCGAGCACTCGCTGCACCCGCGCCAGGGCCAGGAGGTCGCGCCCGGCGTGAAGCTCTCGTCCGACGTCGCAGCGGCGTGTGCCGCGGCCGACGTGGCGGTCGACTTCTCGAGCCCGGCCTCGACGCTCGCGCTCGTCGACGCCGCGCAGGCGCGCGGGCTGCCGCTCGTGATCGGCACGACCGGCCTCGGCGCCGACGCCGAGTCGCGCATCGCGCGCGCAGCCGAGCGCATCGCGATCGTGCGCGCAGCGAATTTCTCGATCGGCATTGCCGTGCTGCTCGACCTGGTCGCCGAGGCCTCGCGCCGGCTCGAGGGCTACGAGATCGAGGTGCTCGAGCTGCACCACAACCAGAAGGTCGACGCGCCGAGCGGCACCGCCCTGTCCTTGGCGCGCGCCGCCGCCGCCGCGCGCGGCCAGGACCTCGCGAAGGAGGCCGTCTACCACCGTGAGGGCACGCCCGGGAAGCGCCGCCACGGCGAGATCGGCATGCAGTCGCTGCGGCTCGCCGACAGCGTGGGCGAGCACGTGGTGTTCTTCGCGGGCGCGGGCGAGCGCGTGGAGCTCGCGCACCGCGCGTTCTCGCGCGACAACTTCGCGACCGGCGCGCTGCGCGCCGCGCGCTGGCTCCCCGGGCGCAAGCCCGGGCTCTACACCATGCGCGACGTGCTGACCTAGGGCTCGGCGGGCTCGGCGCCGGGTCCGGGCTCGGGGTCGCAGTCACGACTCAGCGAGCGCCCGCAGTCGAACGCCTCGAGCAAGCGCTTGCGGACGCCTGTGCCGAGCGCCGGATGGCTCGCGGCGAAGCGCGCCACCACGCCGTCGTAGTCGTCGTGCAGGGTGAAATACGGCGCTCGGATGAGCTGCCGGTGGAACCGGATCGTGCCCGCGTACGAAACGGTGCCGGGGTACACGGCGAACCGGAGCAGGTGCATGCGCTCGGGGCTCGTCCCGGTCGTCGCGATCGTTCGGTACTCGCCGGCGGGCAGCGCCACGCAGAAGTCCGCGAGCGCGCCGCGGCTCGTCGCGTGGATCACGAGCTCGTGCCGCGTCGCTTCGCTGAACAAGCGCAGCGCTTGCACTCCGCTCATCCCCCGGTCGGGGGCTCCGTCTCCGTCGACCCACTCGCCGCGCAGGAGCAGGATCCCGTCGCGTGCGCCCTCCGGCAGCGCGTACTCCGAGCCGATCGACGCCACGGGGAGCGGAATCTCGGTCAGACGCGACGCGCCCGGGCGGTCGGTACTGCAGGCCACTGCGAGAGCACAGACGAGAAGGCCCGGCCGACTGACTCGGCCGGGCCGTTTCGAAAGTGACTCGCGAGAGCCGAAGCTCACATGTCGAAGTATAGCTCGAACTCGTGCGGGTGCGGCCGCAGCTGCACGGGCGCGATCTCGGCCTCGCGCTTGTAGTCGATCCACGCCTCGATCGCGTCCTGGGTGAACACGTCGCCCTTGAGCAGGAAGTCGTGGTCCTCTTCCAGGTGCGACAGCGCCTCGTCCAGGCTGCCCGGCATGGTCGGCACCTTCGCGAGCTCGGCCTTCGAGAGCGCGTAGATGTTCTTGTCGAGCGGCTCGCCCGGATCGATCTTGTTCTCGATCCCGTCCAGGCCCGCCATCAGCATCGCCGAGAAGGCGAGGTACGGATTGCAGGTCGGATCCGGGAAGCGCACCTCGATGCGCTTCGCCTTCGGGCTCGCCGAGTACATCGGAATGCGGATCGAAGCCGAGCGGTTGCGGCTCGAGTAGGCCAGGTTGACCGGCGCCTCGAAGCCCGGCACGAGCCGCTTGTACGAGTTCGTCGTCGGGTTCGAGAACGCGGCGATCGCCTTCGCGTGCTTGAGGATGCCGCCGATGTAGTACAGGCACATCTTCGACAGGCCCGCGTACTCGTTGCCGGCGAAGAGCGGCTTGCCGTCCTTCCACAGCGACTGGTGCGTGTGCATGCCCGAGCCGTTGTCGCCGAACAGCGGCTTCGGCATGAACGTGACGACCTTGCCCGCGCGGCGCGCGACGTTCTTCGTCACGTACTTGTAGACCATGAGCTGGTCGGCCATGTCGACGATGGGCGCGAAGCGCATGTCGATCTCGGCCTGGCCGGCAGTCGCCACCTCGTGGTGGTGCGTCTCGACGACGATCCCGAGCTCTTCCATCTGCAGCACCATCTCGCTGCGGATGTCCTGCTGCGTGTCGATCGGCGGGACCGGGAAGTAGCCTTCCTTGTAACGCGGCTTGTTGCCCAGGTTCGGGCTCTCGTCCTTGCCGCTGTTCCACTTCCCCTCGACGGAGTCGACGTAGTAGTAGCCCGAGTGCTGGTTCGTCGAGTAGCGCACGTCGTCGAGGATGAAGAACTCGGCCTCGGGGCCCATGTACGAGGTGTCCGCGATCCCCGTGAGCTTCACGTAGTTCGCCGCCTTCTGGGCGATCTGGCGTGGGTCGCGTACGTACGCTTCACGCGTGATCGGATCGACGACGTTGCAGATCAGCGACAGGGTCGGCTGATCGCAGAACGGGTCGATGAACGCGGTGCGCGCGTCCGGGATCTGCAGCATGTCGCTGTTGTCGATCGACTTCCAGCCGCGGATCGACGAGCCGTCGAAGCCCAGGCCGTTCTCGAACGTACCTTCGTCGAACTCGTGCAGCGGGTGCGTCTTGTGCTGCCACTGGCCGACGAAGTCCACGAACTTCAGGTCGACCAGCTTCACGCCCTCGCTCTTCGCAAAGGCGAGGACTTCCTTGGGGGTTCGGTCCTTGTGCATGTTCACCTCTCTTCTTGTTCAGATCGCGTCTTCGCCGCGATCGCCCGTGCGAATGCGCACGGCTTCGACCACCGGCATCACGAAAATCTTCCCGTCCCCGATGCGGCCCGTGTTGGCCGCAGCCTGGATGGCGCTGATCACCTTCGGGACCAGGTCGTCCGGCGCCACGATCTCGAGCTTGATCTTGGGCAGGAAGTCGACCACGTACTCGGCGCCCCGGTAGAGCTCCGTGTGGCCCTTCTGCCGCCCGAAGCCCTTGACCTCGGAAACCGTGATTCCCTGCACCCCGATGGCGTTCAGAGCTTCTTTGACCTCGTCCAGCTTGAACGGCTTGACGATGGCTTCCACCTTTTGCATCGGACCGGCACCTCCGCGCTGGCGCGCGAGTGAGCAAGGGTTATACCACGCGGGGCGCCGCCCAAGAGCCCTGCGCGAGGACGCGAATGCGCGCCTGCACAGGGCGTGAGCAGGAGCGCCCAAGCCCTGTGCAGAACGCGGCTTTTCGTCCGCCTCTCAGTCGAAGATGTAGGCGATCTGCGCGATCCCCTGGTAGTTGTTGTTCGACAGGTTCGGGAGCCCCGTGTTCGCCGTGCGATCCGACGGGAACAGGTGATCCCCGAAGCCGTCCGAGGTGAGCGCGTCGTAGCGGAACTCCGCGCGCGCCAGCAGGTTCGTGGTCAACTTGTACGCGAGCGTGCCCGTGAGCGAGTACGCCGACGTGTTGTTGCCGACCACGATGCGGTAGCCCGCCGTGTCGCGCAGCCACTCGCCGCGGACCGCCAGGCTGAGCTTGTCGGTGAACGTCCACTGCGAGCCCAGCGCCAGGCCGTACCAGACGGGATCCAGGTTCTTGCCCGCGTTCGGGCCCGCGAAGTAGATGACGTTCTTCTGGATGCCCCAGTCGGCGTTCGCCCAGAACGTCAGCTTCTCGTTGGCGACGAAGGTGCCGTTCCAGTCCATCACGATCGCGGGGGCGGTGCTCGGCCGCTTCACCGCGAGCGCGGTGCTCGTCGGATCCGCGAAGCCCGTGTTGCCATCGGCGCCGTAGTACATGCTGAAGTAGGTAGAGACGCTCGAGTCGCTGTTCGCGTAGTTCAGCTGCCCGAGCAGGCCCTTGTTGTCGTTCGTATCCGTCGAGTTGTTCCAGCCGTTCACGAGCGCTCCGGCCCACCCCATGCCCGACTCGCCGATCTTGCCGCTCGCCTGGAGACCCGTGTGCACGAGCGGGATCGCGTACGTGAAGAGCAGGCCGTGCGTGATGTTCTTGTTCGCGATCGAATCGATGACTTCGTAGCCGAGCAGGGTCTCCCACTGGCCGAACTTGAACAGCACGTTGTCCCAGTTGTACTGGACGTTCATGTCCTGGATGTAGAACCCCTCGTTCGACATGGTGCCCGTGGAGAACGAGCCGCGGGTGCCCCCGAGGATGAGGGCGTTGGCCCCGTACGTCAGATCCAGCTGGAAGCCGGCGTCGCCCGGGTTGGTGGCGGGCCGGTAGAGCTCGATCTTCGCGGCGTCGAGGCTGAACGTGTTGTGGTCCACGTTGAACTGATTCGTCGCGTTGGCGAAGAGCGGGTTGTCCGGGTTGTTGAACGAGTACTGGTACGACGCGGCCACGAAGCCGTTGATCTGCACCGTGTTGAGAAACGCGTCGAGCGCGCTCGCTGGCGCGGTGCCCTGGGACACGGCAGGCGTTGCCTGTGACTTGAGCATCGCCGCCTGGTCGTCGATCGTCTTCTGATCGGCTTCGACCTTTCCCTCGAGCTGAGAAATCCGCGCTTCCATCGCTGCGAGCCGCGCATCCGTCGCCGCGTCCGCGCGAGCAATGTGTGGTGTAAAGCAGAGCAGCATCGCGGCAATCGCTGCTCCACCGAGTCCCCGTCCCATCATTCGCACTCCCTCCGTAGAGTCGACCGTCCCCATGCCGGTCGTTGGGTTGGCAAAAGGGCCGGTGTGCAACCGGTGTGCCGCGCGTGTCGTCGCGCGTGCGCGCGTGTCAGCGCGGAGTGAGTGAGCGGTGGAAGGCGAGCGTGCGCGGAGTCCGGGCAGGGTCGAGCTCGGCGCCGAGCCGCACGAGGTCGTTCCAGGTGTCGACGTCGTGGTGTGAGGGGAGAAGCTCGCAGGCGAGGCCGAGCTCGCGCGCGCGCGCGAGCGTGGCGCCGAGCACACGGCCGTGCGAGAGCTCGAGCTCGAAGAGCCGCGCGTGCGGCTCGCGCAGGGCGATCAGGTTGTAGCCGCCGTCGCGATCGGGGCACAGTGCGGCGGGGAAGTGGTCGAGCGCGGCGAACGCCTCCCCGATGCGTGCCGCGGGCAGGGTGGGGCTGTCGGTGCCGCGCAGCGCGATGCGGTCGAAGCCCTCCGCGCCGTGCACTTCGAAGGCCGCGCGCATGCGTTCGGCAAGGTCGGCGCCGCGCTGGGGGATGCGCCGGTACGCCGGCGGCGCGTGAGCCGCGAACCAGTCGGCCGCGCCGTCCGGCGTGAACCACAGCGCGAGCGCGCAGTCCGGCTCGCGTGCGTGCTGGTCGAGCACGTCGAGCAGCATCGCCTCGTACAGCGCGGCCGCGCGCTCGTCGCCGAGCTCCGGCGCGAGGCGCGTCTTCACCGCGCCCGGCACGGGAGCCTTGGCGAACAGCGCGAGGACCCGGCGCGGCATGGGGCGAGTATAGTGGCGCGCATGCGCGTCCCCCGAGCACTGGCGCTCGCCGCCTGCGCGTGCCTCGCGCTCGGCGCCTGCGACTCGCGCGAGCACGGCGAAGTGGCCGCGCCGCCGGCGCAGGTCGACGAGAACCTGGAGACGCTCGTACCGTCGCTGGTCGACGCCGTGCAGGCGAAGCAGGTCGCGTTCGTGATGGACCACGTGGCGCCGGCGTTCAAGGAGGAGCGCGGGCTCGACTACTACGACGTGCGCGCGCTGCTCGAGAAGTACGCGCTCGGCGAGGAACCGATCGGCGCACGGCTCGAGTCCGTCGAGCTGACACCGCTCGGTGACGCCCGTCAGCGCGTCAGCGCGCGCGTGGCGTTCGCGCGCGGGCAGCGCCTCGCGGTGGGTGCGCCGCTGCCGGAAGGCGGCGTGGTCTACGCGCTCGAGGTCGACTTCGCGAGGAACGGCGCGCGCTGGCAGGCCGTCACCGGACGCTACGCGCGCGTGTCGCCGGCGCCCGCGACCTCGCCCGAGACGCCGGAGACCGCGACGCGCTGACCGACGACGGCCTTGTCGACCTTCACGTACGCGAGCGCGATCGCGCCGGTCGCGAGTGACTCGGCGCTCGAAGTCACTTCACCCACGACGACGCCGTCTGCGCTGACCTCCGCCCCGGGCGCGACGGGGCGTTCCGTCGCCAGCTTCACGAGCACCCGATTCACCGCCCCGCGCGAGGCGATGCGCGCGACGATCTCCTGGCCGACGTAGCAGCCCTTCTTGAACGAGACCGCGCGCTCGAGCCGCGCCTCCTGCGGGAAGTTGCGTGGACCGACGTCGCGACCGAGCGCCGGGATCGCAGCGTCGATGCGCAGCACCTCCGCGTCGGCGTCGGACAGCGCGGGCAGCGCGAGGCGCGCGGCGAGCTCGCCCGCCACGGCCCGCGCCGCGATCGCGCGCAGGCCCTCGGGTCCGAGCTCGCCCTCGCCCAGCCAGACCACCGGCGCGCCCGCGAAGTCGGCGCGCTCGAAGCGGCCGGGCTCGGGCGCCGGTGCGCCGAGCGCGCGCACGGCGTCGCGCGCGCCGGGGCCTTCGAGCGACAGGAACGCGACCGAAGCGGTCTCGCTCGCGAACGCCACGTCGTCGGCGATCACGTGCTTCTCGAGCGTCTTCGTGAGCTCGGCCTCGCAGCCGGGCGCCACGTCGAGAAGCAGCGCGTCGGCTTCGGCCAGGAGCCACAGCTCGGCCTGCACGTGGCCCTTGCGGTCGAGCTGCAGCGCCGGTGCGGCCTGGCCGGCGCCGAGCCGCGCGACGTCGGCCGTGAGCATGCCGTTCAGGAAGCGCACGCGGTCCGCGCCGGTCGCGCGCACGAGCCCGCGACCCGGCCGCGTGCGCAGCGCCGCGCGCGCGCCCGTGACCGCCTGGAACCGCTCGCTCACGCGGGGAGGATAGCCGGCTAGGCGGCGCGGGCGACCCGCACCTGCAGCGCCTTCCAGCGCTCGAGCATCTTGTCGACGATCTCGAGATCGCCGTCGTTGTCGACGTCGACCGCGGCGCCGCCGAGCTCGGTCGTCACGGTGCGGAAGCGCGTGCGCAAGAGCGCGCTCGACGCGCGCTCGACCGTCGCGAGCGGCGCGTGGGCGCGCATGCGGTCCGCGGCTTCGAGCCAGCCGCGCCGGTGCAGCACGCCGGCCACGTGGATCACGAAGTAGATCCCGAGCACCCACAGGTTGCGCCACTCGCGGCGCACCACGCGCCAGGCGAGGCGCAGCTGGCTCACCAGCTCCTTCTGGTACCGGTTCTCGTACATCTCGTCGACGTACTGCCGGTTGCCCATGCAGAGCGGCCGCACCCAGTGCAGGTTGTTCTGGCGGAAGCGCCCCTCGCGCAGGTTGAAGTACGCCATCTCGATGCCCGGCGCTCCGTCGCGCGGTGCGAACGGAGCGAGCGCGCTCTCGGGCGACAGCCCCACCACGTAGTCGCCGCCGCTCTTCTCCGCGCGCTCGAGGAAGCTCGAGATCTCTTCGGGGATGACCAGCGGGATGTCGGTGGGAACCACGAGCACCGCGTGCTTCGGGTCCGCGCGGCCCGGGCCCAGCGTACGCAGAAATGTGTGCCACACGTTTGCGTAGAGCGTGTCGCGCTGGGGCACGAAGTGGATCGGCGTGCCGGTCGCGGCTGCGAGCGCCAGACAGCCGTACTCGCCCGCTGCGGCGGCGAGCCGCTGCGCGTTGCCCACCACGTAGACCTCGGACACCTCCGGCGTGTGCAGGAGCGCCTCGAGGACGTGCACCACCATGGGCTTTCCCGCGACGTCGACGAAGGCCTTGCTCGTGCCGCGCACCGCGCGGCTGGCGCCGCGGTCGCCGGCGACCAGGATCGCCTGGGTTCGCATCGCCCAAATGGTGGCTCGGTCTGGTGAAAAGTGACAGGGGCCGGAGCAGGGGCAGGGTGCCCAGGCGGCCACCGGACGGGCTCGAATTGCTCCGGTGCGCAGCGTTCGTGCAGACTGGCGGCAAAACCGGGAGGAAGTGTCCATGCCGAGCCTGCTCGCCACGCTCAAAGTGAAGAAGGACAAGGTCGACGAAGCCAAGGAGGGCTTCCGCAAGCTCCAGGCGCAGGTGCGCTCGAACGAGCCCGGGACCCAGGCCTACGTGTTTCACCAGCGCAAGGACGACCCGACCGTGTTCGTCGTGTACGAGAAGTACGCGAGTGACGACGCGTTCAAGAAGCACGGCGAGAACCTGCGCGCGAACGGCGCGGTATTCGCGGGCGTGCTCGAGGGTCGGCCCGAGATCACGTTCCTCGACGAGCTGTAGCCGCTAGCGGAGCGCGGCGCCGCGGTTCGCGTAGAGCGCGGAGATCTCGGACGCCGAGAGCGCAGAGCGCCACACGGCCACGCCGGAGACGCCGCCCGCCCAGAAGTTCGCGGGATCGGACTTCATGCGCGCGCCGATGCGCAGCGCGCGCGCCACGTCGCTCTGCGCCGGCACGCCGACCGTCGTGGTCGCGGCGAGCGCGCCGTTCACGTAGAGCGAGAGCGAGCTCGTGCCGCTCTTCACCGCGACCACGTGGTACCACGCGGTGCCGAGCGACGCGCTGGCCACAGTGCTCGAGGCGATGAGCGCGCGCGCGTTCCCCGCCGCGTCCGTGATCGACACTTCGAAGTGTCCATCCGCGTCGATCACGAGCGAGATGCGGTTCGCACTCGAGGTCGTCGAGTAGAAGCCGTTCAGATCGAACGCGTAGCGGAGCAGGTTCTTCCCCGCGAGCTTGGTCGGCCGCAGCCAAGCGGCGACCGTCCACGTGTTCGCGATGCCGTACGGCTGCAGGGTGAAGTTGCCGAGCGCCTCGACCGAGCCGTCGAGGTCGGCTTCGGCGGTGCGCGTGCCGGCGGCGATGATGTCCGCCGCGGCCAGGTTCTTCTGGTCGACGGACGCGTCGACGCCGCCCGCCGCCACGAAGTCGTAGCCGAAGTTGCTCTGATTCCAGCCCGGCACCCACCAGTGCGCGAGCGTCGCGGAGCTCGCGTAGCCGGTCGACGTGCTGCCCGAGCCCGCGCCCGGCCCGGTCGGCGGCGTCGGGTTCGTCGGCGGGGTGGGATTCGTGGGCGGGGTCGGATTCGTCGGCGGGGTCGGGTTCGTCGGCGGGGTCGGATTCGTCGGCGGGGTCGGATTCGTCGGCGGGGCGGGAGGGGTCGGCGGCGTCCCGGGCGTGTAGCCCGGCGGTGCGGGGTCGGCGGCGACGCTGAACACGCGGAAGTCGTCCCAATCGCTTCCCCCGCCGAGGCTGTACACGCCGACGCGGCCCGAGGCGCTCGGCTCGGCGGCGGCGTCCCAGCAGTCGACCTGCCAGCTGGGCGGCTGCAAGCCGCCGTCGGGCCACACGGAGGCTCGAATGCGGTTGCGGTCGGCGAGGCGCGTCGCGCGCACCGCGAAGCGCTGCCACTGGCCCGGGGTCACCGTGACTCCGGTCGACGCGGTGTTGCTGCACGTGAGCGCGCCGGTGCCGCCGAGCTTCGTCAGATGGAACGCGCCACCGAGCACGCGCGACAGCCGGTAATAGAACGGTGCCTCGGGGTATTGAGAGAGCACGGTCACGCCGTCCGCCCCGGTGAAGCCGTCGCTCTCGATCCGGCCGTCGAACTCGTAGGAGGACCAGCTGCCTGCACCCGACGCGTCGAGGTGCGAGTGGATCTCGAGCGTGCTCGACGCCGCGGCGTACACCATGTTTCCGCCCGCGAGCTGGGCGGTCTCGAAGAGCGACGCGTCGCCCGGTGCCACCTGTCCCGGCGCGGAGTCGATCCACGCCGTCGGATCCGCGCCCGGTGCATACGACTCGAAGTTCTCCTGGTACAGCACGCCGGCGGGCGTTCCGGCCACGACGCCGATCGCGGAGTTCTGCGACTCGCGGCCCGACGCGTCGTAGCTGCGCAAGGTCACGTAGTAGTCGACCGAGGGGTCGAAGCCGTCGATCACGACCGTGACCTGGCCCTGGCTGTCGATCGGCTTCAAGCCGAGATCCACGCGGCGCAGGGTCGGCCCGCCGGCGAGGTCGGCCGCGCTCTGCGCGCTGTAGAACGCGACGCCCGCGTAGCTCCCGCTCGTCGGATAGCGATAGGAAACGGAGAGGCTGCGCGTCGCCGCGTCCGCTGTCTTTGCGGCGAAGCTCGCGCAAGCGAGTGCTATCGCTATCGCTATCGCGGTCCGAAGACCGCGGCCCCTCGTGCCCAACCAGAACACCCCGCGAAATTGCCGGTGACCGAAGCTACCGTTGTGCAACTTCACGGGTCGTGATGGGAATCACCTATGCTGAGAAATCTCGGGCTGCTCGTGCTCTCGCTCTTCGTCACCCTGGCGGTATGTGAGGGACTGTTACGCGTGTTCGGATCCGGTGTGCTTCCGCGGCCGGATCTGTACGTCGACGATCCCGTCGTCGGAAAACGTCTGCGTCCCGGCTGGAGCGGCGACGAGTTTCAAGCGCCGGTCACGATCAACTCGAAGGGACTGCGCAACCCCGAGATCCCGTACGAGAAGCCCGCGGGCACGTACCGCATCCTCGCGCTGGGCGACTCGTGGACCTTCGGCTTTCGCATGAAGGAGCCCGACGCGTACCCGCGCCAGATGGAGCGCCTGCTCGCGGCGTCGGCCGCGGCGCGCGGAGACACCCGACACATCGAGGTGATCAACGCCGGCGTCGTCGGCTACTCGACGGACCAGGAGGCCGCGTATCTCCGGTCGGAGGGCTGGAAGTACTCACCTGATCTCGTGCTCGTGAACTTCTATCCGGTGAACGACACGCACAACAAGCTCTACCAGTATCAGAAGCGCGCGGCGCTCCGTGCGCTGCATCCGATCCTGCTCGAGATCTACGAGTTCCCCTCCCATCTGTATCTGCGCGCGTTCTTGAAGGGCGCGCGCCGCACCTTGAAGGAGAAGTTCGGCAAGGTGCGCGTCTCGGCCGCCGCGAAGCTCGGCGTGGAGGACAAGGGCGGCCGCGCGCTCGTCGAGAACGACTGGACCGGCGACTATCGCAACGGCGCGCGCGGCTGGGAGGCGGTGCGCACCGCGCTGAAGGACATCGCGGCCGGCGCGAAGGAGCACGGCGTGCCCGTGCTCGTGGTGCTCTTGCCCGACGCGCAGGACATCGCGCGCTACCACGACCGCTAC
Source organism: Myxococcota bacterium (assembly GCA_035498875.1). Lineage (GTDB taxonomy): Bacteria > Myxococcota_A > UBA9160 > SZUA-336 > SZUA-336 > VGRW01. Next base: position 167,444 of record DATJZP010000049.1, read on the forward strand.
CACCCGAAGATCGAGCCCATGGTCGCGGCGGCGGTGAACGAGGCGGGATTGGGCTACTTCGACCTCGAGCCCACCTTCGCGCCGTGGCGCGGCAAGGAGGACGAGATCCTGTTCCGGCGCCAGCGCCACCCGAACGCGGCGGGCTACGGGATCATCGCGAAGGCGGTCGGCGACGAGATCGAGAAGCGGTACCTCTTGCCGACGTCCCGGGCGGTGGTGGAGATGAGCGGGATCGAACCGCCGACCTCTGCGTTGCGAACGCAGCGCTCTCCCAGCTGAGCTACATCCCCGGGAAGGGACGTACGTTAGACCCCGGCCGCCCCCGTTGCCAGCTGCGCCAGCGAGCCCGTCGGTAAGCCTCGAAAGCCTCGTGCCGATAGAAGCGCGATGGCCGCGCGAGCGATCGGAATCGACCTCGGCACGCTCAACTCCTGCGTCGCCGTGGTGTCGGAAGGCAAGGCCGTCGTGCTGGCGGACGAGTCGCGCACGACGATCCCGTCGTGTCTCGCGATCCAGGGCGGGCGCGAGCTGGTCGGCGCGGCGGCGAAGCGCCACGCCGTCACCTCGCCGCAGGCGACCATCCTCGCCGTGAAGCGCCTGATCGGCCACCCGTTCGACTCGGACGAGGTGCGCGCCGCGGCGGCGCGGCTGCCCTATCCACTGAAGGCGAGCCCGCTCGGCAGCGTGATCTTCGAGGTGGGCGGCGTGGAGCTCACGCCCGTCCAGGTGTCGGCCAAGATCCTCGCCAAGGTGCGCGAGGTCGCAGAGCACAACCTGGGCGAGCCGGTGAAGCAGGCCGTCATCTCCGTCCCCGCGCACTTCAACGACGTGCAGCGCAAGGCCACGAAGCTCGCCGCCGAGTACGCGGGCCTCGAGGTGCTGCGGCTCATCAACGAGCCCACCGCGGCCGCGTTCGCCTACGGCTACAAGAAGCACAAGGACTTCACGCTCGCCGTGTACGACCTGGGCGGCGGCACGTTCGACGTCACGATCATGCGCGCGCGCGGCGACACGTTCGAGGTCGTCGCCACCGACGGCGACTCGTATCTCGGCGGCGAGGATTTCGACTACGCGATCGCCGAGTGGCTCGAGCACGAGTTCGAGAACGAGTTCGGCCGCGACCTGTCGAACGACCCGGCCGCGCGCCTGCGCCTGAAGGAAGCCGCCGAGAAGGCAAAGGTCGAGCTCTCCGACGTCGACTCCACCCGCATCACGCTGCCGTTCCTGACGCGCATGCCCGACGGCACGCGGCCGAACTTCGAGCGCGCGCTCTCGCGCGCGAAGCTCTCCGAGCTCTGTGGCCCGCTCGTCGAGCGCACGCTGTCGCTGTGCGAGCGCTGCATCTCGACCGCGCGCGTCGTGAAGGGCGAGATCGGCGAGGTGCTGCTCGTCGGCGGCCAGAGCCGCATGCTCGCCGTGCGCGACGCCGTGAAGAAGTTCTTCGGCAAGGAGCCGCGCCGGGACATCAACCCGGACGAAGTGGTCGCGATGGGCGCCGCGCTCTACGCGTACTCGCTCACCGCCGACCACCTGAAGGAAGAGGCGGTCGACGCGGCCGACGAGGCGTACGAGGTCGCGCTGCGCGAGACCGCGGTTGCGCGCAAGATCCTGGAAGAGGTCGAGCAGATCCGCGCGAAGCCGCTCGACGACCAGGGGCTGGCCGCGCGCCTCGCCTCGCTGCTGAAGGCGACCGAGGGCGATGGCCCCGTGCCCACCGAGTTCGGTGCGCGCACCGACGGCGGCCCGGTCAGCACGCTCGGTCCGATCACGTTCGGCGTTTCGGAAGACCCGGCGAAGCCCGCCGAGGCGCCCGCCGCCGCGAAGGCCGCGCCCCCGGTCGAGACGCCCACGCGCGGGCCGAAGACCAAGACCAAGGCCAAGACCAAGGCGAAGACGAAGCCCAAGCTCGAGCCCGAGCTCGAGGAGCCGAAGCTCGAGCTGCCCGAGAAGGAGCCGCCCAAGCGCCCCGCCGCGAAGGCCGACGGCCCGAAGACGGGCACGAAGCCGCCGACCAGAGCGCCGACGAAGGCCCCGACCAAGGCGCCCGCCAAGAAGAAGCCGGCCAGCGAGTTCGGCGACATGATCGAGCGCGGCAAGGTCGACGCCGACGATCTGCCCACGCCGCTCAAGGGCCTGAAGGACGAGCTGCTCCAGATCGACTACAAGGCGACGGAGCTGATCGAGAAGCTCGCCGACGAGCTGCCGACGGGCGTCGCCGCCGAGCTGCTCGACATCGCGAAGGAGCGCCTCGCCGGCAGCGTCCACGCGGCGAAGGAGGCGTCGGAAGAGGTCGTCGAGAACCTCAAGAGCGCCAGCGAGCACAAGCACGCGCGGCGCGTGAACCTGCGCGACGTGACGTCGCTGCCGCTCGGCATCGCGTCGGTGGGCGACCTGTTCACGGTGCTGATCGATCAGAACGTGGTGGTGCCGACGGAGTACCAGCGCGTGTTCACGACGAACCAGGACGGCCAGGCCGAGGTCGAGATCCGCGTGTACCAAGGCCGCTCGAAGTCGGTCGTCGACAACCAGCGGCTGGGCGCGTTCATCCTGGAGGGCATCGCGCCCGCGCGGCGCATGGAGCCGAAGATCGAGGTCGCGTTCCGCATCGACGAGAGCGGCATCCTGTCCGTGAAGGCGCGCGACGCGCAGTCGGGGGCGCAGCAGGGCATCCGCATCGAGGATCCGCTCGGCCTGCAGCAGGTCGAGCCGCCGGCTGCGGAAGCGCAAGGGGACGCGCCGCAGCAGTTCGAGCTGGAACGCTAGACGTCAGTCGCTCTTCTGTCGGCGAGCGAGGCCGCAAGGGCCGAAGGCCCGCGCAGCGAGCCACAGGCGAGCCAAGCCGATCAGCTGCGGCTCTTCTTGCCGAGCTCGCCCGCCGGGTGCCGGCGGGCGTAGTCCTCGCGCGTGAAGCCCTTCGCCTCCTGGAGCTCGACCGAGAGCGCGGCGAGCGCGAGCGTCTGCGCCAGCACGCTGGCGCGCGGGGCGAGCCCGTGCGAGTCGCCTTCGGCGCCCACGCCGGCTTCGAGCACCAGGTCCGCGGCGCGGGCGAGCGGCGAGTCGCGGCGCGCCGTCACCGCGAGGACGCGCGCGCCGAACGCCTTCAGCGCTTCGACCGCGCGCAAGAGCTCGTCCGTCGAGCCGCTGTTCGAGACCGCGATGACGACGTCGCCGGGCCGCAGCTGTCCGACACTTCCGTGTGTCACTTCGGTGCCGTGCAGGAACGCTGCCGGCGTGCCGGTGCTCGACAGCAGCGACGCCGCGTAGCGCGCCACGTGCTCGGGCTTGCCGACGCCCGTGACGTGCACGCGCGCGCCTGCGCTCTCGGCGGCGAGCACGAGCTCGGCGGCGGCGGAGAGCGCCGCGCGGTCGAGCCGCGCCGCCAGCTCGGCGAGCTCGCGCGGGGCGATGTCGAGGAACGTCTCGACGGCGCTGCGCGTCTCGGCGCGCTCGGCGCCGAGCGGGCGCAGCGGCAGCTCGCCGCCGCCTAGCGCGCCCCACAGCTCGAGCACGCGCCGGCGCGCGGCATGCGCACTCTCCGGGAACGCGCCGATCTGCTCGCAGCACGCCGCGCCGCACGCGTTGCCGAGCCGCGCACAGCTCTCCAGGTCCAGCCCGTAGCACAGCCCGGCGAGCAGGCCGCCGAGGAACGCGTCGCCTGCGCCGGTCGTGTCGGCGACGGTCACCGACGCGGCGGAGACGATCGCGAGCTCGCCTTCGCGGAACAAGAGGGATCCCGCGGCGCCGAGCGTGAGCGCGACGAGCTTCGCGCCCGTGCGCTCCGCCAGCTCGCGCGCGCGGGCGCGCGCCGAGCCGGGCGCGACCAGGCCGTCGAGCGCGGCGAGCGACGGCTTCAGCACGTCGGCCAGGCCGAGCACGGCGAGCAGGTCCGCCTCGGTGCCGAGCGCGGGCACGGCGTCGCCGAGCGGCACGTCGAGATCGACCACCGTCGTCGCACCGGCCGCGCGCGCGAGCTCGAGCACGCGGCGCACGGTGGCGAGCGGCACCTGGGAGACCTCGGTCGTGACCGTCGCCGCGGCTTCGATCACCGAGCGGTGCTTCGTCTCGACGTCCTCGGGCGTGAGCTCGGCCGTGGCGCCGCGCGCCATGTAGATCGCGCGCGCGCCGTCGGGATCGACGTAGACCTGCGCGAACGACGACGCGCTGCCGCTCGTGTCGATGTGGTGCTCGATGCCGAGCCGCTCCATGCCCGCGCGCAAGAGCCGGCCGTTCGGGTCGTCGGCCTGCTTGCCGAAGATCGCCGTGCGCAGGCCGAGCACGCGCGCCCAGCCCAGGTGATTCAGAGTGACTCCGCCGACGAGTCTCTGCACGACGCGGCCGCTCTCGTCGGCGCGCAGGAGCCCTTTCTCCTCGGCCGCGACGATGCGCTTCGCCAGGTGGATCTCGTCGACCACCATGCTGCCGGTGCCGGCGACGTCGAAGCGGCGCGCGCTCAAGCCGGCTCGTCCGCGTGGGCCGGGTCGGAGCGCCAGCGCGCGGGCAGCTGCGCCGCGACCTCGTCGCCCAGCTTCTCGAGCTCCGCGTCGAGGCTCGACGCCTGCTCGCCCGTGAGCGCCGGCGTGCCCTTCGCCACCGCGTCGCTCGACACCACGCCGCGCCGCAAGAGCCCGCGCTTCAGCGCGGCCAGCGAGCGCTTGCCCTCGGGGAAGCGGTAGCTGTTCGCGAAGCGGCGGAAGAGCGCCTCGAGCACGTCCATGCGCTCCACGTCGCCCGCACACGCGACTCGCCACGCGCGCTGCCACTCGCTGGGCAGCAGGTTCGCGGGACCCGACACCACGCCGGCGGGCAGCATGTCGTGCAACAGGAAGCGGTTCCAGTGCTCGCGCACGCTGCCCCAGAAGCCCGTGCGCGGCCGCATCATGCGCAGGATCTGCAGCGCCTCGCCCACGTAGATGTCGAACGCGCCCAGGTCGCGGAACTGGCGCGCCGCCTTGGTGTAGTGGCCGAGCTTGCGCGGCGGCGCCGACACCTTGATGCCGCGCACGAAGTCGAGCCGCGACGCGGCCTTCACGGCGCGCGTGCGCAGA
>DATJZP010000050.1:0-1025 GCA_035498875.1 Myxococcota bacterium
CTCGCGGACTGGGTGCTGCCCGCGCGGCGGCTGGCGCCGACGCTCGCGCTGCTGGGGGGCACGCTGTGCGGCGGCTACGCCTACGTCGCGCTCGCGCAGCTCGGCCGGCGCGCGCTGGTCGCGACGCGGCACGACGGGGACTAGCGCTTCTTCAGCATCATCGCCGCGCGCCGGCACAGCGCGACGACCTCGCCGCGCTGGTTCAGGCCACGGTGCTCGAACACGACGATCCCCCACTCGGGCCGCGACTTCGACTCGCGCTTCTCGAGCACGTGGGTCTCCGCGGTCACGGTGTCGCCGATGAACACCGGCTTCGGGAACTCGACCTTCTCGAAGCCGAGGTTCCCGACCGTGGTGCCGAGCGTGGTGTCGCCGACGGACAAGCCCACCACGAGGCCGAGCGTGAAGATCGAGTTCACGAGTCTCTGGCCGAAGTGACTCGTCTTCGCGAACTCCGCGTCCAGGTGCAGGGGCTGCGGGTTCATGGTGAGCGCCGAGAAGAACAGGTTGTCCGACTCGGTCACGGTGCGCGACGGCTGGTGCCGGAACACCTGCCCGACCGTGAACTCGTCGAACGTGAGCCCGGCCATCAGCGGGGCGCCGTGCCTTCCGCGACCTGCCGGCCCAGCGCGATCAAGGTCGGGATCTCCTCGTCGCGGAGCTCCTTCATCCACTGCTTGCGCTCGAACGCCTGCGCGATGAACGGCGCGAGCTCCGCCTGCTTCTTGCGCTGGCGCTCGGCCTCGGCCGCGTGGAACTCGGGCATGACGTCGCTCGCGAACAGCTCGAGTGACTCGCAGATGTGCTCGTGGCGGTTGCGCCCGCCCTGCTGGATGAACGTGACCTGATCCACGCCCGCGTCCGCGAACTTGCGCAGGTGCGCGCGCAGCGTGTCGGGCGTGCCGATGCCGCCGCGGCTCGGCCCGGCGTCGGGCATGGCGGCGCGCGCCTTCTGGAAGTTCTCCCAGATGTTCGTGCGCCCGGCCTTGTGCTCGCCGAAGCCGTAGTGGTGCCCGAGCGCGTAG
>DATJZP010000051.1:0-15160 GCA_035498875.1 Myxococcota bacterium
CTCGGGGTCGTCGGTCACGAGCCAGGAGCGGATGATCCCCACGCGCAGTGAGTCCGGGTCACCCCCGCCCGCGCGAATCTCGTTCTTCCACGGCTCGATCGTGTGCGCTCGATTGCCCTGCGGCAGGAGATTCAAGCCGAAGCGCCCCGCGCGCCGTGCGCCGGCCTCGCTCTGCGCCGCTAGCCAGAGCGGGATGCCCCCCGGCTGCGCCGGCTTCGGGAACAGCGGCACGCCGTCGAACTGGAAGCGCTTGCCCTGAATGCGCACCGGCTCGCCCGACAGCGCCTGCTTCAGGATCTGGACCGTCTCCTCGGTGCGAGACACTCGCTCCTTCTGAGGAATGCCGAAGGCACGGAACTCGTGCGGCGCGTAGCCCATGCCGATGCCCAGCTCCATGCGCCCGCCCGACAGGTTGTCGAGCACACACAGGTCCTCGGCCAGCCGGAGCGGGTGGTGGAACGGCGCGAGCGCGACGTCGCTAGAGATGCGAATGCGCGACGTGCGGGCCGCGAACGCGCCCGCCACCGCGGTGAACGACGGCAGATAGCCGTCGTCCACGAAGTGGTGCTCGGTCAGCCAGACCAGGTCGAACCCGAGCCGATCCGCGAGCCCGACCTGCTCGAGCGTCTGCGCGTAGAGCTTCGGGGTCGGGATCCCCGAATCGGGCGGGTTGCGGAAGTCGTAGGCCACGCCGAAGCGCAGCGGGCTCTTCGCCGGCATGCCCGCATGCTAGCCCGGCGGTGACTGGCGATGTCGGGCCGGAGCGAAGCGGACCTTCCCTCGCAGAGCGGTCGCCTCGCGCTGGTGACCGGGGTGGGAGGCTAGTTCGTGACGAATGCGTTCGAGGTGACGTGATAGCCGACGAGCCGAGCTTCCTTGTCCGCCACCCGGTACACGAAGATCTCCTCACCGTCGCCCCGTTCGAAGTGAGTCTTGAATCCAAGAGTCACATAGGTTGCCGCGACGTTGAAATTGACGTTCCAGCCCGTCCGCTCGCTATCTTTCGCGGCACCGAGCTTCCCGTCCACGCCGCCCAGGAACTTGACGAACCCCTCTTCCGGCCCTGCCTTCTTCAGGTCTTCACTTCCCGTCTCGTAGATCTCCTCGAACCTCCGCGCTGCCATGAGCTGCCGGAAGTGAGGCACCTGGGCTTCGGCCGAAGCCAGCTGCTCACCGGATGAACAGGCGCCCGCCAGAGCGGCCGCAACCAGCAAAATCAAGGCGCGAGCGGGATGTCTCGGCATGTGACTCCATCGTGTCCGGGAGCAGGGAACGGGTCAAGGACGTTCACGGCATTTTGTACCTTTTCGCGCTGCCGGAGATGGCCCGCCTCTTGCTTCGTCGGCAGGGGTGACTCGAGTCCTGTCCCTGCTGCTGGCTTCCGTGGCTCTGGCATGCGCGAGCCTGCCCCGGCCTCACGATTCGAGCGGGAGCCTCCAGCAAGCCGCCTCGCCCGTGGAGCCGTGGGTGGGCGGCAACCGCGTGCGGCTGCTCGTCGATGGCCCCGCCAGCTACCGCGTGATCTTCCGCGCGATCGCCGCGGCCCGGCATACCGTGAACATCGAGAGCTACATCGTCGAGGGTCAACAGGTCGAGCAACGGCTCTCGAACCTCTTGATCCGCAAGCAGTCACAGGGCGTGCAGGTGAATCTGCTCTACGACGCGGTCGGCTCGATCGGTACCTCGTCCGACTTCTTCGACCGGCTGCGCGGCGCCGGGATCCACGTCTGTGAGTTCAATCCACTCCTGCCGAGCCGCGGGATGGTCGCCGATCCGAACCAGCGCGATCACCGCAAGCAGGTGATTGTCGACGGCCGCGTCGCCGTGAGTGGCGGCATCAACTTCAGCGACGTGTACTCGAGCGGCTCCGCGGGCGGTCGCGACCGAGCTCCGAGCGTGAAGAGCGGCTGGCGCGACACCAACATCGAGCTGCGCGGGCCGGCCGTCGAGGAGTACCAGCAGCTCTTCCTGGAGAGCTGGCAGAAGCAGAACTGCGCGCCGCTCGACGCGCACGCCTACTTTCCGAGGGTGCCGGTCGAGGGCAACAAGATCGTGAGCGTCGTCGGCACGAGCTCGGACGACGAGCGGCGCATGTATCTCACGCTCGTGTCGGCGATCCGGGTCGCGCGCCGCAGCGTGTTCGTGACCATGGCCTACTTCGTGCCCGACGCCGAGATCCGCGAAGCGCTCGAAGCCGCCGCGCGCCGAGGCGTGGACGTGGAGCTGATCCTGCCCGGCTTCAGTGACTCCTGGGTGGTGCTCGAAGCCGGCCGCTCCTACTACGGCGAGCTGCTCGACGCGGGCGTGCACATCCACGAGCTGCGGGGCGCGCTCCTCCACGCCAAGACCGCGGTGATCGACGGCGTCTGGACGACCGTCGGCTCGACCAACCTCGACTGGCGGAGCCTGCTCTACAACGACGAGCTGAACACGATCGTGCTCGGCAAGAGCTTCGGAGACGACGCGACCGCGCTCTTCGACCACGACCTGGTCGGCACCGAGATGATCGATGCCACGAGCTGGCGCGAGCGCGGCCTGACTCCGCGCGCGAAACAGACTTTCGCCCGGCTCATCGCGCGCTGGCTGTGAGCTCGGAGCCCGTCCAGCTGAGCACGCAGTCGTCGGCTCTCACGCGCGCCCAGTCGAAGGGCGTTGTGATTCCAGCGAGCTCCGCGATGCGCTGCCGGGTCGCTTCGCCCGAGCCGGCGCGCGCGAGCTCCCGCCAGCCCAGCGAGCCGTGCAGCTTGGCCAGCTTGCCGCCGGACTCCTCCAGGAACAGGAAGTGGTGCCGGTAGCTCGGCGTCGGAAAGCCCAACGCCCGCTGCAGCGCCACGTGGGTCGCGGTCGAGGTCGCCAGGTCGCGGCCGCGCACGATCCGGGTCACCCCGATCCGCGCGTCGTCGACCACCGCGGCCAGGTGATAAGCGATCGCGCCGTCGCGCCGGCGCAGCACCGGGTCGCCCATCTCGTGGCGGACGTCTTGAGACAGGTCGAGCCCGCTCTCGTCAACCAGCGCGACTCGGCCGTCGGGCACGCGGAAGCGCAGAGCCGCATCGGCCGCACGCCAGCCGCCCGCGGGCAGTGACCGCTCGCGACACTGTTCGGTGTAGCGCCAGCCGCCGTCCGCGGCGCGCACGCCCGAGCGCGCGATCTCGCTGCGGCTGCAGCGGCACGGGTACAGGAGGCCCAGCTCGGCCAGCCGGTCGAGCGCGGCTTCGTGGTGTGGTCGTGCCCGGCTCTGGAGCTCCTCGGCGTCCCAATCCAGGCCGAACCAGCGCAGGGCGGCGCGCATGTCGTCGGCTGACTCGGGCGTGCAGCGCTCGGGGTCGACGTCCTCGAGTCTCAGCGTGAAGTGGCCGCCACGCGAGCGCACGTCGAGCCAGGCCAGGAGCCCGGCCAGGAGCGTTCCCGGATGGGCCGGGCCCGAGGTGGTGGGTGCGAAGCGGCCGCGAGTCACAGGGCGGGAGTGTCGCACGGGCTTTGCGTCCTTGACGGAGCGGCGTGGGTCTTCGATCGTCCCAGCACCCCCAGGGAGAACGCATGGCCGCCGACGGCGACCGCAAGGGTTCGCGCAAACAGCCCGTCGCCTACGACGAGAGCACGATCCAGACGCTCGACGCGCTCGAGCACATCCGCCTGCGCACCGGCATGTACATCGGCCGGATCGGCGACGGCACGCATGCCGCCGACGGCGTGTACGTGATGCTCAAGGAAGTGATCGACAATTCGGTCGACGAGTTCATCATGGGCCACGGCAAGAGGATCGAGATCGAGCGCGACGACGACACGATCTCGGTGCGCGACTACGGCCGTGGCATCCCCCTGGGCAAGGTCGTCGAGTGTGTCTCGCAGATCAACACGGGCGGCAAGTACAACGACGACGTATTCCAGTTCTCGGTCGGCCTGAACGGCGTGGGCACCAAGGCCGTGAACGCGCTCTCGGCGGCGTTCGAGGTCACCTCCTGGCGCGAGGGCAAGTACCGCCGCGCCACCTTCAAGCAGGGCAAGATCGCTTCGGACAAGCAGGGCAAGGAGTCGGAGCAGGCCGACGGCACGTTCGTGCGCTTCACGCCCGACCCCACGATCTTCAAGACGACTCACTGGAGCGACGAGCTGATCGGCGATCGGCTCTGGTACTACGCCTACCTGAATACGGGGCTCACGCTCAGCTACAACGGCAAGAGCTTCAAGAGCCCCGGCGGCCTGGCGGACCTGCTGACCAAGGAGATCGGCGAGGAGCCGCCGATCTACGAGATCCTGCACTGCAAGCTCGACCGGCTCGAGTTCGCGTTCACGCACACGCACCAGTACGGCGAGAACTACTTCAGCTTCGTGAACGGCCAGTTCACGAACGACGGCGGCACGCACCAGGCCGCCTTCCGCGAGGGCCTGTTGCGCGGCGTGAACGAGTTCGCAAGCAAGGACTTCGCGGGCGAGGACGTGCGCGACGGCCTGGTGGGCGCGGTGGCGGTGAAGATCCAGGACCCGGTCTTCGAGTCACAGACCAAGAACAAGCTCGGCTCGACGGACATCAAGCCCTGGATCACCAAGGAAGTGAAGGAGCAGGTGATCCTGTGGCTGCACCGCAACACGCCGGCGGCCGAGGCGCTGATCGAGAAGATCAAGGCCAACGAGAGACTCCGGAAGGAGCTGTCGGCGATCAAGAAGCAGGCGCGCGAGCGCGCGAAGTCGGTCGCGATCCGCATTCCGAAGCTCGTCGACTGCAAAGCGCACTACAACGAGCTGCTCGACGAGCGCCGCGCTGAGTCGACGATCTTCCTGTGCGAGGGCAACTCGGCCGGCGGGCCGATGATCAGCTCGCGCGACGTGTACACCCAGGCGATCTACACGCTGAAGGGAAAGCCGCTCAACACCTACGGCCTGCAGCGCGACGCGGTCTACAAGAACGAAGAGCTCTACAACGTGATGCGGGCGCTCGGCATCGAGGACGGCCTCGACGGCCTGCGCTACAACCGCGTGGTGATCGCCACCGACGCCGACGTCGACGGCATGCACATCCGCAACCTGCTCCTGACTTACTTCCTGCGCTACTTCGAGGAGCTGGTGCTGAAGGGTCACCTGTACATCCTCGAGACGCCGCTGTTCCGCGTGCGCAACAAGAAAGAGACGCGCTACTGCTACAGCGAGAAGGAGCGCGACCAGGCCGCGGCCGCGATCCAGGGCGCCGAGATCACGCGCTTCAAGGGACTGGGCGAGATCTCGCCGAGCGAGTTCGGACAGTTCATCGGCCCCGAGATCCGGCTCGTGCCGGTCGCGCTGGCGAACCTGGGCGAGGCGTCCTCGAGCCTCGAGTTCTGCATGGGCAAGAACACGCCCGCGCGGCGTGACTTCATCGTCGACAACCTCGTCTACGACGTGAGCTGAGAGGGGCGCGCATGTCGAACCTCGCGCCGCTGATGCGGCGGAACTTCCTCGAATACGCCAGCTACACGATCCTGGATCGCGCGCTGCCCGACCTGCGCGACGGCTGCAAGCCGGTGCAGCGGCGCATCCTGCACACGCTGTACGAGATGGACGACGGCCTGTTCCACAAGGTCGCCAACGTCATCGGCGAGACGATGAAGCTGCACCCGCACGGCGACGCCTCGATCGGCGACGCGCTGATCGTGCTCGGCAACAAGGACTACTTCATCGAGCGCCAGGGCAATTTCGGGAACCCGATCACGGGTCACGAGGCCGCGGCCCCGCGCTACATCGAGTGCCGACTCACTCCGCTGGCGCGCGAGACGCTGTTCAACCCGAACCTCACCGAGTTCCAGCCCAGCTACGACGGGCGCCGGCTCGAGCCGGTGTTCCTGCCCGCGAAGCTGCCGGTCGTGCTGCTGCTCGGCGTCGAGGGCATCGCCGTCGGCATGGCCACGCGCATCCTGCCGCACTCGTTCGTCGAGCTGTTGCGCGGCCAGATCGCGATCCTCTCGGGCGAGCGCTACCGGCTCTACCCCGACTTCCAGAGCGGCGGGCTCATGGACGTGTCGGAGTACGACAAGGGCCGCGGCAAGGTGAAGGTGCGCGCCCGGATCGAGGCCAAGGGCGACAAGACCGTGGTGATCCGCGAGATCCCCTGGAGCACCACCACCGAGTCACTCATCGCGTCGATCGAGAGCGCCGCGCAGAAGGGCCGCGTCAAGATCAGCGGCATCGAGGACTTCACCACCGACAAGGTCGAGATCGAGCTGTCGCTGGCGCGCGGCGTGTACGCCGACGAAGTGATTCCCCAACTCTACGCCTACACCGACTGCGAAGTGACGCTGCAGTCGTCGCTGCTCGTGATCAAGGACGAGAAGCCCGTCGAGATGACGACGGCCGAGGTGCTCGAGGACGCCACCGAGCGGCTGAAGAAGCAGATCAAGGCCGAGCTCGAGCACGAGGAAGGCAAGCTCGTCGACCGCCAGCACTGGCTCACGCTCGAACGCATCTTCATCGAGAACCGCGTCTACAAGAAGATCGAGACCGCGCGCACCGCCGAGAAGGTCCACGAGGCGGTGCTGAAAGGTATGGAGGAGTTCAAGCGCCAGTTCATCCGCCCGATGGTCGACGACGACGTGAAGCGCCTGCTCGAGATCCGGATCCGGCGCATCTCGGCCTACGACATCGAGCAGCACCGGGAAGAGCTGGCGGCCGTCGAGGGCGACCTCGAGGCCACGCGCAAGAAGCTCCGGCAGCTCACCAAGACCGTGATCGCCTGGCTCGAGTCACTGCTCGAGAAGTACGGCGAGCAGTACAAGCGCAAGACCAAGATCACCTCGATCGAAGAGGTCGACAAGAAGGCGGTGGCGACCGCCAACGTGAAGCTCTCGTACGACGAGGAGTCGGGCTTCTTCGGCTCCGACGTGCGCGGCTCGGAGCACGCGCTGCAAGTCACCGAGTACGACCGCATCCTGGCCGTCTCGAGCGACGGCAGCTACCGCATCATGGCCCCGCCCAAGAAGGTGCTGCTGCCGCGCAAGGTGCTGTACGTGGGCGTGTTCGAGCCCGAGAAGGGTCAGGACTTCACGCTCGTGTACCGCGACGGCGACCGGAACGCGTACGGCAAGCGCGTGCACATCGAGTCGTTCATCCACGACAAGGAGTACCGGTTCTTCAAGGACGAGAAGGGCAAGATCGACCTGCTACTGCCGGGCGAGGGCCCGTTCGGGAAGGTCCACCTGCAGTACGTGGCGCAGAAGCGCCAGCGCGAGAAAGAGAGTCAGTTCGACCTGGGCGAGCTCGAGTTCGCCGGCATCCCGGCGCGCGGCCAGAAGCTCGCGCCCAAGCCCGTGGCGCGCGTGAAGCACCTGCCGCCGGACTAGGAGCGGGGAGTCACTCGCTTTCGGCGTGCTTCTTGCGCCAGGCGAGCAGCGCCGCCTCGGCCTCTTCGCGGCTGGCGTGGACGCTGATCTCGAAGCCACCCTTCTTCATGATCTTCTCGACCGTGCGGCTGGCCGACATCTTCGAGACTTCCTTGGTCGGGGGCAGCGCCGCTTCGTAGACCGCGCCCGCGCCGATGAACGCGGGCCAGAAGGTGCTCTCGATCCACTTCACGTCGCTCGGGTCGATCACCGCGAACTTGCTCGCGTCCACGAGCCACAGCGCGCCCGGTCGCGCCTTCGCCGCGTCGATGCAGGCCTGATAGGCGCGCCGCAGCTCGGCGCCCTTGCGGAATACCGGCTGCCACTCCGACATGTAGTACGAGTGAGCCTCGTGCCAGAAGATCTTCACCAGGTCGTCCTGGTACACGAGCGTCAAGGCGGCCATCTCTGCCCTCGAGCGGTTTCCCGGACTATTCGGAGCCGCGGCTGACTGGCTAAACTGCGCCGCAGATGTTGCGCCGAATCTTTCTGGGCCTTCTGTCACTCGTGCTCGCAGCGGTGCTGTTTGCCCTGGGAGGGCTGTTTCTGGCCAAGCGGGCAATCGTGGGCCTGACCCCGCCGCTGCCTTCCGTGCCCGAGGTCCTGGCCTTCGACCCGAGCTCCGACCTGCCGGTGCGGCTCTCCTGGATCAACACCGCCAGTCAGCGCATGCCGCGCGCAGGGGTCCTGGAATCGAGCCTCGATCCCAACCCCAAGTCGCCGTACATCCTGTCGATTCCGGCGTTCGTGCTGGAGTGGTCCGACGGCCGGATCTTCCTGGTCGACCTGGGCATGGACGCGCAGTCCGCGATCGACTTCGGGAAGCTCACGGAGATCGTCATGGGCGGGAAGCGCGTCGAGCCGCACGGCACGGTGGTCGAGCAGCTCGGCGACGCGGTGAGTCGCGTCGCCGGTGTCTCGTTCACTCACGAGCACGTCGACCACACCACGGGCGCGCTCGAGCTGTGCCGCGCGCATCCGCAGCCGATGAAGCTGTTCCTCGACAAGCTCTGGATCGACTCGTCGAACTACACCACGCGGCCGGGGCTCGAGATCCTGGCCAAGGCCAAGTGTCTCGCGCGCCATACGCTCGAGGGCGGGCCGCTGATCGCGATCCCGGGCTTCCCGGGTCTGGGATTCTTCGCGGCCGCGGGTCACACGCCCGGCTCGCAGGTGTTCGTGGCCCACGTGCGCGACGGCGACGGCGAGGGCGTGAAGACCTGGATCCTCGCCGGAGACATCGCCAACAACATCGACGGCATCCGCCAGAACATCCCCAAGCCCAGCATCTACAGCATGTTCGTGGTGCCGGAGTCGACGGTCCGGCTCGACCTGCTGCGGCGCTTCCTGGGCTCGCTCGAGCGCGATCACGGCGTGGGCATCGTGGTCTCGCACGACGAGCTCGCGCTCGAGGCCAGCGGCATCCCGAAGTTCTCGCTCCAGCCCGCGCCGCCGTGAGCATGTCCGCTTCGGTCCTGGTGGCCATCCTGCTGGCGCAGACCTGTGGCGGACTCACGCCGATCCTGACCAAGCTGGCGCTGGCGGGCTTCGGGCCGTGGAGCATGGTGGCCGTGCGCCAGCTCCTGGGCGTGTGTGTGCTGTTCGCGATGTCGCGCTGGCTGCGCGGCGCCGTCCCTGTGACTCGCGCGCCGCAGCCGTTCTCGCGCCGCGACTGGGCACTACTGCTCACGGTGTCGTGGGCCGGCTTCGCGCTGCCGCAGGTGCTGCTCGCGCACGGCATCGCGCGCTCGAGCGGCACCAACGGAGCCCTGCTCTCGCCGCTCGAGCCGATCGGCATCCTGCTGGGCGGTGCGCTGTTCTTCGGCGAGCGACTCACTTCGTGGCGGCTGCTCGCGGTGGGACTGGGCACGCTCGGGGCGCTGTTGATCGTGCTGCAGGGGGGCGTGCGGCCCGAGCTCGGCGATCCGCTCGGCGACGGCTTGATCGCCGCCGGTCACCTGGCCTGGGCGATCTACACGCTGGCCGCGAAGCCGCTGCTCGAACGCCACGATCCCGGGCGCGTGTCGCTGGTCGCGGTGCTGCTCTCGATTCCGATCCTGGTGGCGCTCGCGCTGGGCGAGCCGTTCCAGCTCGAGCGGGCGCTGCCGGCGCTGGGCTGGATGGTGCTGCTCGCGGTCCTGGCCTCGGCGCTCGGCCCGCTCGCCTGGAACTACGCGCTGCAGCAGATCAGCGCGGGCACGATGGCGGCGTTCATCTTCGTGCAGCCGCTGATCGGCCTGGTCGCGGGCCGGGCGCTCTTGTCCGAGCCGGTCGGCGCGCTGGCGCTGTTGGGGGCGCTCCTGATCCTGGTGGGAGTCACTTTGGAGGGACTGCGGACGGAGCCACGGACACTGGCGCTGGCTCCACTCGATCCGAGCGCAGAGAGTCCATCGAGTACACCAGAATCCCAGCCCAAATGAAGAGCAGCGCCGCGCCGCGCACGTGGTCGAACGACTCGCCGTAGCGGATCACGGCCAACAGCGCCGAGAGCGTGGGCGCCAGATACTGGAAGAAGCCGAGCGTCGACAGCGGCAGGCTGCGCGCCGCGCGCGCAAACCAGAGTAGCGGCAGCGCGGTCAGCACGCCCGAGCAGGCGAGCAGTGCGGTGACCCGAGCGTCGGCACCGAAGTGACTCTCTCCGCTGCGCGCCAGAAACGCGAGCGTGCCGAGCGCGAGCGGCGCGATCAGCGAGGTCTCGATCGTGAGCCCGACCAGCGACGACACCAGAGTCACTTTGCGCAAGAGCCCGTACAGCGCGAAGGTTGCCGCGAGCGCCAGCGGCAGCCAGGGGGCGGTGCCGGAGCCGAAGCCCAGCACGCACACGCCCGCGATCGCCAGGAACACCGCCACGAGCTGCGCGCGCCGCATGCGCTCGCCGAGCAGGGCCACGCCCAAGGCGATCGAGACCAGCGGATTCAGGAAGTAGCCGAAGCTGGCCTCGACGATCCGGCCCGCGCCCACGGCCCAGATGAACATGCCCCAGTTCAGGCCGATCAGCGCGCCCGAGGCGAGCAGCGCCCAGCGCCGGCGCCGATCGGCCAGCACGCGCCGCAGCTCACTCGCGCGGCCGAGCCAGAGCAGGAGCGGCACCGTGAACACCAGCGACCAGAGCACGCGGTGGGCCACGACCTCGAGCGGCGAGATGGAAGCGAGCAGCTTCCAGTAGGCGGGCATGACTCCCCACCAGGTGTACGCCGCCGCGGCATAGCCGGCGCCCATCCAACTCTGCTCCGGCCGAGCCTTCATCGCACGTTGGGTGCAGCGTATCATCGCCCGGTGTCGGACTGCTTCGTATGCCGGAAACAGCGCGGCGAGATCGCGGTTCCCGGGGGCGCCATCTATGCGGATGAGCTGGTCTATTCGACTCACGGCGTGATCGACGAGGGCCGCTCCGACGCCTATCTCGGCACGCTCTTCGTCGAGCCGCGGCGCTGCGTGCCGGGCTTCGGCGACCTGACTCGCGCCGAGGCCGAGCGCGTGGGCTGGCTGGCCAGCCGGCTGGCGGCGGCGCTGCGAATTTCCGAAGGCGCCGAGCACGTCTATCTGTTCGTCCTGGGTGCGCACGTGGCTCACCTGCACGTCTGGCTCGTCCCGCGTTACGCGGGCACGCCGCGCGAGTTCTGGGGCATGAGAGTCCTGCGCTGGCCGGAGGCGCGGCGCGGCGGGCCGGCGGAGATCGGTGCGCTGTGCGAGCGCGTGCGCCGGCAGCTCAAGCCGACTCAGTGACTTGACGTCCGGTCTTGTGGAAGCGCTGGCCGCGCCAGATCCCGCCGGGGTGCGCTTCCTCCGGCTGACCGAGCCCGGCGAGCCGTCGCACCGTCGACAGGCGCATTGGCAGCATCTCCTCCCAGGGCAGCGCCACGAGTGACTGGGCGCGCCGGCCGCGCCGATAGGCACGCGTCACGTAGCGGAGCCAGGGGCGCCCGCGCGAGCGGAAGACTTCGAAGAACGCGCCCGCGGTGAGCAGGGCGTTTGCCCGGCCACCGCTCTGACCCTGGCTGAACGCCAACAGCGTGGCTTCGCCGAGGTCGTCGGTGCCGTAGCCGGTGACCACGTGCGCCAGGTCGTGCACGAGCCCGATCCGGTCGGCGAACCAGCTGCGCACCGGATCGAGCGGCGGCAGGCCGTGCTGCGCCTGCCAGCGCCGGCGCGTCTCGTGCTGCAAGTCGATGAGGCCCGTGGTGCGGAAGCCCGTGTCGGCGAGATAGTCGAGATAGGCGCGCCCGAGGCTGTCCGGCGGCATGCGCGTGAGCGCCGCCTGGTCGGAGAGCGCTCCCGCGAGCGAGGGCTGCTCGGCGAGCAGCGCGCGCCCGGCGGGGCTGGCCGCGAAGCGGCGCAGCGTGCGCTCGAAGTCGCGCCCGCCGATCGCCAGAATCACGTCGACCGCGCGCGCCGTGTCGTCGGGGTCGCGCAGCAGCGCCTGCAGGGCGCCCAGCGCCGTGCGCCAGCGCATCCGGCTCGCTTGCGCGGAACGGAGCGGAATGGCAGTCACTTCGTCTCCTTGGTGCGGCGCGGCGCCCGCCGCGCGCGCTTCCCGGGGGTGTCGCTGGTGGGGTCCTGGGGCGGCGCGGCGAGCGCGACCAGGCGGCGTGGCCGTCCGGCGAAGCGGGGCACCGCCACGGGCGCAAGGAAGATCTCGGCGGCGCGCTCCATACGCTGGCGCAGCGAGTCATTCTGCTCGTCGTAGAGCCAGCCGATGATCGTGCCGTTGGTCAGGCTCTCGAACGCGCGCGCCAGGTCCACGGCCGGCGCCACGGGCCGCAAGTCGCCGCGCGCGAGCCCGCGCTCCATGAGCCGCACGAGCTGGGCCGAAGTGACTTCCCGCGTGCGCCGCGCGGCCGGCCCCTCGTCGAGGCCAACGCTGATGCGCGCGATCTCGCGGAACACGCCGCGATAGAAGCCCCGGTAGGCCTCGATGCCCGCACCCATGTGGGAGAACAGCGCGCGCACGAGCGCGGGCGTGGGAGTCACCCGGTCGGCGAGCGCATTCTCGAGCATGCCCTGGAAGTACGCGACCACGTCGTCGGTGGTCGCCTCGACCAGCGCGTACTTCGACGCGAAGTAGTTGAAGACCGTGGCGCGGGCGACTCCGGCCGAGAGCGCCACGTCGGCCATCGTGACCGGCTCGACGCCGCGCTCGGCGAACAGCGTGCGGGCCGCGTCGAGGATCCGCTCGCGCTGCCGGCTCTTGATCTGTGCGCGGGGCCCGGAAATCATTGGACCCGAGTCTAACAGCATTTGGACTCGAGTCCAAGATTGGTTTTCGGCTAGGCTCGCCCCATGGAGAAGCTCGCGCGCGCCCGCGACGCCTACGCCGAGCAAATCCGTACGCTCGCGGGTCTGCGCTCGCCGGCCCTGCTGCGGGGGCTGTCACGGGTCCCGCGCGAGGAGTTCCTGGGCCCGCCGCCGTGGCGCTTGCTCACGGTCGCCGACCTGGGGCGCGGCTACCGCGAGACCTCGGACCCGGCGGAGCTCTACGACAACGTGCTGGTCGCGCTCGACGCGGAGCGGCGGCTCAACAACGGCGAGCCGGCGGCGCTGTTGCGCTGGCTCGACTCACTCGAGCTCCGCGCGGGTGAGCGCTTCCTGCACGTGGGCTGCGGCGTGGGCTACTACACGGCGATCGCGGCCGAAGCGCTGCGGCCCGGCGGCCGGGCGCTGGGCGTGGAGCTCGACCCGAGCCTGGCCGAGCGCGCGCGCCACAACCTGGCCGGCCGCGACGACGTGGAGATCGTCTCGGGCGACGGCGCCGGTCTCACCGGCCAAAGCTTCGACGCGATCTTCGTGAATGCGGGCGCCACCGAGATCCTGCCCGCCTGGCTCGACTCACTGGCGCCCGGCGGGCGGCTGCTCCTGCCGCTCACCGTGGGCATCGGCCAGCCGCACCTGGGTGTCGGCTTCATGGTGCTGGTGCGGCGGGACGCCGGCGGCGACAGCGCCGAATTCCAGGGACCCGTCGGGGTGTTCCACTGCGCGGGCGCGCGCACCGAATACGGGGAGTCACGGCTGCGTCGACTCTTCGCAGCTCGACCCTCCGGGGCGTTGCCGCTGCGGCGCCAACCCCATCGCGAGGACTCGAGCTGCGCCCTTCACGGCGCGGGGTTCTGCCTCGCACATCCAGCGAGTCACGAATGAAACGAGCTCCGGGCGCACCCTTCGGCGGCAACGCAGCGGTCGTGGCGCGGGACTACCGCGGCTGGTTTCTCGGTCACTTCGTGCCGGGCGACGAGCCGCTGCACAGCCGGGACGTCGAGGTGAAGTGGACCACGCACGCCGCGGGCGAGACCCGACCCGAGTGGTCGCCGCCGGGGCCGGTGCGCACGCTGAACCTCCTGATCCGCGGCCGCTTCGCCGTGCTCTTCCCCGGCGAGGACGTCGTGCTCGAGCAGGAGGGCGACTTCGTGGTGTTCGGACCCGGCATCGCGCACTCGTTCCGCGCCATCGAGGAGTCACTGGTGATGACGATCCGCTGGCCCTCGCACCCGAGCTAGCACCAGGACTGGAGCTCGATCGCGTTGCCTTCGGGGTCGGTCACGTAGCACCACGTGACTCGCGCGCCGCTCGCGTACGAGAGCGTGACGACCTCGCCCAGCGCCGAGCCGCCGCGCGCCAGCACCTCGCGCCGCGCCGCAGGCACGTCGTCGACCTCGAACGCCAGGTGCGCCAGGCCGGGCCGGTTCACGGCCCGCTGGCCGGGGTCGCTGTGGGCGCCGTAGCTGTAGATCTCGAGCGTCGGCCCGCGCTCGCCGTGACCCGGCAGGCGCAGGTGCACGCCGCGCAGCGTCGCGCCGGCGACACCGGTGCCCGCTTCCAGGTCCCGGCCCGCGAGGTCGCGTTCGGGCGGCACGGACACGCAGCCGAACACCTCGCCGTAGAAGGCCGCGAGCGCCCGCCAGTCGGCGGCGATCAGGTTCGTGTGCGCGTAGCGCGCGCCCGCGATCACGGCAGCTCACTCACACGCGCGCGCAGTAGTAGCCGAGCTCGCCGAGCAGCGACCCGCGCGCGCCGACCTGCGCGGCCTCGCGAAAGCCGGCTTCGCGCATGAGCCGCGCCAGGCCGTCCTCGGCGTTCGAGCGCAGGCTCTGCTCGCGGTGGACCAGCTTCGCGAGCACGGCACCCAGGCCGTGACCCGTACCCGCGAAGTCGACCACGTGCAGTGACCCGCCCGGGCGTAGCACGCGCCGCAGCTCGCGCAGCACGGCCGGCTTCTCGGCGCTCTCGAAGTGGTGGAACACGAACGACGAGATCACGCGCTCGAAGCTCGCGTCGGGGAACGGCAGTGAGTCGCCGAAGCCCTGCTCGAACGCGACCGCGACACCGGCCTGCGCCGCCTTTCGCTCGGCCCGGGCCAGAGCCTTCTCGTCGGGGTCGAGCGCCACCAGCTCGATCGCGGGCTCCAGGCGCTTGGCCACGAGCGAGAGCGCGCCCGTGCCGCAGCCCAGGTCGAGCACGCGCTGTCCGGGCGCGAGCCGGGCCTGAGTGACCAGCTCCTGCTGCGCGCCGCTCGTGCCCAGGAGCCGCGTGAACGGATCGTAGAACGGCAGCAGCCAGTTGGCGCCGGCCGCGGGAACGAAGTGTCGGTGTGACTGCGCCATCCACTCGCCCTAGCTCGGCGCGGGCAGGCCGAGGTCCTTCGCCAGGAGCTGAGTCACTGTGTTGTTGGTCTCGAACGTCGAGTCGGCGGGCATGACCCCATAGTGCACCATCTGCTGCGCGATCCGGCTCATGATCACCGCGAAGCGGAAGCCCGCGAACACGGAGTAGAACTTCTGCCAGCGCGTCTTGCGGCCGGTGAGCTCTTCGTAGCGCGC
>DATJZP010000052.1:0-112010 GCA_035498875.1 Myxococcota bacterium
GAGTTCAGCTCGGCGGGCTTGCGCGGATCGACGATCGCAGGCGGCAGCGGGTCGAGCGAGATCTTCTTGCGCAGCGCCTCGACCTGGTCTTCGCGCGAGCTGGTCGCGCCCTCGAACAGCTTGAAGTCGGTGATGATGGCCGACAGGCTGTCGCGGGCCAGTAACTGCAGCTTCAGGTTCTCGTAGCGGTTCTCGGTCTTGGCCTCGATCGTGGCGGCCTGCAGCTCGTGTGGAATCACCTGCGGCTCGACGGTGACCGTCGAGACGGCCTCGTATTCGGGCGGCAACGTGAGTGCGAGAACGCCGGAGATCACCACGCCCAGGATGGCCGGAATCAGGAACCACCACTTGCGGCGGCGGAAGACCCCGTAGAGGTCGCCGAGGCTCACGCCGGCTTCGCTGCGCATGTCTCTCGCGGTCATCGAATCACCCTCGTCGTCGGCGCTGCGCGGGCGCGCGATCGCCGACGCGCAGATACACCGCGGCTTGCCTGCCGGGGTCGGCTGGGGCGCACATCATGCCACAAGCGTGCCAAAGGTCTCGGAGGACCTCGGCGACCGGCGCAAGGGGGCGGTGTGAAGCGGACTACATATTACGGGAAGCGCAGGACCCGAGAGAGACTTTTCGGCGAAGAAAGTCCGGCGCTCACTCGCCCAGGCCGCATTCTTTGATCTTCTGGAGCAGGGTCTTGTACGAGACCTCCAGAATGCGCGCGGCCTTCTTGCGGTTCCAATTGGTCTGGTAGAGCACGCGCTTGAGCGCCTCGCGCTCGGCGTCCCGGGCGGCCTTGCGGCCGATGTCTCGGAGCGAGATCGGGCCCGCAAGCGAGCCTGCGGCCTCCGACTCGGCCTCGGCCGGAGCCGGCGCAGAGGCAGGCGCGCGACCGGCCGTGGCCGTCGCTCCGAAGATCTCTTCTGCGATCGCATCCTCGCTCTGTAGGACGACGATGCGCTTCACCATGTTCTCGAGCTCGCGCACGTTGCCGGGCCAGGAGTACTCGAGGAAGCCCCGCATCAGCCGGTCCGAGATGCTGCGCAGCTCGCGGCCGTACTTGGCGCTGTACAGCTCGCGAAAGTGGTCGACCAGCACCGGGATCTCCTCACGGCGTTCGCGCAGCGGCGGGATCCAGACGTTCACGACGTTCAGGCGGTAGTACAGGTCCTCGCGGAAGCTGCCCTTCCGGACCATGTCTTCGAGGTTTCGGTTGGTCGCCGCCAGCACGCGCACGTCGACCCGCACGTCGGTGTCGCCGCCCAGCCGCGAGAACTCGCCGTCCTGTAGAACCTGCAGCAGCTTGGCTTGCAACTTCGGGCTCATCTCCCCGATCTCGTCGAGGAACATGGTCCCGCCGCTGGCCACCTCGAACTTGCCCGCCTTGCGCGAGGACGCGCCCGTGAACGCGCCGCGCTCGTAGCCGAACAGCTCGCTCTCGAGTAACTCCTCGGGCAGCGCCGCGCAGTTCACCTTCACGAAGCGCGCGTCGCGCCGGTTCGACAAGTCGTGCGTGGTGCGCGCGACCACTTCCTTGCCGACGCCGCTCTCGCCGTGGATCAGGATCGTGACGTCGGCGTCGGAGACCTGCTCCAGGATCTCCTTGATCCGCGACATCTTGTCCGACGCCCACAGGAAGCCGGTCCGCTCGCGCGCCTCGACCTCGCGCAGTCGCTCGCGCAGGTCGTCGCGGTCACCCTTCAGGTTTTCGATCTCGAGCACCTTCTTCAGCGCGATCTCGAGCTCTTCCTCCTCGAAGGGCTTGTTGATGTAGTCGGCCGCGCCCAGGTTCATGGCGTCGACGACCGTGCCGGCCTTTCCGACGACCGATAGCATGATCACCGGCACCTCGGGCAAGAGCTGTTTGATCTTGCGCAGCGTCTCGATGCCGTCGATGCCGGGCATCATCACGTCGAGCACCACCACGTCTGGGCGAGCGCCGCCGTTCAAGAGCTCCATCGCCTTCAGGCCGTCCTCGGCCAGGAGCACGTCATAGCCCTTCATCGGCAGCAGGCTCTTGAGATACGTGCGAATCACTTCCGCGTCGTCGACGACCAGGATCGTCTTGCGCTGCGGAACCGTGCGCGGCGCGCCGGCGCGTCTCATCGCGCGGCTCCGCGCGCCACCGGCAGGGTGACTCGGAACAGCCCGTAGCCGAGGTCGGGCACGGCCTCGATCCTGCCGCCGTGCGCGTCCAGGATGCGCACGCAGATCGCGAGCCCGAGCCCCACGCCCGAAGCGCCCGAGCCGGGCGCTCGCGGGCCGCGCACGAACGGGCGGAACACGCGCGCGGCGTCGGCGCCGGAGAGACCGGGGCCCTCGTCACTGATCGCGACCTGCAAGACCGCCCCGCCCTCGAGCTCGGCCAGGTCGGTGGCGACGCGCACGCGCGCGCCCTCGGGCGAGAAGGCAGCGGCGTTCGCGAGCAGGTTCACGAACACCTGCTCGAGGCGCTCGGCGTCGCCGAGCAGCGCGTCGGGCGCGGCGCCCAGCTCGCACTCGACCTTCACGCCCCGGTCCTGCAGCAGCGGCCGCGCCGTGCGCACCGCCAGCTCGATCACGTCGTGCAGGCGCACCGGCTTGCGGCTGCTGGGCAGCGCTTCGCCGCTGCGCGCCCACTCGAGCAGGTTGTCGAGCAGCGGCCCGACCCGCTCGATCGCACGGCGCGCTTCGCGCACGAAGGTCCAGTGCCCGGGCTCGAGCAGCCGGTCGCGCTCGCTGCCCAGCCAGCGCAGGTAGCCGCGCACGGCGGTCACCGCGGTGCGGATCTCGTGCTCGATCATGCCGATCTGCTCGCCGCCCAGGGGGGCGTCGCCGCCGGCCACCGGGCGCGCGCGCAGCTCGCTCGCCAGCCGCCAGACCTCGCGCTCGAGCCGGCTCTCGCGCTCGCGGTCGATCACCAGCCACAGGTCGTCGGCGATCGGCGCGAGCGAGATCGGCCGCAGCCGGCCCGACAGATCGCGCAGGGCAAACCCGTCGCCCGCCTCGAGCAGCTCGACCGGCCGGTCGCCAGCGTCGGCGAACAGCTCCGACACGTCCCGGCCGATCAGCTCCCCTGCGGGCAAGCCAGCCAGCCGGCCAAAGACGGCGTTTGCCGCCACGATCCGGCCCTGGGCGAGCCGGACCAACCCCCGGTCCAGGTGGTCGAGCAAGGCTTTCGATTCGCTCGACGAGAGCAGTGCAGCATCCGCATCCATCGAGATCCTCTTCGGCACCAGCTTACCCAAGAGTGAACCTTTTCTTCCCTCCGAAATGCCGTCATCGTGGGCCCGGTGGCGAGCAAGGACGCGAAGGCGCGGCAGCGGTTGCTCGAGCTGCGGGCGCAGCTCGAGCTACACGGGCGGCAGTACCACGAGCTGGATCAGCCGCTGATCTCGGATGCGGAGTACGACCGGCTGTTCCGCGAGGCGCAGGAGATCGAAGCGGCGCATCCCGATTGGGTCGTCCCCGATTCGCCGACGCAACGGGTCGGCGGGGCGCCGGCCGAGGGCTTCCGGGCGGTCGAGCACGCGGTGCCGATGCTGTCGCTCGACAACGCCTTCTCGGCCGAAGACCTGGCCGCGTTCGACGTCCGGGTGCGCAAGTACCTCGCCCGGACCGAGCCGATGGCCTACACGGCCGAGCCCAAGTACGACGGCGTGGCCGTGACGCTGCGCTACGACGGCGGCGCGTTCGCGCTGGGCGCGACCCGTGGCGACGGTCGGCGCGGCGAGGACGTGACCCACAACCTGCGCACGGTCCGCACGCTGCCGCTCAAGCTCTCCGGGAGGCACTTGCCTGCGCTGCTCGAGGTGCGCGGCGAGGTGCTGATGCGGCGCGCGGCCTTCGCCAAGCTGAACGAGGAGCGCGCGGCGCAGGGCCTCGAGCTGTTCGCCAACCCGCGGAACTCGACCGCCGGCACGCTGCGCCAGCTCGACCCCAGGATCGCGGCCGCGCGCCCGCTCGAGCTGTTCGTGTACGGCGTCGGCCAGGGTGAGTCGCAGCTCGGGGTCACGAGTCACTCGAAGCTCCTGGAACGGCTGGGCGAGCTCGGCTTCCGGATCGACCGGACGCTGTTCGCCGCGGGCGACATCGAGGCGGTCAGCGCCTTCCACGAGCGGCTGCGCGTCGAGCGCGACCACCTGCCCTACGAGATCGACGGTACGGTGGTGAAGGTCGACGAGCTCGCGCTGCGCGAGAGACTGGGCACGCTGAACCGCTCGCCGCGCTGGGCGGTGGCGGTGAAGTTCCCGCCGCGCCAGGAGACGACCCAGGTGCTCGAGATCGAGACCTCGGTCGGCCGCACCGGCGCGCTGACTCCGGTGGCGGTGCTCCGGGCCGTGCAGATCGGTGGAGTCACCGTGACTCACGCGGGCCTGCACAACCAGGACGAGGTCGACCGGCTCGACATCCGGGTCGGCGACACGGTGTTCGTGGAGCGCGCGGGCGACGTGATCCCGAAGATCGTGAAGGTGGTGCACGAGAAGCGGCCCCACGCCACCAAGCCCTTCCGCCTGCCGACTCACTGTCCGGCCTGCGGCACGCTCGCCGTGCGCGCCGAGGGCGAGGTCGCGCTGCGCTGCCCCAACCTGGAATGCCCGGTGCAAGTGCGCGAGGTGATTCGCCACTTCGCGAGCCGCGACGCGCTCGACATCGACGGCCTGGGCGAGCAGCGGATCGACCAGCTCGTCAGCAAGAAGCGCGTGCGCCGTCCCTCGGACCTGTTCTCGCTCGGCGTCGAGGAGCTGGTCGAGTACGAGCGCATGGGCGAGAAATCCGCCCGCAACCTGGTCGCGGCGATCGAGCGGGCGAGAGACGTGCCGCTCGCGCGTCTCTTGCTCGCGCTCGGCATCCGTCACGTCGGGGAGCGCGGCGCGGCGATCCTGGCCCGCGCCTTCCCCGACCTCGACGCGCTGCTCGCCGCGCCCGTGGAGCGGATCGCCGCTGTCGACGAGATCGGACCCACGATCGCGGGCGCCGTGCGCGCCTGGCTCGACGACGACGTGAACCGGGGGGAAGTGGCTCGGCTCCGCTCCCTGCTGCGCATCCAGAGCGGCCCCTCCCAGGCGTACGCACGGAGCGAGGTCCTGGCCGGGAAGACGTTCGTGATCACCGGCACGCTCGGCGAGCCGCGTTCGACCTGGAAGGAGCGCCTCGAAGCCGCCGGCGCGAAGGTCACGGACTCGGTCTCCAAGAAGACCGACTTCCTGCTCGCCGGCGAGAACGCGGGCTCGAAGCTCGAGAAGGCGCGCACGTCGAACGTGCGCGTGATCGACGAGCAGGAGGCCGCGCGCCTGCTCGCGGGCGAGTCACTCGGCGGCCCGCCTAGCGCTTGATCACGCGCGCGTAGGCCTCGCGGCGCGAGAGACCGAAGCGGGCGGCGAGCGCGCGCGCGGTATCTCGCGCCGAATGACCCTGGGCGCGCAGCCGCTCGAGCTCGGCGGCGATCTCGGCCTCCGAGGCTTCCGGCTGCGTGGCGGACTCGCCCGGGCCTTCGATCACGATCGCCAGCTCGCCGCGCGGGTCGTCGAGCTCGACCTGGCCCAGCACGCCGCGGGTGAGCGTCTCATGGCGCTTGGTGAGCTCTCGCGCCAGCAGCACGCGCCGCGCGCCGAACGCATCGAACAGGTCGCGCAGCGTGGCGGCGGCGCGGTTGGGCGCCTCGTACAACACGATCGTCCCCGGAAATGCGGCCAGCGTCGCGAGCTCGCGCGCGCGCTCGGCGCCGCGCCGCGGCAGGAAGCCTGCGAAGGCGAACGGCCGGGTCGCGAAGCCCGAGGCGACCAGCGCCGCGAGCAGCGCCGAGGCGCCGGGCACGGGCACCACCCGTGCGCCCGCCTCGAGCGCGGCGCGCACCAGGCGCTCGCCGGGGTCCGAGAGCAGCGGCGTGCCGGCGTCGGACACGAGCGCGATCGACCCGCCGCGCGCCAGGCGCTCGAGCAGCTCGGGCAGGCGACGGGCCTCGTTGTGCGCGTGGAGTGACACGCGCGGCGTCGCGACGCCGAAGCGCGCGCACAGCACCGCGGTGTGGCGGGTGTCTTCGCAGGCGATCAGCTCCACCTCGCGCAGCACGCGCAGCGCGCGCTCCGACACGTCCTCCAGGTTGCCGATCGGCGTCGAGACGACGTAGACGGTTCCGGCGCCAGAGT
Source organism: Myxococcota bacterium (assembly GCA_035498875.1). GTDB lineage: Bacteria > Myxococcota_A > UBA9160 > SZUA-336 > SZUA-336 > VGRW01. Next base: position 6,120 of record DATJZP010000052.1, read on the forward strand.
CTATCGTGGGCTCGCTCACCGCCTCACCCCCGCGTACGAGAATGCGAGAGAGGCAGCGAGATGGGGAGCGACCAGAAGCCCCGCGACACGCGCGCGCTGGGCCGCGCCGGCGAGGACCTGGCCTGTGAGTTCCTGCAGCGCGCGGGCTTCCGGATCCTGGCCCGCAACGTGCACCTGCGGTACGCCGAGCTCGACGTGGTGGCGCTGGACGGGCCGACGCTGGTGTTCGTGGAGGTGCGGCTGCGGCGCGGTGCGCGCTTCGGCGGCGCGGCCGAGTCGGTCGACCTGCGCAAGCAGCGCCGGATCGCCGCCGCCGCCGCCGAGCTGCTGGCGAGCCGGCGGCTGCCGCGCATGCCGCGCGTGCGCTTCGACGTGGTGGCGATCGACGCCAGCTGCGCGCCGCCGCGCGTCAGTCACCATCGCGACGCATTCTCCGCCGAGTGAGTCGCGCGCTACAGCGCGAGACACTTCGCGGCGTGCTCGGCGAACGGCGCGTCGTCGGCGCACGCGTGCACCACCTGGATCACCGCCGACAGCCGCTTCAACGCGCGCGCGAACGCGCGCAGCTCGGCCTCGCCGCGCAGCGGCAGCTCGGGGCCGACGAGCAGCGGCACGCGCCGTTCGCCGGAGAGCGCCTCGAGCAGCGCGAGCTGCAGCGCGAGACAGACCAGCACGCGCTCGCGATCGGGCAGCGCCAGGTAGGGCTGCTCCTCGCGCGAGGCGCCGCGGAACACCCAGCCGCCATCGTCGGCACGGCGCGCGTTGGTGAACGTGCCGCCGGTGAGCGCGCGCAGATAAACGCTCAGCGCGGGGGCCACGCGCGCGCGGATCTCGGCCTCGCTGCGGCCGAGCAGTCGCGATACCGCCTCGATCAGCGCCGCCGGGCCCGAGCTCGGGCGCTCGACGAGGTCGCCCAACGGCTCGCGCGGCGTCTCCTCCTCGGCCTCTGGCGGCGCGTGTGACTCGAGCGGCGGCTCGGGCTCGGGGGGCGCCGGCTCGATCGGAAGCAGGGGCGGCAGGTCGGGCATGGGAATCTCGGCCGGCAGCGCCAGCAGCGCGTCGCGCGCAGCGCGCACCGCCTGCACCGCCTCGCCCTGGCCGCGCTCGCGCTCGAGCTGCGCCAGCTCCTCGCGCGCCGACGAGCCGTGCCGCTCGCCGAGCTCGGCCAGGCGCCGGGTCTCTTGCTGGGAGCGCGCGAGCAGCTCGCCGTAACGCGCCACCGCGGCCGCGAGTGACTCGACCGAGTCCATGCCGAGCGAGATCAAGAGTCCGCGGATCTGCGAACCCTCGGTCTCGAAGCGGCGCTCCGAGCCGCGCTCGCGCACACGCAGCGCCGCGAGCAGCGCCTCGGCCCGGGCGAGCTGGCTCTGCGCCGCGCGCGCCATGACCATCGCCCCGAGCAGCGCCAGGAGGCCGAGCGCCGCGAGCCCGTAGCCCAGTGGCACGCCGACCGCACCCGCGGCCGCGCCCGCCACGCCCAGCGCCAGCCCGAGCCCGATCGGCACGATCTGCCGGCGCGGCGCGGCGCGCAGCCGCGCGCGCTCGGCCAGCACCTCGGCGCGTGTCTCGTCGATCGCCTGGCGCTCCGTGTCGCGGCTCGCCGCCAGCGCGCGGAAGTGAGTCAGGCGCGCGTCGAAGTCGTCGACCACCTCGGCCAGCGCCGCGTGCTTCTCGAGCTCGCCGAGCGTCGCCTCGTGGTCGCGCTGCAGCTGCGTGAACTCGGCGTCGGTGTTGCGCAGCTCGGCCAGCCGCCCTTCGCTGCGCACGCGTCCGCTGCGCGCGGCGGCCAGCGCGCGCTCGAGCGCGCCCTCGCGCTTCGCGCGCTCCTGGGCGAGCGCCAGCGCCTTCTCCTCGTGATCCGCCAGGATGCGCGCGCGCTCCGCCACCCGTTTCAACGCGGCGGCGTCGGGGCTGGGCTTCGCAGGAGTCAGCGGGCGCAGGGCCGCGGCCCGCGCTGCGGATCGTGACTCGCGCCGCATCGGCAGGAGCTCGTCTCCCGACACCGCCGACAAGCCGCAGGTCTGCAGCCGGCGGAAGTCGTCGGGCGGCGGCAGCCCGACCGCCAGCGCGTAGTCCTCGATCTCGCGCGGGTCACTCGACAGCGCCTGGTAGCCGCCGTCCTTGGCGTCCTGACGGCCCAGGCTGATGCGCTGGCGCGCGAAGTCGGCGGCGATCACGTAGGCATCGCTGCGCAGCGCCAGCGACAGCACGGCGCGGCCGCGCGCGTCGCGACTCGCGACCGCGTCGCTCGCGGGATAGAGCAGCGCCTGCATCAGCTCGACCAGGCGGCGCGCGCTCTGGGCGTCCGCGAGACGCACCACGGTATAGCCGGGATCGAGGCCGAGCGGATGATCCCCTGCCGGTGCCGAAAGACCGCGAAGGTGGATCCCGTGGATCCTCATGCGTCGGCGGGCGTCTCCTTGGCGGCGGGCGCTGCAGCCGAATCGTCGGCGGCGAACGCCTCGCGCTCCTTGATGCGCGCCGCCTTGCCCGACAGGTCGCGCAGGTAGGTGAGTCGCGCGCGCCGGACGCGGCCGCGCGCCTTCAGCTCGATCTTGGCGATCGAGGGCGAGTGCAGCGGGAAGACGCGCTCGACACCCACGCCGTACGAGATCTTGCGCACCACGAAGCTCGACGACGCGCCCGCGCGCCGGCGCTGCAGCACGATGCCTTCGAACACCTGCACGCGCTCCTTGTCGCCTTCCACGATGCGCACGTGCACGCGCACGGTGTCGCCGGCGCGGAAGTCGGGCACGTCGTTGCGCTCCGGGGTCTCGAGCTCTCGGAACTGTCTCATCGCTTCACTCCATTCGACGCGAGCAGGTCGGGACGCCGCTCGCGAGTCACTCGCTCGCCCTCGCGCGCGCGCCAGCGCGCGATCTCGCCGTGATCGCCCGACAGCAGCACCTCGGGCACGGCCAGGCCGCGGAACTCCCGCGGCCGCGTGAACAGCGGGTGCTCCAGCGCGGGCTGCGAGAAGGAATCCGCCTGCGCGGACTCCGGATTCCCCAGCACGCCCGGGATCAGCCGGGTCACGGTTTCCGTCACCACCAAGGCCGCGAGCTCGCCCCCCGACAGGACATAGTCCCCGATCGAGAGCGGCTCCGCACCGGTGATCTGGAAGATTCGTTCATCGAAGCCGGCGTAGCGGCCGGCCAACAGCACGAGCTGACGCTCCCCGGCGAGCTCGCGGGCCAGCGCCTGGTCGAAGCGCCGGCCGCGCGGGCACAGCGCCAGCACGCGCCCGCCGGGCTGGCGCACCGCTTCGACCGCGGCCACCACCGGCTCACAGCGCAGCACCATGCCGTCGCCGCCGCCGTAGGGCGTGTCGTCCACGCTGTGGTGGCGGTCGGTCGCGAACGCGCGCAGGTCGGTCACGCGCACGTCGAGCGTGCCTTCGCGCCGCGCCTGACCCAGGAGCGACCCGCCCAGGAAGTGCTCGATCAGCTCCGGGAAGATGGTCAGCACGTCGATGCGCGGACCGGCGCTCACGGCGCGCCCTCCGCAGGCTCGCGCGCCGAGACGTCGAGCCACAGCTCCTGGCGCTCGCGGTCGACGCGCAGGATCAAGCCGTCGGTGACCGGCAGCATGAGGTCCGGGCCGGCCCGGCGAATCACGAACACGTCGGCGCCGGCGGTGGGCACGATCTCGGCCAGCACCCCGAGTGACTCGCCGGCGCGGTCGAGCACGCGCAGCGCGATCAGGTCGCGCCAGTAGAATTCGCCCTCGGGAAGCTCCGCGAGCACCGACTCGGGCACGAGCACGCCCGCGCCCACGAACAGCTGGGCGCGCTCGCGCGTCTCGAGCCCGACCAACGAGAGCCGGACGCGCGCGCGGCCACCGGGGCCGGCCCCCGCGGGCTCGGCGCTCGCCACCTGGAACGGGATCGTCCCGGGGCCGCCGGCCAGCCGCAGGCTGTGCGCGGCGATCAGGTTGCTGGGATCGTCGCTATGCAGCCCGACGAGCAGCGTGCCGTCGAGGCCGTGGGTGCGCACCACCCGGCCGAGCTCGACCCAGTCTCGATCCGCTCGGCGCGTCGGCGCGGCGGTGGAGTTGGCGGTTCCGTTCGACGCCACGGCTCACTCCCGGTCGTCCTCGTCTTCGTCGTCGAATTCTTCGTCTTCTTCGTCCTCGCCGTGACCGGCGATGTCGACGTCCCAGCCGTCGCCGGCGGCGGCGAGGAGCGTGCGGATGGCTTTGGCGGTCTTGCCGCGCCGACCGATGATCTTGCCCACGTCGTCGGGCGCGAGCCGGAGTTCGACCACGCGGTCGTCTGCCGCGTAGGCCTCGACCTGGCCGGGCTCGTCGGCCAGCGTCTTGGCAATGAACTCGACGAGCTCCTTCAAGGCCTCTCCTAGGCGGTCGGCGACGCCGCAGCCGCCCGCTTATGGCGGACGACGAGCGTGCGAACGGTGTCCGAGAGCTGAGCGCCGCGCTCGACCCACTTGGCCAGCGCCGCCTCCGAGTACTGGATTCCGCCGCTGCCGCGCGGATCGTAAGTGCCGAGCAGCTCGAGCACCCGGCCCTGCCGCTTCTTGCGCTGATCCATCACGACGATCCGGTACGACGGCTTGCTGCGCGCACCGGTGCGATACAGGCGGACTTTCACCATATGGGAATCCTTCTGCCGGGGCGTGCGATCAGCCCGGGCGAGCGAGGGGGCGAAGCTATAAGGGCTGGCGCCTCGAGTCAACGCTGGTGCGCGACTCTTCCTTCCGGCGCGAGCACTCGTCGCAGGCGTAGCGCACGACGTGCCGCTGGCCCAGGCGGTCGTAGCCCTGGTCGAGGGCCACGCGCCGCACCCGTGGGCTGTCGGCGCCGCAGAAGTCACAGCGCAAGGTTTCCGCTTTCCCCACCGGCATTTCGGGCGGCGAGGGTAGCACGTCGGCTACGATGGCGCGGTGGAGGAGCGCGCAAAGCCCCGTTCCCGCCCGGCCGGACGCGAAGCCTTCGCCGGCTCGGCCTCGCGTGTCGCCCCCGGCCGGCGGCGCGGCCCGACCGAGTCGCTGGGGGCGCTCCTGCCCAAGCTCCTGGAAGAGGTCGGTCTGGGCGCGACCGCCGACGCGGTGGCCGTGATCCGCGCCTGGGACGAGGCGCTCGGCCCCGAGTTCCGCAGTCACTGCCGGCCGGACGGCGTGCGCAACGGGGTGATCCACGCGCGCGTGTCGGACTCGGCCTGGATGCAGCGCGTGCAGCTCGAGAAGCCGCGCATCTTCGCTCGGCTGCGCGCGCAGCTGGGGGAGAAGACGCCGACGCAGCTGCGTCTCCGCATCGGGCCCCTGTAGCTATTCCGCTCCGAAGTGAACCGGTAGCGAAGCGGGCACCCGGAACAGCGAGTCACTCCAGCGGAGCTTCGCGTCCATGAGCTCGAGCTTCGGCAGGCGGCGCACCAGCGTGCCGATCGCGAGCTGGGTCTCGAGCCGCGCCAGGTGCGCGCCCAGGCAGAAGTGCGCGCCGCCGCCGAAGCCCCAGTGCGGCGCGCCCTTGCGCGCGACGTCGAAGCGCTCGGGGTCGGCGTAGGCGCGCGGGTCGCGGTTGGCGGCGGCCAGGAGCGCCAGCACCGGGGTGTCGGCCGGGAGTGACTGGCCGTGCCACTCGGTGTCCTCGTGCAAGAGCCGCAGCGTGGCGAGGATCGGCGGATCGAAACGCAGACACTCCTCGACCGCCGTGCCGATCAGGCTCGGGTCGGCGCGCAGCTTGGCGAGCTCGGCGGGGTGGAGCAGGAGCTGGCGCACGCCCAGGCTGATCAGCCCGATCGTGGTCTCGAAGCCGGCCGCCAACAGACCCACCGACTGCACCAGCAGCTCGGCGCTGGTGAGTCGATCGCCGCCCTCCTCGGCGCGGATCAGCTCCGACACCAGATCGTCGCCCAGGCGCTTGCGCCGGGCTTCGATCATGGCCGTGAAGTACTCGACCAGCTTCTCCAGCGCGGGCCGGGCGCGCGCCATGGCCTGGGCCGGCGCGAACTGCACCACCAGCGCGTGAGTCGCGTTCGCGGTCCACTCGGTGAAGCGCGGCCGATCGGCCAGCGGCACGCCCAGCATCATGCAGATCACCGTCGACGGGACGATCCGGGCCAGGTCCTCGGCCACGTCGAGCCGGCCCTGTTCGAGCACGCGGTCGATGCACGAGTCACAGACGGCCTGCACCTCGGGGCGCAGCCGCTCGATCATGCGCGGAGTGAAGGCCTTGGCGACGAGCTTGCGCAGCCGGTGGTGGGGCTCGCCGTCCTGCAGGAGCATGAACGAGTTCGGGTCGAACTGCGCGTCGGGGTCACTGGGGATCACGAACGGCGTGCCGTCGCGCTTGCGCATGCCCGCGGGCACGCCGCGCAAGAGCCGCTCGACGTCCTGGTAGCGCGACAGCGCCCACAGCCCCATCGGCGTCTTGGCCAGCGGCTGGTGCTCGCGCAGCACGTTCAAGAGCGGATACGGATCGGCGCGGAATGCGTCGTCGTTCACCCCGAACGCCCCGACAGAGGGTCGCGCGGGCGCCCTACCCGCGCTCCGGTCCTCGTTGTCACTCACTCGGCGACTCCTGCATAGGCCAGAAACATCCGCGTCAGCTCGGCGGCGAGCCGGTCGTCGGAGAGCCCGTCGCTCACTCCGTCCTGGGCCACGTAGAGCACGCGCGTCTGGATGAACGTGAAGGCGAACTCGATCGCGAGCGCGACCGCGAGCTCGGGCTCGGGGTGGTGCAGCTCGGCGCGGCGCGACAGGAAGAGCGCGCGCATGCGCTCGGTGAGTCGCTCGTGGAAGCGGCGCACGCGCGTGGCGAAGCCGGCCTCGTGCGCCGAGCGGAACGCGAAGGCGCAGACCAGCCGCGCATGCTGGCGCAGCCGCCGCAGCATCTCGCGGTTGCAAGCCAGGACCAGCTCGCTGAGCGGCCGGCCGCGCCAGCGCTCGGGGTCGGCCAGCTCGTCGAGCACGCGGTCCAGCTCGGCGAAGAAGCGCTCCTCGAGCGCCGCGAGCAGCGCGTTCTTGTCCTTGAAGCGCGCGTAGAAACTCCCGGTGGACGACTTCGCGCGCCGGACCACTTCGGGGATCGAGAGCGCCGCCAGCCCCTCGCGCTCGATCAGCACCTGGGCGGCATCGAGGATGCGGCGGGCGGTCTCCTCGCTGCGCGCTTGCTTGGGTGGCGAGATCGAGCTCAGCAATTTCAAGGAGTTGGCCAGTGGAGCGCTCCCGACTAGAACTAGAAAGCAATTCTATTCTGGGCCGCGATCGCGCTCAAGGCCGCCCGCAGCAGCGCCGACCCGAGGTCGATGGCCGAAAAGCCCAGCCCCTCGCCGCTCGCCGGCTTCGTCGCCGAGCTCGACCTGCACGTGCGGGCGAGATACCCGCTGCTCTATCTGTCGACCTGGGAGGAGCAGCGGCTCGACGAGATCCTGGCGCGCCTGGCCGAGTCACACGGCAAGGATCTTGTGACCTGGTCGATCACGCGCGGGCTGCGCGGCCACGCCGCGCACGGCGGCCCGATCGAGGGACCCAAGGACCCGGCCCAGGCGCTCACTGCCGTGGCCGCGCTCGTGAACCCTAGCCTGGTCGTGTTCAAGGACTTCCACCCCTATCTCGGCGACCCGACCGTGGTGCGCGCGCTGCGCGAGCTGTCGCAGCAGCTGAAGAGCGGCTACACCACGCTGATCCTGGTCTCGCCGGTCGTGAACATCCCGACCGAGCTCGAGAAGGACGTGGTCGTGCTCGACGTGCCGCTGCCGTCGACTCACGACCTGGGCGTGCTGTTGCGCGACATCGTGCGCGTGGTGCGCGAGGGCAAGCGCGCGACCGTCGAGCTGACCTCGGACACCGTCGAGCCGCTGCTCAAGGCGGCGCTCGGACTCACGCTGTGCGAGGCCGAGAACGCCTTCGCCAAGGCGATCGCGCAGGACCAGAAGCTCGCCCCCGACGACGTGTCGGTGATCCTGGACGAGAAGCGCCAGGTGATCCGCAAGAGCGGGCTGCTCGAGTTCTGCAGCGGCGACGAGTCACTGGCGACGGTCGGCGGGCTCGAGAACCTGAAGACCTGGCTGCGCCGGCGCGCGAACGCGTTCGGCGACAAGGCGCGCGCCTTCGGCCTGCCGGCGCCCAAGGGGTTGCTGCTGCTCGGGGTCCAAGGCTGCGGCAAGAGCCTGACCGCCAAGGCGATCGCGGCCGCCTGGCAGCTGCCGCTCTTGCGCCTCGACATGGGCCGGATCTTCAGCGGCCTGGTCGGCTCGTCGGAAGAGAACATGCGCCGCGCCACGCGCGTGGCCGAGAGCGTGGCGCCCGCGGTGCTGTGGGTCGACGAGCTCGAGAAGGGGCTCGCCGGCATCGGCGGCTCGGCCGACAGCGACGCCGGCGTCTCGGCGCGGGTTTTCGGCTCGTTCCTGACCTGGCTGCAGGAGAAGACCGCGCCCGTCTTCGTGGTGGCGACCGCGAACAAGATCGATTCACTGCCGCCGGAGCTGCTGCGCAAGGGGCGCTTCGACGAGATCTTCTTCATCGACCTGCCCAGTGACTCCGAGCGGCGCCAGATCTTCGCGATCCAGCTCGCGCGCTACAAGCGCGAGCCGCAGCGCTTCGACCTGGCCACGCTGTCCAAGCTGGCCGCCGACTTCAGCGGCGCCGAGATCGAGCAGGCGATCGTGGCGGCGCTGTTCAGCGCCTACGCCGATGGCGTCGACCTCGCCGAGAGTCACCTGCGCGAGGCGCTGGGCGAGACGCTGCCACTGGCGGTCACGATGAAGGAAGACATCGACCGGCTGCGCGAGTGGGCGCGCACCAGAACCCGCGCCGCGTCGGGCGAGTAGCCGTGGCCGAGTTCGATCGCTTTCGGAACCTGGAGAAGCCGCGCCCCGAGCGCGGCGCCGGCCCGAACGAGGTGAGCGAGGGCGTGGCCGAGCGCTTCGGAGAGGCGCAGCTGCCGCCGCCGGCGGACGCGGAGCAGCTTGCCCAGGACGCGCGCTCCAGTGAGTCCGAGAAGCGCGTGGCAGCGGTCCACGAGGCAGAGCAGCGAAAGGCGGAGAGCTACGCCGACCGTGTGCTCGCCCAGCTGCGCGTCGAGGGCGAGCGCCCGTCGGCCCTCTCCGACACCGGCCCGCGCATCGCCCTGCAGATGGCGGCCGTGGGGCTCCTGCTCGGTCTCGCGGTCTACGGTGTCTCGCAGTCGAGTCAGCTGGCGCTGTGGCTGCTGGCGCTGGCGCTGGCGGGCGGAGGCTACAGCCGCTACCGCCGGCCGTGGTGAGAGCGAGCGCCCTAGCCTGCCGCGAGCGCGCGAGAGAGCTCCTCGAAGTCGAGCGCGCCCGCGCGCAGGAGCCGCAGCGCGCCGTCGGCGCTCACCGCCACCACCGTCGAAGGCGCGAGCCCGCCCGCCGGCTCGCCGCCCAGCACTGCGAGACCGTCGCCGAACGCCGCGCGCACCTCGGCCCCGCTCGTGCACGGCGGCGCGCCGCTCTGGTTGCAGCTGGTCGAGACCACGGGCACGCCGGCCGCTCGCGCCAGCGCCGCCGCTCCGGGCTGCGGCGAGCAGCGGAAGCCGACACCGAGCGGTGTCGCCACGGCGGCGAGCCGGGGATCCGCGACCGGCACCACCAGCGTAAGCGGCCCGGGCCAGAAGCGCTCCGCCAGGCGCGCGGCGCTGCGGGGCAGCGGCGCCGCGAGCTCGGCCAGCGCCGCGGCATCGCGAATCAGCAGCGACAGCCCGCGGTCGGCGGCGCGGCCCTTCGCGTCGAGCAGCGCTTCCAGTGCGCGCGGCTGGTGGGCGTCGGCACCCAGCGCATACACGGTCTCGGTCGGGTAGGCGACGAGCTCCCCGCGCGCCAGCCGTGCGACCGCTTCCTCGAGCGAGACGATCACGCGCGGCGCGGCTGCGCGATGTCGCTGCGAAAGCAGGCGCCGTCGAAGCGGATGGCGCGCACACCCTCGTAGGCGCGCGCGCGCGCGGCGGTCAGGCTCGCGCCGCGCGCGGTCACCGCCACGACCCGGCCACCCGCGGTCTCCCAGCCCGCCGGGCCGCGGCGCGTGCCGGCGTGAAACACCTTGAGATCCGGCTCGCCCTCGAGTGACTCGAGGCCGTGGATCGCGCGGCCCTTCGCGAACTCGCGCGGGTAGCCGGCGCTGGTCATCACCACCGTGACCGCCGAGCCCGCGAAGCGCGGCGCGGCGCCCGACTCGGGCAGCCGGCCCTCGGCGGCACCGATCAAGAGCGGCACCAGGTCGGACTCGAGCCGCATCAGCAGCACCTCGGTCTCGGGATCGCCGAAGCGCACGTTGTACTCGATCACGTACGGCCGGCCGTCCTGGATCATGAGCCCCACGAACAGAACTCCCCGGAATGGCCGGCCCTCGGCGCGCATGCCGTCGAACGTGGGGCGCACGATCCGCTCGACCACCTCGCGCTCGAGTGACTCGTCGAGCGCGGCGGCGGGCGAGATCGCGCCGACGCCGCCGGTGTTCTCGCCGCGGTCGCCATCGAGCGCGCGCTTGTAGTCCTGCGCGTGACCCAGCACCAGGAAGCGCTCGCCGTCGCAGAGCGCGTAGAAGCTCGCCTCGGGGCCGCGCAGGCGCTCCTCGATCACGATCGTGTCGCCCGACTTGCCGAAGCGCCGCTCGCGCATCAGCTCCTGGACCGCGGCCAGCGCGTCCTCGGGCGAGTCACACACAGTGACGCCCTTGCCGGCGGAGAGCCCGTCGGCCTTCACCACGCAGCCGCGGCCGAGCGCGCGCACGTAGGCTTCCGCGTCGTCGGCCGAGTCGAAGCTCTCGTGAGCCGCGCTGGGAATCCCGTGCCGCGCCATGAACTCCTTGGCGAAGCGCTTGCTCGACTCGAGCTGGGCGGCCGCGGCGCTCGGGCCGAACACGGGCACGCCCGCCTCGGCGAGCCGGTCGGAGACACCGGCGGCGAGCGGGTCCTCGGGGCCCACCACCACGAACGACACGCCCTCGCGCTTCACGAGCTCGAGCACCTGGGCCGGGCTGCACGGGTCGACCGGCAAGACGCGTGCCTCGGACGCGATGCCGTCGCTGCCGGGCGCGCAGATCAGCTCCTCGACCAGCGGGCTCTTCGCGATCGTCCAGGCGAGCGCGTGCTCGCGACCTCCGGAGCCCAACAACAGAACGCGCATGCCGCTCTCTCCCGCGCGGCCCGATTTACTCGCCGGGCCCAGCGCGGTCAAGTCGCGATTCGCGGCACCCGCGGGCCGATCCGCACCAGCACCTCGTACGAGATCGTGCCGACGGCGCGCGCCAGGTCGGCGACCGGGACTTCCTGACCGGCGCGCCGCCCGAACACGAGCGCCACGTCGCCGGGCTGCGCCGGATCGTCGGTCGGCACGGCGACCGTCGTCAGGTCGCACGAGACCCGGCCCACGATCGGGGCGCGCCGGCCACTCACTCCGACCGAGGCCTGCCCGCCCGCGGCGCGCGGCAGGCCGTCGGCGTAGCCGACGGCGAGCGTCAGGATGCGCGTCTCTCGAGCCGCGCGGAACGCGCCCGCGTAGCCGATCGGGGTACCGGCGGCGACGGTCTTGGCGTGGATCACGCGCGCGCACAGACTCATCACCGGCTCGAACGCGTGGCCGCCCTCGAGCGTGGGGTCGACGCCGTAGAGGGCGATCCCGGGCCGGATCGCGTTGCACTCGGGACTCACTCCGCGGACCACGCCGGCGGAGTTGTCCAGGTGCACCCAGTCGGGAGTGAGTCCCGCGGCGCGCAGCCGGGCGACCGCCTCGGCAAACTGCTTGCGCTGGCGCGGCGTCTCCGGCGAGGCGGCGTCGTCCGCGCAGGCCAGGTGACTCAACACGCCCGAGAGCTTCGCGCGCCGCGCGCGCGCCAGCCGCGGCAGGATTTCCGCCAGCTCGGCGGGGCGCACGCCGAGCCGGCCCATGCCGGTGTCGATCTCGAGCTGGAAGCGGCAGTCACGGCCGGTCCGCGCCGCCGCGGCCTCGAGCCAGTCGAGCGCCTCGGCGCGAGAGATCACGGGCTCGACGTCCTGCTCGAGCGCGCGCGCCGCCTCGTCGGCGCTCTGCACGCCGCCCAGCACCAGCAGCGGCTGGCGGATTCCGGCGGCGCGCAGCTCGGCCGCCTCCTCGACGCTGATCACCGCAAACGCGTCGCAGCCCGCGCCGGCGAGCGCGCGCGCGACCCCCACCGCGCCGTGCCCGTACGCGTTCGCCTTCACCACGCCGATCACGCGCTTGTCCTGCGCGCGGCCGCGGATCGCGCGGTAGTTGCGCAGCAGCGCTCCGGTCGCGACCTCGGCCCAGGCGCGACTCTGCGAGTGGCTCGCGTCCTCCCCCACGGCGGGAATCTAGGGGAGCTTTCGGCTAACGTCCCGCGAGTGAACTACGTGCTGAACGGCGAGTCTCACTCCACCCCCACGCCGCTCTCGGTGCTCGAGCTCCTGCAGAATTTCGAGCTCGCGAAACGCCGCGTCGCGGTCGCGATCAACGCCGAGGTGGTGCCGCGCTCGCGCTTCGCGGAGGTGTTCATCCGCGACGGCGACCGCATCGAAGTGATTCAGGCCGTCGGAGGCGGAGCGTGACTGCGAGCTTCAAGCTGGGTGGCCTCGAGCTGCGCTCGCGGCTGATCGTGGGCAGCGGCAAATACAAGTCGTTCGAAGAGAACCGCAAGGCGCTCGACGCCAGCGGCGCCGAGATGACCACGGTCGCGGTGCGGCGCGTCGATCTGTCCGCGCGCGGCGCCGGCTCGCTGCTCGAGTGGATCCCGCCCGACCGCTTCCACATCCTGCCCAACACCGCAGGCTGCACCACCGCGAAAGAGGCCGTGACCACGGCCCAGCTCGCCCGCGAGTTACTCGACACCCCGCTGGTGAAGCTCGAGGTGATCGGCGACCCGCGCACGCTCTTCCCCGACACCACGGCCACACTCGAAGCCGCGCGGATCCTCGTGGCCGACGGCTTCACGGTGCTGCCCTACATCACCGACGACCCGGTGGCGTGCATGCGGCTCGAGGAGATCGGCTGCGCGGCGGTGATGCCGCTCGGCGCCCCGATCGGCTCGGGCCTGGGCATCCGCAACCCTGCCAACATCCGGATCATCCTCGAGAGTGTCTCGTGCCCGGTGATCGTCGACGCGGGCGTGGGCACGGCCTCCGATGCCGCGATCGCGATGGAGCTCGGCTGCACCGCGGTGCTGATGAGCACGGGCATCGCCGCGGCCAAGGACCCGGTGAAGATGGCGCATGCGATGAAGCTCGCCGTGGAAGCGGGCCGCGCCGCGTACGAGGCCGGGCGCATGCCGCGGCGCCTGCATGCCCAGGCGTCGAGCCCCGAGACGGGACTCGCCGATCTGTCTTGATCCCGCGCCTCTGTTACTGGACCGACGGCGCGCGCGGCAGCGCGGGGCGCGATCCGGTTGGGCTGATCGAACGCCTGGCGCGCGGCGGCGTCGAAGCGATCGTGCTGCGCGAGAAGGACTGGTCCGCGGCGCACGTTCGTGACTGCGCTCGGCGGGTGGAGAAGCTGCGGGCCGACGGCCTGCGCGTGCTGGTGAGCCGCCGGCTCGACCTGGCGCGCGCGCTCGCGCTCGACGGGGTGCAGCTGGGCGCGGAGTCGGTCTCGGTGCGCGAGGCGCGCGCCTTCCTGGGGCCGCAGGCGTTGGTCGGCTACTCGGCGCACGACGTCGACGAGGCCCGCGAGGCCGCCGCGCAGGGCGCGAGCTACGTGACTCTCTCGCCGATCTTCGCCACCGGCTCGAAGCCCGAGGCCGCGCCGCGCGGGCTGGCCTGGCTGCGCGCCGCTGCGCGCGCGCTGCCGGTCCCGGTGCTCGCGCTCGGCGGCGTGACCGCGGAGCGCGTGGCCGAGCTGCGACGGGCCGGCGCGCACGGCGTGGTGGCGATCTCCGCGCTGGGGGCGGCACCGGACCCGGAGCGCGCGGCGCGCGAGTTCCAGCGCGCCCTCGCCGATGAGAAGGGGACATGAAGCTCCGCGCGGCGCTGGTGACGCTCGTGTTCTGGTGCGCCGGCTGCGCCCTCTTGCCGCACGCCATCGCGCGCGACGCGCTCGACGAGCTGCAGGCGCGCATCATCGAGATCAACCAGACGGTCTCGCCCTGCGTCGTGCACATCGAATCGGCCGTGCGCGTGAACGGCCGGCGCAACCTGCAAGAGGGCTCCGGCTTCCTGATCGACCCCGCCGGCGTGCTGCTCACCAACTGGCACGTGGTCGACCGGGCCGAGAAGGTGAGCGTGATCGTGCCCGGCCGCGACGGCCGCTACGAGGCCGAGATCGTGGGCACCGACAAGCAGACCGACGTGGCCGTGCTTCGGATCGGCGCGCACCCCGGCGAGAAGCCGTTCCGCGCGGTGCAGATCGGTGACTCCGACAAGCTGCAGGTCGGCGAGTGGGTGATCGCGATCGGGAATCCCTACGGGCTCGAGGGCTCGGTCTCGCTGGGCATCGTCTCGGCCAAGGGCCGCGACCTGCGCACCGAGCAGCTGTTGAACGACTTCATCCAGACCGACGCCATGATCGACCACGGCTCGTCGGGCGGGCCGCTGATCAACCTCCGGGGCGAGGTGATCGGCATCAACTCGCGCGGCCAGGGGCGCGGCATCGGCTTCACGATCCCGATCGACACCGCCAAGCGCGTCGCGGGCGACCTGCTCGACCAGGGCCGGATCGCGCGCGGCTACCTGGGAGTCACGCTGCAGCCGCTGCCGCGCGACCTCGCCAGCTACTGGGGCGAGCCGCAGGTGCACGGCGTGGTGGTGGGCTCGGTCGCCCATGACTCGCCCGCGGAGCACGCCGGCATCGCGGTCGGCGACGTGCTGGTCAAGTTCGACGGCGAGTCACTCCACGCCGAGAAGGAAGAGGACCTGGGCCAGTTCCAGCGCCTGGTCGCGCAGCGCAGCGCCGGCCACGACGTGGCGATCGAGCTGTTGCGCGGCGGCAAGTCGAAGACGGTGCACGCCGCGCTCACCACGCAGCCCAAGTTCGTGCCCGACGAGGAGGAGACTCCGCACGGCTTCACGGTCGAGGAGGTCACCGAGTCGAGCTTCCGCGGCCAGCGCCTGCCGCAGCGCGACGGCGTGCTGGTCTCGTACGTGGAGAGCGGCTCCGAGGCCGACGAGGCCGGCATGGAGCGCGGCGACCTGATCGTGGCGCTCGAGAAGTCGCAGGTCACCACGCTCGACGAATTCCGCAAGGCCATGAGCCAGGTGCCGAGCGACCGGCCGTTCCTGGTGCGCGCGCTGCGCGGCGACGACACGCGCTTCCTGTTGGTGTCGCCGCGCGCAGTGACTCGCGGCGACAAGCTGTCGGGCGCGAGCCCGAGCCCGAGCAGCCGCTAGACGCGCTCCGCGCGCGCGCCCAGCGCCGCGCGCCAGTGCCGGGGCGTGCGGCCGAAGCGCGCGCGAAAGCGCTCGGCGAGCGCCGCCGAGAACGCGTCCGCCCGCGCTGCGTGCACGAGCTGGAGCGTGCAGCCGCCGAAGCCGGCACCGGTCAGGCGCGCGCCCACGCAGCCGGGAAGCTGCGCCGCGTCCGCCACGAGCGCATCCGCTTCTGGACAGCTCACCTCGAAGTCGTCGCGCAGGCTGGCGTGTGACGCGAACAACGCCGCACCGGCGGCGTCGAAGTCCGCAGAGGCCAGCGCGGACGCGAAGTCCCGCACGCGCTGGTTCTCGGAAACGACGTGGCGCGCGCGTCGCAGCGCGGCCGGATCGAGCGCTGGGCCGAGCTCCAGGAGCTCGGCAGGTCCGAGCTCCGAGAGCCAGGCGAAGGTCCGGCCGAGCCGGCGGCGCGCCACGTCCAGCGCCCTGTGACATTCCGCGCTGCGCTCCGCATAGGCGCCGGAGCGCAGGCTGCGCTCGACGCCGGTGTCGAAGATGCAGAGCGCGAGTGACTGGGGCAGGGTCACCGGCCGGGTCGCGCGGGAGCTGCAGTCGAGCAGGAGCGCCCGGCCCGGCGTGCTGCACAGCACCGCGAACGGATCCATCAAGCCGCACGGCACGCCCACGAACTCGACCTCGGCGCTCTGGCACAGCGCGGCGAGCGCGGGCCGCTCGGCGTCGTCGAGCGCGCGGCCGGCCGCGCCGAGCAGCGCCAGGGCGCTCGCGGCCAGGAGCGCCGCCGAGCTGGAGAGACCGGCTCCCATCGGCAAGTCGCTCTCGACCTCGAGCTCGAAGCCCGCGGGCGCGATCCAGCCCGCCTCGGCCAGCACGCGCGCCATGCCGCGCGGGTAGTCCAGCCAGTCACGCTGCGGGGCCGCGTCGAGCGCGGCCTCGGCCAGCCCCCGCTCGCGCGAGCGCCCGCGCACGAGCCCGTCGTTGCGCAGCCGCAGGCGCACTCGCGTGTCGCGGTCGACCGGTGCCGGCAGCACGAGCCCGCCGTTGTAGTCGGTGTGCTCACCGATCAGATTCACCCGCCCGGGCGCGCGCGCCCGGTACTCGCCCGAGGGCTCAGCCGCACGCAACTCGCGACTCTTTCTCGGCCACTTCAAATGCCCTAGCGTCCAGCACCCATTTTTCGAGGAAGTATTTGCGCCGATTCGTGTTTCCCGCGGCGATCGCCGCGGCGCTCCTGGCCGCCCTGCCCGCCTCGGCCGACCGCCAGTCGCGGCGCACGCCGGTGGTGGCGGCGGTGGAGAGCGCATCGCCCGCAACCGTGAATATCACCTCGACGCAGGTTGTCGTAGACCAGGCGAATCCCTTCCTGCGCGGCGATCCGCTGTTCGACGAGTTCTTCCAGCGCTTCATGAACCCGCGCTCGAGCACCGCGCAGAGCCTGGGCACGGGTGTGATCATCGACAAGGATGGCTTCGTTCTCACCAACGAACACGTGCTCGCGGGCTCTACACAGATTCGCGTCACCCTGTCCGACGGCCGGCAGTTCGACGCGGAGCTGGTGGGCGGCGACCCCGCCTCCGACCTGGCCGTGGTGCGGGTCAAGAGCAAGGACCCGCTGCCCACGCCCAAGCTGGGTGACTCGGACGACCTGATGATCGGCGAGAGCGTGATCGCGATCGGCAATCCCTTCGGCCTGAACAGCACGGTCACCACCGGCGTCTTGTCCGCGACCAACCGCTCGATCCGCGGCGACGGGCGCGAGTATCACGGCTTCCTGCAGACCGACGCCAGCATCAACCCCGGCAACTCGGGCGGGCCGCTGCTCAACATGGACGGGGAAGTGATCGGTATCAACACCGCGATCCTCGGCAATGCGCAGGGCATCGGCTTCGCCATCCCGATCAACCGCGCGCGCCGGATCGTGAACGACCTGATCCAGCACGGCGAGGTGCAGGCCACCTGGTTCGGGATCTGGCTGCAAGAGCTGACTCCCGCGCTGCGCGACGCGATGGGCTCCGACCAGGCCACCGGCGTCCTGGTCTCGAACGTGTTCCAGGGCACGGCGGCGGCCGGCGCCGGCATCCAGCGCGGCGACATCCTGACCACGCTCGACGGCACGCCGCTGCACTCGCGGCGCGAGTTCTACGAAGTGTCTCGCAGCATCACGGTGGGCGATCACGCCAAGCTGGCGCTCGACCGCAGCGGCAAGAAGATCGCGCTCGAAGTCACTGCCGAGCCCTTCCCCGAAGCGCGCGCCGACGAGCTGGCGCAGGTGCTCCTGGGGCTCGAGCTGGTCGAGCGGACGCCCGCGCTGGCCAAGCAGTACAAGTTCGAGTCCGAGCGCGGCATGGTGGTGCGCAGCGTGGTGCCCCACAGCGCTGCCCAGGAGCGCGGGCTGCGCCCGGGAGACCTGATGCTCAAATTGGGACAGGATCGCGTCGATGATCGAGCATCCCTGCGGAAGGCCCTGCCGCGGATTCTCGGCCAGGACGGCGTCGTGATCGTGGTTCAACGCGGCCGGGGAATCGGCAGCGTCATGCTCGAGCTCTGGTGAGCGAAAGATTGAGCAAGGAGAAGAGAGCAATGTCGAAAGCGTCCCGTCACCTCCGGCTTCTGTGCTGCGCGCTGGCGCTGGCTGCGCTCAGTGCCGCGCCAGTCACTGCGCGGAACGCGCGCGCCGAGATCTCGAAGCCCTTCTGGACCGAGGGCGAGCCCGGCGACGCGTCCGGCCGGCCCGACTCGTTCGCCGACCTGGCCGACAAAGTCTCGCCCGCGGTCGTGAACATCAAGGTCGAGCGCAAGACCACGATGAAGGGCGGCCCCGAGGAGCTGTTCGAGGAGTTCTTCGGCCAGCAGCGCAAGCCCGGGCAGCCCGGCGAGAAGCACGCCCCGCACCAGTTCCGCGTGCCCTCCACCGGCTCGGGCTTCGTGGTCTCGGCCGACGGCCTGATCGTGACCAACAACCACGTGGTCGAGAACGCCGACAAGGTCGTGGCCGTGTTCCAGGACGGCACCGAGAAGGACGCCAAGATCATCGGCCGCGACCCGAAGACCGACCTGGCGCTGATCAAAGTGTCTGCCGAAAAGCCGCTCGCGATCGTGCCGCTCGGTGACTCCGAGCACCTGCGCGTGGGCAGCTGGGTGATGGCGATCGGCAATCCGTTCGGCCTCGATCACACCGTGACCGTGGGCATCCTATCCGCCAAGGGCCGCTCGAACTTCGGCGGCGAGCAGATCGCCGGCCCGTACGACGACTTCCTGCAGACCGACGCCAGCATCAACCCCGGCAACTCCGGCGGCCCGCTGTGCGACATGAAGGGTCGGGTGATCGGCATCAACACCGCGATCGCCGCCAACGGTCAGGGCATCGGCTTCGCGATCCCGATCAACATGGTGAAGAGCCTGCTGCCGCAGCTGCTCGAGCACGGCTCGGTCACGCGCGGCTGGCTGGGCGTGCAGATCCAGCGAGTCACCCCGTCGCTGGCGAAGACCTTCAAGCTCACCGATCAACACGGCGCCCTGGTGGGCCAGGTGTTCGACGACAGCCCGGCCTCGAAGGCGAAGCTCGAGCGCGGCGACGTGATCACGAAGTTCGACGGCAGGGACATCCGCGAGTACGACGACCTGCCGCGCATCGTTGCCAGCACGCCGCCCGGCAGCGCCGTCGACGTGACGATCCTGCGCGACGGCAAGGAGAAGAAGCTGAAGGCGACGCTCGAGAAGATGAAGGAGGAAGAGATCCAGCCCGCCTCCGACGAGCAGACCGACAGTGACTGGGGCTTCGAGGTGCAGCCGCTCTCCGACGAGATCGCGAGCCAGCTCGGCCTGTCCGCCGGCGCCAAGGGCGTGGTCGTCGCCTCGGTCGACCCCGACTCGGCCGCCGCCCGCGCCGGCCTGCGCCGCGGCGACGTGATCCTCGAGGCGAACCGCCAGGAGATCGGCAGCGCGAAGCAGCTGAAGGATGCCCTGGGCAAGAATACGGAGTCCGCGGTGCTGCTCGTGCAGCGTGGTGACGGGACTTTGTATCTGGCGATCGACAAAGACTCGTAAGAGGTTGCGCTGGGTGGGTCGCTCGCCGCCTCGCTCAGGGCGGCCTACTCAGCGCACCTGCGCCACCGCGCCACGCCGAGCAGTGCGGTCAGGGGCACGAGCCAGATGACACGGCTCTGGAAGCGGTCGTACGGCCCGGCCAGGGCGCCCATGACGACCGCGTTCGCCAGCAGCGTCGCGACGACCAACGCCCCCAGACCCAGCAGCGGCGAGTCACCCCGTTGCGCTGCCCGAGCCAGCGTGAAGCCCGCGGCGAACACCGACAGGAGCAGCGCGGCACCATCGAGCACGCGAATCGCGTGGATCGGCCAGAGACCGCGCATCTGCAAGCTGCCGCGCATGTGCGGGTACTCGCTCGGGAAGTACTTCTGGATCGTCACGTCGACCGTCGAGCCCACGATGCAGCCGGGCGGACAGGTGTCGAGGGCGCCGAAGCTGGCCGCGGTGCGCAGCACGTTCCCGGCCATGGCCAGCGCGACCTCGCGGGGCCGCGTCGCCAGCGTGCCGGACACGACCTCCGCCGCGGCGCGCCGCGTCTGCTCCATGCCGAGCCGCAGGTTCAGCCTGGCGACGGGACCGTCCGGGTCCCACAGGAAGTCCGAGTGATCGCCGTCCATGCGGTCGCGCTCGCCACAGAACGGATTGCCGCTGCCGGGACAGGTCTCGGCGAGATACTCGACGGCCGGCCCGTCGGCGACCAGGCGCGCCAGCAGGAAGACACTGCCCTGCGGAGACAGCGTGAAGCGCCCGACGATGGCCAGGCTGTACGTCAAGAGCCCCGCGGTGGCCAGCCCGACCACGACGGCACCGAGGCCGACCACCCGGCGGAAATCGCGCAGGCCGAAGCCCTGCAGGAGGCGCGCGCCGGCGGCGGCCGCGAAGATCGCCGCGGCCAATGGCAGATGGCTCTGGTGCGTCGCCGCGGCCCCCGCCGTCGCCACGACCAGGAGCGTGCGCTGCGCGCCGCCCAGCCGATCCCAAGCGTAGACGAGAGGCAAGATCCACAGGGGCAGGAGGCTCGCGAACAAGTCGGGAACGAGCTGACCGGCGTGAAACGGCAGCGTCGAGAGCGCGGTGAGTGCGCCGAGGACGGCGAAATAGCCCAGCCCGCGCAGATCCGCGCCCACTACCCAGCTGGCCAAACGAACGGATCCGCCGACCGCGCAGCACTGCGCGAGCGCCACCGGCCAGAGAGAAACCGTCGCGTGCAGCGGAAGGATCAGCAGGCTGTAGTACGGCGGCCGATCCGGCGCGCCGACTCTCTCGACGGCCTGCAGGATGTAGGTTCCGGTATCCGGATAGATGAACGGATACCCGTTCAACAAGGCGGGGATCAGCACGATGATGCCGCCGGCGAATATCTCGAGCGCCGTACGCAGCCGCCCGGTTGCCGCGGAGTGAGCCGGCGCCGTGCCCGCCGAAATCCCAGAAGTCATCCGCGCCTCCACGGACGCCATGATGACACAGCGACCGGACGCACGGCTCGAACTGACTCCTAGCGCACGCTCAGACCCGCCCAGCGCTTCAGCTCGCGCCGGGCAATCACCATCTTGTGGACTTCGTCCGGACCGTCGGCGATGCGCAGTGACCTTCCGTTGCGCCACATCGCGGCCACGGGCGTGTCGTCGGTCACGCCGAGCGCGCCCATGGTCTGGATGGAGCGGTCGCAGACGTCCATCAGCAGGTTGGCCGCGATGACCTTGATCATCGAGATCTCCTGCGCGGCTTCCTTCTTGCCGACCGTGTCCATCTTCCAGGCGGTGTAGAGCGTGAACAGGCGCGCCTGGTCGATCTCCATCTTCGACTTCGCGATGAAGTCCTGGATGAACTGCTTGTTGCCGAGTGGCTCGCCCTGCAGCTTCCGCGTAGCCGCGTGCCTGACCATGATCTCGTAGGCGCGCTGCGCACCGCCGATGCAGCGCATGCAGTGGTGGACGCGGCCGGGGCCGAGGCGCGCCTGCGCGATCGCGAAGCCTGCGCCCTCGGGGCCGAGCCGGTTGGCGACCGGCACGCGGCAGTCCTCGTAGCGGATCTCACAGTGACCGCCGCCGCCCGCGTGACCCATCACCGAGACCGCGCGCACGATCTGGAAGCCCGGCGTCGTGGTCGGCACCAGGATCATGCTCGCGCGCTGGTGCGGCGCCGCGCTCGGGTCGGTCACCGCCATGACGATCGCGAACTCCGAGCCGATCGCGCCCGACGTGAACCACTTGTGACCGTTCAGCACGTACTCGTCGCCGTCGCGCTTGGCCAGCGTGGTGAGTTGGGTCGGGTCGGCGCTCGACACCTCCGGCTCGGTCATCGAGAAGCACGAGCGGATCTTCCCGTCGAGCAGCGGCTGCAGGAACTTCTTCTTCTGTGACTCGTCGCCGAACTCGGCCAGGATCTCCATGTTGCCGGTGTCGGGCGCGGCGCAGTTGAAGATGCGCGAGGCGATGCCGACGCGGCCCATGATCTCGGCGAGCGGCGCGTACTCCAGGTTGGTGAGTCCCGCGCCGTGCTCGGCATCGGGCAGGAACAGGTTCCAGAGCCCCAGCTTCTTCGCCTTCGCCTTGAGCTCGGTCACGATCTCGGGCGCGTGGTGCGGGTTGCCCGAGGCCTCGACCTGCTCGGCGGCGATCCGCTCCGCCGGGTAGACGTGCTCGTCCATGAAGCGCTCGAGCTGGATCTGGATCTGCTTGACCTTGTCACTGGGTTCGAAGTTCATGGCGGAATCCTATCAGTCGCCCGTGTACTTCGGCGGGCGCTTCTCGAGGAACGCTCGGACGCCCTCGCGAAAGTCGCCGCTGTGCGAGGCCAAGATCTGGTTTCGATCTTCCATCGCGATCGCCGCCTCGAGCGTGGGCGCGTCGATCGACCAGTTGAGACAGTCCTTGGTGAGTCGCACGCCGACCGGCGAGTTGCGCAGGATGTCGGCGGCCATCTCGCGGCCCACCTTCTCGAGCTCGGCGTCGGGCACGACCCGAGACACGAGCCCGGTGGCCAGCGCGCGCGGCGCGGCGATGAAGCCACCGGTGAGTAGGAGCTCCGACGCGACCGAGGCACCGACGATGCGCGGCAGGAAATACGACGCGCCGATGTCGCACGCGCCGAGGCCGATCCGGATGAAGGCGGCGTTCATCCGCGCCGACTCACCCGCGATGCGGATGTCGGAGGCCAGCGCCAGCGCGAAGCCGCCGCCCGAGGCGGCGCCGTGCACCAGCGCGATGAAAGGCTGCGACACGCGCCGCATCTTGATCACGAGCTCGGCGATCCGGTGCTGGCCGCGCAGGCTGTTCGAGACGCTCGCAGCCTGCGCCGGGCTGTTCGGACGCTGCGCCTTCAGGTCGAGCCCGGCGCAGAAGCCCTTGCCCGCGCCGCGCAGGATCACCACGCGCACGCTCGGGTCGTCGTGCAGCCGGTCGAGGAACTGGTGCAGCTCCTCGACCAGCTCGGGGCTCATCGCGTTCAGCACCTCGGGCCGGTTCAGGGTGCAGAGCACGAGCCCGTCGGACTCGCGGCTCACCAACAGGGTCTTGTAAGGATCGCTCATGACTCACTCCTCGCGCGCTACGCGCGGTCGAACAACACTCCGGGATTCAAGAGCCAGCCGGGGTCGAGCTCGCGCTTGGCGGCGCGCAGCGCGCGCGCGAACAGCGGCGGCCGCTCGCGGTCGTAGCCGGGCCGGTGGTCGCGGCCGACCGCGTGATGGTGGGTGACGGTCGCGCCCTCGTCGGAGAGCACGCGCATCGCGAGCGACTTCAGCTCGCCCCACTGCTCGAGCTCGCTGCCGCGCTTCACCGGCGCCAGCAGCGAGTAGTAGGGCGCGGGTCCGTCGGGGTACACGTGGGTGAAGCGGCAGGTGAGCGTGCCCGCGCCGCAGATCCGGCGCAGCGCGTCGCCGACCTCGCTCGTGACTCGCTGGTGCAGCTTCGCGAAGCGGTCCCAGGTCACGGCCGTCTCGAAGGTCTCGGCCAGCACGCCGATCGAGACCAGCGCGTCGCGCAGGTAGGGCGCGCCGATGAACGAGCTGCGCCAGGTGCCGGCGCTGCCCTCGCGAGTCACGCCGGCGTCGCTGCGGGTGCGGACCGCATCGTCGGGCACGTCGCCGCCGTGGTCGCGGCAGAGCTCGACCGCGCGCCGCATCCCGGCGTCGAGATCGTGGTCGTGCGACTCGAAGCCCAGCACCAGGATCGCCTCCCGGCCCGAGCCTCCCGCCGAAGTGAGTGCCTCGCCGGGGTCGAGCAGCCGGCAGTTCGCCGGCTCGAGCCCCGACTGCGACAGCGCGTGCACCGCCGCCACGCCGGACTCGAAGCTCGCGAAGCGCACGCTCGCGTTCGCGCGCCGGGTCGGCCGGTCCTGGAGCCGCATCCAGGCCTCGGTGATCACGCCGAGCGTGCCCTCTGAGCCCACGAACCACCGCTCCGGCGCCGGGCCCGCGCCCGAGCCGGGCAGGCGCCGCGTCTCGAGCGTGCCCGCGGGCGTCACCACGCGGACTGACTCGACGAAGTCGTCGATGTGCGTGTAGCGGGTCGCGAAGTGACCGCCACTGCGGGTCGCGATCCAGCCGCCGAGCGAGCTGAACTCGAAGGACTGCGGGAAGTGACGCAGAGTGAGTCCATGCGGCCGGAGCTGGTCCTCGAGCGCGGGCCCGAGCACGCCGGCCTGGATGCGCGCCGCGCGCGAGCCGCGGTCGATCTCGAGCACGCGGTCGAGCCGCGAGAGATCGAGCGTGACCACGCCGCGGTACTCACCGTCGACGTTCGTCTCGACGCCTCCCACCACGCTCGAGCCGCCGCCGTACGGAATCACCGCCACGCCCCGTCGCTCGCAGTGATCCAGCACGTCCTCGACCTGCGACTCGTCGCTGGGGAAGGCGACCCAGTCCGGCGGGTGCGCGAAGTCGCGCCGCTGCGCGCGCACCGCATCGCGATAGCTCCGCCCGTAGGCGTGCCGCGCGCGCTCCCAGGGCTCTTCGCTCGCGATCGTGGACAGGGCGGCCGGCGGCCGCGTGCGCGGCGCCGGCAGCGCGATCTCCTCGATCCGCGGCAGCGGCGCGGGCGACAGATCCGCCCGCCCGAAGCGCTCGCCCAGCGACTGCGCAAGCCGCGCGCGCGCGCCCTCGTCCGGGCCCGCGCCCTCGTATCCCCAGCCCCAGAAGCTTCGCCTCGGCACGGGCGCATTATTGCCGAACCGGGGGAGCAGTTTTTCAGGCCGCATGAAGAGTGCAGTCACCCCTGCTCCGGGGGTTCGCCTCGGCCCGGGGACCCGCTAGTCTGTCCTGTCATGGGGAGACCGGGGCCGATCGAGCGCTTTGCGCGCGGCGTCGGCGCGATCATTCTGCTGCCGGTGGCGCTGGTACTCTGGAGCGCCGCGGCGCTCGGCCATGCGCTGCTCGGCGCCACGCCGCGCCAGGCCCACCGCTACTACGTGGGCTTCGCGCGCACCTGCGTGAACGTGGCGGGCACGCGCATCGAGCTGCGCGGCCGCGAACACATCCGCGCCGGGCAAGCCTACGTGGTGGTGTCGAATCACGAGAGCAACTGGGATCCACCGGTGATCCTCTCGTCGCTGCCGGAGCTCGTGATCCGCTTCGTGCTGAAGACGCAGCTGCTCGGCATCCCCGTGTTCGGGCCCGCGTTGCGGCGCACCGGAAACATCGCGGTCGAGCGCAAGCAGGGGAGCAGCGACGTGCGCCGGGTGCAGAGCGGCATGTCGGAGCGTCCGCCCGACGTCTCGATCCTGTTCTTCGCCGAAGGCAACCGCGCGCGCGACGGCTCCTACCGCGCCTTCAAGATGGGCGCGTTCGCGACCGCGCTCGACTTCAAGGTGCCGATCCTGCCGATCGCGGTGGCCGGCACCTTCCCGATCTGGCCGCCCGGCCGGATCTGGCTGGCGCCCGCGCCGGTGGTGCTCGAGATCGGCGAGCCGATCCCCGTCGAGGGGCTCGACGCCGGTGACCGCGTGCGGCTGCGCGACGAGACCCACCGCGTGATCGGCGAGCTGCGCGCCCGCGCGCGGGCCCGGCTGCGCGAGCAGGGGGTCGACCCGGGCGGCCTCGACTGAGCGGCGCGACCGGCGTGTAGAATGCGCGCGATGGAGCCCAAGTCGCTGCGCCTGCCCGGGACTCAGGGACTCACTCTGCATGCGCTGGAGTGGAGCCGCGAAGGCACGCTGCTGTTGTTCCTGCACGGCTTCGGGAACGACGCCCACGTCTGGGACTGGTGCGCGCCGGTGTACGCGCCGCACTACCGGGTGGTGGCGCTCGAGCACCGCGGTCACGGCGACTCGGACCGCGACCCCGAGGGCCGCTACGACCACGAGACCATGGCGCGGGACCTGAACGCCGCGCTCGAGTCACTGGGCGCGGCGCGCGTGGTGATCGTGGGTCACTCGCTGGGCGGACGCGTCGCGATGCGCTTCGCGGGGCTCTGGCCCGAGAAGGTCGCCGGGCTCGTGATCGTGGACTCGGCGCCCGAGCTCGACGCGCGCGGCACGACCCGCATCCGCCTCGACGTGCAGCAGCAGGACCCGTCGTTCGCGAGCCTGAAGGACTACGAGCGCGTGCTCGCGAGACAGTATCCGGCGACGCGTGCGGACATCCTGGCCAAGCTGGCCGGCCACTGGACGCGCCAGCGCCCCGACGGCCGCTTCGAGCTGAAGCTCGATCCCGCGTTCATGCGCGGCCGGCGCGGCGCTTCCGAAGAGGAGCTCGCGCGCTGGTCGGCGGAAGAGGCCAAGATCCTGTGGGGCGCGCTCGAGAAGCTGCCCTGCCCGGCGCTGGTGGTGCGCGGCGCGGCCTCGGACGTGCTCTCGGCCGACGTCGCGGACAAGATGGCCGACGACGTCCTGAAGCAGGGCCGGCTCGAGGTGATCGCGCGCGCCGGTCACTCGGTCATGCTCGACAACCCGGAGGCCTTCGAGAAGGCGCTCACGGGCTTCGTGCTGGGCGACTGAGCCGTCTCAAGGGGCGAACTTCGGGGGCCGATCAATGGCCGTCGGAGGATTGCCATGAAGGACGGTCGTACGCGCCAGGTCCCGGCCCCGCATGCGGAGCGGCGGGACGGCTATCTCGCGAGCCATGCGGTGTCGCTGATGTTCGCGTCGGGTCCGCTCGCCGGCAGCGAGGTCGCGCTCGACAAGCCGCGGGTGACGATCGGCCGCGACAAGAAGTGCGAGGTCGCGATCGACGACGCCTCGATCTCGCACCAGCACGCGGCGCTCGAGCTCGGCTCGAACGGCTACCGCGTGCGCGACCTGGGCAGCACCAACGGCGTGCTCGTGAACGGCGCGCGCATGGCGCTGTCCGAGCTCAAGCACGGCGACCGGATCGCACTGGGCCAGGTCGAGCTGCGCTACGTGGTCGAGACGCGCGCCGCGGCGCCCAAGACCCACGAAGTCGACTGACCTCCAGCGCCCCCGGGTCCCTCGAATGTCTGGCACCGGCCCCCGCACCATCGGGAACTTCACGATCGAGCGCGAGCTCGGCTCGGGCGGGATGGGCGTGGTGCTGCTCGGCCGCCACCAGTCACTCGAGCGGCCGGCGGTGCTCAAGCGCCTGCGCCCGGATCTGTCTTCGAGCGCCGAGCTGGTCGAGCGCTTCGCGCGCGAGGCGCGCTCGGCGGCGTCGATCCACCACGCGAACGTGGTCGCCGTCTACGACTGGATCGCCTGGCGCGGCGAGCACTACATCGCGCAGGAGTACGTCGACGGCGTCGACCTGCGCGCGGCGCTGGCGCAGGCGCAGCGCTTTCCGTGGCGGATCGCGGCGCTGGTGGCGCTCGAGCTGACACGCGGGCTCGAGGCGATCCACGCGCGCGGCATGGTGCACCGCGACCTGAAGCCCGCGAACGTGCTGCTGGGCCGGAACGGCGACGTGAAGATCGCCGACTTCGGCATCGCGATCGACGCCACCAGCGACGGACTCACGCGCCCCGGTACCACCATCGGCTCGCCGCCGTACATCGCTCCCGAGCAGCTGCTCGGCGAGCGCGTCGACGCGCGCGGTGACTTGTTCGGCCTGGGCATCGTGCTGTACGAGCTGTTGTGCGGCGCCCCGCCCTACCGCGAGCCCGCCGAGGGCGAGACCGAGAGCCTGCTCACGCGCGTGCAGCGCGAGCGTTACCAGCCCGTTCGCAGCGTCGCTCGCGACGTCCCGCGCTGGCTGGTGCGGCTGGTGAAGTCACTCGTGCGCGCCAAGCCGCGCTCGCGGCCCGCGTCGGCCCAGCGCGTGCGACGCCTGCTCGAGTCACGGCTGCGCGCCTTTCCGAACGAGGCGCGGCTCGAGCTGGCGAGCTGGCTCTGGGAAGAGGGCGTGTTCAAGCCGCGCGAGGGCGACACCGTGGTGCTGTCGTCCGAGCTGCCGTCGCGCTGGCGCGCGCGGCTGGCGCGCGGCCTGGCCTACGCGGCGGCCTTGGTCTGCGCGCTCGGCATCGGCTCGTTCGTGGCGGTCGGCGTGCCCGGCCTGCAGCAGCTCGCGGGCCGCGCCCGTGTTGCGACCGCGCCCCCGAGCGCGGACGCCGAGCTCGAATTCACGCTCGACCAGCCGCTCGCGCTCGCAATCGACGGCGCAGCGGCGCAGGCGGTGCAGCCCGAGGAGCGCCGGTCGCTCGCGCCCGGCCGACACCATCTGGTGTTGGAGTGGCCGAGCGGCGCGCGCCTCGAGCTCGACCTCGAGCTCGCCGCCGGCGAGCTGCGCCGCGTGCGGCCCGAGCGCCCGGAGCCGACGCCCGCGCCCTAGGGCTGCTGCAGGTGCACGAGCAGGATGCGGCGGATCTCCTCGATCGTCTCGGGGTTGCCCTGCGCCGAGTGACTGGAGTGCACGATCTTCTCCGACTCGACGCCGTCGATGTGCGCGCTCTGGTACTTCACCACGCCGTCGCTCGCGTCCTCGAGCGGCCCTTCCAGATCCTCGCGCGCGATGATCGAGTGCGCGTGGACGCCCGGCGCGATCGGCAAGCTGGCCAGCACGGTGATGAAGTCACTCCCGGGCCGCATGTTGTCGATGCTGGTCGGCATGGCCGAGAGTGCGATCTTGCCCGGATTGCGCGAGACGAGATCCGAGAGCTGCTTGGTCAGTGAGCTCGGCAGCTCGACGAAGGAGCTGGTGAGCTTGGCCGCGCTCCAGGCGGCCAGGTAGCTGCCGCGCTGCGGCGTGCACACGAAGATCACGCGCTTCACGAACGGCTCGGGCGTGAAGATCGACGCCTCCTCCAACACCTTCTTCGTGTCGGGGTCCGAGACGAGCTGGTCCGGCTCGAGCGGCGTGGTCTGGTGCCAGAAGCGCAGCCCGCTGTCCACGACCGCGAGCTTCGCCAGGAGTCCCCCCTGGCTGTGACCGACCAGCACCATCTGGTGCATGGCGGGATCGCTGCCGTCCGGGTCGAACTCGGCGACCGCGCGCTCGAGCGTCTCGCGCATGACTCCCGCCGAGTAGCCCACGGGATTGCCGGTGTTGTAGATGTAGAGCCAGATCTGGTAGTGACTCACGACCCGGTCGTCGATCTCGAGCTCGTTCAAGAGGTCGGCCCAGCGGCCCGGGCTCGAGGCCGTGCCGTGGATCAATACCACCGGGATGCGCCCGCGCCGGTACGGGTGCACCAGCACCAGGCCGTCGCGGTTGCTCTTGTCGTGCCAGGGATTCACCGCTGCCGAGAAGAAGCCCGCGAGCTCGAAGTCCCACCAGTGCGACTCACCCAGGGTGTAGGCGAGCGCGGAGCTCAGGTCGTACTCGAGCGGCCACTCGTGCTGGCCGACGTGCACCGAGAGCTGGTCGTCGGCCGAGTACATCTCGAGCCGGGCCGAGAGCTTGCCCGCGGCCAGGCCCGCGCGCGGCTCCGCGATGCGCAGGAAGCCGGTCACCGCCACCTTCAGGTTCGAGGGCAGGCGGCGGTGACCCGCCACGACCTTGTCGGTGTCTGCCTTCCACAGACCCGCCACCAACGGGGCGCCGATGCCCGCCCGGCGGTAGCGGTTGCGCAGGCCGAACACCTCGAGATCCGCCGCGGGCACGAACGCCTCGAGGTGGTAGCCGCCCCAGGAGAGCGCCGCCGCATCGCCATCGAGCTCGAGTGACCCGAACGGCAGCGCGTGGCTCCCGCTCGCGATCTGCCACTCGCCGTCGTCGGCGGTCAGCGCCTCGGCCAGCCCTCGGTTGTACAGATCGCACGCCACGCGCAGCCGCGGATCGC
This sequence comes from Myxococcota bacterium, assembly GCA_035498875.1. Lineage (GTDB taxonomy): Bacteria > Myxococcota_A > UBA9160 > SZUA-336 > SZUA-336 > VGRW01. The sequence goes on from DATJZP010000052.1 coordinate 35,621, forward strand.
TCGCGTCGAGCGGCGGGTCGTCGAGCTCCGAGAAGAGCAGCGCGTAGGCGTAGACGGCGGACGCCAGGTAGAAGCTGCGATCGTGCGACTTCTCGGCATAGGCATACGCCAGCTCGGACAGCGCGAACAGCCGGTAGCGGTCACCCGAATGCTCGAGGCCGTCGTGCAGCGTGCGCAACGCGCCCACCGGATCTTCCTGATACTGCGTGTACAGATCGAGCCGCTGCAGCACCTGCGCCGAGAGCTGACTCACGGCTTCCGAGTTCAAGACGTTCGAAGTGACTTCGCGCTGCACCAGCGTGGGGTCGGCCTCGTGCACCCGCACGGGGACCGCGAACCAACCCGAGCAGCCCCAGAGGCCGAGGCACGCGAGCAGCAGGGCGGCGCGCTTCAAATCCGCTCGAGCCTTTCGCGCGTGCGGTCGTCGCTCACGTTGCCGGTGTTCCGCGTCGAGGCGGGCTCGAGCAAGAGCACGCTGGCCTCGCCGCGCGCCACCGGCTTGTGCTCGACGCCGCGCGGCACGATGCAGAGCTCGCCCGGCCGGAGCTCCACGACGCGATCGCGGAAGTGGATCGCGAGCGCGCCGTCGAGCACCAGGAACAGCTCGTCCTCGTCGGCGTGGTGGTGCCACACGAACTCACCTTGGACCTTCACGAGCTTCACGTGCTGGCCGTTCAGCTCGCCCACGATCCTGGGATTCCAGTGATCCGAGAACAGCGCCAGCTTCTCGGCCAGATTCACCTTGTTCACGAGCTCTCCCGACAGTAGGGCTGTGTCTTTTCGGCCTCGCGCTCGAGCACGCCGCCGCGCGCCAGGAGCTGCGCGCGGAACGCCTGGGTGCGCGCGCCCGCCGGCGGATCGAGCCGCCAGTCACCGGTCGCGCCGAAGAAGGCCAGCGGTGACAGCAACAGCGGGCCGATGCCCATCCACTCCCCCGTTTCATAGTGGAGCCGTATCGTCTCCTGCGGCGCGTCGACGGCATGAAACGAGACCACGACGCGCTCTTCGGTCTTCAGACTGAGCGTCAATAGCTCGAGCCACAGGGGACCGTACTGAACGTCGTCGACCGGGAGCTGCGCCGCAAGCTCGAGGTCGATCGGGCAACGCAGCTGGCGGGTGAAGTCGACCTCATGGAACAGATCGATGCTGCGCAGCGTGTAGATCAGGTACGCCGCGGCATCGAGCTCGCGCAGCGCGATCTCGGCCTGCCCCTCGCCCGCGCGCAGCGTGGGCTCACTCACGCCCACTTGCCAGATGGCCGTGCGATCGGGGTGCAGCGGCGCGCTCGCCTCGAGCCGCGGCTGCGCCGGCACGTGCGTCAGCGAACAGCCCGCCGCGACCAGCACGATACCGGCGATCGTCAGCGGGCGAGACACTTCGGGTCGCGCCGGGGAGTCACACCCGCGAAGAGCTCGCTCCAGTGCTGGTCCAAAAAGCGCGTGAACGCGTCGTTCGAGCTGTCCGGCGCCCGATCGTAGCGCCAGCCGGGCAAGAGCGAGAGCGGCCCCGAGCCCCACCACAGCACCTCGACGCGCTCCCAGGGAAACACGTAGGTCTGGCTCGGCACGTCGCGCCGCACGAAGTAGTGACCCCGGTCCCAGGACTCGATCACGGGAATGACTCCCAGCGCGAGCAGGATCCAGGCGTCGTCGGGGTCGTTCCCGGTGCGATGGCCGGCGTTCGGATTCTCGACCGGCACCAGCACGACGTCGGGCTCGCAGCCGAGCTGGCTCCCGAAATCCACGTGCGCGAAGCGCCCGGTCGCGCGCAGCGCATTGGCGAGCGCGACCGCGCTCGGAACCGCCCCCCAGCTGTTCCAACGCCTCGCATCGAGGCGAATCTCCGGCTGCGCGATGGCAATCACGAGCTCGGGCGCGGGCGGCGGGCTCGTGGCGGGTGGCAGGTGGAGGCTCGTGCCCTGGTAGGTGGCGTAGCAGCCCAGCGCGCAGACGGTCACCAGCAGAAGCGCCGGAATCCGGGCTATCGGCGCAGCTCGATCCCGCGCCACGCATCGAGCTCCTCCTGGCGTGGCGCCTGCTCGGCCCGGCAGGGCACGTCGAGGATCATCGTGTCGCGTCGCTCTTTGGTGTAGGGGCGCCAGTGCGGAATCGCCGCGTGATTCGGGTCGCCCGTGCGCGCGAACGCGAGCCAGGTCGCGGTCATGAGCTCCGCGAGCTGCGCGCGGTCGGCGCGCGATCCCGTGAGCGGCACGCTCTCGGCGTTGTCGAACACGAACGGGATCTCGAGCGCGTGCGCCGACTTGAACAGGCCGCCCATGAAGTCGCTGGCCCAGCTGAAGAGATACATGTACGCGGGCGCTGCGCCGACCTCCGACTTCCGCTCGGCGAGCCGGATCGACATGATGCGCGTGGGCTCGGTCGCGATCGCGATGTACAAGTCCCAGGGCGTGGCTTCCGGCCGCGTGCGCTGGTAGGTCCCGAGCACGCGCTCGAGCTTGTCGCCGAGCATCGGCACGAGCCGCTTGCGCAGCTCGTCTTCGCTGAGTCGCCGGCGCTTGGGATCCGCGGCCACGAACAGCGCGGCCTCGTCGAAGTTGGTGCCCACCAAGAGCGGCACCTGCGCGCCGGAGGGCGCGGCGGTCGGGTGGAACGGATGCACCGGGAAGTGACTGCCGTCGACCACCGGCGAGAGCTGGAACATGGCGTTCGCGCCCAGCAGGAACGGCCCGCTGCCGCGCGCGCCCGCGGGCATGCGCGCGACCGCGTCGAGGATCTGCTGCGGCGCCAGCTGCTGCAGCTTGCGCGCGTCGGCCGCGGGAATCTCGAGCGCGGCGAGCAGCCGCTCCGTGAAGGCCTGCGCGGTGGCGCGCTCCACGCCGCGCAGCCCGGGCCCGCTCTGCACGATCGCGCGCTGGAAGAGGCCCTTCGCCGCCGGCAGCGCGAGCATGGTGCTGACCTTCACGCCGCCGCCCGACTCACCGAACAGGGTCACGTTGCCGGGGTCGCCGCCGAACGCGGCGGCGTTGTCGCGCACCCACTCGAGGGCGACCACCACGTCGAGCAGGCCCGCGACGCCCGAGCCCGAGAAGTCCTCGCCCAGGAGGTCGGCCAGGTGCAGATAGCCGAACGCGTTCAGGCGGTGATTCACGGTGATCACGACCACGTCGCCGCGCCGCGCGAGATTGGCCCCGTCGTACATCGACTCGGAGCCGGCGCCCGCGCTGAAGCCGCGCCCGTGCAGCCACACCATGACCGGCCGGCGGCGGCCGTCGGACAAGCCCGGCGTCCACACGTTCAGCACGAGACAGTCTTCGCTCTGCGGCAGATAGCGAACGCTGCCGACCGTGCGCGCGTCGCTCTGCGCCGGATCGACCAGTGACCCGAGCTGCGGGCAGATCGGCCCGAAGTCCAGGGCGTCGCGCACGCCGGCCCAGGGCGCGCGCGCCTGCGGCGGCCGGAAGCGGCGCTCACCGCCCGTGGGCTCGCCGTAGGGAACCCCGGCGAAGCGGTGGATCCCGCGCTGGCTCGTGCCGCGGAGCTTCCCCGCGCTCGTCTCGACGATCGGCTCGCTCATGACTGCACGCCCTCCGTGCAGTCAGGATACCACCCCCAGGAGCTAGGGGGTCTCTCCGCCGCGCGCCTTCCAAGTGAGTTCCCAGACGCACGAGACCGATCCGACCACTCGGCACTTGGAGTGCTTCACGGCGATGTCGTCGAAGCCCAACAGGATCATCCGCTCCGACTGGTAGCCGGTGAAGGTGTCGCAGATCTCGCGCGTGGGCAGCGCGAAGTTCAGGAGCTCGACCACGGCGCGACCGGGCTCGCGCTCCAGGATGCGCATGTCGCCGCTGTCGTACATGGACGAGAGCAGCGTGAAGGCGGCCTTGCGGTCGGCGCTCTTGTTGAAGCGCTTGTAGGTGCCTTCCATCTGCGCACGGGCCGCGTCACGGCCCATCTTCTCGCAGGGATTCACGCGCCCGCCGCCCGCCACCTTGGAGAGCGTCTTCAGCATCTCCGCGAAGTCCTCGAGCGGATACCACGACGCCAGGACCGTACGCTCGCTCAGATAGTGCGTCAGCCGTGCCGGCAGGTACGTCTCGACGCGCTCGCGCTCGGGCACCGCCAAGAGCGCCTTCACCACCTCGACGAACACGGTTCCCTTTGCGTTCGGCATCACAGCCGATTCGGTCGGCGGCGCACGCGGCTTGAAGCCCGGGCGTGGCGCGCGTGGCGACGAAGACCCGGGATAGAATCGCAGCATGACTTCGGAAGCGAGCCCCGCAGAGCCCGACCTCTGGCTGCGCGACGACCTGGCGGACTTCGAGCAGCGCCCGGTCAGCTTGCTCGAGAAGACCAAGCTCGTGTTCGTGGCAGGCAGCGGGCCGGCCGTGATCGTGATGTCGGAGATGCCCGGCATCTACGCGGGAGTGTCTCGCTTCGCGCGCAAGGTGCGGGACACCGGCTTCACGGTCTGGATGCCGCAGCTGTTCGGCGAGCCGGGCCGACCGCCGACCATGGGCTACGGCCTGCGCAGCATGGTGATGGGCTGCATCAGCCGTGAGTTCCGCGCCTTCGCCGCCAACGAGTCGAGCCCGGTCACCGCCTGGCTGCGGGCGCTGGCCGCGCACGCGCATCCGCTCTGCGGCGGGAAAGGCGTCGGCGCGATCGGCATGTGCTTCACCGGGAACTTCGCGCTCTCGATGATGCTCGAGCCCGCCATGCGCGCGCCCGTGCTGTCACAGCCCTCGCTCCCGCTCTTCCAGGCCGGCGGCATGCACATCGCCCCCGACGAGCTCGAGCGGGTGAAGAAGAGACTCGAGCGCGATGACCTGACCGTGCGCGCCTACCGCTTCGCGGGTGACCCGTTCTGCAAGGCCGCGCGCTTCGAGGCCTACCAGCAGGCGCTCGGCCCGCGCTTCGAGGGGCGCGTGCTGCCGGATGAGTGCGCGCGCAAGGGCACGCCGATGCGGCCGCACAGCGTGGTGACCATGCACCTCGTCGACCGCGAGGGCGAGCCCACACGCGCCGCGCTGGACGAGATCCTCGGGTTCTTCGCCGAGCGACTGCGCGACTAGGACATGCGCAGCGCGAGCAGCCGCGCCGCGAACACCGCCCACATCAGGAAGATCAAGAGCGCCCCCGCCGCGTAGGCGTAGAAGCGGTGCACCACGGTGTTGTAGGTGATGTGGATCGTGCTGTGCAGCGCGCGCAGCGCGACGAAGATCCAGGCCGCGATCACGAAGAATGGAGTCACCTGGTCGGACGCCGCGAGACACGCGCACAGCACGTAGAACAGGACCGGCACCTCGAACAGGTTCTTGAAGTTGTCGGCCGCCTCGACGCGCTTCAGCACGCCCGCGCCCAGCACGCTGTTGCGAACGGTCTGCGGGTCGAGCCGCAGCTCGCGCATCTCGGCGACCCGATCGAGATATAGCTTCACCCAGACCACGAAGGTCAGCAGCACCATCGCGGCGCAGGGCAGCAGGATGTCGACCTTGCCCACCAAGGTCACTCGCCCAGCACCGCGGCGACGAACTGCTGACAGCGCTGGTTCGCGGAGCGGGCCAGCGAGGTCGGGAACAGGTTGAAGCCGTGCACGCCGCCCGGATAGATCGCGAGCTCGGCGCGGCTTCCGGCCACCGCCCAGCGCGCCGACATGAACAGGCTGTCGTCGAGCAGCGGGTCCAGCGTGCCCACCGTGAACAGCGCCGGCGGCAGGCTGCGCAGGTCGGCGTAGAGCGGGGAGGCGTCGGTGGTCGCGCGCTGCGCGCGGTCGGGCAGGAAGTGATTGCTGAACCACTCGATGATCGGCGTCGAGAGCACGAGGTTCCGCTCGCCCCAGTTGCGCACGCTGGGCGTGAACGTGGCGTCGTACAGGCCGTACACCAGGTTCGCGCCGCGGAACGGAGTCACATGGTGGCGGTCGCGCAGGCGCAGAAGCGTGACCGCCGAGAGGTGCGCGCCCGCCGACTCACCGCCGATCGCCAGCCGCTCGCTGCCGAACTCACGCTTGGCGTTCTCGAGCAGCCACAGCGCTGCCGCCTCGCAGTCGTCCGGGCCGGCGGGATAGGGATGCTCCGGGGCCAGCCGATAGCCCACGCTCACCGCCACCGCGCCGGCCGCGTTCGCCAGCGCGTCGAGCATCACGTCCTGTGCGTCGTGACTGCCGAGCGTGTGGCCGCCGCCGTGGATGTGGAAGTAGACGCCGCGCAGCTCACCCTTCGGCCGGATCACGCGCAGCGGCAGCTCGCCCGCCGGCCCGCGAATCGACCGGTCGACGGCGTGCGGTAGCCGCACGATCGGTCCGAACGTCCCCTGCCCCGACTCGCGCGCCGCCCGGATCGCCTGCGGCGTCTGCGTGTGGATGGCCGGCACCTGCGCCAGCAGCTTCTCGAGTGTCTCGTTCGCCGCGCGCGTCTCTGGATCGATCGCCTCCGGCGCGAACAGCTTCGGGTCGAGCGTCATCGGTGCCGTCCTCCCGTTTCCAAGTCTACTGCAACCCCGATCGCGCGATGCAAGACGCGGCCGAAGTGGTACGCTCGGATTCGGTGGGGCGGTGGTTCTCGTCGTCGCTGTTGCTGATGTGGCTGCTGGCGTTCGGCGGGAAGCCCCTGCACGCGGCGTCGCTCTCGAGCACCTGGCTCGGCGGCTCAGGATCGTGGAGTGATCCCGCCCGGTGGAGCGACGGCGTCCCCCAGAACACCGCGAGTGACTCGTTCCAGGCTGCGGTCGATGGCGGAAATCCGCTGGCCTCGGCAGTCGGGATCGACGGCGGCGTCGTGGTCGATTCGCTGACGATCGACCCTGGAGATCGGGTGACGATTGCCGCATCCGGGAGCCTCTCCGCGCAGCTCGTCGAGGGCGGCGGAGAAATCGACAACCTGGGCATGCTGGGCGCGAGCGGCGGGCACACGCTCGGCACGGGACAGCTGGTGGTGCAGAACGCCGGCGGCGTGATCCAGCTCGACGGCGGACACTGGAGCTCGAGCGACCAGACCAACGTCATCGGCGGCGACTTCGTCGCCGAGAACGGCAGCACCGCGATCGTCTCGGCCACCTTCTCGGGCACCCGCCTCAGCGCGGACGCCACGAGCAGCGTCACGCTCGGAGGCGGCCTCAGCGACGTCACTTTCGCGACGGGTCACTTCACGCTGAGCGGCCGCGTCTCCGGCGCGCTCGTGAACTCGGCAGTGCTGGAAGGGGCACTCATCCTGGACGGGCCCGCGACGATCGAGAACCACGGCCAGATCATCGTCACCTACGACGAGAGCAGCAGCCTCACGCTGTCCGGCGGCGGCGCGGTCACCTACCAGACGGGGAGCGACGTTCCCAGCCCCACCACCTTCACCAATCTCGACAACCAGATCCGGGGCTCGGGCCGGATCCGCCTGGCGAGCAACGCCGGGCCGATCGACGCGACCGGCGGGCTGCTCGACGTGTTCGGAAATCCGACCGTGCAGCACGACGGGATCTTCGGAGCAGCTCCCGGCGGGACGCTGCAAGTTCGCGACGTGACCGGCGGTGGCTCGTGGAGCGCGCATGGTGGGACGATCCATGCGCTCGGCAACGTTGCGACCAGCGGCGACATCTCCGTGACCGACGGCGGGTCACTGATCGTCGATACCTCGATGACCGGCCGCAACCTCACGATCGACTCCACCGGGACGCTCGACATCGAGGGCGCGCTGCGACTCGCCGGGAACGTCGAGCTCGACGGTTCCGCGGGCGGACGCTTCGTGTTCGGCCCCGGCGCGTCATTCGAGGCCGCCCACGGCGGAGGCGCGGCGGTCGGTGACTGGGCCAACTGGCAGTTCGTCGAGGTGGCCGGGCGAGATCTCGGAGACGACCCGACGGCGTTTCGCACCACGAACGCCTATCTGCCCGAGCTCGTGATCGGTCCCGACGGCCGGCTCTTCTTCGAGGATCACGCCGACAACGGGAACCGCCAGCCGGGCGTCGCCGAAGCCATCTACGTCGACACCCTGGTCTTCGACGACGCCCAGGGCCTGCTCGACCTGAACGGCATCCGGCTCTTCTACAACCACCTGGTCGGCAGCGCGAGTCAGATCATCGACGTGGCGGTGCCGGAGCCAAGCGCACTCGTGCTCGCAACGCTGGCACTGACAAGTCTGGGCGTTCGCCGCCGGTCAAGTACAGCCGCGCAGTAGGTACAGCACGATCAGCACCGGGATCGGGACGCCGATCAGCCACAGCACGAGCCAGCCGACCTTTCCGCTCTGGTCATTGAGCTGCATACCGCTCGCTTCAGCAAGGCACGTGCCGTGCGGGAAGAGCCGCGCGCGCGCCGGCCGGGCGCGGGCGTGCAACTTGTTCACTCCGCTAGGCGGCGCGGCGGGCGCGGACGAGCAGCAGCAGCGGGCGGCCGAGATACTTCCGGGCGAGCGGGACGTCGGCGACCAGGCGCGCGTCGCCGAGATACTCGTGAGTCTCGAGCGACTCGAAGCCTGCGTCGGCGATGCCGTTCAGATAGTCGTCGACGCGGTACGGCTCGGCGCCGAGCCGATACTCGGTGCCGTCGGCCTCGAAGTTGGCCTCGATGCCCGAGCGCGCGAGCTCGGGGTGGAAGGCCGAGAACACCAGCCGTCCGCCGCGGCGCAGCGCGGCGAAGGCCTCGCCGAAGAAGCGCGGCAGGTCGCGCAGATGCTCGGAGACCAGCGAGGACAGCAGCGCGTCGAACGAGCCCGGGCGGATCGGCAGCGCTTCGTTCAGGTCGGCCTGCGCCAGCCCGGCGCCGGGCGCGCTGCGCTGCGCGACGCGCAGCATGCCGCGCGAGAAGTCGAGGCCCACGGCGCGCGTGCGCGCTTCGCACAAGCGCGCCAGGTGCGCGCCCGTGCCGCAGCCGGCGTCGAGCACGGCCTCGCCGGCGCGCGGCGCGAGCGCGCCGAAGGTGACTCGCCGGTCGAGCGCAACCAGCGGGTTGGGCGTCGCGTCGTAGCTGTGAGACCAGCGGTCGTAGCCCTCGCGCACGCCCGGCCGCTCGACCCGCTTCGTCATGCCGCGGAAGCTAGCATGAGCTAACCCTTCGCCGGATGGGTCTCTGCTGGCGTCTGCTCGCGGGCTTCGTGGGAGTGATGTGCCTCGGCGCCTCGGCCGCCCGGGCCGAGACACCGGCGCATCCGAACATCGTCTTCATCATGACCGAGGACATGAATCCCCGGCTCGGCGCGTACGGTGACCCGATCGCGCGCACGCCGCGCATCGACCGGCTGGCGCGCGAGAGCGTGCGCTTCACGAACGCGTTCACCACCGCGCCGGTCTGCGCGCCGAGCCGCGCGGCGCTGATCACGGGGCTGTACGCGCAGTCGTTCGGCGCCCAGCACATGCGCACCTCGCGCGCCTGGGACGAGCAGGGCAACAGCAAGACCTTCGAGTATCTCGCGGTGCCGCCGCCCGAAGTGAAGGCCTTCCCGGAGCTCTTGCGCCGCGCCGGTTGGTTCACCAGCAACCACCGCAAGACCGACTACCAGTTCGGCGACCCGTTCACGGTCTGGGACACGTTCGCGCCCGAGGCGATGATCGGCGGCTGGCGGGGCGCCGCACCGGATCAGCCGTTCTTCGCGATGATCAACCCCGAGATCACCCATGAAGGCATGATCTGGCCGCCGCGCACGCCCGAAGAGGCTGCGAAGCGCCCGCAGGTCACCGACCCGAACAGCGTGGTGCTCTCGCCCTTCATCCCCGACACACCGGTGACTCGCCTCGACCTCGCGAGGCACTACGACAACATCGCCACGCTCGATGGACAGGTCGGCGCGATCCTCGACGCGCTGCAGGCCGACGGCCTGCTCGACCACACGATCGTGATCTTCACCGCCGACCACGGCGACGGCTTGCCGCACGCCAAGCGCAACCTGTACGACTGGGGCCTGCACGTGCCGCTGCTCGTGCGCTTTCCCGACGGCCGCGATGCGGGGACGGTGCGCACCGACCTGGTCAGCTTCATCGACCTGGCGCCGACGATCCTGCGGCTGGCCGGCGTCGCAGTGCCGAGCGAGATGCGCGGTCAGGTGTTCCTGGGACCCGAGCGCGCGCCCGATCGCAGCTACGCATTCGCCGCCGCCGACCGGATGGAGAAGATCCCGAGCTATTGGCGCAGCGCGCGCGACCTGCACTTCCAGTATCTCGCGAATCACATGCCCGAGCGCCCGCTGTTCGAGCCGCTCAAGTTCCGCGACATCATGCCCACGATGCAGGAGCTGTGGCGCCTGCACGCCGGCCACCAGCTCACGCCGCTGCAGGAGAGTCAGTTCAGCGCGCCCCGCCCGCGCGAGGAGCTGTACGACGTGGTTGCGGACCCGGACGAGACCCGCAACCTGGCCGACGACCCCAACCACGCCGGCGACCTGGCGCGCATGCGCGCAGCGCTCGACGAGTTCGAGTCACGCACGCCCGACCTGTCGAAGACCTCCGAGCGCACGATGGCGCGCCATCTGTGGCCGGGGCTCAAGCAGCCGCGCACCGAGAAGCCGATCGCCAAGCGCCGGAAGACCCCGGACGGCCCGGTGTTCGTGCTGCACTGCAAGACCCCGGGCGCCTCGATCGGCTACCGCCTGGCCAGCGATCCCCCCAAGCGCTGGCGCCTGTACGTGGCTCCGGTGCCGGCTCGCGAGCCGATCGAAGCCAAGGCGGTCCGCTACGGCTGGGCCGAGAGCCGGGTCGCGCGCGCGTCTCCCTGAGCGCCCCACGACCGAAATCTTGAGTGTTTTCGGGCTCTGAGGCATGCTGCGGGTCCCCCTGGCGCGGCCGGAAGCGCGCCTCCAAGGAGACCGAACCTGGCCCACCCCCGACCCGGCCGAGCCGACGCCGCTGCCGCCATCTGGGACTGGCGCGCGCAGTCGACCGCCTCGTCGAAGCGACTCGAGCTCGCCGCCGGCGCTGCGCGGAAGCGCGGCCTGCTGCGCGGGGCGATCGTGGGCGCGGTCGGGCTGGGAGTGTTCCTGTTCTGGTCGCGGACGCTGGGCGGCGTGGCGCTCACGATCTCGGCAATCGTCCTCGCGAGCGCTCTGGTCTCGCCCACCGGCATCTACGCCGCGCTCGAGCGCGCGCTCGAGGCGCTGACCCGCGCCACCGGCCAGGCGCTGACCTGGGTGTTCATGTCGATCGTCTTCTTCGGCGTGGTCACGCCGTTCGGCATGCTGTTCCGGCGCGGCCGGCGCGATCCGATGCGCCGCTACTACGAGCCCGCGGCGACCACCTATTGGTCGGAGCACGCGCTCGGTCGCAGCGCGTCGAAGATGCGCGAGAGACAGTTCTAGCTCGTCATGAAGATCCTGGGCATCAGCTGCTTCTACCACGACTCCGCGGCGTGTCTCGTCGACGACGGCGAGATCGTGGCCGCGGCGCAGGAAGAGCGCTTCACGCGCAAACGCCACGATCAGGACTTCCCGAAGCAGGCCGTGCGCTACTGCCTGGCCGAGGCCGGAGTCAGCGGCGCGGGCGTCGACGCCGTCGCCTTCTACGACAAGCCGATCCTGAAGTTCCAGCGCATCCTGGAGACCTACTTCGCCGTGGCGCCGCACGGACTGCGCTCGTTCGTGAAGGCGGTGCCGCTGTGGCTGCGCGAGAAGCTGTGGATCGAGGAGACCATCCGCGAGTCACTCGCCGAGTGCGGCATCACGCCGCCCGAGCGGCTGTGGTTCCCGGAGCACCACGAGTCACACGCGGCGAGCGCGTTCTACCCCTCGCCGTTCCAGGAGGCCGCGGTGCTCACGGTCGACGGCGTCGGCGAGTGGGCCACCGCCACCATCGGCTCGGGCGAGGGCTCGAGGCTCGAGCTCGTGCGCCAGCTCGACTTCCCGCACTCGCTCGGGCTGCTCTACTCCGCCTTCACCTACTTCACCGGCTTCAAGGTGAACTCGGCCGAGTACAAGCTGATGGGGCTCGCCCCGTACGGGGAGCCGCGCTACGTGGACCGGATCCTCGGCAAGCTGCTCGACCTGCGCGACGACGGCTCGTTCCGGCTCGAAATGTCGCACTTCGGCTATCTCGACGACCTGGTCATGACGAACGACGCGTTCGCCGAGCTGTTCGACGGCCCGGCGCGCCGGCCGGAGAGCCCGGTGACTCGCCGCGAGATGGACATCGCGCGCTCGATCCAGGTGGTGACCGAGGAGATCGTGCTGCGCATGGCGCGCACGGCGCGCCAGCTCACCGGCAAGCGCAACCTGTGTCTCGCGGGCGGCGTGGCGCTGAACTGCGTGGCCAACGGGCGGCTGTTGCGCGAGAAGATCTTCGACGAGCTGTGGATCCAGCCGGCGGCGGGCGATGCCGGCGGCGCGGTCGGCGCCGCGCTCGCGATCTGGCACAACCAGCTCGAGAATCCGCGCCGGGCCGACGGCGTGCACGACGGCATGTCGGGCGCGCAGCTCGGCCCCGAGTTCTCGGCCGACCAGATCCGCGAGTATCTCGACGCGCACGGTTACCCGTACCGCGAGCTCTCCGACGCCGACTGGGCGCCCGCGGTCGCGCGCGCGGTCGCCGACGAGAACGTGGTGGGCCTGTTCCAGGGGCGCATGGAGTTCGGCCCGCGCGCGCTCGGCAACCGCTCGATCATCGCCGACCCGCGCTCGCCCAAGATGCAGTCGGTGTTGAACCTGAAGACCAAGTTCCGCGAGAGCTTCCGGCCGTTCGCGCCCTCGTGTCTCGAGGAGGTGACCGCCGAGTATTTCGAGCTCGATCGGCCGTCGCCCTACATGCTGCTCGTGGCCGACGTCGTGAAGCGACGCCAGATCCCGCCCAAGGGCGACGAGCGCGACCTCGAGATCCACCAGTGGGTGAACCGCCCGCGCTCCGACCTGCCGGCCATCACTCACGTGGACTACTCGGCGCGCATCCAGACCGTCTCGGCCGAGACCAGCCCGCGCTATCACGCGCTGCTCGCGGCGTTCCGCGAGCTCACCGGCTGCGGCGTGCTGATCAATACCAGCTTCAACGTGCGCGGAGAGCCGATCGTGTGCACGCCCTCCGACGCCTACCGCTGCTTCATGCGCAGCGAGATGGACGTGCTGGCGCTCGGGCCGTTCCTGCTCAGCAAGGGCGAGCAGCCGCGCTGGCAGGAGTCGGAAAACTGGAGGGCGACCCTCGCGCTCGACTGAGCGCGCGGCGTTGGGAGCGATCGGTGGCGAAGATCTTCCGCTCGGGGCGACTGTTTCGTGAGTTCATCGGCTTCGCGCGTCAGAACCGCGCCTACTGGATCGTGCCGTTCGTGCTGATGCTGGCGCTCACCGCGTTCATCGTGGTGGCCACCCAGGGAGCCGCGCCGCTCATCTACGCGCTGTTCTAGGGCGCGCGCGTGGGCAAGCGGCTGTTACTGATCGCCCTGTCGCTCGCGGTCTCGCTCGCGACGAGCGAGCTCTTGCTGCGGCTGGTGTGGAAGAACCCCTACCGCCACGAGCTGGCCGAGCGCGTGGCGCTGCTGCGCATGCACCACGGCCTGCGCGAGCTGCCGGTGAACCGCGCGAGTGTCTCGCCGAAGTCGCCCACGGCGCTGCTGCGCACCGACGAGCGCGGCTACATCCTGCCGACGCGGCGCTTCGAGAAGCCCGACCGCACGATCGCCTTCATCGGCGGCTCGACCACCGAGTGCGCCGCGCTCGACGAGGACCAGCGCTTCCCGGCGCTGGTGTCGGCGATGCTCGAGGACCGCGGCCTCAAAGTGAACACGCTGAACGCCGGCGTCTCGGGCAACACGACCCAGGACGCGCTCAACATCGTGCTCAACCACCTGAACGAGGACCATCCCGACGTGGCGGTGCTGATGGAGGCCGCGAACGACGTGGGCGTCTTGATCGGCGACGGCTCCTACCGCACGCGCGAGGCCGAGCTCGTGACTCCCGCCACCGCGCTGCGCTGGCCGCTGCAGCTCGCGTCGGGCCGGCTGTGGCTGGCGGGCGCGCTGCGCAGCTATCTCACGCTGGCGACGATCCCGCCGCCCGAGGTGGGCGATCCCGCGCACGCGGTCGAGCCGCCCCCGGCTCCGCCCGCCGAGTTCGTGAAGCGGCTGCGCGGCTTCGCCGCGCTGTGCCGCGCCTTCGGCATCGATCCGGTGCTGATGACCCAGCCCTCGGTGAAGACGCCCTCGCCACTCACTCCGCGCTGGGTCACCGCCAAGAACCAAGGCGCCTTCAACGACGAGATCCGGCGCGTGGCGGACGAGGAGCACGTGCCGCTCGTCGACCTGGTCCGGCACCTCGAGGACGACGTGCCCGGCTGGGAGGAGCCCAACCGCGTGTTCTACGACGGCATCCACGTGACCGCCGACGGCGCGCGCATCTACGCCGACTACATCACGAAGCGGCTGCTCGAGACCGTGCTGCGCGAGTCACGGACGCTGCGCGATCATGATGAAGAAGCCGCCCTCGCGGCTGCCCCGGAAGATCGCGCCGGTCTCGGCCAGGAAGCGCTCGACCGCGTTGCCCGGTAGCTCGGGCTCGAACAGGCTCTCGTCGGCCCCGAACGGCGCGAACGGCTTCGAGCGCGGGATGCTCTTCACGAAGCGGAAGCCGATCTTGTCGATCCAGCCGAGTGTCTCGCCGATCGTGTGCTTCGACTCGTGCGGGTGCTTGTACTGATCCGCGAGCCAGGCGCGCTTCTTGGCCGCGCTCTTCTTCGCGTCGCGCAGGTTCGGATCGAGGCCCAGGAAGCGGTCCCCCGACCAACGGAACAAGACCCTGCGCGCATCGGTGATCAGCCGGCCGTAGTAGTGATACAGCCCGACCAGGAGGAACCCGCCCGGCTTCACGAGCTGCGCGATCGTCTGGTAGGCGAGGAACGGATCCGAGGTGTGGTGCAGCACGCCGTTCGAGATCACCAGGTCGAATGAGCGCTCCGCGAACGCCGGCCGGAACAGGTTCATCTGCACGAAGTGCACGTTGCCCAGCGCGTGCCGGCGCGCGAAGTCGCGCCCCAGCCCGAGTGAGTTCACGCACAGGTCGCTCGCGAACACGGTGCGGTTCGCGATCGACAGGAAGTTCGAGAGCTGGCCGGTGCCGCAGCCGACCTCGAGCACGCGCGCGCGCGGCGGCACCTGCTCGTCGAGGAGCCGCGCGAACACGCCCTGCCGCGCTTTCTCGGCCAGGCTGCCCACGCTGTCGAAGTCGTCGTAGTTCGGGAACGGCGTCTCTTCGTAGAACGCCTTCACCGTGTCGGTGACGTCGGTCTGCCCCTCGCGCCAGTCATTGGGCCAGAACAGCCGCGGCAGCTCCCCTGCGATCGGGAACGTCTGCCCGCAGGCCGCGCAGGCGAGCGCGTCCTCGCCGCGCAGCTCGAGCTTGCCCGGCTCGCGGCAGCGGGGGCAGCGCAGGAGCGCCAGGTGCGGTTCGAGGGGGCTCGGCATCGCCACGATTGTAACTGGGAGCGCGCCTCACCTGCCGCGCACGAACTCGCCGAGCCGGAAGCCGGAGTCTTCCATCGCCTCGGCCCAGCTGGGGCCGAGCGTCGTCACGCCGCTCTTCGCCTCGGTCTTGCACTCACCCAGGACGACGCCCCCGGCATCGAGGAGCCGCCAGCGCGCTCGGAAGGTGCCGGCGTGCGGCCACCTCCCGGGCTCCGGGTCCACCCCGGGATCGTAGAACTCCACCTGGCCCACCAGCCGGGGCGCGTTCGCCGTTCCCGCGGGCACGACCGAGACGCCGTAGCGCGCCAGGCCAGGATCGAGCGCGCGCAGGATCTCCTGGATCTGGTCCGGCCCCACGATGTACGGCGGCGTCGGGTCGATCTCGAGTGAAACCGCGTCCACCGGCCGCGACACCGGCTGGATCGGCTCGTAGCTCGCCGGCCACGGGCTGCCGCAGGCGATCGCCAGCGCCGCTCCGACCACGAGCGCCCGGCGAGTCACGGCAGCAGAGCTACTTCCCGCCGCGCTCGAGGCTGAGCGGGCCGCCACCGTTCGTGGCGAGATACAGGAAGGCGAAGCAGAACAGCACCGCGAGCTCGCCGTGGTTCTCGATCGGCAAGAGACCCTGCTTCTGGTGGACGGTGAAGTAGGCCACCGCCATCTCGCCGCAGCAGATGAAGGCGGCGAGCCGGGTGCGCACGCCCAGGGCGATCAGCGCGCCGCCCACCCCCTCGATCAAGCCGGCGAACCAGAACTCGGACCCCATCGGCGCGCTGCCGCCGCTCGGGCCGAAGCCCCCGAACGCGCCGAACAGCTTCTGCGCGCCGTGACAGGCGAACAGGAAGCCACTCACGATCCGCAGCGCCGCGTGGCCCAGCCAGGCGCCCCTCGAAAGCATCTCGTCCATGCCGTCGCCCTCCTTCGCTGTGAGTCCGTCACTCCGTCCAGGCGAAGCGCGTGCCCTCGGGGGTCTCGGTGCCGCGCAGCGCTCCCAGCGCGAGCACGCGGTCGAGCTCGGCGCTGGCGAACTCGGGGCGCACGCCCGTGGCTTCGACCACCGCCGCGCGCAGCCCGCCGACCGGGTCCTGCTGGAACGCCGGCAGGCCCTCGATGGTGTCGGAAAGCAGCAGCTTCCACAAGAGTGACTGGCGATGGCGGCGCAGATACATTTTCAGCTCGTAGCCCTCGAGGTTGCCGTTCTTGTACAGGCCGTCCTGGTAGCGCAGGTAGCGC
This sequence comes from Myxococcota bacterium, assembly GCA_035498875.1. Taxonomy (GTDB): domain Bacteria; phylum Myxococcota_A; class UBA9160; order SZUA-336; family SZUA-336; genus VGRW01. The sequence continues at coordinate 52,169 of DATJZP010000052.1, forward strand.
TCCATGGTGCTGTCGTACTCGTCGGCCACCGCCTTCAGCACGCCGGCGTTCGCGCCCGTGGTGCGAGTCACCACCTGGTTGGCGTCGTACTTCGTCCAGTCACTGGTCAGGATCTCGAGCCCGTACTCCTCGGCGCGGTCGCGCACTTCGGTGCCCGGGAACGGCGCCAGGATGTGGAAGCCGTAGAGCGACCCGAACTCCTGGTGCAGCTCGTTCGCGAACTCGGTGGTCTTGCGCAGCGTCTCCTCGGTCTCGCCGGGCAGGCCGATGATGAACGAGGCCAGCGCGGTGATGCCCACCTCCTGGGTCATGCGCATGGCCTCCTTCACCTTGTCGAGGTTCGACTTCTTCTTCACCAGGTCGAGGATCTCCTGGCTGCCGCTCTCCACGCCGAAGCAGATCGCCTGACAGCCCGCGCGCTTCATGGTCTCGACGATCTCGGGCGAGATCGTGTCGACGCGCGAGAAGGCGTTCCAGCGGATCCCCGTGTCTCGCCGGATCAGCTCGCCGCACACCGCCAGGAAGTGCTTGCGGTAGAGCGTGAACAGGTCGTCCTCGATCGTGATCTCGGTGAAGCCCAGCTCGGCCAGCGTCTCGATCTCGTCGACGCACTGGAGCGGGTTGCGGTATCTCACCTGGCGGCCGGTCCAGGCCGGCGCCGAGCAGAAGATGCACGAGTACGGACAGCCGCGGCTCGTGACCACGCTGGCGTGACTGTCGAAGGCGAGATAGCGCTGCAGCGGCACGAGATTGCGCGCCGGCACGGGCAGCGTGTCGAGATCGTCCTCGAGCGGGCGCGGCGCGTTCTTGACGATCCGGTCGCCGTCGCGCAGCGCCAGCCCGCGCACGTCGCGGAGGTCCATCCGGCCTTCCAGCGCGCGGCACAGCTCGCGCATGGTGTGCTCGCCCTCGCCGATGCCGATGTAGTCGAGCGCGGGCAGGTCGCGGAAGCTGCCCTCGATCTCGAAGCTGACGTGCGGCCCGCCCATCGCGATCGGCACCGCCGGGTCGCACTTGCGCACCACCTCGGCGATCGACGACGCGATGTGGTGATTCAGCGTGACCGACGTGATGCCCACGAGCTGCGGCCGGAAGCGCGACATGCGCCGCTCGATCTTCTCGGGCGTGGTCCGCGACAGGAGTAAGTCGAGGATCTCGACCTCGTGGCCCTCGGACTGCAGCGCGGACGCCACGTACGGCAGGGTCACCAAGAGCCGCGGAAATTCCTCGAACGGGTACGACGGATTGATCAGCAGAACGCGCATGCGACCTCCACCCCCCGTGGAAGATCACGGGCGTGCGCGCATTCTATACGGAGTGAGGGCGAGTCAGGAGGTCAGCGGCGCGTCCCACCCACGAACACGCCCTTCTTCAGGCCGAACGAGGGATAGGTCGTCTTCCTCTGGCAGGTGGAGGCGTCGAACGCCACGGCGGTGTCGAGGGCGCCGCCGCCGAGCGTGGCCAGCACCTCGTAGCGGCCGTCCTCGTCCACGTCGGCGACCGCGACCCGCACGCCCTTCTTGCGCTTGGCGTCGAAGGGCTGACAGGTCCGGATCGAGGCTCCGGTCGCGCCGTCGTAGATCGCGACCGCGGGGATCGCCCCCTTGCCCGCGCCGAACACGAAGTCGGGAACGCCGTCGCCGGTCAGGTCGCCCACGGCCACGCTGACGCGCTGGGTGAACTTGGTGACTCCGAACGAGATCGGGAAGTCGTTGTCGGAGACACGAGCGCCAACAGAAGCGCACCGAGCAGCCACACCCGGCCCGCGCACGAAGCCCGACGATCACGCATCAGTCCGATCCCCCCTCTGCAGGGAGGATCGGACCGCCGCTAGCCAGCTAAAGCCGCGAGCTTGTCACCCGCGAAGAAGCGGCGCGGGTTCTCGATCAGCAGCTTGTCGATGTCCTCCTGGCTGGCTCCCCCCTCGAGCAGCTTCGGGACGATGCGCTTGGTGAAGTGCGACGGCGTCCAGAGCTTCTCGATCTCGTCGAGCACCTTCTGGTCGATCGGCTCGCCGCGCCAACACCAAACGGTGTCGTGCGAGACCACGATCCGATCGCCCGCGCCCTTCTTGAGCAGCTTCAAGAGCGACGACACGCGCTCGGCGTCGGGATGGATGATGTCGAGCCCGAAGCGGTCGAAGCCGAGATACGAGCCGGCCTTGGCGATCTTCATGTGGTAGTCGTGGTCGCTCGTGCCACACGAGTGACCGATGATGATGCGGTGCGCGGGCACGCCCTGGTCGGTGAGATACTTCTGCTGATCCGGGCCCATGGTGCCGCGGTCGGTGTGAGTCGTGATCGGCGCGCCGGTCTCGATCGAGGCCTTGGCGGCGGCGCGCAGCACCGTCTTCTCGTACTCGGTGATCACGCCGGCGCTGGTCGCCACCTTGATGATGCCCGCCTTGATGCCGGTCTTGCCCACGCCCGAGGTGAGCTCCTTGATCATCATCTCGGCCATGAAGTTCTCTTGCGGGCCGCCGAACGCGGTGCGCGACTTCCAGTGCGGCGAGCCGCCCTCGTGCTCGTGATACAAGCCGGTCGCGGCCACGATGTTGAACTTGGCCTTCGACGCCACCTCGGCGATGAACTCGATGTCGCGGCCGAGGTCCGCGGGACAGGGATCGATCATGGTCTTGATGCCCTCGTCGCGCATCTCCTCGACCTTGTCGGCCGCGATCTTGCGCATCTCCCGCTTCGAGCGGCCGGGGCGAACCCAATCGGCGTCCCAGCCCGGATAGCCGACCATCACGTGCTCGTGCATGAGCGTGCGGCCCAGCTTCTCGGGCTTGATCTTGCCAGTGACTGATTGAATGACGGGAGTCGAAGTCGGCATGATGTCCCTTCCTAGTTGGGTGCCAGGTCACGGGTCGCTTGGCGCGCGTCGACGCCGAGCGGCAGGATCGCGAGCGCCGGCGTGTCGACGCCCGCATCGATGTAACGCTGGATGTGCGCGCGGCATTCATCGGGCGAGCCGTGCACGATCAGCTCGTCGACCACCTCGTCGGGAATCGCGGCCACCGCGGCCTTGCGATCGCCGCGCTTCCAGGCGTCCCACATGCCCGCCAGCTTCGGGCCGCGCCCGAGCCACTCGTGGAAGGCCGCGTAGACCGGAACGTTCAGGTACGCGGCGATGGCGAACTTGGCCATGCTGCGCACCTGCTCCTTGTTCGGGTTGGGCGCGACGAAGATGCGCGCGACGATCTCCTTGCCCGCGCCGCCCTCGCGCACCAGCGGCGCGACCTTCTTCACGTCGTCGGCGGACAGCCAGTTGATGATCGCCCCGTCGCCGACGCGGCCCGCAAGCCGCAGCATGCCCTGGCGCAGCGCCGCGATCAGTATCTTCGGCTGCGGGTCCACCTTCACGCCGAGCCGGAAGCCGTCGACCTTGAAGCTCTCGAAGTCCTCACTGACCTTCTCGCCCGCCAGCGCCTTGCGCAGGAAGCGCACGCTGTCGCGCACGCGCTGATAGGGCTTGTTGAAGGCGATGCCGTTCCAGCGCTCGACGATTACATCGGACGACGTGCCGATGCCCACCACGAAGCGGCCCGGCGCCGCCTGACACAGCGACGCGACGCTCATCGCCAAGAGCCCGGGCCCGCGCGTGTAGGCGGGCAGGATCGCCACGCCCAGCCGCAGGCTCGGCGCCCAGACACTCGCCAGCGCCAGCGGAGTGAGTCCGTCGTAGCCGCCGGCTTCGGCGGACCACACGTCGGTGTAGCCGAGCTGCTCGAGCTCCTGGATCCACTCGCGCTGGGCGGCGAGGGGCACGCCATCGAGCGGGATCGTCATGCCGTAGCGCTTCATGCGGACTCCCCTGCGCGCGATTCTACACTCCCTTCGCGGGCCCTCGCTGGAGTGGTAGATTCGGCGCGGGGACGAGGAGGGACGAAATGCCCACTCCGCGGGTCACGGTGCTGCGGCTCGAGGACGGACGCGAGCTCGCGTTCGGCGAGTACGGCGACCCCGACGGCGCCCCGGTGATCGGCTTCCACGGCACCCCCGGCTCACGTCGCCAGATGGAGCCGTGCGACGCCGCCGCGCGAGCCGAAGGCGTGCGCCTGATCGCGCCCGATCGGCCCGGCTACGGACACTCGAGCTGGGCGCCCCAGCGCCGGCTCCTCGACTGGCCGCGCGACGTGGCCCAGCTCGCCGATCAGCTGGGCATCGAGCGCTTCGGCGTGGCTGGTGTCTCGGGCGGCGGTCCGCATGCGGTCGCGTGTGCGGCCGGGCTCGGAGCGCGACTCACCGGCGCCTCGATCGTCTCCGGCGTCGCCCCGCCCGACACGCCCGGGCTCTACGACTACATGATGCCGATGAACCGAGTCACCTTCACGCTGGCGCGCCAGTCGGGAATGCTGGTCTGGCCGCTGATGGCGGGAATGTTGTTCGCGATGCGGCACTTCCCCGATCGCGCGCTGGATCAGATGCTGCGGAGCATGCCGGAGGCCGACCGGCGCGTGATCTCGCGTCGCGAGGTCGCCGACGTCTTCCTCGAGGAGGCGAAGCTCGCGTCGTCGACCGCCGCGCGGGCGGCGGCACACGACTTCGCGCTCTTCACCCGCCCCTGGGGCTTCCGGCTGGAAGACATCCAGGCGCCAGTGCACGTGTGGCACGGCGACCGCGACGTGAACGTGCCGCTGTCTCACGGCCGCGGACAGGCCGACCGCATCCCCAACGCCAAGCTCCACCTCTGTCCCGACGAGGGTCACCTTCTGTTCATCGATCACGCGCGTGCGATCCTGCGCGCGGCGGCCGGCAAGCCGGTCGCGGAGAACGACTGAGTGGCGATGCTGGGCGGCGTGCGGGTGGTGGAGCTGGCGGTCTGGGTGGCCGGGCCGGGTGCCGGCGGCGTGCTCGCGGACTGGGGCGCCGACGTGGTGAAGATCGAGCCGCCCGAGGGCGACCCGTGCCGGAGTCTCTTCATGGCGCTGGCCGGCCTGCGCGAGCCCAAGAGCCCGCCGTTCGACCTGGACAACCGCGGCAAGCGCAGCGTGGTGCTCGACACGCGCGACGCCGAGGCGCGCGCGCTCGCGCGCAAGCTGGTGACCGGCGCCGACGTATTCATCTCGAACCTGCGCCCCGACGCGCTGGCGAAGCTCGGACTCGACTGGGAGTCACTCGAGGCGGAGTGCCCGCGGCTCGTCTACGCCAGCATCACCGGCTACGGCCTGCGCGGACCCGAGCGCAGCCGCGCGGCCTACGACGTGGGGGCGTTCTGGGCACGCAGCGGCGCCGAGCACATCATGTTCCCGACCGGGGTCGAGCCGCACGGCATCCGCGGCGGCTTCGGCGATCACGTGACTGCGCTGTCACTGGTGTCGGGAATCATGGCCGCGCTCTACCAGCGCGAACGAACGGGCCGCGGCCAGCGCGTCGCGACCTCGCTCTTGCGCACCGGCCTCTACTGCGTGGGCTGGGACACCGGCATCCAGCTCCGCTTCGGCACGGTCGCCCCGTCGCTGCCGCGCACCGAGGCGCTGAATCCGGCGCTGAATCAATACCGGAGCTCCGACGAGCGCTGGTTCTGGCTGCTCGGGCTCGAAGCGGACCGGCACTGGCCCAAGCTCGCACAGGCGATCGGCCAGCCCGAGCTGGTGAGTGACCCGCGCTTCTCTGGCGCGCGCGAGCGGCGCAAGAACGCGCGCGAGCTGGTGGGGCTGCTCGACGCGGTGTTCGCCACGCGCACGCTCGCGCAGTGGGCGGCGCGCTTCGACGAGGTCGACCTGTGGTGGGCGCCGGTGCAGACCCAGGCCGAAGTGGTGAACGATCCGCAGGTGCGCGCGATGAACGGGATCGTGAGCGTGCCCGAGGCCGATGGCACGAGTGAGTTCCTGGCCGTCGCCACGCCGCTCGAGTTCTCGTCGGGGCCCGTGGGTCCACAGGGCGCGCCTCCCAGGCTCGGGCAGCACAGCGACGCGGTGCTGGCCGAGCTGGGGCTCGCGCCGGCCGAGATCCAGCGGCTGCGCGAGCGGGGCGCGCTCGGGAAGTAAGTCGCGGAGTTGGGAGCCGCGATCGAGATCCTGCGCGACGAGTGGGGCATCGCGCACGTCCGCGCCGAGTCGGCGCCCGATGCCTTCTTCGGCCAGGGCTTCGCCTGCGCGGCCGACCGGCTCTGGCAGATGGAGCACGACCGTCGGCGCGCCAGCGGCCGCTGGTCCGAGGTGGTGGGGCCGATCGCGCTGGCGCGCGACACTTTTCTGCGTCGGCTCGGGCTGGCGCGCTCGGCGGAGCGCGACCTCGCGGCGCTCGCGCCCGAGACGCGCGCCATGCTCGAGGCCTATGCCGCGGGCGTGAACGCCTGGCTGGCGAGCGGCGCGCCGCTGCCCGCGGAGTACGGCATCACCGGGCTCGCAGCCGAGCCCTGGCAGCCCTGGCACTCACTCGCCGTCTACAAGCTGCGCCACGCGTTCATGGGACCGCTCTATCGCAAGCTGTGGCGCGGCGCGCTGGTGCGCGAGCGCGGCCGCGAGCTGTTGGCGGCGATCTTCGGTCGCGAGGAGTCACTAGTGGATCCGCCCGGGGCGGAGCTCGAGGCCGGCGCGGGCGCGTTGGCCGCGCTGCCGGACGCCGACGGCGCGAGCAATCACTGGGCGCTCGCGGGCTCGCGCACGGCTTCGGGCAAGCCGCTGGTCGCGGGCGATCCGCACCGGACGCTCGAGCTGCCCAACGTGTACTGGCAGAGCCACCTGGCGTGCCCGCGCTTCGACGCCGTGGGGCTGGCGTTCGCGGGCGTGCCCGGCTTTCCGCACTTCGGCCACAACGCGCACGTGGCCTGGTCGATCACCCACGGCATGGCCGACGACCAGGATCTCTACGTGGAGTCACTCGGCGCGGCGCGCGTGCGCCGCGAGACGGTCGCGCTGCGCGGCGCGGCGCCGGTCGAGATCGAGATCGCGGAGACGCCGCGCGGGCCGGTCGTGCTCGCCGACGAGCGCCACGGCACGGGCATCGCCGTGCGCTGGACCGCGCTCGCCGACCTCGACCCCACCTTCGACTGCTTCCTGCCCATGCTCGAGGCGCGTGACGCCGCCGAGCTCGACCGGGCGATGCGCGCTTGGGTGACTCCCTGCAACAACCTGATCTCGGCCGACGTCGACGGCGCGATCCGCTACCGCTTCCGCGGGCGCGTGCCGCTGCGCGCGGCCGCGAACCGCTGGACGCCCGTTCCCGGCGGCGATGCCGCGTTCGCCTGGCAGGGCTGGGTTCCGTTCGACGACATGCCCGCACTCGAGAATCCCGCGAGCGGCCTGTTGGTGGCGGCGAACGACCGTCCCGACCTGCCCGGTGCGCCCTATCTCGGCGTCGACTTCGCCAACCCGAGCCGCGCGCGCCGGATCCGCGCCCGCCTCGAGTCACTCCGGAGCGCGACCGCCGGCGACATGGCCGCAATCCACGGCGACGATCTGTCACTGGTGGCGCCGCTGTTCGTGCGCGCGCTCGACGGCGCGGAGCCCGCGAGCGAGCGCGCCCGCGAAGCGCTGGCCGAGCTGCGCGGCTGGGACTTCCGGATGGGCCTCGAGTCGCGGGCCGCGGCGCTGTACATGGCGTTTCGCGAGCAGCTGACGCTGCTGGCCGGCGAGGCGCTCGGTCTCAGCGGCGCCAGCCTGGGCGCGCTCGGCGACGCCGCACCGGCGCCCGAGCGCCTGGCGCTGGTCTTCGCGGCGCTGCCGGGCCTGCTGCGCGCCCGCTTCGTTCCCAAATCACCGCGCAGCCCGTTCGACTGGAAGTCACTCTGCGAGCAGGCCTTCGCCCGCGCGCTCGGCTTTCTCGAGTCACGGCTGGGCCCGAAGCCGGCCGAGTGGCGCTGGGGCCGCCTGCACCGCACGTTCTCGTGGCACCCGCTCGCGGTCGACTGGGAAGAGGCGCGGCGCGTGCGGCTGCCCGCGTCCGTGCCGATGGCCGGCGACGGCGACACCGTTCTGTGTGGGGCGAGCGTGCCCGGCTTCGGGCTGCGCGCCACGCTGCTGTCGGTGGCGCGCTACGTCTTCGACCTGGGCGACTGGGAGAGATCGGGCTGGGCCGTGCCCCACGGCGTCTCGGGCGACCCGGCGAGCCCGCACTTCGCCGATCAGCTCCTGGCCTGGGCCGAGCAGCGGCTCTTGCCCATGCGCTACGACTGGCGCGCCATCGAGGCCCACGCGCAGAGCCGCCTGCGACTCACTCGGCGCGAGCGATGAGGATCGCGCGCGCCTTCTTCGCGCGGCCCGTGCTCGAGGTCGCGCCCGAGCTGCTCGGACTGCTCCTGATCCACGAGCTGGCGAGCGGCGAGAGACTCGTGGGACGGATCGTCGAGGTCGAGGCCTATCTCGGCGACGGCACCGACCCCGCGTCTCACGCGCACCGCGGGCCGACCCCGCGCAACCGGCCCATGTTCGGGCCGCCGGGACACTTCTACGTGTACCGCAGCATGGGCATCCACCGCTGCGCGAACGTGGTGTGCGAGCCGGCCGGCAGCGCCGCGGCCGTGCTGCTGCGAGCCGCCGAGCCGGTGGCCGGCCTTGCGCGCATGCGCGCGCTGCGACACGGCCGCGGCGGCCGGGAGCTCGCCAGCGGGCCGGGCAAGCTGTGCGAGGCGTTCGCGATCCAGCTCTCTCACACGGGCGCGGACGCGCTGCGGGGAGCGCTGCGGCTGGAGCGCGAGCGCCGCGCCAGCGCGGCCGCGATCGCCGCCGGCCCGCGAATCGGGATCTCGAAGGCCGCCGACCTGCCCTACCGGTTCTTCCTGCGCGACAGCCCGCACGTGACGCGCGCGGCGCACAACGCGCGGGCGCACCCTCTGTGATCGTCTATCCTGCGGCGCCGTGGTGAAGGCGGAGGACGGCCCGGTCGCGCTCGAGCCGCGCGAGCGCTTCGTGCGCGCGTGCCGGGGCGAGCCCGTCGATCGGCCGCCGGTCTGGCTGATGCGCCAGGCGGGCCGCTATCTGCCCGAGTACCGCGAGATCCGCGCGCGCTCGACCTTTCTCGAGAGCTGTGACTCGCCCGAGCTCGCGGCCGAGATCTCACTGCAGCCGCATCGGCGCTTCGGCATGGACGGGGTGGTCGTGTTCTCGGACATCCTCTTGCCGCTGCGCGCGGGCAAGCTCGAGCTCGCGTTCTCGCCCGGACCCACGATCGCCAACCCGCTGCGCGGCCTGTCCGATCTCGACCGACTGACGGGCGACGTGGCCGCTTCGATCGCGCCCACCTGCGAAGCGTTGCGGCGGCTGCGCCGCGAGCTCGGCTCGCGCGCCGGGCTGATCGGCTTCGCGGGCGCGCCGTGGACGCTCGCGGCCTACGCCACCGAGTCGAAGCTCTCGCGCGAGGTGGAGGTGCTGTCGGCTCTGGCCTGGCGCGAGCCCGACACCGTGCTGCGCATCCTCGAGCGCATGTCGGAGATCTGCGCCGAGACACTGCGGCTGCAGATCGAGGCGGGCGCCGACTGCGTGCAGATCTTCGACACCTGGGCGGGCGTGCTCGACCGCGAGCGCTTCGAGAAGTTCGCGGGCCGCGCGCTGCGCGACGTGCTGGCGCGGCTCGGCCGCGAGCGCCCGCCGGTGATCGTGTTCGCGCGCGGCGCAGCGCACCTGGTCGACGACCTGGTCGGGCTCGGCGCCGACGTGGTGTCGCTCGACTGGCGCGTGTCCCTGGCCGACGCCGCCGGACGCGTCGGCCAGCGCGTGTCACTGCAGGGGAATCTCGATCCCACCGCGCTGTTCGCGCCGCTGCCCGCGATCGCGCGCGCGGTGCGCGAGCTGGTGCGCGCCGGGCGCAAGGCGCGCGGTCACGTGCTGAACCTGGGTCACGGCGTGCTGCCGTCGACGCCGGTCGAAGCGGTCGCAACGTTCGTGCGCACGGCGCAGGAAGCGAGCGGTTGAGCACAGTCGAGACCGTCGTGGTGGGCGCCGGCATCGCCGGGCTGGCCTGCGCGACGGAGCTCGCGGCCGCGGGTCGCGACTTCTGGGTGCTCGAGGCCGCCGCGCGCGCGGGCGGCCCCGCCGAGACCGTGCGCCTGGGCGAGTATCTCGTCGAGCGCGGGCCGATGACCGTGCGCGCCAATCCCGAGCTGCTCGAGCTGATCCGGCGCGCGGGACTCACGCCCCTGCCCGCGCGCCGCGCGGCGCCGGCGTTCGTGTCCGATGGCGCGGTCGTGGCGCTCCCGCCCGGTCTCTCGGCGCTGGCTTCGGGGGCGGTGCTTCCGCGCGCGGCCTTGCTGGGGCTCCTGGCCGAGCCGTTCCGCCCGGTGCGCGCCGGCCCGCACAGCGTGCGGCAGCTCCTCGAACAGCGGCTCGGCGCCGGCGCGGCCGAGCGCCTCGCCGACCTCTTGACGCTGGGCGTGTTCGGCACGACCGCGGACGAGGTCGGCTTCGAGTCGGCCTTCCCCGAGCTGGCCGAGTCACTGTCGCGCGCGGGCGGGCGCTTCTCGGGTCTCTTGCTGCGAGCGCTCTTCGGACGCGGCGGCGCGCCGCGGCGCAGCATCGTCTCCACCGCCGAGGGCCTGGGCGGGCTGTGCAGCCGGCTCGCGCGCGCGCTCGGACCGCGCCTGCGCACGAACGCCCCGGTTGCGCGCGCGCGGCGCAGCGGCTCGGGCTTCGAGCTCGAGCTCGCGGGGGCCGACAAGGTGACTTGCGAGAAGCTCGTGCTGGCGCTCCCGCCCGCCGCGGCGCTGCGCGCGCTCGAGCTACCCGCGGTCAGCGCGCCGCTCGCCGCGTACCGGGCCGTGCCGCAGCTGCTGGCCGCGTTCGCGCTCGAGGAGTCGGCCTGCGCCGAGCGCTGGACCGGGCTGGGATTCCTGGTGCCGCCGCGCGAGCGATTGCCGCTGATCGGGTGTCTGTTTCCCTCGAACCTGTTCCCGGGCCGTGCGCCCGCGGGCGCGCTCCTGCTCGCGGTGTTCGCGGCGCGCGCGCTCCACGCGCTTTCGGACGCGGCGCTCGCGGCCGAGCTCGCGCCCGTGCTGCAGCGGCTGCTCGGCGCCGTGCGGGCGCCGACCCTGCTCGACGTGGCGCGTTACCCGGAGGGCATTCCGCTCTACGACCCGACTCACGCCGAACGCACGCGCGCGCTGCGCGGCCTTGTCGCGAAGGTCCCCGGACTCACGCTGTGCGGCGCCGGCTACGACGGCGTCGCCTTCGCCGCGGCGGCGGCCGCGGGCAGCGCGGCGGCGAAGCGCTAGCCCAGCGACGCGCGCTCGAGCTCGAGCGCGTGCAGCTCGAGCTCGGCCAGCGCTTCGGCGTCGGCCGCGCGGAACACCCGGCCCTGCAGAAGTGACTGGAGCGCCGGGCGCGCGCTCGGATGCTCGAGCAAGCCGAGGAATACCGGCGGCTTGCGGTAGAAGAGCAGGATCAGGTCGCGCCAGACCGTGCCCCCGCGCCGCACCGTCTCGTCGTACTCGGCGAAGTGCTCCGCCGCGTGAGTCGGATCCGAGAGCGCCGCCCGGATCGCGTGCGCCGCGAAGCGCGCCGACTCGGCGGCGACCGAGACACCGGACGAGAAGACCGGGTCGACGAACTGCGCGGCATCGCCCAGCGCGAGCCAGCCACGGCCCGCCAGGCGCTCGGAGAAGTAGCTCTGCGAGCCCTCGACCGAGAGGCCGTGCAGCCCTTCGGCCTTGGCCATGCGTGCCGCGAGCAGTGAGTGACTCACGATGCTGCGCGCGAAGAAGCGCTCCGCGTTGTCGTCCGCGCCCAGGCCCGACTGACCCTCGCACACGATTCCCACCGAAGTGACCTCGGCGTTGATCGGGATCTGCCAGGCCCAGGCGCGCGGGGTCGAGAAGACGTGGATGTGGATCCAGTCCGCGGTCTCCGCCGGACCTCGGTCCACGCCGCGAAACCAGCCGTGCACCGCGATCTGGTTCAGCCGCGGGTCGTTGCGGCGCGTGCGCAGCTGCCGGCCGAGCAGCGTGGCACGGCCGCTGGCGTCGGCGACGATGCGCGTGCGCAGCGTCGGCCGGCCCGTGATCGCCACCCGGACCGAGTCGGCGCCGAGCTCGATCTCGCTCACCTCGCTCGCCTGCTGGATGCGCGAGCCGCGCGCCGCCGCGTGCGCGAGCAGGAGCTCGTCGAAGCGGCCGCGGTCGACGTGATAGGTGTGGTCCTGGGCGATCCCCAGGTCCGGCATGGCGCGAAAGGGCAGCGCCAGCTCGCGCCGGCCCTGGTCGAGCGTGAACACCGCGCCCTGCTTGCGCACGAACTCACCGCGCTCGAGCCGATCCAGGAAGCCGATCTCGTCGAACACGCGCGTGGTCGAGCACACCAGTGACTCGCCGACGTGGCGGCGCGGGTGGACGGCGCGGTCGAGCAGCACGTGGTCGACGCCGGCGCCTCCGAGATAGGACGCCAGGATCGAGCCCGCGGGCCCGCCGCCGACCACCACCACGTCGCTGTCCGGCGCGAGCGCGGCGGAGCCTCGGGCGGGGATCGCCTCCGCGCCCGTGGCCTCGGCGATGCCCATGCCTGCGAACACCGCGTGGCGCGCCGCGAGACACTCGGGCTGCGACAGGTCGCGCGGCCGCGCCAGCTCGATCGCGACCGTCTCGCGCACGCGCGCGGGTCGCGGGCTCAGCACCAGCACGCGGTCGGCGAGCTGCACCGCCTCGTCGATGTCGTGAGTCACGAGCAGGATCGTCTTGCGCTCGGCGCGCCAGATGCGCAGCAGGTCGCTGCGCATCTTGAGCCGGGTCAGGTAGTCGAGCGCGGCGAACGGCTCGTCCAGGTACAGCACGTCGGGGCTCGCGGCGAGCGCGCGCGCGATCTCCACGCGCTGGCGCATGCCGCCCGAGAGCTGTCTCGGGTACGCGCGCTCGAAACCGGTGAGACCCACGAGCTCGAGGTAGTGAGTCACCAGCCGCGCGCGCTCGTCGCGGCTCGCGCGCGAGAGACCGAAGCCCACGTTCTCGGCGACGCTGAGCCAGGGGAAGATGCCGCTCTCCTGGAACACGAAAATGCGGCGCGGGTCGGGACCGCGGACCGGCTCGCCCTGCACGCGCACCTCGCCCGAGCTGGGCCGCAGGAAGCCGCCGATCACGGAGAGGAGCGTCGACTTGCCGCAGCCCGACGGGCCGACGATGCAGACCCACTCGCCGGGCGCGACCGTGAAGCCGACCCGGTCGAGCACGCGGATCGGCTCTGCGCCGCTGCGCGCGAACTCGACGCTGACTCCGTCGACTTCGATCGCGCTGGTCATGCTAGCCGTGCTCCACGAAGCGCCAGCGCACTGACTCCATGCGCTCGAGCCGCCGCATCGCGCCGTCGAGCAACAGCCCGATCAGACCGATCAGGATCATGCCGGCGATCACCAGGTCGTAGCGATTGCCGGCGTTGCGCGAGTCGATGATCAGATACCCGAGCCCGGAGTGCAGCGCGATCATCTCGGCGGCCACCACGACCAGCCAGGCGACGCCCAGGCCGATGCGCATGCCGACCAGGATCTGCGGCAGCGCGGCGGGAAACACCACCTGGCGCAGCAGCGCCCAGCGACTCACTCCGAAGTTCTCGGCCGCGCGCAGGTAGCGCTCCTCGATCGTGTGCACGCCGGCGGTGGTCTGCACGATCATCGGAAACACCGACGAGATGAAGATCAGGTAGATCGGCGAGGCGTTCCCGACCCCGAACCACAGGATCGCGATCGGGATCCAGGCGATCGGCGAGATCGGGCGCAGGATCTGGAAGATCGGGTTCAGGGTCGTGTACGCGGCACTCACTCGGCCCATCCACAGCCCCAGCGGCACCGCGAACAGGAGCGCCAGCGAGAAGCCGATCGCCACGCGCAGGAGCGAGGCAATGATGTGCTGCGCCAGCACGCCGCTCGCCGCCAGCTCCGCCGCGCCCGTGAGCACCTGCCAGGGCGTGGGGAAGATCGCGCTCCCGGTGAGCGCCACCAGCGCCCACCACAGCGCGACCAGCGCGGCGAGCGCGATCAGAGACGGAAGTACTTGCTTCCACCGGCCCATAGCGATCTCGACCAGCTCCTCACGCGCCAGCCCAGGCGCGCCCACGGCGTCTCGGGTGCGGGCTCCACGATCACCGTGAGCTGCCCGCTCGCGTGCGCCGTGCAGGCGAAGGGATAGCTCGAAGCGGTCGCGAAAGGCAGCCGGAAGCTCTGTCCGGGCATCATCAGCGTCGGCCCGAAGATCTGCGGCACGTCGTCCAGGTTGCGCAGCAGGAGCACGTCCTGGACGCCGAGCGTCAGGTGGATCTCGTCCGGCAGGATCTCGACCCGGTCGCCGGCCATGCGCCGCGCCCAGGTGCCCTTGGGAATCTCGAACAGCCGGTCGCGCGACGGCGCGCGCACGGGCGCCCACGCGGCCCAGGCGGCCAGCGCGCACAGGCCCCCGAGCGCCGCCGCAGTGACTCGCCGGCGCGCGCTCATGGCCCCAGCAGGATCGCGACGTCGTGCGCGAAGTCGTCGGCCGAGTGCCCGTAGGGCATCAGCGCGCGCAGCCGGCCGCCGCGGTCGATCAGATAGACGAACGAGGAGTGCGCGTACGAGTAGTCGCCACCCGAGCCCTTCTTCTCGGCGCTGACGCCGTAGTCGCGGCGCACCGCAGCGAGCCGCTCTTCGCTGCCCGTGCCGCCCAGGAAGCTCGGGTCGAAGCCGGCGAGATACTGGCGCATGCGCGCGCGGTCGTCGCGCGCCGGGTCGACGGTCACGTACACCACCTGGAAGTCCGCGCCGTGCGCGCCCAGCTTGCGCCGGGCCTCCGCCAGCGTGGCCAGAGTGACTGGACACACTTGCGTGCACGAGGTGAAGCCGAAGGCCAGCGCCACCACCTTGCCCTGGAAGCGACGCAAGAGCAGCGGCCCGCCGTCCGAGCCGTCGAGCGCGAGCTCGGGCGCGGCGCGCGGCGGCTCGAAGGCGCCCGCGCGCAGCGCGTCGGCGCGCGCGCGCGTCTCGGACGAGAGCGCCAGCACGAGTGCGCAGGCGGCCAGCGGCGCGCTACAGCGCGATCGTCGCCGGCTGGGCGCTCTCTGCAAAGCGCTCCTCCACGTAGGTCTCGTACGGGATCTCGTGCTGGATCGTGCCGGCGGCGAGCGACAGCCGCATCAGGTCCTCGAACTCCGTCCGGATCATGCGCAGGTCGCCGTAAGTCACGCGGTCGGTGGGGTGCTCCATCACGTACTGGAGGATCTTGGGATCCTGGTTGAAGAAGTCGCGCTGCGCGGCGATCTGCACCGCTTTGTCGCGGTTTCCCTGCTGGGCATCGAGCCAGTGGCCAGCGCCGAGCACCTGATTCACCAGCTCCTGCACCATCGGCGCCTGGTCGTGGATCAGCTCCTCGCGTACGGTCAAGACGCAGCAGATGTACTTCGGCCACTCGTCACGCGTCATGCGCAGCGGCCGGGCGTAGCCCGCGCTCTGCGCGGCCGCGCCGAACGGCTCGCCCGTGCAGTAGGCGTCGACCGCGTTGGCGTAGAGCGCGGCCGGCATGTCGGGCGGTGGCATCTCGACGATCTCGAGCTCGCGCAAGTCCATGTCCTCGCGCGCCAGCATCTTGCGCAGGAACAGGAAGTCGACGGCGAAGCGGCTGGGGATCGCGACGCGCTTTCCCGAGAGCTGCTTGAAAGTCTCGACCTTCGACTCGCTGCGCACCATGATCACCGCGCCGGAGCGGTGACCCAGCGACACGATCTTCACCGGGATCTTCTTGTCGGCCAGGTCCATGACCAGCGGCGCCAGCATGTAGGCCGCCTGGATGCGACCGGACATGAGTGACTCCTTGAGCTCGGGCCAGCCGTTGTACTTGGAGTACTCGAACTGGTACTTCGGCCCGGCGCCGGCCTTCTGGCCGGCGGCGTTCGCCATGCACGCCACGGGCAGGGTCAGGTTGCAAGTCACCGGCAGGCCACCCACGATCAGGTGATTCGCCGCGTCCTTCGCGCCGGAGCAGGACCCACTCGCGAACGGCGCCGTCACCGCGATCGCCGCAGCCCCCTTCACGAACTCTCTGCGGCTCAGCATTGCGCGCGGATTCTAGCCAGGAACGGCAGTTCGTGCGCAGCTGCGACGCAAGTAAACCGGTCACCAGGCTCGGGAGTCCAACCGGCAGTGGAAATTGCGGTCGAGCGCGCGAAGGCGGACGTTCCCTCCCTGATGAGGGCCGAGGAGTTCTCGCGCTTCGCGGAGGCGCGCCGCGAGCGCGCGCTGCGCCTGGCGTTCCGGCTCTTGGGCGGCGACCAGGCCACCGCGGAGGACGTGGTCCAGAATGCCTTCTTCCGGGCCTACCGCGCGCTGGCGAGCTTCCGGGGCGAGGCCACGCTCGACACCTGGTTCTACCGGATCCTGGTGCGCGAGGTACAGCGCCAGCGCCGCTGGCAGGGGCTGCGCCGGCTGTTCGGGGGCGATCCCGAGAGCGCGCCGCCAGCGGTCGATCCGCGGCCCGTCGCCGACCCGGCGCTGCGCCGCCGCATCTCGCACGCGCTCGAGCGCCTGTCGGGGCCGCAGCGCGAGGCGTTCGTGCTGATCCATCTCGAGCAACTCACGATCGCCGAGGCCGCACAAGTCATGGAAAAGGCCGTCGGCACCGTGAAGAGTCACCTGCACCGCGCGCTCCTGGCGCTGCGCGGCGAGCTCGCCGACCTGCACCCCAAAGAGGAACCGGAATCATGAGTGACGAGCGCTGGATCGAAGCCGTGCGCAGCGAGTTTCAGCCGGAGCCGCTCGCGCCGGCGCGCGCCGCCGAGCTGCGGCGTGACCTGGACGCCCGGATCGAGGCGCGCCGCGGCCTGCCGCGCTTCGCCTTCCCCGCCTTCGCCAGCGCGGTCGCCGCCGCGGCCCTGTATCTCGCGTGGCCGCACGCGGCGATCTTGCCCACCAGCGACGGCACGGTCAGCAGCGGCGAGCTGGACGCCTTCGTCGACCCGGATCAGCTCACCGGCGAGCTCACCGACCAAGCGGAGTATCTGCCGGCCGACTACCAGGGCCTGGCACTGCTGCTGGACGACGACGCGGCCGATCGGTAAACCGGGCGGCCCCGTCGCGGTTCGAACGAGTCAGGACAAGGAGGTCCACTCCATGCGACCGACAGTACGTCTCACTCTCGCGGCGATCGCCGCCCTGCCCTTCTGGTTCGTGTCTCCCGCGTTCGCGGATCCGCCGGGTCCCGGCGGACCGGGCGGCCCCGGAATGGAGGCGCGCTTCGAGAAGAAGCTCGACCAGCTGGGCCTGAACGACGCGCAGTCACAGAAAGTGCACGCGATCCTCGACTCGGCCAAGCCGCAGCGCGACGCGATGCGCACCCAGATCCGACAAGCCTTCCAGGACATGCACGCGCTTCTCGATCAGGACACCCCCGATCAGAACGCGGTGCTGGCTCAGGCCGACAAGATCGGCCAGCTGACCACTCAGGCGCACAAGAACATGCTGACCACGCTCCTGGCCGTGCGCGCCGAGCTGACTCCCGATCAGCGTTCCAAGCTCAAGGAGTCGATGCGAGACCATGGTGGGCGCCGCTTCCACCGCTGGCACAAGGGCGGCCCCGGGAATGGCGGCAGTGATTCGGGCAACGGCAGCAGCACCCCTGCGCCGACGGAGCCCTCCCCCGCTCCGGAGGACTGATCTCTGCGCTTTCCCTTTGTCATGACGCTCGCAACGGCGTTCGGCCTCACCGCTTGCGCGGTGGGGCCGGACTACGTTCGGCCCGAGACAGCGACGAATCCCGCGTGGACCTCGCCGCTCGACGGCGGCGTGGCCGCGCTGCCGCCGGACCAGGCGGCGCTCGCCAAGTTCTGGACGGCGCTCGAAGACCCGCTGCTGAACGAGCTGGTCGAGCGCGCGCTGACCGGCAATCCCGACCTGCGCCACGCCGCGGCGCGACTGGAGCAGGCGCGCGACCTGCGCAAGGTGGCGATCGGCGCGTTCTTCCCGACGATCACGGCCTCGTCCGAGGCGGAGCGGGTCTACAACGCGGGCCAGGCAGTCACTGTGAACGGCGCTCGCGCCGTGTCGGGTCACGTCGACCGGTACAGCGCGAACCTCGACGCCAGCTGGGAGATCGACTTGTTCGGCCGGCTGCGCCGCGGGCTCGAGGCTGCGAACGCCGACCGCGACGCCGCGATCGAAGACCTGCGCGACGTGCAGGTGAGCCTGGTCGCCGAGCTCGTGCTCGACTACGTCGACGCGCGCGCCGTCCAAGAGCGCGTGCAGATCGCACAAGCGACTCTCGACTCGCAGCTCGAGACCTACAACATCACCGACTGGCGCGCGCAGGCGGGGCTCACCACCGATCTCGACGTCGAGCGCGCGCGCTCGAGCCTCGAGACCACGCGCTCCACGATCCCGAACTTGCACACCGCCCTGGCCGCCGACCTGAATGCGATCTCGATCCTGCTCGGCGAGCAGCCGGGCGCGGTGAACGAGCAGATGGCCGAGCCGCAGAAGATTCCCGTGACTCCCGCCGAGGTCGCGGTCGGCGTGCCCGCCGACACGATCGCGCAGCGCCCGGACGTGCGGCGCGCCGAGCGCCAGCTCGCCGCCGAGACGGCGCGCATCGGCGTCGCAACGGCCAACGCCTACCCGACGCTGAACGCGCTCGGCTCGATCGGGCTCGAGGCGCTCTCGCCCGGCGGGCTGTTCCGCGCCGGCGCCACGACCGGCCTGCTCGCCGGCACCGCCACCGAGACACTGTTCTCGGGCGGCCAGGTGATCGCGCGCATCCAGGAGCAGTACGCAGTGCGCGACCAGACACTGGCGGCCTACCAGTCGAGCGTCCTGACCGCGCTCTCCGACGTCGAGAATGCGCTGGTCGCCTACGCCCAGGAGCAGGACCGGCGAAAGGCGCTCTCCGACGGCGCCGACGCGGCGGCGCAGGCGCTGGTGCTGGCGCAGGACCAGTACGGCTCGGGCCTGATCGACTTCCAGGTGGTGCTCGATGCCCAGCGTTCGCTGTACGTTCTGCAGGATCAGCTGGCCGAGAGCGAGGGCCTGGTCACGACGAACCTGGTCCGGCTGTACAAGGCGCTGGGCGGCGGCTGGAGCCCCGAGGTGACTTCGTGAGCGACGAGACGCAGAGCGCGCCGGACGCATCGCAGATCGAGCGCACGCTCGGTCTGGGCGAGTCTCTGGCCGCGCGCGTGAGTCGCCGCTCGCTCACCTGGGGCGGCCTGGGCGCCCTCGCGCTGGTGGCGATCCTGGTCATGGCGCTGCGCGGGGGCGGCGACGGCGTCCGCTACACCACCGAGAGCGCGCGCCGCGGCGACCTGACCGTGACCGTGACTGCGACCGGCACGCTGCAGCCGACCAACCAGGTCGACGTCTCGAGCGAGCTCTCGGGCATCGTGCTCACGGTCTCGGCCGACTACAACGACCAGGTGAAGAAGGGACAGGAGCTGGCGCGACTCGACACCACCAAGCTCGAGGCCCAGGTGCTGCAGTCGAGCGCGGCGGTCGAGTCGGCGCAAGCCAAGGTGAAGCAGTCCGAGGCGACGCTGGCCGAAGCCGAGAGTCAGATCGCACGCCTTCAGCACGTGCGCGAGCTGTCGGGCGGCAAGGTGCCGGCGCAGGCCGATCTCGACACCGCGAACGCCGCGGTGCTGCGCGCCCGCGCCGACCTGGCCGACAACAAGGCGGCAGTGGTTCAAGCGCAGGCGACGCTGTCCTCGCAGAAGACCGACCTCGGCAAGGCTTCGATCAAGTCACCCATCAACGGACTGGTGCTGGTGCGCGCGGTCGAGCCTGGTCAGACCGTCGCGTCCTCGCTACAGGCGCCAGTGCTGTTCACGCTGGCCGAGGATCTCACGCGCATGGAGCTGCACGTCAGCGTCGACGAGGCCGACGTGGGCCAGGTGAAGGAGGGTCAGACGGCCACGTTCGGCGTCGACGCCTGGCCCGACCGCCGCTTCGACGCCAAGGTGCAGCAGGTGCGCTACGGCGCAGTCACGCTCGAGGGCGTCGTGACTTACGAGACGGTGCTCGAGGTCGACAACAGCGAACGGCTGCTGCGCCCCGGCATGACCGCGACCGCCGAGATCACCGTGAACCAGCTCGCAGAGGCGCTGCTCGTGCCGAACGCGGCCCTGCGCTTCATCCCGCCCGCGCGCGCGGAAGAGCCGGCGGGCGGCGGCCTGCTCGGCGCGCTGATCCCGACCCGGCGCTGGGGCGCGCGCGCTCCCGAAAAGCCGAATCCCAAGAAGGCCCACGTCTACGTGCTCGAGCAGGGCCGGCCCAAGGCGATCGAGGTGGTCACCGGGCCGAGCGACGGCACCTGGACGCAGGTGAAGAGCGGCAGTGTGCAGCCCGACAGCGAGCTCCTGGTCGACGCCGCCACGGGCAAGAAGTGACCGGGCCGTGAGCTACGGACACCCCCCGGTGATCGAGCTCCGCCAGGTGAGCAAGATCTACGGCACCGGGCAGGCCGCGGTCGCCGCGCTGCGCGGCATCGACCTGTCGATCGAGCGCGGTGACTTCGTCGCGGTCATGGGACCCAGCGGCTCGGGCAAGTCGACCTGCATGAACATCCTGGGCTGCCTCGACTCACCCACTTCGGGCTCGTACCGTTTCGACGGCGTCGAGGTGGGACGGCTGTCGCGCGACCAGCGCGCGCGGCTGCGCCGCAACTATCTGGGGTTCGTGTTCCAGGGCTTCCTGTTGCTCGGCCGCAGCACCGCGCTCGAGAACGTGGAGCTGCCGCTGGTGTACCGCGGGCTCTCGGCCGACGAGCGCCACCGCCGTGCGGCCGCCGCGCTCGAGCGCGTGGGCCTGACCGGCTGGGCGACGCACCGGCCGAGCGAGCTCTCCGGCGGCCAGCAGCAGCGCGTGGCGATCGCGCGCGCGATCGTGACTCAGCCCGAGGTGCTGCTCGCCGACGAGCCGACCGGCAACCTCGACCAGAGCCGCGGCCGCGAGATCATGGAGCTCCTCACCGAGCTGAATCGCGACCAGGGACTCACGATCGTGATCGTGACTCACGACACGCACCTGGCGCGCTGGACCAAGCGCGCGATCCGCTTCCTCGACGGCCGGATCGTGCAGGGCGACTCCGAGGAGGCCGCCTGATGCTGTGGTCGATGGTGCGGCTCGCGCTCGTGGCCATCCGGCGCAACGTGCTGCGCTCGTCGCTCACGGTGCTGGGCATCGTGATCGGCGTCGCCGCCGTGATCACCATGACCACGATCGGCGCCGGCGCCACGGCCAAAGTGACTGCCGACATCGCCAGCCTGGGCACCAACCTGCTGATGGTGCGCCCCGGCCAGGGCCAGGGGCCGGGCGGCGCCCGCTCCGACGCGCCGCCGTTCAAGATCGTGGACGCCGAGGCGATCCAGCGCGAGATCTACGGCGTGGCCGCGGTCGCGCCGATCTCGCAGAAAGTCGCGCAGGCGATCTCGGCCAGCCACAACTGGTCGACCACCGTGAACGGTGCCACGTCGCAGTTCCTGATCGTGCGCAACTGGGAGCTCGCGAGCGGCCGCGCCTTCACCGACGGCGAGGAGCGCGCGGGCAAAGCGCTGTGCGTGCTGGGCCAGACCGTGCGCCGCGAGCTGTTCGGCGCGGCCGACCCGGTGGGTCAGCGCATGCGGCTGGGCAAGCTCACCTGCCAGGTGATCGGGCTGCTCTCGCCCAAGGGTGAGTCGAGCTTCGGTCAGGACCAGGACGACGTGGTGCTGGTGCCGCTGCGCTGGCTGCAGCGCACGCTCGCGGGCAATACCGACGTGGGGGTGATCTTCGTGTCGGCGCGCGACGACGTCGAGACCCAGAAGGTGCAGGCCGATCTCGAGCGCCTGTTCCGCGAGCGCCGCCACAGCCCCACCGGCGAGGACGACTTCTCGATCCGCGACATGAAGGAGATCGCGACCGCGCTCACCGCGACCACCAAGGTCATGACCTCGCTGCTCGGCGCGGTCGCCGCGGTGAGTCTCCTGGTCGGCGGGATCGGCATCATGAACATCATGCTGGTCTCGGTCACCGAGCGAACGCGCGAGATCGGCATCCGGCTCGCGATCGGAGCGCTCGAGCACGAGGTGCTGACCCAGTTCCTGGTCGAGGCGGTGGTGCTGTCGTCGGTGGGCGGGGTCGTGGGCATCGTGCTGGGCCTGCTCGCCGCGTTCGCGGGCACGCACGCGATCGGCGCCCCGTTCGTGTTCCAGCCCACGATCGTGGTCATGGCGTTCGTGTTCTCGGCCGCGGTCGGCGTGATCTTCGGCTTCTTCCCCGCGCGCCAGGCCGCGCGGCTCGATCCAATCGAGGCGCTGCGCCACGAGTGACCCGCGCGGCCGGGTCACTCGCGCGCGGCGCTAGAGATGCTCGGCCAGCGTCGCGATCTCGACCAGCGGCAGCCCCCAGTAGAGCGCGAAGCGCTCGAGCTCGGCCGGACCCGACATCACGCCGTCGGGCGACATGATCTCGCAGCACACGCCCACCGGAGCGAGCTTCGCGGCGCGGCACAGCGCCACCGTGGCCTCGGTGTGACCCGCGCGCTCGCGCAGACCGCCGGCGCGCGCGGAGAGCGGAAACACGTGGCCCGGCCGCAGGAAGTCTTCGGGCCGGGCCGCGGGATCGGCGAGCTTGCGCACGGTGGCGGCGCGCTCGGCGGCCGAGACACCGCTGCCGCTCGCCGCCGCCAGGTCCACCGGCGTGTGCATGGCCGTGCCGTGGCGGTCGCCCGCGCCCGCGAGCGGCGCGATCTCGAGCCGGTCGAGCAGCGCCCGATCGCAGGGCACGGTGGTATGACCGCAGGCCTCGGTCAAGAGGAACGCGAACGTCTGCGGGCGCAGGCTCGCGCCCGCTGCGATCACGTCGCCCTCGCCTTCCCGCGCCGGGTCGTAGACCACCACGCAGCCTCCGGCCGCGATCTGCGCCACGATCTTCTCGACGCCGAGCCGACCGCTGACCCAGCCCTTCCA
The DNA here is from genome assembly GCA_035498875.1 of Myxococcota bacterium. Taxonomy (GTDB): domain Bacteria; phylum Myxococcota_A; class UBA9160; order SZUA-336; family SZUA-336; genus VGRW01. Next base: position 74,982 of record DATJZP010000052.1, read on the forward strand.
CGGCATCGAGGCGACCACGCGCGTCAGCGCCGAGCGCGTGCGGCCCTCGTAGCGCGCGGCCAGCCGCTCGAGCAGGTCGCCCTCGAGGTTCACGCGCGCGCCGGTCGCCAGCGTACCGAGCGTGGTCTGCGCGATCGTGACCGGCACCAGCGCCACCGCGAAGCGGTCGCGCTGCACGTCCGCGACGGTGAGACTCACGCCGTCGACGGTGACCGAGCCCTTGGGCACGAGTGACTCGAGGAAGCGCGCCGGCGGACGCAGCCAGAGGCGCCGTCCGCTCGCCTCCTCGTCCACGCGCAACACCTTGGCGATCGCGTCGACGTGGCCCTGCACCAGGTGACCCTCGATCGCCTCGCCGATCCGCACCGGCGTCTCCACGTTGACGAGCGCCCCGACGCCGAGCTCCGCCAAGGTCGAGCGGCGCACCGTCTCGCTCGAGAGCTCGACTCCGAACGTGTCGCCTTCGAGCGCGATCGCCGAGACACAGACTCCGGCGACCGATACGGAGCCGCCCGGCTCGAGCTCCGCGCACGCCTTGGGCGCGCGCACGGACAGCCCGCCCGCGCCCGACGCCACGACCTGACCCACTTCACGAATGAACCCGCGGTACATGAGTGACCTCCTTCGAGTGTTTGGAAGAAGGGAGGACGTCCTCGGTCCTCGCTGCGGGGTCTCACCGCGTGGCTCCGGAATCGCACCGGATCACCCGCCGCGGCGCGGCGGGCCGGCGGGCCGTCGCCGCCGCACCTGGAATTGCACCGGCCGCGAGTATAACTCGCGCGCCCGGCGCGCTGCTCACCAGGCTCGACCCACCGCCTCGGAGAGGAACCGCATCAACGGCACCGTCTCGCGGCAGGCCGCGGCGTAGCGCCGCGCGAAGCCGGGCTTCGAGGCGTCCGCCTCGCGGAAGGGCCGAGACACCACGTACTGCTTGCGCTCGAGATCGGCGATGCACGAGTGCTCGGGGTCGTAACCGCGCGGCGGCCGCGACAGCCGCTCGCCGTCGTCGTCGAGCTCGCCGCGCATGCGCCTCCAGCGCGCGGGCTGGGCGGCGATCGCATCGCGCACCTGCTTCAAGACTTCGGGGGCCGGCCGCCACAGGCCGGCCGCCATGAACACCTCGCCCGGCCCGACGTGCAGGTAGAAGCCGGGCGCGGGTGACTCGCGGCCGTCGGGCGGCGCGAACCACAGACCCGCGTGCGTCTTGTACGGGCTCTTGTCGCGCGCGAAGCGCGTGTCTCGATAGATCCGCAACAGCGAGCCGCCGTTCGGGGCGGGGTCGGCGACCAGATGCCGCGTGAGCTTGGCCAGCTCGGGCGCGAATCCCGCCACGAAAGCGCACAGCGGATCGCGCAGCTCGCGCTGGTAGCGTTCTTTGTTCGCGTTGAACCACTCACGCCGGTTGTTGCGCGCCAGCTGGCGCAGGAACGCGAAGACGCTCTTTGGAATCACGTCCGACACGGGCGCGTGAGTGTAGAATGGCGCCATGGCGCCGCGCACCCGCGACCGGGTCGAGATCGAGCCGCCGGCCGAGCTGCGCGAGCTGCTGCGCGCGCGCGGCGTCTCGGACGCGCTGCTCGAGCGCGCGCTCGCGCGCGGCGTGCCGGTGCAGAGTCTCTGGGGCTGGGCGAACTGGCGGAAGCTCGATTCCGCCGACCTCGAGCAGCTGATCGGCTGGCACGAGCGCTTCACCACCGGCGACCTGCGCGCGCGCGAAGTGACTCAGGGCGACAACGACGCGTTCTGCGAGCTGTGGGCGAGCTCGCCCGAGGAGCTGGGCAAGCTCGAGATCACGGTGCTGCGCGGGCCCGACGCGTTCGCCCAGTTCCGGCTGCAGCAGAAGGTGCACCTGCACGTGATCGCCGACGGCAACGTCCTGATCGCGAGCTGCGGCTGGTCGCGGCGCAACGTCGAGATCGCCGGCCAGCGCGTGTCGGTGAGCTACGGCCAGGCGCTGCGCGTCCACCGCGACTACCGCCGGCAGGGGTGGGGCGACGCGGTGCGCTGCTTCTCGAGGGCGATGAACACCGCCCTGCCCGACGTGGGTCAGTACGACATCATGCGCTCGGGCAACTTCGCGGTCGTGGACTGGTGGAAGAAGCACGTGCCGGGCTTCTTCACGAACACGCCCCAGCGCGAGGGCGAGGTGCCGGGCCTGCCGGTCGCGGTGACTCAGATCCCGGTCCAAGCCGTGACCGCCGGGGACGCGCGCATCCGGCCCGGCGTGCCCGACGACCTGGGTCAGTGCGTGGCCTTGCTGAACCGCACCCATCGCGGACTCGACCTCTACCGGCCGCACAGCGAGGAGCATCTCGCCGACCAGCTCGACGAGGGCTACTGGGGCCCGCGCGCGCCCTGGTACCCGACCGTGTACGGCTGGAAGGATTTCTTCGTGCTCGAGCATGCCGGCCGGATCCGCGCCTGCGCGGGGCTGTGGGACCGCGGGCGCGACCTGCGCGAACGCATCCGCGAGCGCGAGAGCGGCGCCGAGCGGATCCTGTCGGGAACGGCGCTGCTCGACTGGGGCTTCGCCGAGGGCGCCGAGGACGCGATGGTCGAGCTGGTCGGCGCGCTGGCGGCCCGCTCGCGCGCGCTCGGCCGCGACTTCCTGTCCGCGCCGCTCGACCACCAGCCCGAGCTGGCCAAGCGCCTCGAGTCACTCGAGCCCGGACTCGAGACCCGCTACCTGCGCTGGGGGAACCCGGAGCTCCCGATCGCGCGGCCCTACACCGATCTGCGTTACTGGTAGCGCGACGCTCCTAGAGCATCGCGCGGCCCTTCCAGCTGATCTCCCAGCGGCAGGTGGGTGCGCCGTCCGCGCGGCACTTGAGGTGGCGCACGGTGACTTCCTCGAAGCCCTGGGCTTCCATGCGCTGCCACTGGTAGCCGGTGAAGGTGTCGCAGACCTCGCGCGTGGGCTGCGCGAAGCCGCTCCATTCGACCAGGGCGCGGCCGGGCATGCGTTCGAGCACCTTCATCTCGCCCGTGTCGTACATCGAAGTCAGCAGCGTGAAGGCCGCCTGGCGATTCACGCTCTTGCGCAGCCGGCTGTAAGTCCCTTCCATGTGATCGCGTGCCGCCACCCGACCCATCTCGATGTAGGTCTCGCTGGTGCCCTTGCCGATCACCTTGCCCACGCCCTTCAGCAATCCGATGTAGTCCTCGAGCGGGTACCAGGAAGCGACCACGATCCGCTCTTCCAGGTAGTGCAGGAGCTTCGGGGGAAGCACTTCCCGCGAGCGCTCCTTGTTCTTGCGAAGCGCCCTCACGAGCCCGACGACTACGGTGCCCTTCGCTCTGGCCATGTGCATGGCCTCCTCAAGCCACAATTCGCTTACAGTTGAAAATCGGGTTTGTGACGAGATCGCTTGAGTCGCCGAAAGCGCGCTACCGCGCGTTCACGGCTCGTCTGGCGGGCTGCGCGCTGCTTCTCCTGGCGTGCAGCCGCGCGGAGCCGCCGACACCGGCAGCTCGAGTGCAGCTCGCACCCGAGCTCGCTCGCACCTACCAATCGGTCTGCGCGGAGTGCCACGCCCGGCCCGGCACCGGCGCGCCGCTCCCCGGGAGCGCAGCCTGGGCGGCGCGCCGCGCGCAGGGCGCGCCGCTGCTCATGGAGCACGTGGTGAACGGTTACCGCGGCATGCCACCGCTGGGCGCCTGTGGCGCGTGCTCGGAAGCGGACTTGCGCGCACTGGTCGCCTACCTGTCCGGAGCTGGAGAGCCCGGGCCGTGAGGGGAATCACTCGGCGCGGGCTGCTGCAGGGCGCGCTGGCGGCGGGCGTGGGCGCGCTCGGCGTGGCTGGCTGCGCGCGCGAGCGACACGATTTGGTGTCGCCCGCCTGGACGCCCGGCCAGCCGCTCCCCTGGCGCAACTGGTCCGGCGCGGCGGCCTGCGTTCCCAGGCAGCGGCTCGTGCCCGAGAGCGAGCGGGAGCTCGCGGACATGCTGCGCGGCGCGGAAGCGCTGCGGCCGGCGGGCGCGGGTCACTCGTTCAGCGAGCTGGTGCCGAGCGACGGATCGCTGCTCTTCCTGGATGCGCTGGCGGGCGTGGTCTCGTCCGATGCCCACGCGCTCGAGGCCGAGGTCTGGACGGGCACGCGGCTGTGGCAGCTCGGGCCCGCGCTCGCGGCCGTGGGACAGGCGCAGCCGAACCTGCCCGACATCGACTACCAGACGCTGGGCGGCGCGCTCGCGACCTCGACCCACGGCACCGGCGCGCGCTTCGGTTCGCTCTCGTCGTGCGTCACGGGGCTCGTGCTCGCCACCCCCGGCGGCGAGCTCCTGGAGTGCGACGCGCAGCGCAATGCCGAGATCTTCCACGCCGCGCGCGCCTCGCTCGGCGCGCTCGGCGTCGTGACTCGCGTGCGGCTCGCCAATCAAGCGCCCTTCCGGCTGGTCGAACGCTCGCGCTTCGTCGAGCTTGAGTCACTGCTGGCCGAGCTCGCGCGCGAGCGCGATGCGCACCGGCACTTCGAGTTCTACGCCTTCCCGCACTCCGAGGTCGCGCTCGCGATCGCGACCGACCTTGGTGAGTCGCGCGAGCCGCCGCCGCCCGACGACCCCGAGGCCGTGCTCTTGCTGCGCTCGGCGTTCTCCTGGCTGCGGCTCCTGCCGGGTGGCCTGCGCCTGTACGACGCCTTCCTGCGCCGCCAGCCCGAGAGCGTGCGCGGCGGAGACTCGTACGCGGTGCTGTGTCACCCGCGCAGCGTGCGCTTCAACGAAATGGAGTACACGGTGCCCGCCGAGGCCGGGCCCGAGTGTCTGCGCGCGGTGCTGTCGGAGATCCGCGCGCGCGACCTGCCCGTCTGCTTTCCGATCGAGTGCCGGCACGTGCGCGCCGACGACGTCTGGCTCAGCATGTTCCACGAGCGCGCCGGCTTCTCGATCTCGATCCACCAGTTCGCCGACCAGGATTTCCGGCCGTATTTCGCCGCGATCGAGCCCATCTTCTGGAAGTTCGAGGGCCGGCCGCACTGGGGGAAGCACCACTCGCTCGGCGCCGCGCGGCTCGCGGCGCTCTACCCCCGGTTCGCGGATTTCCAGGCGCTGCGCCGTTCACTGGATCCGAAGGCACGGCTCGCGAACGCACATCTGGCGCAGATTTTCGGGATCTAGGGGTTAGACTGCGCGCTCCGGAAGACACTTCCGGAACACGAGAGGGGTGATTCATGCGCGTGCTCCGCATCCTGCTGATCGTGATCGCGGTCCTGGCGGTCGTCGCGTTCGGCGCCGGCCGCTATCTCCTGGGCCGCGAGGCGGTCCCCGAGAAGAGTGACTACACGCTCGACCTGACCGAGATCCGGCGCCTGGCCACGAGCCTGCCGGGCGAGCTGCCGCAGCGCGTGAACGACGAGCAGGTGACGCAGGCCAGCCTGCCCAAGGGAGCGGTGTTCGCCGGCGCGTCTCTCTCCGAGATGCACCCGATGAGTCACGGCGCCTACCAGGTGGTGTACGGCGACGGCAGCTACACGCTGATCGACTCCGCGTTCGACGAGCAGCTGGCGAAGGCGATGGCGCGCGGTGCCGCGCCGTCGCCCTTCGACAACGCGGCATTCGACACGATCCAGAAGGCGCTGGCCGGCGCCCAGCACATCGTGCTCACGCACGAGCACCCCGACCACATCGGTGGGGTGGCCGCGTTCCCCGACCCCCAGGCGCTGATCGGCCGGCTGATCCTGAGCCGCGAGCAGCTCGAGAACACCGCGATGATGGACGCGGTGAAGATGCCCGAGGCGATCCGGAAGAACGTGTCTCCGCTGGTCTACGACAAGTACTACGCGGTCGCCCCCGGGATCGTGCTGGTGCGGGCCCCGGGTCACACGCCGGGCAGTCAGATGGTCTACGTGAAGCTCGCCGACGGGAAGGAGCTGCTGTTCCTGGGCGACGTGGCCTGGCACATGGACCAGCTGCGCCAGCTCTGGTACCGGCCGCGGCTCGTGACCGACTTCTTCATCCACGAGAACCGGGCCGAGGTGCTGGCCGAGTTCCGCACGCTGCACGACCTGATGGAGCGCGAGCCGGAGCTGCAGTTCGTGGTGTCACACGACGTGGATCAACGCGCCGAGCTGCTCAAGTCCGGCGTGCTCGGGGCGCACTTCCAGCTCTGAGTCCCGCGACCACGAGCTCGACCGCGGCGCGCAGGAGCTCCTGCGCGTCGCTGCGCCAGACGCGGTGCGGCCCGACGAACAGCTCGCGAGTCAGCGTGAAGTGCAGGAGCCACAACACCTCGGCGGTGTGCGCCACGTCGAGATCGCGGCGCAGCTCGCCGCGGCGCACGCCGCGCGCCAGGACCGGCTCGAGACCCTTGCGGTACTCGCGCGCGAACGCGATCTGACTCTCGAGCCCGCCGGGGATCAGCGCGCCGGGGTCCTGCGCGATGATCCGACGCAACAGCGGGTTGTCGCGCACGTAGCCGAGCGACACCTGCAGGAGCTCCCCGATCGCCTCGGCGGTCGAGCCCTCGGGATACTTCGAGCTCTTCACCGCCTCGGTCCAGGCCGCGACCAGGCGCTCCCAGATCACGCCGAGCAGCGCCTCCTTCGAGGGATAGTGGTCATAGACCAGACCCTTCGAGACACCGGCGCGCGCGGCGATCTCGTCGACGGTGGTCCTGGCGAAGCCGTGAGTCGCGAACAGCTCCTCGGCCGCGCCCAGGATGCGCGCCAGCCGGCGCTGTCGGGCCAGAGCGCGCTCGCCCGTGGCCTCGCTGCGCGGCCGTCTCACCTTCCGCCGCTCGCGAGCGCAACGAAGCCGTCGATCGCCTTGCGCCGGCCGGCGGGCTGGTAGCTGTACAAGAGCGCACGCCGGTCCTCGTCGGTCCCGTTGGGCAGCGAGCGGTGGACCAGGAGTGACCCGAAGAAGACGGCGCTGCCCGCGGGCACCTCGAGCGCGACCAGGTGAGACTCGTCGAAGGCCTCGGGATCCATCTCGAGGCTGCCGAAGCCCTCGACCCGCCGCTGCGCGCGCACGCCGCCGGTGTGACTGCCCGGCGCGACCTCGAGACAACCGTTCTGGCGCGTGGCGTCGTCGAGGAACACGATCGCGGTCGCGATCTCGCCCGCGCCGTCGGAGTTCTCGGTCCAGTAGGGGTAGTCCTGGTGCAGCACGATCGGGCCACCGCTGCGGCCGCGCTTCACGTTCAGCTTCTCGGTGAAGAGCTCGATCGCTTCGGCGCCGACCACGTCCTTCATGGGCTCGATGAAGCGCGGATCGTGCGCCCAGTCACGCAGCGCCGCGTCGAAGTGAGCGAAGGGCTCGATGCCCTGCACCACGTCGGGAAACGCGGGCTCCCACTTCACCATCGTGACCAGGTCCTTCTCGAGCTGGAACATGTAGCTGCCGACGGCGAACTTGCGGCGGCCGAGGCTGCGCTCGATGACTCGCGCGACCATCGCTTCGCAGTCGGCGCGCAGCCGCGCCAGCTCGGCTTCGCCGAACGCGCGCTCGCGCACCACGTAGCCCAGGGTCTTCAGCTGGTCGCGCTCGCGCGCGTCGAGACGGGCGGCTGGGTTCATGCGTCTCAACTTGACTGAATTTGAGGTTTCAGTCAATTTGGCGTCGATGAGTTACCCGAGCGCAGGCCAGGCCGAGATCGAGCGCTTCTGGCGCGACGGCTATCTGGTGGTGCGCGATGCGATCGAGCCGCGCGACCTCGACCGGCTGCAGGCGATCTGCGACGACCTGCTCGCGAACCGCGAGAGGGTCGCCTTCGATTGGGCCTGGGAGGCGGGCACCGATCGCGAGCACCGCGCCTTCAAGATCGTGCAGACCAGCCCGAGTCTCTTCCACAAGGCCGAGCTCGCGGCGCAGCGCTTCCGAATCTGGTCCACGGAGTTCGCCTCGACGCTGTTCGGCCAGCCGGTGGAGTTCTGGTATGACCAGTTCCTGGCGAAGCCGCCGCGCGAGGGCGCGCGCACGCCGTGGCACCAGGACGAGGGCTACTGGGGCCGCAACCTGGACGAGCGGGGAATCACCTGCTGGCTGCCCTTCCACGACGTCGGCGTGGAGAACGGCTGCATGCACTTCGTTCCGGGCGCTCACAAGAAGGGCATCCTCGTGCACCGCCCCGCCGACAACGTGCAGAGCGACTTACTCGTGTGCGAGGTCGACGAGAGCCAGGTCGTGCCCGAGCCGGTGAAGCTCGGCGACGTGACCTTTCACCACGGCAAGATGCCGCACATGACCACGCCGAACGCGTCGCCGCGCTGGCGGCGCGCGCTGTCTCAGCACTTCCGCGTGGTCGGCTCGAAGGGTGAGGGCGATCACTACCCGTGGAAGATCTACGTGAATCAGATCACGGGTCAGCGGATCAAGCCGCCCGTTCGGTAAGTCGCGCGGATTTCGTTTAGGCTCTCGGGCCCGGAGGTCCCCTGTGCCCGAGCCTCGTCGACCGAAGCCCGTTCCGACGCCGGAGACGAAACACTACTGGGAAGGCGCGCGCGCCGGCGAGCTGCGCCTGCAGCGCTGCCGGTCGTGCAAGAAAGCCTATTTCCCGCCGCGGCCCTTCTGCCCCTTCTGCGCGAGCGGCGACACCGTCGTATTTCGCGCCAGCGGCCGCGCCACGCTCTACAGCTACGTGATCCACCACCGGCCGATGCCCGGCTTCGAGCCGCCGTACGCGATCGCCGTGGTGACCCTCGAGGAGGGGCCGCGCATGATGACGAACCTGGTGGGCGTGGCGCAGACGCCCGAGGCGCTCGAGCTCGACATGCCGCTCGAAGTCAGGTTCCAGAAGCTCGACGACGAGATCTCGCTGCCCGTATTCCAGCCGGCCGAGGCCGCGCGATGAGCGTGCGCGGCAAGGTCGCGGTCGTGGGCGCCGCCGAGACCCGCGAGCTCGGCGTGATCCCGAACGTGTCTCAGATCGAGCTCCACGCCGACGCCGCACGCAACGCGCTCCACGACTGCGGGCTCTCGTTCAAGGACATCGACGGCGTGGCCACCGCCGGCGAGTCACCGGTGGCGATCGCCCAGTATCTCGGGATCGTCCCCAACTGGGTCGACGGCACTCAGGTGGGCGGCTGCTCGTTCATGATCCACGTGCGCCACGCGGCGGCTGCGATCGCCGCGGGTCACTGCAAGACCGTGCTGATCACGCACGGCCAGAGCGGCCGTTCGCGCGTGGGCGTGGGCGGCCGACCCGGGGGTCCGGCCTCGCTCGGCGGCCAGTTCGAGGCGCCCTACGGGATCGCCGGGCCGCCGACGATCTTCACGATCCCGGCGCTGCGCTACATGAAGGAGTTCGGACTCACTCATGAGGAGCTGGCGATGGTGGCGGTGATCCAGCGCGAGTGGGCCGGCCGCAACCCGCGCGCGATGCACCGCGACCCGATCGGCGTGGAGGACGTGCTCGGCTCGCGCCTGATCGCGTACCCGTTCCACCTGCTCGAGTGCTGTCTCGTCACCGACGGTGGCGGCGCGCTGGTGCTCACCGCCGCGGAGCGCGCGCGCGACTTCCCGCAGAAGCCCGTCTACGTGCTCGGCACCGGTGAGAGCAGCGAGACACCCATGCTCTCCCAGATGGAGGACTTCACGACCTCGCGAGCGTTTCGGGTCTCAGGCCGGCAGGCCTTCGCCGAAGCGCGCATCGCCCCGGCCGACGTGGACCACCTGATGATCTACGACGCCTTCGCGCACCTCCCCATCTATGGTCTCGAGGATCTCGGCTTCGTGAAGCGCGGCGAGGCGGGCCGCTTCATCTGGGAGCGGAACACCGCCCCCGGCGGGAAGCTGCCGCTCAACACCAACGGTGGCGGCCTGTCCTATACGCATACCGGCATGTACGGCATGTTCGCGCTGCAGGAGAGCGTGCGGCAGGTGCGGGGCACGGCGCCCGCGCAGGTGCCCGGGGTTCGGATCTCGGTCGCGCACGGCGTGGGCGGCATGTTCGCGGCGGCGGGCACGGTGATCCTGGCGGACGCGCCGGGCGTTTAGTCAGTCCTGACCGAGTGAGTGGGAGGCTTCACAGCAGCCGCGCGAGCGGCTGTGTAAGATCCGATCGTTTGTCGACGGTGGAATTTGTAGTGAGCTCGGCCGCGTTTCGACTGTGTCTCGTGCTTCTGTCCGCGGCGCTCTACGCCGCGCTGTCGACGAGTGCGGGCGGCTGGCTCGCCTGGATCGCGTTGTGTCCCCTGCTCTTCGCCTGCGCTTCGTCGACGCCGCGCACCGCCTTCGGGCTGGGCATCGCGTTCGGGCTGGCCGCGACGATCGGCGTGGCCTGGTGGTTCCCGGGAATGCTCGAGCGCTACTTCGCGGCCGGGCCCGGGCTGGCCTGGCTGAGTCTCCTGGCCGTCGGCGCCACCGTCGACGGCGTGCCCTACGGTCTCTTCGCGGCCGGCGTCGCGCTCGCGGCGCGCCGGCGGCTCGCGAGCCCTCTGCTCGTCGGCTGTGGCTTCGGGCTGGCCGAGCTCCTGCGCAGCCACGGGCCGCTGGCGAACCCGTTCGGGCTGCTGGGCTACTCACTGCGAGACACCCCGCTCGCCCAGGCCGCCGATCTCGCCGGCCCGATCGGGCTCGGCGTGCTGGTCGTCACGGTGAGTGCCGCAGTCACGGCACAGCTCGCACCGGGCTTGGCGCGCCGCCCGCGCCGCGCGCTTGCGTGGAGCGCAATCGCGGCACTCAGCGTCCTCGCCTACGGTGAGTGGAGTCTCACGCGCAGCTTCGGCGTGGGCCGACCGGTGCGCGTGGCGCTGGTACAGGGCGCGGTGAGTCGCGGCCTGCACTGGGACCGCGCGCTGCGCGACGCCAACCTGGCGCGCTACCTCGAGCTGAACGAGCTCGCGGCGCGCGGCCGGCCGGAGCTCGTGTTCTGGCCCGAATTCGCGATCGACTTCTATCTCTCCGAGCCCACGGTAGAGCGCGCGCGTCTGCTCGACGGCGTACGCGCCGGCGGCGCCGACGTGGTGCTGGGCGCCTCGCGCTACGTGTTCGCGCCGCAAGGCACCGAGTACTTCAACTCGGTGTTCGTGATCGACCGCGCCGGAAACGTGGGCCCGGTCGGCTACGACAAGCAGCGGCTCGTGCCGTTCTCCGAGTACGCGCCGCTCGGCAGCGTGCTGCGCGCGGACTCGGCGGTCTACGTGGCAGGGAGCGAGCCGCGCTGGCTCGAGACCACGGCGGGCCGGGTCGGCGCGTTCGTGTGCGGCGAGGCGCTGTACCCGGAAGTCGCGCGCGGGCTCGCGCGCGCCGGCGCCGAGATCCTGGCCAACCCGTCGAACGACTACTGGTTCGGCGCGCCCGAGGCCGCCGCTCAGCAGCTCGCGAGCGCCCGCTTCCGCGCGCTCGAGAACCGGCGCTATCTCGTGCGCGCGACCGCGACCGGCGTCTCGGCGGTGATCGATCCGCACGGGCGAGTCAGCGCGCAGAGCCTCGGCGACGGTCCGGAGGTGATCGCCGCAGAGCTGCGGCGCTCGCACGCGGTCACGCTCTACCAGCGGCTCGGCGAAGGCGGAGTCGCGCTGCTCTGTCTCGTCTCGCTCGCGCTCGCGCTCGTCGGCGCGCGGCGCAACTCACTCTCGCAAGGAGGATCGGCATGACTCGAAGAACGGCGCTCTTGGCCTGGCTGGGCGCGCTGCTGTGCGCGGGCAACGCCTATGCGGCGAGCCCGGCCCCGGAGGCTCGCGCGTCCGAGCTCTCGGGCGCCACGGGCTCGGGGCGCATCTGCGAAGGCGGCACCAACCCGGGAGTGAGCTGTCCGGTCGCGAATACCTGCAACGGCGGCGGCACCTGCACCGGCTTCGTGAACGTGCGCATCGCCGCGCGCGGTCTGCTCACGATCATCGCCGACACGAAGACCCCGGGCGCGGGCTGGACCACCACCTCGCTCAGCGGCTGCACGAACGCCACCGGGAGTCAGGTCGGGAGCTGCGAGCTCAGCAACAACGCGCTGTTCACGCTGCTGCTCGAGTTCACGCTGAACGGCAAGAAGTACGCCTGGGCCGAGACCTTCGCGCGGCTGCCCGACGGCAACAACTGCACTCCCGTGAACCCGGGCGACTGTCTGCCGCAGATCCCTGCCTGGCCCGAGGGCAGCGCCACTCCCGAAGCCGGCTGGAACGAGCCGGCGGTCGAGAGCTCGATCGCCGAGAAGTCGATGAGCGGACAGACGCTGCAGCTCCGCTGGGGGGGCTTGCCGCCCGCGGCCGAGGCCGCCGTCGGGCCGGTCGTCGGCCGCACCGGCAACCAGCACGTGGTGCTGTCGCGCGTGGACGAGGTGCCGATCTGCACCGACGCCACGCCGTGCAACCTGTCGGCGACCAACCTGCGCTTCTCGGACCATTCGGCGGGCACGGACATCCTCGCGACCGTGCGCCGCTTCAAGGTGGACATCGCAGTGGTGGGTCCGTAGCGAGTGAGCGCTCGCCGGCCGCGCATGCGCGCCGCCGACCTCGTGATGCTGTTCGCACTCACGAGTCTGTGGGCGGTCTGCTTCGTGATCCATCTGGGACAGGTCGTGCAGGGAAAGCTCGCCTGGATTCCGGTCTACGTGGCTTCGGCCGACTCGGCGCGGAGCCTGCCGAGCGTGCGCGCGCTCTGGCCCGGCGCCGACGCCGGCGGGCTGGCGCCGGGCGACTCGCTCGCGAGCGTGGGCGGCGCGGGTCTCCTGGGCGCATCGCCGCTCGACTTCGTGACCGCCGTCTACGCCCAGGCCGTCCAGGGCAAGGTCACGGTGGAGCGCGTGCGCGGCGGTGAGTGGCAGCGAGTCACGCTGCCGCTCGTGCCGATCGAGCAGCCCTGGCGGCGCAGCGTGACCGGCGCAGCCTTCGCGCTGTTGGGCGCGCTCGCGTTCTGGCGCACGCGCGGCTCGAAGCTCGGGCGGGCGTTCTACTTCGGCATGACCGCCTACGCCTTCCACTGGACCTACTTCTGGGGTGCGGCGCCGTTCACGCGCATCGGCATCGGCAGCTTCGCGGTCGCCACCACGCTGTTCATGCCGCTCGCGCTGCGCACCGCGCTGATCTTTCCCGAAGACGCACCACACCGCGCGCGCGGCCGGGCCTGGCCGTGGCTGTTCGCGTCGACCGGACCGGTCGTCACCAGCTGGGCCTTCGGCGTGCCGTACGGATCGAGCGTCTCGCGGCTTGCGTCGCTGCTCCTGCAGGTCGCGTTCATCGCAGTCTTTCTCGCGCTGCTGACCCGGCGTTACCGCGACGCGGGGGCGATCGGCCGGCGCCAGCTCAAGTGGGTGATGGTGGGTCTGTGGGTGGGCCTGGTGCCGGCGCTCGTCGCGAGCCTGGTCGCGCTCGCCGTGCCTTCGCTCTGGTGGGTGTACGAGGCGGCGCTGGCTCTCAGTCTCGCGCTGCCAGTGTGTCTCTTCATCGCGCTCGCGCGCTACAACCTGCTCGACGTCGACCGGCTGCTGACGGCGGCCGCGATCTCACCGCTGGTCGGCATCGGCCTGATCAGCGCGGGCGTGCTGACCGTGCCCACGGTCGCGTCGGCGGCGCAGGAGTGGGTCGACCCCAAGGTGAGTGAGCCGGCGCTCGCGCTGGTTCTCGGCGGCGGCGCGTTCCTGGCCTTGCGCCGGATCGACCGCCTGCTGCAGGAGCGCATCTACCCGGAGCGCCGGATCCTGGCGCTCGAGGCCCAGCAGCTCCGGCTCGAGCTCGCCCAGTGCGCGAAGGCCGCCGACGTGCTGCTGGTGCTGGGTCAGCGCGTGAGCGAGATCCTGACGCTCACCACGACTGCGGTCTACGCGCGAGGGGCCGGTGAGTTCGCGCCGGTCTACGCGCGCGGCCCGGCGGTGACTCCCGCGTTCGCGCTCGACGGGTCGCTGGCGCGCGCCCTCGCCCTGCGCGCGATGCCGCTCGACACGGCGCTGCCCTGGACCGGCGAGCACCCGGTCGAGCGCGCGGCGCTGGCCGCGATGGGCGTCGAGCTGGTGGTGCCCGTGCACGTGCGCGGCGAGCTCGCGGGTCTCCTGTGTCTGGGTGGAAAGCGCTCTGGCGACGTCTTCACCGCGACCGACCGGGCACTCTTGCTGAGCCTCGCCGACAAAGCGGCCGACGAGCTCCTGCACTTCGGCCGCGACGACCTGGCGCGCGAGACACGAGCGCTGGTCGAGCGCCTGCGCGCGTACGTGCCGGGCGCGGTGGCGCGCGAGCTGGTCGCGGGCTCGGAGCTCGAGGCGGGCGAGCGCGAAGTCACGGTGCTGTTCGTCGACATCCGCGGCTACACCTCGTTCTCGGAGGGCCAGCGGCCCGAGACGATCTTCGGCGCGGTCAGCGCCTACACCCAAGCCGTGTCGCAGATCGTGACCGACTGCGGCGGCTCGGTGGTCGAGTTCAACGGAGACGGACTCATGACCGTGTTCGGGGCGCCGCGCGCGCTGGCCGAGAAGGAGCGCGCGGCCGTGCGCGCCGCGCGCGCGATCGCGCTGCAGGTGCCGACCCTGGCGGTGCGCGATGCCTCCGGCCGGCCACACCGCTTCCACGTCGGCATCGGCGTCGCCACCGGACCCGGCTACGTGGGCAACGTGCGCGCGGTCGACCGCTCGATCTGGGTCGCGCTCGGCAACACCACCAACCTGGCGGCGCGGCTGGAACGCATGACGCGCGAGCTCGGCGCGGCGGTCGTGATCGACGTCGCGACTCACAAGGCGGCCGGCGACGAGGCCTGGGACTTCGCGCTCCGTCCATCTCAGCGGGTACGCGGCCGCAGCGCGCTGTTCGACGTCTACTCCTGGTCCCCGCCAGGAACGCTCTCTCCACCACTCACAGAGGAGGAACCCGCGTGAGTCGTCTCTTCGCCCTGCTGGCGCTCGCCTGTGCGAGTCTCTGGATCGGCAGCCTCGCCCACGCCGCGGGCTTCACCGAGTCCGAGGATCGGCCCACCAAGGATCCGGACAACTCCGAGGACGATCCACTCACCAACGCCGAGCCGGTGCCCTGGAATCTCCAGGCCTTCTCGACGGCGTTTCCGAACGGAGCGAAGCTGATCCGCGGCTCGCTGGACGCGCACGACGTGGACGCCTATGCGTTCTCGCTGAGCTCGGGACAGCTGCTGCTCGCGGCGCTGTTCGAGGACGCCGCGGGCGAGCGCAACGACACGGCGCTCGGCCTGTTCACCGGCACGACGCCGCCGGCGCTGGCCAGCGACGACGACTCGGGCTCGGGCTTCTTCTCGCGGCTCGCCGTGCCGGTCACCAGCACCGGCACGCAGCGGATCGCGGTCAGCGGCTTCGGAGACACCAGCTGGAACGGCACTCACTTCGAGGCCGCAACGGGACTCGTGCCGTACACGCTCGTGGTGGCGGCGGTCTCGAATCCGCCGGCGCTCCACGAGCTGGAGGGCAACAACACGCTGGCCACCGCGAATGCGCTGCCCGCCGAGGCGGGCGTGCTGAGTGGCACGCTCACCGCCAACGACGTCGACTACTACAAGATCGATCTCGAGGCGGGCGATCGGATCGCGGTCTCGATCTTCGATCTCAAGACCGGCACGTTCACGCCCGCGAACGGCGAGCGCAACGACTCGCTGCTGGGCATCTTCAGTCCCTCGGGCACGCTCGCCGCCGGAGGCACGAACGACGACGGCGGCCCCGGCTTCCAGTCGAACCTGTTGTTCACGGTGCCCCCCGGCCAGGCCGGAAGCTGGAAGGTGGCCGTCAGCGGCTTCGGAGACACCGCCTTCACGGGCAGTCACAAGGAGTCGTTCTCCTATCTGCTGGTGCTGGCGCGTGAGCGCGCCTGCCCGAACGTGAGCGCGCTGATCTCCGGCATCACGGTCTCGACGAACAAGGCGTACGTGACCGCCAACCTGCGCGGTGGTGACTTCTACTACATCGACCGCACCACCCCGGGGGCGCACGTGCTGACCGACGTTCCCGCGGCCTACGAGTGCTCGCAGTGGATCAAGACCGCGAACGACGACAAGTCGGTGAGCACGAACCCGCACCTGACCTTCAACGTGTCGTCGGCGGCATCGGTGTTCGTGGGCTTCGACTCGCGCTCCGCGAGTCAGCCGCCGTGGCTGGCCAACGGCTTCACGCCGACCGGCGAGATCCTCGACGTCGCCGACACCGACCCGACGCAGGAGTTCCGCCTGTTCCGGCGCGACTTCGCGGCCGGCGCGGTCGCCCTGGGCGGCAACCTGCCCTCGAACGCGGGCTCGAACTACGTGGTGTTCGCGCGCCCGCTGGACCTGACCGATCCGGTGCACGCGTTCCTGATCACCGGCTTGCCGGCGTCGGTCACGATGACGATCAGCGGAGTCACGCTGGTGGTGCAGCGCACGCCGGACCAGACCGCGGCGCAGCTCGCGGGCGCGGTCGCGGCCGCGATCAACGGCAACGCCACGCTGGCCGCCGCGCACGTCTTCGGGCTGGCGAGCGGCACGGCGATCGTGACGACGGGCACGATCCAGAGCGCGAGCCAGCAGGCGCTGCCGATCCCGGCGCTGCCGCGCGCGGCGGCGCTCCTGCTCGTGGCCGCGCTGGGCGCGGCGCTCGCGCTCAGTCGTCGCGCGCGGCCACGAGATAAAGGACGGGCAGCACGATCAGGGTGAGCGCGGTCGCCGAGATCAGGCCGCCGATGATCACGACCGCGAGCGGCCGCTGAGTCTCGCTGCCGATGCCGTGCGAGAGCGCCATCGGCAGTAGACCCAGCATCGCGAGCAGCGCGGTCATCAGCACGGTGCGCAGCCGCACGCGCGCGCCGGCCAGCACCGCCTCGTGCGCGGTCTTGCCGGCGGCGCGCTCGTCGTTGAACACGCTCACCATGACCACGCCGTTCAGCACCGCCTGGCCGAACAGCGCGATGAAGCCGATCGCGGCCGAGACACTCAGCGGGATCCCGGTCACGAACAGCGCCACGATGCCGCCGATCAGCGCGAACGGCACATTGCCCAGGATCAGGAGCGCCGAGCGCACGGAGTTGAACGCGTTGAACAAGAGCACGAAGATCAGGAACACGCTGATCGGCACGATCAGCGACAGCCGCTTCATCGCGCGCTCCTGATTCTCGAACTCGCCGCTCCAAGTCACCACCGTGCCCTGTGCGAGGTTCAGCGCCGTCACGCGCGCCTGCATGTCGGCCACCACGCTGCCCATGTCGCGGCCCTGGATGAACACCCCGATCGCCGCCACGCGCGTGCCGTTCTCGCGGCTGATGTTCATGGCGCCTTCGGTCTCGCGCGAGCTCGAGACTTCCTGCAACGGCACGTGCGCGCCGCCGGGCGTGTCGACCAGCACGTCCTTCAGGCGCGCGAGCTCGCGCTGGTCTTCGCGCAGCCGCAGCGTGACTCCGAAGTGTTTCTCGCCCTCCCAGAGCTGCGTCGCGACCTTGCCGCCGAGCGCCGTCTCGATCACGTCCTGCACGTCCTGCACGTCGAGGCCGTAGCGGCCGGCGCGGTCGCGGTCGACGTCGATCACCTTCTGCGGCACCTCGCCGGCGCGGTCGATGAACGCGCGCGCGACGCCGCGCACGTCGCGAACCGTGCGCACGATCGCGTCGGCGTTCTGGTGCAGCTTCTCGACGTCGTCGCCGAACACCTTCACCACCACCTGGCCGTCGATCTGCGAGATGCTCTCGAGCACGTTGTCGCGGATCGGCTGCGAGAAGCTGACCTCGATGCCGGGCAGCGCCGACAGGTTCTCGTCCATCTCGTGCAAGAGGTCGTCCTTGCTCATGCCCGAGCGCCACTCCGAGTCCGGCTTCAGGCCGACGAAGATCTCGACCATGTTGAGCGGCTTCGGGTCGGTGCCGTCCTCGGGCCGGCCGGCCTTCGAGATCGCGCTGCTCACCTCGGGCGTCTTGCGCAAGAGGTCGCGCATCTTGTGACACAGCGTGGTGGTCTCGGAGAGCGAGATCCCGGGCGGCAGAGTCACGTTCACCCAGATCGTGCCCTCGTTGAGCTCGGGCAGGAACTCGGTGCCGAGCCGCGACGCCAGGAGCAGGCTCGCCAGCAGCGCGCCCGCGGCCAGCGCGATCACCAGCTTCCGGCGGTCGAGCGCCCAGTCCAGGATCGGCGCGTAGGCGCGGCGGCAGGCGCGGACGAGCGCGTTCTCTTCGTGCGCGATGTTGCGGCGCAGGAAGAACGTGCAGAGCAACGGCACCAACGTGAGCGAGAACAGGAGTGACCCGACCAGGGCGCTGGTCACGGTCCAGGCCATCGGCGCGAAGATCCGGCCCTCGTGGCGCTGCAGCGTGAAGATCGGCAGGTGCGCCGCGATGATGATCAGCATCGAGAAGAAGGTCGGTCGCCCGACCTCGGTGGCGCCCTGCGCCACGACCTCGAGTCTCTCCGCGTCCGACATCTCGCCGCGCTCGGACAGCTTGCGGAAGACGTTCTCGACCACGATCACCGCGCCGTCGACGATGATCCCGAAGTCCATCGCGCCCAGCGACAGTAGATTCGCCGGAATGCCGCGCCAGGTGAGTCCCAGGAAGGTGGAGAGCAGCGCCAGCGGAATCACGAGCGCCACGATCGCCGCCGCTCGGAAGTTCCCCAGGAAGAGATACAGCACGAGCGTGACCAGCATCGCCCCTTCGGCGAGGTTGTGGAACACGGTGTGCAGCGTCGTGTCGATCAGCCAGGTGCGGTCGTAGTAGGGAACGATCTGCACGCCCTGTGGCAGGATCTTGGTGTTCAGGAGCTGCATCTGCTCCTTCACGCGCTCGAGCACGAGCGACGGGTTCTCGCCCTTCCGCATCAGCACGATGCCGTTCACGATGTCGTCGTCCTGGTCCTGGCCGACGATGCCCTGCCGCGGTACGGCGCCGATCTCGACCTCGGCGACGTCGCGCACCAGCACCGGCACTCCCTGGTGCGAGGACACCACGATGCGCTCGATGTCGTCCTTCGTGCGCAGCATGCCGACGCCGCGGATCAGATACTGCTGCGCGCCACGCTCCACGTACGAGCCACCGGCGTTGGCGTTGCCGCGCTGCAGCGCGCCGAGCACCTGCTCGAGCGTGATGCCGTAGCCGCGCAGCCGGCCCATGTCGGGGTGCACCTCGTACTGCTTGATCGAGCCGCCCTGACTCACCACGTCGGCCACGCCGTCGGCGTGCTTCAGATAGCGCTCGACCACCCAGTCTTCGAGCGTGCGCAGGTCGCGCGGATCCCAGCCGTCACCCTTCAGGCGAAAGCGGTAGAGCTCGCCGATCGGGGTGGCGAGCGGCGCCAGGTCGGGCTCGACGCCCTCGGGCAGGTCGGCGAGCGTGAGTCGCTCCTGGATGCGCGCGCGCGCGAAGTAATCGTCGACTTTGTCGTCGAAAGTGATGACGATGAACGAGAGTCCGAACTGCGTGTGCGAGAACAGCCGCACCGCGTGCGGCACCGCCGAGAGCGCGATCTCGAGCGGGATCGTGACTTGCTTCTCGACCTCTTCCGGGGCGCGACCCGGGAACAGCGTGATCACCTGCACCTGCGTGTCCGAGACGTCGGGGAACGCCTCGATCGGCAGCTGCACGAACGCGAACACGCCGGCGCCGACGAAGAGCAGCACCATCACCAGCGTGAACAGCGGCTGGCGCAGCGCGAAGTGGACCAGGCGTCCGATCATCGAATCTCAGGAACCGGTCGCATGCTCTCGGTAGAGCTTCTCGAGCAGGAGCGTACCGTCGACGACGACCGCGTCGCCCTGCCCGATGCCGTGATCGACCTGCAGCACCCCGTCGTGCTCGAGACCGATGTCGACCGGCGTGCGCGCGAAGCGGCCCGCGCCGGAAGCCACGTACACGTAGTGCTTCTCGCCCGCCAGGAACACGGCGCGCGCCGGCACCTCCTGGACCACCTTGTCGGCCGGTGAGTCGACGTTCACGGTCACCAGCATCTCCGCCCGCAGCCGGCGGTCGGGGTTGTCCACGAGCGCGCGCGCCTTCACCGTGAGCGTGGCGGGATCGAGAAACTGACTCACCGTCGAGATCTTGCCGGGCAAGGCGCGGTCGCCGCCGAGGTGCGGCCGGATCACGCAGCCCTGCCCCGGAATCAGCGACTGCGCGTCGTGCTCGTCCACGTCGAGCACCACCCACAAGTGAGTCGGATCGGTGATCGTGAACAGCGGCGCGGTCAGCGCGGGCGTGCCGGCCAGCATCTGGTCGGGGCGCACCTCCTGGCCCGGAGTCAGGTTGCGCTCGACGATCTCGCCGTCGATCGGCGCGCGCAGCGGGAAGCTGCCGTCGACGGCGCCGCCGTGGCCGCCGTAGGCGGAGAGCTTCGCCAGCGCGCGCTCCTGCTCGGCGCGCGCCCGGTCCAGGTCCGCTTCGGCGGCTTCGAGCTCGCGGCGTGGCGCCGCGCCGTGGTCGAACAAGTCCTTCTGGCGCGCGAGCGTGCGCTCCGCCAGCCGCAGCTCGCTCGCGGCCGTCTTCTCGTCGGCCTCGGCCTGGCCGTAGTCGGGCGAGGCCAGCTCCGCCAGCACGTCGCCGCGCTTCACGTGGTCGCCGAGCTGCGCGCGGATGCGACTGACTCGTCCGCCGAACGCCGAGTACACGCGCACGGTGGCGTTCTCGTCCCAGGCGATGCGCCCGTTCAGCTCGAGCGCCGCTGGCTTGGCCGGCTTCGCGGCTTCGGTCTGGAAGGCGGCGAGCTGCGGACTGCCCTCGCCCAGGGTGACGGTGTCGCCGTTCACGCGCGGCTCATCGGGCTCCAGCTCCCGGGAGTGACTGCCGCAGCCGGCGAGCGCCGCCACGGCCACCAGCGTGCAGAGAGTTCGAGAGCGGATCACGGATTCGGCTCCTTTCCAGTCGTGGTCTCGAGCTGGTACAGCGCGGACCACCAATCGCCGACGTTCTGCCGATACTCGGCCTGAGTCGTCGTAAAGGTGCGCTGCGCGTCGAGCAGCTCCAAGAGCGAAGCGGCGCCGCGCCGGTACTGGTAGTCGACGAGCTCCTCCGCCCGTTGCGCGCGCGCCAGAGTAGTCGACTCCATGCGACTCACCCGGCTCTGCGCCGACTGCCACGACGCGAAAGAGGAGGCGACGTCGGAGGCGATCTGCGCGTCGAGCCGCGAGAGCGCGATGTGCTGGGCGTCGAGCACGGCCTGCGCATGCGCGACCTCGCCCTCTCCCTGATAGAAGATGGGGATCGGGACGGTCAGCGCAAGCGCCGCCGTGGGCGGCTGGATCGCGGAGTTGCCGGTGCCTTCCTGCACGTAGCTGCCGCCCAGCGCGATGTCGGGAATGCGCTGGCGCTTGGCCAGCGAAACGCCCAGATCGGCGCTCGAGACGGCCTCCTTCGCCGCTGCCAGGTCCTGCCGGCCGGCGCGCGCGCGCTCGAGCAGCTCAGCCTGCGAGGCGGCGGCGTAGTCCGCCGGCGCGACGCAGGGCGGCAGCTGTGACTCGACCTCGAAGTCGGGCGTGGCCTCGCGCTCGCCGAGCAGGAAGCCCAGCGCGGCCTTCGCCTGCGCGAGATTCTCGTGCGCCGCGTCCACGGCCTGTTCGGCCTCGAGCTTCGCGGTCTCGGCTCGGGCGGCGTCGGCCTCCGAGACGTCGCCCGCGTGCCAGCGCAGGTCGACGAGCTTCGAGATCTCGGATGCGGAGTGAGCGGCGTCTTGCGCGGTGCGTTCGAGCGCGCCGGCCACGGCCGTGTCGACCCAGGCCTTCGCGACAAGGGCGGACAGCGTGCGGATCGCGTCGTCGCGCTGCAGACGCGTAGCGGCGAGCGCCGCGTCCGCGACCTGCGCGCGCAGCCGGCGCTTCCCGATCAAGAGGTCGGCCAGCAGTCCCTGGTCGGAGAGACTGCCCGACCACTGCGTGGCCGAGCACCCGCTCTGCGCGCACTGGTTGGGGTCGTAGTGGAAGGTGTGGCCGCCGCCGCCGCTGACCAACGGGTTTGGAAACGCGGACGCCGTCATCGCATCACCTTCGGCCGCGCGCACGGCCGCATCCGCGGTCAGGACGTCGAAGCCGCGTTCGCGCATGCGCGCCAACGCGTCCTGCAGCGAGAGCTTCGCCGCGGACGGCGCCGGGGGCGGCGCAGGTTCGTCCGCGCGCGCAGTCACCCCTGCCATCCACGCGAGTCCAATCGCGAGCACGAGAAATCGCAGAGCTTCCTCCGGAAAAGCCGCGCGTGGGACGGCATGAAGCCGGAGTGAATTCAGGTTTGCGCACCGAAATGCGCCAGATGAGTGATTTCTTTCTCAGCTCGCGATCAGCGCGACGTCGACGCCGACCTCGACGGTGTGCCCGCCGCCGCCGAGAATCACTCCTTTGATGGGCGAAACGTCGCCGTAGTCCCGGCCCCAGGCCAGGGTGAGATGCTGGTCGCGCACCACTAAGTCGTTGGTCGGGTCCACGTCGATCCAGCCCGCGGGACCGCAGTACACCGAGACCCAGGCGTGGCTCGCGTCGGCGCCGACCAGCCGCTCGCGGCCCTCGGCGGGCTGCGTGTGCAGGTAGCCGCTGACGTAGCGCGCCGGCAGCCCGAGCGAGCGCAGGCAGGCGAGCTCGAGGTGCGCGAAGTCCTGACACACGCCTTCGCGGGCGGCGAGCACGTCGCGCACCGGCGTGGTCACCGAGGTGGCGCCCGGCCGGTAGGCGAAGTCGGTATGGATGCGGTGAGTCAGGTCGAGCACGCCGTCCAGGATCGGCCGGCCGGTGGCGAAGAACGGCGCGCCGTAGTCGGCGAACTCCCTGGCGAGCGGCACGAGCGGCGAGGGGAAGCACATCTCGAACGCCGCCAGGCCCGTGGCAGCGAGCTCGCCGCGCAGTGACTCGCGGAGCTCGTTCCAGGCGGGAGTCTCGGGCTGCCCCTCGGCGGGCGCGCGGATCTCGAGCTCGCTCTGCGCCACCAGCACCATGCGGTGGTGCGGGTCCTCGACCGTGAAGAAGTGAGCGGGATTGCCGAAGTAGTCGCGCTCGGTCGTGGTCGCGCGCGGCATCGGCTCGATCCGCAGCGCCGTGCCGAGGCGCTCCTGCCGCTCGGTCTCGCGCGGCTCGAGCCGCAGCTCGTTATGCGCGATCGAGACCAGCTCTTCGTACTCGTAGACCGTCTCGTGAGTGACTCGGTAGCGCACCGCGGCTCCTAGAAGTGCTCGATGCGCCGGGCTTCGCCGGCGTGCGAGAGATAGCTGCGCGTCAGCGCGTCGGAGAGCGCCGGCAGGTCACCGAGCGTGCGGGTCAACAGCTCCGCGAGCTTGAGTCGCTTGCCGGCGTAGACCTGACACAGCTCCGCGACGTCGGCCACGCGCACGCGGGTGAGCGCGCCCAACGCCAGCCGCTCGTCGAGCGTGCGCTCCGCGCCCGCGCCGGCGTCGCGCAGGTGGCTGAGGTGCTGCTCCAGCGCCGCCAGCTGGAACACGAGCGAGCGCGGATTGGTCTCGTCGCAGAGCAAGAGGTCGAGCGCGGGCACCGCCTGCAGCTCGCCGCGGTAGCGGCGGCGGTAGGTGATCGCGCTCTCGGCCACCTCGAGCATCGCCTCGAGCCGCGCGGGCTCGTCCTCGTCGCTCTCGACCAGACAGGCAGCGAGGAGCGTGGCGACCCAGGTGCCGCGCTCCATGCGCCGGCCCATGTCGGCGAAGCGCCAGCCCAGCGTGCGGGTCATGCTCTCCATCGTGAGTCCGCTCCAGGCGGACAGCCGCACGATCATCCGGTTCAGCACGTCGCGCGCGGCCGAGAGACTCCAGGACGCGGCGGACGAGCCGGCGGCGTCCTGCTGCAGCTCGGACAGCACGCGCCAGGTGTCGAGCGAGATCTGGTCGCGCAGCGCGAACGCGAGCTGATGGATCGCGGCCAGCGTGACTCGGATCGAGCGCGGAGAGTCGTTGTCGAAGAGCAGCGCCAGCAGCTCGCGGCCGTCGCGCGCGCTCGACTCCTCGGTGGCGCCGCTGCGCGCCAGCGCGTCGAGCAATGCCGGCAGCGCGGTGTCGCTCTCGGGACTGTCGCCGGAGATGCGCGCGATGCTGGCGCGCGCCAGCCGGGCCGCGCCCTCGACCCGCTCCACGTAGCGGCCCAACCAGAACAGATTGTCGGCCACGCGCGAGGGCAGCTCCGCGCCACCGCGCGTGAGCTCGATCGCCGCGCCGGGCGGCCGCAGCAGCGTCAAGTGACTCGGCGTCTGCTCGCAGCACACCCAGGTGTCCTTGCTGCCGCCGCCGCGCTGCATCGAGACCACCAGCGAATCGGGCGCGCTCGAGACGCGCGTCAGCCCGCCCGGCATCGCCTCCCAGCTCTCCGGGTCGACGCCCGCCGCGACATAGCTGCGCAGCACCAGGTGGCGGGCGCGGATGCCTTCCGGGCTCCAGACCGGCGCGGTCGAGAGCGCCACCTGCTCCTGCGCCACGTAAGCGTAGGGTCGCGCGCGCAGCGCGGCCACGAGTGACTCGCGCTCGGCTCGCGACAGCCGCGCGCCGAACGCA
The DNA here is from genome assembly GCA_035498875.1 of Myxococcota bacterium. GTDB lineage: Bacteria > Myxococcota_A > UBA9160 > SZUA-336 > SZUA-336 > VGRW01. Next base: position 99,276 of record DATJZP010000052.1, read on the forward strand.
GGCTCGAGCCCCGCGCCCGGGAAGGCCGGCTTCACCACCAGCTCTTCGAGGTGCTCTTCCACGTAGCCGAGCGCGTCGTCCTGGCCGCACCACCAGGTGGCGACCGAGGGCAGCAGCAGCTCCTCGCCGAGCAGCGCGCGACACAGCCCGGGCAGGAAAGCCAGGAGCGCCGGGCTCTCGGCCAGGCCGCTGCCCAGCGCGTTCGCGACCGCCACGTTGCCCGCGCGCACGGCGTGCACCAGGCCGGCCACGCCCAGCGAGGAGTCACTGCGCAGCGACAGCGGGTCGCAGAAGCCGTCGTCGACCCGGCGCAGGATCACGTCCACGGGCTCGAGCCCGCCCAGCGTCTTCAGATAGACGCAGCGGTCGCGCACCGTCAGATCGCCGCCCTCGACCAGCGTGAAGCCGAGATAGCGCGCGAGATAGGCGTGCTCGAAGTAGGTCTCGTTGTAGGGCCCGGGCGTGAGCAAGGCCACGCGCGGGTTGTCGCGGTGCTGCGGCGCCAGCGCGCGCAGCGTGTCGCGCAGACGCTGGAAGAAGCCGGCGAGTCTCTCGACCCGGCTGTCGCGGAAGGCCTCGGGCAGGATGCGCGAGAGCACCAGCCGGTTCTCGAGCGCGTAGCCGGCGCCCGAGGGCGCCTGCGTCCGGTCTGCCAGCACCCACCACTGGCCGTCGGGCGCGCGCGCCACGTCGGCCGCGTAGATCTGCAGGCTCGCGGCGTTCGCGGCCGCGCCGACGCAGGGGCGCAGATAGCTCGGGTGCGCGAACACCAGCTCCGCGGGCAGGAGCCCGTCGCACAGCAGCTGCTGCGTGCCGTACACGTCGGCGAGCACCGCGTTGATCAGCCGGGCGCGCTGCGCCAGCCCATCGCGCAGCCCGGCCCATTCCTCGGGCGCGAGCACGAGCGGGTACGGATCGAGCTCCCACGGCCGGTCCATGCCGCGCGGGTCGCCGTACACGTTGTAAGTCACGCCGTTCTCGTGGATCAGCCGGCGCGCGGCCTCCCAGCGGCGTTCGAGCTCGGGCGGACCCAGGCGCGCGAGCTCTCGCACCAGCGGCTCCCACTGCGCGCGCGGCAGCCCGCGCTCGTCGACCATCTCGTCGCGATGACCGGCCAGTGTTGGGTAGCCGAGAGAGGCTGCTCGCGAGTCGCTCACGCGCGCATCCTCAGCTCCAGCGCAGGTCGAGCGTGAGCGGAAAGTCGGGATTCGGAGTTACGGGCGCGAGCCGGACCCTTCCGGGAGTATGACCCAGCGGCGAGAAGCGCGTGCTGCGCCGGGCCTCGGCCTCGGCGGCGTTCATGGGGAAGCGATCGTAGGCGCGGCCGCCCGGGTGAGACACGTGGTAGGTGCAGCCGCCCAGCGAGCGCTCGAGCCAGGTATCGACCACCTCGAACGTGAGTGGCGCGTGCACGGGGATCGTGGGATGGAGCGCCGAGGGCGGCTGCCAGGCGCGGAAGCGCACGCCCGCCACGGACTCGCCGCGCGCGCCGGTCGGATGCAGCGGCAGCGCGCGGCCGTTGCAGGCCACCTGGTAGCGCTCGCCCACGCCCCCGCGCACCTTCACCTGCAGCCGCTCCAGCGAGGAGTCCACGTAGCGCGCCGTCCCGCCCGCCGCCGGCTCTTCGCCCAACACGTGCCACGGCTCGAGCGCGCGGCGCAGCTCGAGCGCGATGCCGCTCTTCGCGATCTCGCCGATCTTCGGGAAGCGGAATTCGAGAAACGGCGCGAACCAGGCCGGGTCGAACGCGAAGCCCGCGCGGCGCAGCTCCTCGAGCACGTCGCGGAAGTCGTGCTCCACGAAGTGCGGCAGCATGTAGCGGTCGTGGAGCTGTGTCTCGTAGCGCACCAGCCGCGCCGGGTAGGGCTCCTCCCAGAAGCGAGCCACCAGCGCGCGGACCAGGAGCTGCTGCACGCACGAGAGCCGCGGGTGCGGTGGCATCTCGAAGCCGCGCAGCTCCACCAGCCCCAGCCGGCCGCGCGCTCCGTCCGGCGAGTAGAGCTTGTCGATGCAATGCTCGGTGCGGTGGGTGTTTCCGGTCGCGTCGACCAGCAGGTTGCGCAACACGCGATCCACCAGCCAGGGCGGCGCTCCGATTCCCGCGCGCGCGTCGGGCAGCCTCCGGAACGCGAGCTCGAGCTCGTGCAGCGCGTCGCTGCGCGCCTCGTCGACGCGCGGCGACTGACTCGTGGGGCCGATGAACAGCCCCGAGAACAGGTACGAGAGCGACGGGTGATCCTGCCAATATCCGATCAGGCTGCGCAGCAAGTCGGGCCGGCGCAAGAGCGGACTGTCGGCGGCGGTCGGCCCGCCCAGCGTGACATGATTGCCCCCGCCGGTCCCCGTATGACTGCCGTCGAGCGCGAACTTCTCCGCGCGCAGCCGCGCCTGCTTGGCGTCTTCGTACAAGCCCGCCGTCTCCGCCACCAGCTCGCGCCAATGACTCACCGGGGCGACGTTGACCTCGATCACGCCAGGGTCGGGCGTCACCTCGAGCTTGGCCAGGCGCGGGTCGGACGGTGGCGTATAGCCTTCCGGACGCACGGACAGCCGGAGCGCGCTCGCGGTCTCCTCGAGCGCCGCGACCAGCGCGAGATACTCCTCGAGCCGAGCCAGCGGCGGGAGGAACACGTGCAGCAGGCCGTCGCGGGGCTCGACGCAGAGCGCGGTGCGCACCAGCCAGGGCGCGGACTCCCCGAGCTGCGGCCGCTGCAGCTGGCGCGGATCGTTCGTGGCCGGCGACGCGGGCAGGTGGCGCTGCTGCGCGCGGCGCGCCAGAGGCGGGCGCGACTCGAACGGGTCGACGTCCGCGACGAAGGGCATCTCGCCCTGCGCCACCCAGGGCAGTGAGTCGAGCGGCAGGCGGAAGCCCATCGGCGAGTCACCCGGCAGCAGATACAGGCGCTCGCGGCGCAGGAACCACGGGCCCGAGCGCCAGCTCACTTGCCCGCCCTCCCAGCTGGGCCGCGGCTGCAGCGGCAAGGCGTAGCCCGCCACCGCGCCCAGTCCGCGGTCGAGCACGCGCGCCAGCCGCGCGCGCTCCTCGGGATCCTCGAGCTTCGAGTCGTGCGGATCGACGTTGGTCGGCAGCCGCCGCTCGCGCCACAGGTAGTACCAGGCGTCCTCGTAGGCGGGCAGCGCGAACACGGGATCGAGCTCGAGCCGCTTGGCCAGCGCGGTCACGAAGTCCTGCGCCTGCGCGGCGCCGTGACCGGCCGGCCGGCGCGCGTCCCCGAACAGCTCCGGATCGCTCCAGATCGGCTCGCCGTCGCGCCGCCAGTAGCAGCCGTAGGCCCAGCGCGGGAGTGACTCACCGGGATACCACTTACCCTGGCCGAAGTGCAGGAAGCCGTTGGGCGCGAGCCGCGCCTGCAGGCGGCGCAAGAGATCCTCGGCGCGCTCCGCCTTGCGCCCGCCCAGCGCCGCGGTCGTCCACTCGGGGGCATCCGGGTCGTCGATCGCCACGAAGGTCGGCTCGCCGCCCTGGGTAAGTCGCACGTCGCCGAGCTCGAGCCGCTCGTCGACCGCGCGGCCCAGCGCGTCGATCGCGCTCCACTGCGCATCGGTGTACGGTCGAGTGACTCGCGGGTCCTCGCGGATCCGCTCCACCGCCAGCGCGAACGAGAACGCGACCTCGCATTCGTCGACCGCGCCCGTGATCGGCGCCGCGCTCGAGGGCTCGGGCGTGCAGGCGAGCGGAATGTGGCCCTCGCCGGCCAGCAAGCCCGAGGTCGGGTCGAGCCCGATCCAGCCGGCGCCCGGCAGATACGCCTCCGCCCAGGCGTGCAGGTCGGCGAAGTCGTGACTCGGCCCGGCAGGGCCCTCGAGCGGCTTCTCGTCGGGCGCCAGCTGCACCAGGTAGCCGCTGGCGAAGCGCGCCGCGAAGCCCAGGTTCCGGAGCGCCTGCACCAGGAGCCAGGCCGAGTCGCGGCACGAGCCGGAGCCCTTTTCGAGCGTCTCTTCGGGCGTCTGCACGCCGGGGTCCATGCGGATCACGTAACCCACGGCCGCGTGGGTCTGGCGGTTCAGGTCGACCAGGAAGTCGATCGCGCGCCGGCGCTCGCGACTCACCGCCGCGAGGAAGCCGTGGAGCCGCGGCCCGACCGCCGCCGTCTCGCGATAGGGGGACAGGTCCTGCGCGAGCTGGGGCTCGTACTGGAACGGCCAGTGCTCGGCGCTCGGGTCGACGAAGAAGTCGAACGGGTTCTGGACCTCGAGCTCGGCGATCAGGTCGACCAACACCTGGAGCTGCCGCGCCGGCTTCGGGAACACCGCCCGCCCGAGAAAGTTCCCGAACGGATCCTGCTGCCAGTTGAGGAAGTGACCGGCCGGCTCGATCGTGAGCGAGTACGCGGAGATGGGCGTGCGCGCGTGCGGCGCGGGTCGCAGCCGGATCAGCTGCGGCGAGAGACCCACCCAACGGTCGTAGTCGTAGGTGGTGCGGTGCTGGAGCGCGATCCGAGTGGCCATGCGCGCACACCTCCTCCGAGAGGCGCGCCAGTGCAGGAACCGCGCCGCCGCCGGGAGCGCACGCCCTGTCTTCCGGCGGCCGTGACTGCCCGCGCGCTGGTCCCCGGCCGCCTCGATTCTGAGCGAGAATGGCGCGGTGACCACCGAGAAGACCGTGCGCACGCTGGCGCTGGGCTTGCCCGAGACCTCGGAGAAGCCGTGTTACGGCACGCCGGGCTTCTACGTGCGCAAGAAGCTCTTCGCGCGCATCCTGCCCGACCCGAGGATCCTGGCCGTGCGCGTGGACCTCGAAGAACGCGAGGCGCTCTTGAGTGTGGCGCCCGAGGTGTTCTTCGTGACGCCGCACTACCAGGGTTGGCCGATGGTCTTGATCCGGCTGCCGAAGATCGCGCGCGCCGAGCTCGCGGAACGCCTGGTCGAGGCCTGGCGCTTCGTGGCACCCGCGAAGCTCTCGCAGCAGCTCGACGACGAGTCACTCGGCACCTAGCCCCGTGCGCGAGGTCACGGAACTCGAAATCGAGTTTCGCGACAAAGGCAGCTCTTCGAGGGGAATGCTGGTGCGGGACTGCTGGCTGATTCAGGACTCGATTGCGACCGGCGCACGCGCTCGCCCCTCGGTCCAGTTCCCGAAGTCGGACCCAGGGTCGGGGCCGACGGGGATTGCCGACGGCAAAGCGGACTCCGTCGGCGATCCCCAACTGTTTGCCCGGCGCACGGCGCCGTGGAGTTCACTGGTCGTTCATCGACCGACGTGAAGGCCCTCGCCCGCGCTGGCTTCCCTCCGCGCGGGCGAGGCCGCTGACTCCGAAATTCCACGGAGTGACTCGCGCCGAGACGCACAACGCGCAGCGGTAGTTTCTGCACTGGTCACCGCTCACAGTCCTGGGAGAGCCGTTGCACGCGCCGCAAGCCCCCCGATAACGGGCACGTTGCGTGCAATTCCGCTCCGCGAGCGCCCTCGGCAGCGGCCCCCCGCTCTCGGCGCTCGACCCCGCTCACACGCCGGCACAGGGTGTGCTCTGCGCGCGAAACGGGTCCTGGCACTGGGAGACTAAGCAAAATGAAGTATTTGCTCACTGCGGCGAGTCTGGTGCTCGCCCTGGCGTGGTACGGCAGCGCCGGCGCCACGCCCGTCATCGGAGACCAGTCGAGCGTGACTCTGGTGGTGGATACCAGCTCTCTGGGTATCACGGTCACACCGCTCGGAACGACGACAACGGATGCGCTGGGGCGATTCGTGCTGCCGATCACCGGCGGCGACGTGACTCTGCATCCCCTCAGCGGCACGATCAACCACAACGGCAGCGGTCTCGAATTCGACCGCAGCGGCAGCGTCTTCTCGTTCTCGAACCTGACCGTCGACTTCGGCACCGGCATCGTGACCGGAGACGTCGGCGGCACGGGTGCGACGGGCAACATGGATCTGTTCACGCTCGAACCCTGCGCCACCGGTGACTGCACCGACGGACACGGCGGAATTCCAGTCACCGAGACCGGGCTCTTCCTGCGGGACAACGCGACGAACGGCATCAATGCCCTGTTCTCGAGCCCCGTCGTGTCCACGGGTGATCAGATCGGCCTGGCCGACATCCACCTGCGGCTCGAAGGCGGCGGCACCGTGCCGGAGCCTGCCACGTTGCTGCTGCTCGGCGGAGGTCTCGCAGGCCTCGCGCTCGTGCGGCGGCGCACGGCCTTCTAGCTAGCGCTTCTCTTTCTTCTTCTCTCTTCTTTCCATGCGGGTCGATCGACCCGCGAGGGAGGGGTCGGCGCGCTCGTTCACAGCGAGCGCGTCACTCCTCCCGGTCTTGTTCCTTCAGAAGCGGCGCCCGTGGCACGATGCGTCTTCTGTGATCTTCGAGGACACGGGGCTGGCGGGGGCCTGGGCGATCGAGCTCGAGCGCATCGCGGATGCGCGCGGGTTCTTTGCGCGGGTGTTCTGCGCGCGTGAGTTCGCCGAGCGCGGGCTGGCGACGCGCTTCGTGCAGAGCAGTGTCTCGTTCAATGCGCGGGCGGGCACGCTGCGCGGGATGCACTTCCAGCTGCCGCCGTACCGCGAGACCAAGCTCGTGCGCTGCACGGCCGGAGCGATCTGGGACGCGATCGTCGATCTGCGCGCCGACTCACCCACCCGGCTGCGCTGGTTCGGCACCGAGCTCTCGGCCGCCAACCGGCGCATGCTGTACATCCCGGCCGGCTTCGCGCACGGCTTCGTCACGCTCGAGCCCGAGAGCGAAGTCTTCTACGAGATGGACGAGTACTACGCGCCCGAGGCCGGCCGCGGCGTGCGTTGGAACGATGCGGCGTTCGGCATCCGCTGGCCGAAGTCGCCGGAGGTGATCGCGGACCGCGACGCGAGCTATCCGGACTTCGATCCCAAGCTCTCCGCGGAGATCGGCTCGTGACTCGCCTCGACGGTCGCGCGGCGTTGGTGACGGGCGCGAGCGGTGCGATCGGCGGCGCGATCGCCGAGCTCTTGGCGTCGCTGGGCGCGCGCGTGTTCGCGGTCGGCCGCGACGTCGCGCGGCTCGACGCGCTGCTGCAGAAGCTGTCGAAGCTGGCGCCCGCCGCGCGCGTGCAGTCGGCCGACCTTTGCGACGACGCCGCGCTGCAGTGGGTCGCCAACACCGCCGTCGGCGACTTCGGCGGCGTCGACCTCCTGGTGCACGCGGCCGGCGCGTACTTCGCCGGTCCGCTCGAGAGCTCGCCCGTGGAGACACTCGAGCTGCAGCTCGCGCTGAACCTGCGCGCGCCCTACCTGCTCACGCAGCGCGTCCTGCCGGTGCTGCTCGAGCGGCGCGGCGAGATCGTGTTCGTGAACTCCTCGGTCGTGCTCGGGCCGCGCGCCACGGTCGGCGCCTACGCGGCCAGCAAGGCCGGGCTGCGCGCGCTCGCGGACAGCCTGCGCGCAGAGGTGAACGCGCGCGGCGTGCGGGTGCTGTCCGTGTTTCCGGGCCGCACCGCCTCGGCGATGCAGGAGGCCGTGCACCGGGCCGAGTCGAAGGGATATCGTTCCGAGCTCCTGCTGCAGCCGGCGGACGTGGCGCAGGCGATCGTGAACGCGCTCGCGCTGCCGCGCACGGCGGAAGTGACCGAGGTGTTCGTGCGACCGATGCAGGCGACATGACCGCGGGCTCGAGGGACGCGCTGGCGCGCGAGCTCCTGGAGCTGATCCGCGCGCTGTACCCGATCTGTCGCAGCATCACCGGCAACGGCGTGCGCGAGACGCTGCGGCTCGTGCGCGAGAAGCTTCCGCTCGAGATCCACGAGCTGCCGAGCGGCACGCCCGTGCTCGACTGGACCGTCCCCGACGAGTGGAACGCGCGCGACGCCTGGATCAAGAACGCGCGCGGCGAGCGCGTGGTCGATTTCCGCCGCCACAACCTGCACCTGGTGAGCTACAGCGAGCCGGTCGCCGCGCGCAAGATCTCGCGCGCAGAGCTGCACGAGCATCTCTTCTCGCTGCCCGCGCACCCCGACTGGATTCCCTACCGCACCTCCTACTACAAGCGCGGCTGGGGCTTCTGCGTGTCGCAGAAGCAGCTCGAGTCGCTCACGGACGCCGAGTACGAGGTCTGCGTCGACACGACGCTGGGGCCGGGTCACTTGAGCTACGGCGAGTATTTCCTTCCGGGCGAGCGCGGCGACGAGATCCTGTTCTCAGCGCACGTCTGCCATCCCTCGCTGTGCGACGACAATCTGTCGGGGATCGCGGTCGCGAGCGCCGTCGCGCGCGCGCTCGCTGCCCGGCCGAAGCGCCGCTTCTCGTACCGCTTCCTGTTCATTCCCGGGACGATCGGCTCACTCACCTGGCTGGCCCGGAATCGCGAGCGCGCGGCGCGGATCCGCGGCGGTCTCACGCTGGTGTGCCTGGGCGACGAGCGCGGCTTCACCTACAAGCGCACGTTCTTTGGCAAGAGTGCGATCGACCGCGCCGCGGAGCTCGTGCTGGCGCAGAGCGGGCGCGCGCACGAGGTGATCGACTTCTTCCCCTACGGGTACGACGAGCGGCAGTTCAACTCGCCCGGCTTCCGCATCCCGATCGGCTCGCTGATGCGCGGGCGCCACGGACGCTTCGACGAGTACCACACCTCCGCCGATGACCTTTCGTTCGTGCGCGGCGAGTCGCTGGTCGAGGCGGTGGAGTCGGTGCTCGCGATCGCCGATGTACTCGAGGGCGACGCGCGCTTCCAGAGCCTGGCGCCGTACGGCGAGCCGCAGCTCGGGCGGCGCGGGCTGTACCGGGCGATGGGCGGCGAGAGTGACCCCGAGTCGCTGCAGCTCGCCATGTTGTGGGTGCTGTCGCTGGCCGACGGCGCGCACGGCCTGGTCGACGCCGCGCAGCGCTCGGGGATCCGCTTCGAGACCGTGCGCGCGGCGGCCACGCTGCTCGAGCGCCACGAGCTGATCCGGGAATGCGAGTGAGAGGAGACGGGAAGTCATGCGGGTGCTGGTGACCGGACACGGCGGCTACATCGGAGCGGTGATGACGCGCATGCTCGACGCGGCGGGCCTCGACGTCGTGGGCACCGACAGCGGCCTGTTCCAGGGCTGTGACTTCGGGCGCTACGAGCCGCCGCGGCAGGTGATCGAGCGCGACCTGCGCGACCTCGAGGTGAGCGACCTCGACGGCTTCGACGCCGTGGTGCACCTGGCCGCGATCTCGAACGACCCGCTCGGCGACCTGAACCCCGGCTGCACCTGGGACATCAATCACAAGGCGTCGGTCCGGCTGGCCGAGGTCGCGAAGCGCGCGGGAGTGACTCGCTTCCTGTACTCGTCGTCGTGCAGCGTATACGGCGCCGCCAGCCCGGACGACGTGCTGGCCGAGACGGCCGCGTTCTCGCCGATCACCGCCTACGCCCAGTCCAAGGTGAAGGTCGAGGCCGACCTCGCGAAGCTCGCCGACGACGACTTCAGCCCGACCTACCTGCGCAACGCCACCGTCTACGGCGTCTCGCCGCGGCTGCGCGGCGATCTGGTGGTGAACAACCTGGTCGGCTGGGCGTTCGCGACCGGGCGCGTGTTCCTGAAGAGCGACGGCACCCCCTGGCGCCCGCTCGTGCACGTGCAGGACGTATGTCACGCCTTCCTGGCCGTGCTGCGCGCGCCCGCCGAAGCCGTCCACGACCAGGCCTTCAACGTGGGCCGGAACGGCGAGAACTACCGCGTGCGCCAGGTGGCGGAGCTGGTCAGCCGCGAGGTGCCGAACAGCCGCATCGACTTCGCCGAAGGCGCCGGTCCCGACCCGCGCTGCTACCGCGTCGACTTCACCAAGATCGAGCGGGCGCTCCCGGACTTCAAACCGCGCTGGACGGTGGCCGACGGGGTCGCGGAGCTGCACGCCGCCTTCCGGCAGGAGCTGATGCGCACCGAGGACCTGGAGGGCGATCGCTACGTCCGGATCCGGCGCATCGTGCGCATGCTCGAGTCCGGCTGGCTGGACTCGAACCTGCGCCGCCGCCCTTCGGGAACCGGCCCCGCGCCCTGGGCCTGATTTCCGGAAATGTGATTTGCGTTACAAAAGGGGTAGTCGAGCCCCCTTTGTGAGCGGCAAGTTGCGCATCCCCGAGCACTGGAAGAACGAATTCGAAGCCCGCGCGGCCGATTGCGAAGCCGGGCGGGATCGCGTATGACCGGACGGGCGAGGCACGCGCCTTGCTCAGCTCCCGCAGCGCTCCCGCCTCACCTCCCCCAATCGAGCTGCTGATCATGACCACCCGTTCGCCCAACGCTGCCGCTGGACACACGCCGACCTGCCGCTTCTGCCGGGCCCCGCTCCGCCACAGCTTCGTCGACCTGGGCATGTCGCCGCTCTGTCAGCGGCACCTGCGCGCCGACCAGCTGGCCGAGATGGAGCCCTTCTACCCGCTGCACGCCTTCGTGTGCGCGGAGTGTTTCCTGGTGCAGATCGAAGAGGTGGTGCCGCCGCAGGAGATCTTCGGCGACGGCACGTACGCCTACTTCTCGTCGTACGCCGACTCGTGGCTGCGCCACGCGGCGCAGTATGTCGAGGAGGTGACCGAGCGCTTCGGCCTGGGCCAGAAGAGCCTGGTGGTCGAGGTCGCCAGCAACGACGGATATCTGCTGCAGAACTTCGTGCGCAAGGGCATTCCCGTGTTGGGCATCGAGCCGGCTTCGAACACGGCCGAGGCCGCGCTGCGCAAGGGCGTGCCGACGCTGGTCCGGTTCTTCGGCGCGGCGACGGCGCGCGAGGTCGCGGCCGAGCATGGCCGCGCGTCACTCCTGCTCGGCAACAACGTGCTCGCGCACGTGCCCGACATCAACGACTTCGTCTCCGGGCTCGCGCTCCTGCTCGCGCCCGACGGCGTGCTGACGATGGAGTTTCCGCACCTCCTGCAGCTGGTGGAGCACAACCAGTTCGACACGATCTATCACGAGCACTTCTCGTATCTCTCGTTCGGCACCGTGTCGCAGATCTTCGCCCACCACGGACTCGAGATGTTCGACGTGCAAGAGCTCGCGACTCACGGCGGCTCGCTGCGCGTGTTCGCGCGCCATGCCGGCCGCGAGCTGCCCGCCAGGACCGAGAACGTGGCCAGGCTGCTGGCGCTGGAAGAGGCGCGCGGGATGCGCGGGCTCGAGTACTACGCACGCTTCGGCGAGCGCGTGCGCGAGACCAAGAACAAGCTGCTCGAGTTCCTGATCGGCGCCAAGCGCGCCGGCAAGAGCGTGGTCGGCTATGGTGCTCCAGGCAAAGGAAACACTTTGCTCAACTACTGCGGAATCCGGACCGATTTCCTCGACTACACGGTCGACCGCAGCCCGCACAAGCAGGGCGGGTATCTCCCGGGAACGCACATCCCGATCCGCGACCCGCGTGAGATCGAGCGGACCCGACCCGACTACGTGCTGATCCTGCCCTGGAACCTCGAGGACGAGATCGTCGAGCAGATGTCGGTGATCCGCTCCTGGGGGGGCAAGTTCGTGATTCCCATTCCGGAGGTGCGAGTGCGATGAAGGTCGTCTTGTTCTGCGGTGGAATGGGCATGCGCCTGCGCGACCACGCCGAGAGCCTGCCCAAGCCTCTGGTCACGATCGGCCCGCGCCCGATCCTGTGGAACCTGATGAAGTACTACGCCCACTACGGGCATCGTGACTTCATCCTGTGTCTCGGACACGGCGCAGAGGCGATCAAGAGCTACTTCCTGAAATACGACGAGCGGCTGTCGAACGACTTCGTGCTGCGCAAGGGCGGCGCCGACGTGCAGCTCTTGAAGCGCGACATCGACGACTGGACCATCACCTTCGTGGACACCGGCGTGCGCGCGAACATCGGCATGCGCCTGCGCGCGGTGCGTCCGTATCTCGAGGGCGAGGAGGCGTTCCTGGCCAACTACGCCGACGGCCTCAGCAACCTGCCGCTCGACACCTACCTCGGTCACTTCCGCGAGCACGGCCGGATCGCCTCGATGCTGTCCGTGCCCGCGCCGCAGACCGTGCACATGATCAACGCCGACAAGAGCGGGCTGGTGCAGAGCATCGAGCACGTGTCGAACTCGGTGCTGCGCATGAACGGCGGCTTCTTCGCCTTCCGGCGCGAGATCTTCGACTACATCCGCGACGGCGAGGAGCTGGTCGACGAGCCGTTCCAGCGCCTGATCAAGGACCGCCAGCTCGTGGCCTACGAGCACGACGGCTTCTGGATGGCGATGGACACGTTCAAGGACAAGCAGTCCTTCGAGGCCATGCTCGCCAACGGCCATACGCCCTGGCAGGTCTGGCAGTGACGCTCGCGCTCGACCCCGCCGCCCACCGCCGCGTGCTGTGTCTGGGCGCCCACTGCGACGACATCGAGATCGGCTGCGGTGGAACGCTCCTGCGTTGGCTCGAGGAGTGCCCCGAGCTCGACGTGCGCTGGAGCGTGTTCTCGTCCGACGCCCGCCGCGCCGCGGAGCTGTTCGCCAGCGCCCGGCGCTTCCTGGGGCGCGAGCCGGACAAATGCGTGAGTGTCTGCGAGTTCCGCGACGGCTTCCTGCCCTGGCACGGCGCCGAGGTGAAAGACGAATTCGAGCGGCTTAAGGCGGAGTTCGCGCCCGATGTCGTGTTCACTCACTTTCGTCACGATCTCCACCAGGATCACCGATTGGTATCCGAGCTGACTTGGAATACTTTTCGTGGCCCGTTGATCCTGGAATACGAGATCCCGAAGTGGGACGGCGATCTCGGCAGCCCCAACGCCTTCGTCCCGCTCTCGGAGCAGCACGTGCAGAAGAAGACCGAGATCCTGGTCGAGGAGTACGCCAG
>DATJZP010000053.1:0-71884 GCA_035498875.1 Myxococcota bacterium
GTGCTGGTGAACGGCGAGGAGCGCCACGTCTGCGCCGAGCCCGGCACCCGCTGGGTGCGCGTCTCGGGACTCACTCCCGACGCCGAGCAGCGCGTCGAGATCGTGGCCGAGGGCGGGGCGGCCGCGGCGCCGAGCAAGTACTTCCCCGCGCGCGTGCGCACGCTGCCCGCGCCGCGCGGCCGCTGCGTGGCGCGCTTCGCCACCTTGAACGACCTGCACTTCGGCGAGCCGCGCTTCGGCGGCACGCTGCTCGCCAACGGCGACTACGGCGAGCCGACCGCCGAGTTTCCGGCCGTCCACGAGCGCGAGGGCGACGTGCCGTACTGGCAGGTCATGAACGAAGACGCGATCGCCGACATCAACTCACTCGGCGTCGACGCCGCGATCTTGAAGGGCGACATCGCCGACACCGGCCGCGCGCACCAGTTCGCGTTCGCGCGCCGCACCTTCGAGCGCTTCGCCATGCCCTGGCACGCGTTCCTCGGCAATCACGACTACTACGGGCTGCAGTACGGCGAAGAGCTGGACGGCTATGCGCTGCTGGGTCAGCCGCCCGCGCCGCGCGCGCTCGAGCTCGGCGGCTGGAGGCTGCTCTTGCTCGACACGGTCGAGCCCGGCGACCACCACGGAGTGTTTCCCGACGCGCGCCTGGCCTGGCTCGCGGACGAGCTCGCCGAGACGCGCGCGCGCAGTCAGCCCACGCTGCTCCTGACTCACCACCAGCCGGTTCCGCCCGAGCACCGCCACAGCTATCCGAACTCGATCGGCATCACGCCCGAGCACTCGGTGCGCATCTTCGACCTGCTCGGCAAGAATCCGCAGGTGCAGGGCGTGCTGATCGGTCACACTCACCGCAACCGCGTGCGCCGCTACGCCGCCTCGGGCGCGATCCCGTTCATCGAGGTGCACTGCGTGAAAGACTACCCCGGCGGCTTCGCGGTCTACGAGCTCTACGACGACGGCACCTTCCGACAGGAAGTGCGGCGCAGCTCGAGCCGGCGTGCGCTCGCGCACTCGACGCGCTGCCGCGATTTCTTCAGAGGCGGCTACCGCGACTTCGCGCTGGGCACGCTGGCCGAGCGCGCGTTCGTGGCCGGCGGCATCCGGGGGCCAGTCACGGCTTAGAACGCGTCTTGCGGATCGGCCGTCTACGTGGTGATGATCTCGCGAAAGGCGAAAGTCTCTCGATTTGCGGCCGCGTTGACTCGTGCCCGCTGGCCGGCTGCGATCGCCCTGCTGGCGGTTCTGGTCTTGCTCGCCGGCTTCTCGCTGTTCGGCCGCTCGCGCGCCACGTTCACGACCGTGCCGGTGGCGAAGACCGATCTCGTCCGCGCGATCACGGCCACCGGCAGCGTCAACCCCGTAGTCACCGTGCAGGTCGGCACGTACGTGTCGGGCCCGGTCCAGACGCTGCACTGCGACTTCAACACCGAGGTGGAGCCCGGGCAGCTGTGCGCGACGATCGACCCACGACCCTATCAAGAGACCGTGGACCAGGCGAAGGCCGAGCTGGCCACCGCCCAGGCGCAGCTCGACAAGGACCAGGCCAGTCTCGCCTACGCCAAGATCAACTACGACCGCGACCGCGGCCTGCGAGACACCGGGGTCGTGTCTCAAGACACGCTCGACAGCGACCGCAGCAGCTTCGATCAGGCGACGTCCCAGGTGAAGCTCGACCGGGCGGCGATCGCGCAGAGAAAGGCCGCACTCGAGGCCGCGCAGATCAACCTGAACTACACCAACATCGTGTCGCCCGTGAAGGGCACCGTCGTCTCCCGCAACGTCGACGTGGGCCAGACCGTGGCCGCGAGCTTCCAGACGCCGACCTTGTTCCTGATCGCCCGCGATCTCACCAAGATGCAGGTCGACACCAACGTGAGTGAGTCCGACGTCGGGCTCGCGCAGGTGGGACAGAAGGCCAGCTTCACCGTCGAGAGCTATCCCGGCCGGACCTTCGCAGGCAAGGTGGTCCAGGTGCGGCGCGCGCCGATCACGGTGCAGAACGTCGTGACCTACGACGTGGTGGTCGGCGTCGACAACCCGGACAAGCTCTTGTTCCCCGGCATGACGGCCAACGTGCGGATCATCGTCGAGGAGCACAACGGCGTGACTGCCGTGCCCAGCCGCGCGCTGCGCTTCGATCCCGGCCCCGACTACGCGCGCCAGAGCGGCGCCGTCGCGGACGCGAAGCAGCGCCACGTCTGGCTCTTGCGCGACGGGCACCCGCTGCAGATCGCGGTCTCGACCGGGCTCGACGACGGCACGAACGTGGAGATCACGAGCGACGCGCTGGCTCCCGGGGCGCTGGTGATCGTGGGCATGGGCGACCGCCGCGGACGCGGCAGCGCGGCCTCGAGCTCGCAGTCGCCGTTCCGCTTCTAGAGTCACTCGGAGGAGTCCCAGCCTGGCCAACGTGCTGATCGAAGTCACCGATCTCGTGCGCACCTACACGGTGGGCGACGTCGAGGTGCGAGCGCTGCGCGGCGTGAACCTGCAGATCGAGCGCGGCGAGTTCGTCGCGATCATGGGCGCCTCGGGCTCGGGCAAGTCCACGCTCATGAACGCGCTGGGCTGTCTCGATCGGCCGACCAGCGGGCGTTACCTGTTCGAGGGCGTGGACGTGAGCCAGGCGGACGACGAGACACTGGCGCAGATCCGCTGCCGGCGGATCGGCTTCGTGTTCCAGAGCTTCAACCTGCTGCCGCGCACGAGCGCGGGCGAGAACGTGGCCCTGCCGCTCTTGTATTCGGGCCGGGCAGGCGAGGGTGCCGAGCGCGCCCGCGCCGCGCTCGCCTCGCTCGGCCTGGCGGGCCGCGAGGGCAGCACCCCGGGTCAGCTCTCCGGTGGGCAGCAGCAGCGCGTCGCGATCGCGCGCGCGCTCATCAACGACCCGTCGCTCCTGCTCGCCGACGAGCCCACGGGCAATCTCGACTCGTCCACCGCGAACGAGATCATGGCCACGCTGCGCGCGCTGAACCGCGACCACGGACTCACGATCCTGCTGGTCACGCACGAGCCCGACATGGCGGCGTTCGCGGACCGCATCGTGACGATGCGCGACGGGGTGATCGTCTCGGACGAGCGCACCCGGCCCCCCGTGCCGAAGGCCGTGTCGCAAGCCGCGCCCGGCGAGGCTCGCGGCGAGGCGGTGCAGCTCACGGCGCTGCTGCAGATGGCGCTGGTCGTGGCTTGGCGCGCGCTCGCGCGCAACAAGACGCGCTCGGCGCTCACCATGCTGGGCATCTTCATCGGCGTCGCGGCGCTGATCACGATGGTGGCCGTCGGCCAGGGCGCGAACCGCGCGGTGATCGAGCAGATCGAGAGCCTGGGCGCGAACCTGTTGGTGGTGCTGCCCGGCGCGACCACGACGGGCGGCGTGCGCGGCGGGTTCGGCAGCGCGTCTACGCTGCAGGTCGCGGACGCGGAAGCGATCCGGCGTGAGGTGAGCAGCGTCGCGAACGTGAGCTACCTGCTGCGCGGCGCGGCGCAGGCGCAGTACGGCGACCAGAACTGGAATACGACGGTGCAGGGCGTGAGTCCCGGGTA
Organism: Myxococcota bacterium; assembly: GCA_035498875.1. Classification (GTDB taxonomy): domain Bacteria; phylum Myxococcota_A; class UBA9160; order SZUA-336; family SZUA-336; genus VGRW01. The sequence continues at coordinate 3,547 of DATJZP010000053.1, forward strand.
TCTCGAGATCCAGCACTGGCCGCTGGTCGCCGGCCAGCGCTTCCAGGACGCCGACTACGCCTCCGCCGACCGGGTGTGTCTGCTGGGCCAGACCGTGTTCCGCAACCTGTTCGGCGAGCACGAGGATCCAGTCGGCGCGACGCTGTTGGTGAAGGGCGTGCCGCTGCGCGTGATCGGGCTGCTCAAGCCGCTGGGTCAGTCGGGCTACGGGCGCGACCAGGACGACGTGATCCTGATCCCGTTCTCGACCGCCGAGACCAAGGTGCTGGGCGTGGCCGCGCCGAGCGCGCTCACGACGCAGTCCACGACCTACGCGGCGGTGCCCAATCCGTTCGGCGTGCCGCCCAAGCTCACCGGCTACGTCAACATGATCTTCCTCCAGGCGCGCAGCCCCGAGCTGGTGGAGCCCGCCCTGCGCCAGGTGACCGCGCTGCTCGAGTCACGCCATCGCGTGCCGGCGGGGCAGCCGCCGGACTTCGACGTGCGCAACATCAGCCAGATCACGCAGGCGCGCGAGGGCAGCAGCCGGGTCATGGCGCTCCTGCTCGCGGCCGTGGCCTCGATCTCGCTCGTGGTGGGCGGGATCGGCATCATGAACATCCTGCTCGTGTCGGTCACCGAGCGCACGCGCGAGATCGGCCTGCGCATGGCGATCGGCGCGCGCCGCGTGCACGTGCTGCTGCAGTTCCTGGTCGAGGCGGTGCTGCTGTCCGCGATCGGCGGCTCGGCGGGGGTTGCCGTCGGCGTGCTGCTGTCCGAGCTGATCTCGTGGCTCGCGGGCTGGCCCACGCTGCTGTCGGCGCCCGCGATCGCCGGCGGCTTCGCCTTCTCGGCCGCGGTCGGCGTGTTCTTCGGCTACTACCCGGCTCGGCGCGCGGCGGGTCTGAATCCGATCGAAGCGCTGCGCTACGAGTGACTCGCGATGTTCCGGCCTCCAAGTCTCTGCCTGGTCCTGCTGCTCGCCGGCTGCGCCGTGGGCCCCGATTGGCTGCGGCCCGAGCCGGCCAGCCCCGCGGGCTACACCCGCGAGCCGACGCCGGAGCGGCTCGCCCCGGCGGCCGGCGAGCCCGAGCAGCAGCTCGCGCTGGCCCGTGACATCTCCGCCCGCTGGTATCAGGCCTTCGGCTCGGCCGACCTCGATGCCGTGATCGAGCGCGCGCTCCAGGACAGCCCCGACCTGGCCGCCGCCCGCGCCACGCTGGCCCAGGCGCACGAGTCCGTGACTGCGGCGCGCGGCGCCTTCTACCCGCAAGTCGATGCGAACGCGGGCGTGAGCCGCACGGGGACCCCGGGTCTGGGCACCGGGGTGCTGCCGGTCACCGGCAGGACCTTCAGCCTGTACTCGGTCGGAGCCACCGCCAGCTACGCGGTGGACGTGTTCGGCGGGATCCGGCGCAGCATCGAGGAGCAGCAGTCACTCGCCGAGCTCCAGTACTACGAGCTGGCCGCCGCCTGGCTCTCGATCACCGGCAGCGCGGTCAGCGATGCGGTGTCGATCGCCTCGCTGCGCGCGCAGATCGAGGCCAGTCAGGATGTGATCGAGGACGACCGCAACAACCTGTCCCTGGTGGAACGGAAGTATCAGGCGGGCAAGGCCGCGCGCAGCGACGTCCTGGTGGCGCAGACGCAGCTCGAGGGTGACCTGGCCTTGCTGCCCGCGCTGCGCCAGCAGCTCGCGATCGCTGAGCACGCGCTCTCGGTGTTGGCGGGCCAGCTTCCCGGCACCTGGTCGCCGCCCGAGTTCGCGCTCGCGGGCTTCGCCGTGCCTGGCGAGCTGCCGCTGAGCGTGCCCTCGGAGCTGGCGCGGCAGCGCCCCGACATCCTGGCGGCCGAGTCCCAGCTCCATGCCGCCAGCGCCGCGATCGGCGTGGCCACCGCGAACCTCTACCCGAGCCTGGTGCTGTCCGCCGACATCACGCGCGAGGCGGTGATCTCCGGCGGCGCGGGCACGGCCTGGTCGATCGCCGCGCAGCTCGCGCAGCCGCTCTTCCACGGCGGCACGTTGCGCGCCGAGCGCCGCGGCGCGGTCGACGCGTACCAGGCCACGCTCGCGCGCTACCAGCAGACGGTGCTCGGCGGCTTCGAGCAGATCGCCGACACGCTGCGCGCCCTGGGTCACGACGCCGACCTGGTCGGCGCGCAGGCGGAGCTGCTCGACACCGCCAGCGAGTCACTTCGGCTGCAGCGCATCAGCTACGACGCGGGCAAGAGCGACCTGTTGCTGCTGCTCAGCGCCCAGCGAGCCTACCAGCAGGCCCGGCTCGACCTGGCGCGCGCCCAGGGCCAGCGGCTGCAGGACACGGCCGAGCTGTTCGTGGCGCTGGGCGGCGGCTGGTGGAACGCCGGGCTCTGAAGGCTCGGGCTAGTCGGAGCAGAGGTCGGCGAGCAGCGAGCGCCGCGACTCACCCGTGAGCGGCGTCGAGTGGCGGTAGTTCGGGTGCTCGACGCGCAGCGCCACCGGCAGCTCGGGCTCGCGAAACTTCCGCGCCAGCGCGCTGCCCAGCGGGAAGCGCACGTACTGCACCGCCGAAATCCGGTCGCTCTCGAACTGCTTCGGGTCGAAGGTCGCGCGCACCGCCTCGCCGCCCACGTCGAGGATGACGTGCTCGTCGATCCCGATCAGGCGGTCGAGCTCGCTCCTGATCTGCTTCTGCTCGGGAATCTCGATCATCAGCGTGGCCGACAGCTCGTCGGCGCCCGGCACGAGCTCGTTGTACACCGCGATCTCGTCCTGGATCTTCTCTTCCTTCACCTGGCGCTCGGCGCGCAGCATCTCCTGGATCTGGAACAGCACGGTATCGCGGTTCTCGAAGATGAAGGTGAGTCGGTCGCCGACCGAGATCCGGCGCGGCCGCTTCAGCGCGATCGTGCGCTCCAGAAACTCCGGTCGGATCCGCTCGTACGCCGTGAGATCGAGCAGCTGTTCGCGGGCTACGCCCTTCATCGCCGTCCTCCGGTCTCCAGGCCGTAGGCCTCCGCCAGCAACACCACCGGGTGTACGGCCTCGCGGCCGGTGCGCTCCTGGATGCGCAGCGCGGCGAGCGGACAATCGGTGGCGACGCGCTCGGGCTCGGCCGCCTGGATCTCCATGACCATCTTGCCGGCGACCTTCTGACTCGCCTCCCACCAGCGCGCCTTCATGCCCCAGGTGCCGTCGACGCCCGAGCAGGCGTCGACCAGCCGCACGTCGTCGGAGACGAGCCCGAGCAGCTGCAGCGAGCGGAAGCCGATGCTCTGCGCCTTCAAGTGACAGGGCAGGTGATAGGCGATGCGACCCAGCTTCTTCGTGAAGTCGCGCTTCAGCGTCTTGGCCGCCGCCAGCTTGAACACGTACTCGCCCAAGTCGAGCGTCGCCGCCGCGACCGCGCGCGCGTCGTCCGTGCCCAAAAGCTCCGGGTACTCGTTCTTGAGCTGGTAGGAGCAGGTGGGGCCCGGCACCACGATCGGCACGCCTTCGCGCACGCGTCCGATCAGGCCGGCGACGACCTTCGCGGCGTTCTTGCGCGCGCCGTCGAGGTCGCCGCCGTGCAGGAAGGGAGCGCCGCAGCAGGCGGCGTAGCCGCCCTCGACCGCGATGCCGCTGCGCTCGAGCACGAAGACCGCCGCGCGCGCGGTGTGCGCCTCGCTGTACTCGACGAAGCAGGTCGTGAACAGGATCGCGCGCCCGTTCTCACCCGACACCGTCTGGTGTCGCTCGAGCTCCTTCGAGAAGGGCCGTTTCTCGTAGCTGGGCATCAGCCAGCGCCGGTCGATGCCCGTGCCCTTCTCCATCAGCAGCCGGACCGCGCGGTTCTTGAACGCGGCGTTGGTCAGGCTCGCGCTGAGACACGAGGCCTTCCCCATCAGGTCCTGCTGCGCGCCCACGCGCTCGGGCAGCGGGATGCCCTGTTCGCGCGCCTGCACGAGCTTCGCCCGGCTCATCAGCTTGGGAAAGTCGATCGCCCACTCGTGCGGCGGGTGGTACGGGCAGTGGTTGTAACAGAGCTTGCACTGGTAACAGAGGTCCACCACCTGGCGCATCTCGCCAGCGCCGAGCCTCGAGGCTTCCTGCTCGTGGCGGTCGATCGAATCGAACAGCGACGGGAACGACGGGCACAGCGGCAGGCAGCGCCGGCAGTCGTGACACTTCTCGAACACGCGCACGAGCTCGCGGTCGAGCGCGTCGCGTTCGAGATACTCGGAGTCGTGCAGGCTCGCGTTCTTCATGGTGCGAGAGACGCGCGGAGCGGGCAGCCGCGCTGGCTCCCGCTCCGCGGACGATCCCCTCTCTTCTCAGAGCTTCGGCAGCGAGTCGAGCGCCTTCTGGAAGCGCCCGGCGTGCGACTTCTCGGCCTTGGCCAGCGTCTCGAACCACTCCGCGATGTCCGCGAAGCCTTCGCTGCGCGCGTCCTTGGCCATGCCCGGGTACATCTCTGTGTACTCGTAGGTCTCGCCCGCGACCGCCGCGACCAGATTCTTGTCGGTGGCGCCGATCGGCTTGTCGGTGGCCGGGTCGCCGACGCGCTTCAGATAGTCGAGGTGGCCGTGCGCGTGGCCCGTCTCGGCTTCGGCGGTGTCGCGGAACAGACCGCCCACGTCGGGGTGACCCTCGATGTCCGCCTGCTTCGCGAAGTACAGGTAGCGGCGGTTCGCCTGTGACTCGCCCGCGAACGCCTCCTTGAGATGCGCGTGGGTCTTCGTGCCCTTCAGTTCAGCCATTGCAACCACTCCGGGGCCCGCGGGCCCTTACGATGCGGCCCCCGCGGATGAGCCGTGCGACTCGCACGACTCGCAGAGGCCGAAGAAATCGATCCTGATGCGCGACGCCTTGCGCCCGCGCGCGCGCTGCAGCTTGCGGCCGAGTGACTCCGGGACCTGCACGTGCAGGTCGTCGATCGCGCCGCAGCGCTCGCAGATGAAGTGGTGGTGCGGCTTGGGATTGCCGTCGTAGCGCGCGCCGCCCGCGGCGGGCAGCTCCTCGACCAGGCCCTCGCAGACCAGGAGCTCGAGGTTGCGATAGACCGTGCCCAGCGACAGCCGCGGCAGCCGGCGCTGCAGTGCCGCGTGGGTCTGCGCCGCGGTGGGGTGCTGCGCGCTGGCGCGCAGGTGCTCCAGGATCAGCGCGCGCTGGCGCGAGCGGTTGCGGCGGGGCGACGGAGGGGCATCCGACTTCACGGCGGGCACGGTATCGGGTCGGCGGCGGGTTGGCAACCAGAAACAGGAACCATTCCTGTTTTTATCAGGAACGATTCCTGGTTTTGGTCTCAGGGCCGGCGACCGCTATGCTGGCCCTCATGCCGCCCGCTCGGGTCGAGATCGAGTACTGCAGACGCTGCCGCTGGCTCGCGCGAGCGGCCTGGCTGGCGCAAGAGCTGCTGTCCACCTTCGAGTCCGAGCTCTCCGAGGTGGCGCTCCTTCCGAACGACGCCGGCGGCGTGTTCGAGGTGCGGCTCTCCGGCGAGACACTCTTCTCGCGCAAGGCCATGGGCCGCTTCCCGGAGGCCGCGGAGCTGAAGCGGCTGGTGCGCGACCGGATCGCGCCCGGACGCGAGCTCGGCCACGTGGACGGCTAGAGCCGCTCGAGCCGGATCGCGTGTTCCGGACACGCCGAGACACACAGGCCGCAGCCATGGCAGTCACTCGCGCGCACGGCGTAGGCCTGGCGGTTGCCGTGCGCCCAGGCCTTCAGCCGGTACGGGAGCGAGAGCGCGCGCCGGTCGTCTCGATCGAGCTCGCGGATCTCGAACACCGAATACGGACAGACACGCACGCAGTCGTCCTTGGCTTCGCAGCGCCTGCGGTCGATCACCGGCGCCACGACGCCCGGCGGGTGTTTGCACGGCTCGGCCAAAGCCACTCCCTCCGGCTGGTATCATGCACCGATGAGTCGCGTCTTCAAGCTCGGGGTCGGGGCGATCGAGGTCGAGGGCGAGGAGTCCGGCGCCGGGCCGCGGGCGTTCGTGCTGGTGCACGGCTTCACCGGCTCGCGCGACGACTTCCGCGAGCAGATGGCGCCGCTCGGCGCGCTCGGCCGCACGATCGCGCTCGACCAGCGCGGTCACGGCGGCAGCACGAACTCCGGAAAGGCCGAGCACTACACGATCGATCAGCTGGTGACCGATCTCGCCGGCGCGCTCGACGCGCTCGGCCTGGGCTCCGTCGACCTGTTGGGTCACTCGCTCGGTGGGGTGGTCGCGCTCCATCTCACGCTGCGTCATCCCGAGCGCGTCGCGTCACTCGTGCTGATGGACACCTCGCCCCGGCCGATCCGGCTGCCGCTGTCCGAAGGCGCGCGCGCCGCGATCGCCGCGTTCGCCCGCGAGCAGGGCATGGGCGCGCTCGCCAAACGCATGCGCGAGATGTCCGCGGCGAATCCGAACGTGGCGCCCTCGGCGCGGCGCACCGAGCAGCGCATGGGCTCCGACCTCTTCTGGGAGCGGATCCGACGCAAGCACGAGGCGATGGACCCGGTGGCCTGGGACAGCCTGTCGAGCCAGCTGCCGGCCGTGGTGTCGGTCGTGGGGCGTTTGGGTGAGATTCGTTGTCCCACCACCGTGATCGTGGGCGCCGAGGACTTGCCGTTCCTCGGACCCGCCGACGAGCTGGAACGCGGCATCGCGGGCGTGCGGCGAGTCACGATTCCCGACGCCGCTCACAGCCCGCAGCTCGAGAACGCGGGCGCGTGGCTCGAGGCGGTGCGCGGCCATCTCGCCTGGGCGCGCGACCCCTCGTGACTGACGAGCGAGCATGCATGCATGCCGCGCTCTGCAGCAGGCAGGCCGTGCGAATCGAGACGCGGCGCGTTATTCGGCGTTCGAAGGCTGGCACGGAGCCTGCACGACCACGGATTGGCAGCAGCAAATGACCGGTCCGGGGCCGCACTGCCGGACTCCCTCCCGTAAGGCGGTCGAAGCCGGTCACGAGTCTTCCCGACACGAGCGCCCCCCGGATCGGAAGGTCCGGGGGGCCAACGTTTAAGCGCGCCGCCAGCGAGTTAGACTGCGTCACCTGTTCGGGAGATTGCGACCATGGCCAAGAAGAAGCCGTTCCTGACCGACGTTCGAACCCTGCGCAAGCGCGCGCGCGAGCACATCGAGCGGGGGGCAGTCACCCAGGGCTATCGCGCGAAGCGCGACACGGTGCTGAAGCTCCTGAACGACGCGCTTGCCACCGAGATCGTGTGCGTGCTGCGCTACAAGCGCCATTACTTCATGGCGTCGGGCATCAACGCGCAGAGCGTGGCGCAGGAGTTCCTGCAGCACGCCAACGAAGAGCAGGCGCACGCGGACGAGATCGCACAGCGCATCGTGCAGCTCGGCGGCGAGCCCAATCTGTCTCCCGAAGGCATGCTCACGCGCTCCCACTCCGAGTACGTCGAGGGCGCGAACCTGATCGACATGATCAAGGAAGACCTGGTCGCAGAGCGTGTCGCGATCGACAGCTATCGCGAGATGATCGAGTACCTGGGCACGAACGACCCGACCACGCGGCGCATGCTCGAGGGCATCCTGGCGATGGAAGAGGAGCACGCCGAGGATCTGGTGACCCTGCTGGAAGAGTTCCGCTGAGCCGCCCGAGCGCCATGCGTTTCTCGTACGCGGAATCGATGTGCGATCCGAGTCACTACCTGCCGCTCGCGCGTGCGGCCGAGGACTCCGGCTGGGACTCGTACGTGATTCCCGACAGCATCTGCTATCCCGAGGTCTCCGACAGCCGCTACCCGTACACCTCCGACGGCAGCCGCGAGTTCCTCGCCGACAAGCCGTTCCTCGACCCGTTTGCGCTGGCCGCGGCGCTGGGCGCGGTGACCGAACGGCTGCGCTTCGTCACGTTCGTGCTGAAGCTGCCGATTCGCGAGCCGGTGCTGGTGGCCAAGAGCGCATGCTCGGTGGCGGTGCTGACGCATGACCGCTTCTCGCTGGGGGTGGGGCTCAGTCCCTGGCCCGAGGATTTCGTCGTGACCCGGACGGACTGGGCCACGCGCGGGCCGCGCTGCGACGAGATGATCGAGATCGTGCGCGGGCTCGCGCGCGGCGGCTTCTTCGCCTACCAGGGCACTCACTACCGGATCCCCAGCATCCGCTTGAACCCGGTCCCGGCGCGGCCGATCCCGATCCTCGTCGGCGGGCACGCCGAGCCGGCGCTGCGCCGCGCCGCGCGGCTGGCGGACGGCTGGATGCACGCGGGTGGCGACCGCGAGTCACTGGCGCGGGCGCTCGAGCGCCTGCGCGAGCTGCGCCGCGAGCACGGCCGCGAACGCGAGCCGTTCGAGATCCACGCGATCGCCCTCGACGCCTACTCGCCCGACGGCGTGAGGCGGCTCGAGGACCAGGGAGTCAGCGACGTGATCGTCGGCTTCCGCAATTCCTACGAACGCGACACCCAGACGCTGCAGCAGAAGCTCGATGCCTTGCGCGGCTACGCCGACCGCGTGATCGCGAAGCTGCGCTAGCGGGCTCTGCCGCGGGTCATCGTACGCGGCGGGGGTCGAAGGCCCGCAGATACGACTCGATCGCGGTCGTCGGCTGAGCGCCGCCACGCGGCCTCACCAGGAGGTGAGTCGCCATGCCGACGATGATCGCGACGATCCCGCTGCTCACTTCCGCGGGATCCGCGTCCGCGCGCAGCGCGCCGTCGGTCTGGAGCGCGCGCACGGCGCCCTCCCAGAGCACGCGCCACTCCGCCCAGTGCTGGCGGGCCAGCTGCACCTCCTCGGGCGGACCCGAGGCGCGGCTCCAGAACGCGAGTCGCACCCGCCAGTCGCGCTCGCGCGCCGCGTCGAGCGGCAGCGAGGCCTGCACCAGCGCGCGCAGTGACTCGATCGTGCTCGGCGGCTGCGCCGCCCCGCGCAGCGGCTCGATCAGCGGCTCGGTCACCACGCGCAGCGCGTGCAGCAGGAGCTCCTCCTTGTTCCGGAAGTAGTGAGCGATCGACCCGGCGGAGCAGGCCGCCTCGGAGGCCACCGATTGCACCGTGACCCCTTCCAGACCGATGCGCGCAATCACGCGCACCGCTGCTTCGGCCAAGTCACCGCGCCTGCGTTCGCGGTCCACGACCTTCGGCACGACCAATCCTCTTGCGGTCTCTGTTGTGAACTCCCTACATGGCGATCTAGTGGAGACGCGGAGTCATGGCTCGATTCTTCTCATTTCACGGCGTATATTGAACGAGCGAGTTAAATCCGCGCTCCTGCTGACCGTTCCTGCCGAGCCGATTATGTCACTCCTGGGCCCGCGCACGGTGATTTTCCCGCTCGCCCGTCCCGTCCGCTCGATCAGTGCGGCCAGTCACTCGCAGTGAGTCGAGTCGCGAGTGGTTCATGCCGAGGAGGTCGCCATGGAACGTCGTCCGGTTCAGTACTGTCTCCGCATTCCGCCGGAGCTCTACGAAGACGCCGTCGATCTCGCGGGCGTCTTCGATCTCAGCCTAAACCGGTTTCTCGCCGCCGCGATCCAGAAGTTCGTGGCCTCGCAGCTGTTGCAGGAGCCGACCGCGCGCGCCGTGGCCCGCATCCGCGAGGCGCGCAGCGTGGGCCTGGTGACTGCCACTCCGGCCGCGGGCGCGGGCCTGGCCGAAGACTTCGAGACGGTGATCGACTCGGTCTAGCTGCATGAGAGGATGCGGCGCGCACGGCGGTCGGTGAGTGGGCTCGGCCGCGCGGAGGCCCGAAGATGGACACGCCGACGCGCCTGATCGAATTCGGCCCGTTCCAGCTCGACGCGGAGCGCCGCGAGCTGTTGCGCAACGGTCGCCACGTGTCACTCGCGCCCAAGCCGCTGGCCGTGTTGTGCTACCTGGCGACTCACCGCGACCGGCCCGTGTCCAAGGCGGAGCTCTTGGCGCGGGTCTGGCCCGACGTCCACGTCTCCGAGTCCGCGCTGTCGAGCGCGCTCAAGGACCTGCGGCGCGCGCTCGGCGACGACGGCACGCGCCAGATTCTGATCGAGACCCAGCGCCGGCGCGGCTACCGTTTCAAGGCGCCGGCGAGCGAGGAGCCCGCGCCGCGGGGCGGTCACTCGAGCGTCAACGCGGCTGCGACGCGGCTGGTGGGACGCGGGCCGGAGCTGCGCTGGCTCACGAGCCATGCGGCTCGCGCCGCGCTCGGCCGGCCGCGCGTGGTGGTGTTGTCCGGAGCACCGGGCGTCGGAAAGACGCGGCTCCTGGAGCGACTGTGCGCGCATCCGGTCTGCGCCGAGTTCGCGATCGGAATCGGTCACTTCGCGCACGCGGCCGCACGGCCGTACGCCGGGCTGACCGAGGCACTGTCGGCGCGCCTGGCTCACGACGCTGCGTCGCAGCTCTTGGCCGAGGACGCCGCCAGCTTGCAGCTGCTCATCGGGCCGACCCTGGGCGTGACTCGTGGCGCCGAGTCGGACGAGGTCGAAGCTGCCGAGCGCAGCCGCGCCGAGCTCTTCGCCGCCGTTCGCGAGCTGTTGACTCGCCTCGCACAGCGGCGCGCCACGCTGCTCGCGCTCGAGGACCTGCAGCACGCCGACGCCGCCTCGCTCGAGCTGTTCGCGGAGCTGGTCCGATCGTTCTCTTGCGAGCCCGGCGGCGCACGCCTGCTGTGGGTCGTGACCACGCGGCCTCCCGAGCCGGGCGAGAAGCTCGAAGCGGTGCTGCGCGGCCTGGGGGAGCTCGTGGTGACTCAGCAGCTCGAGGGCCTGGGTCTGGGCGGCATTCGCGAGCTGGTGCAGGCGCTCGGCTACGGCCGGCCCGGTCAAGACGAGCTGCGGCGGCTGCGCAACGTCACCGACGGCAACCCGCTGCACGTGGAGCAGCTGCTGCGCCTGCAGTCCGGTGCCGCCGCAGCGTCGCATCCGCTCGACGGGCTGCGCTCCGTGATCGCGGCACGCATCGAGCGACTCACTCCCGGCTGCCGCGCCGTGCTCTCGGCGGGGGCGCTCTGCGGTGAGCGCTTCGGTCTAGAGCTGCTGGTGCGCGTCCGCGGCCGCCCGCGCGAGATCGTCCTGGGCGAGCTGCGCGAGGCCGCGCAGGCGGGGCTGTTGCGCGAAGCCGACTCCGGCTTCGGCTTCGAGCACGGACTGGTGCGCGAGGTGATCTGCGAGCGAACCCCGCCGTCGCTGCGGCGCGCGCTGCACCGCGAGATCGCGGCCGCGCTCGAGGAGCAGCACGGGAGCGAAGCGACCGAGCACGCGCTCGAGATCGCGCGCCACCTGCTGCGGGCGGGCGATGCGATCGCGCCCGAGAAGCGCATGGCATACGCGCGGCGCGCGGCGGAGCAGGCGGCGGCGCTCTGCGCCTGGCGCGAGGCCGCGCGCTTCGGCGCGGCAGCCGCGGCCGCGGCGGAGCCGTTCGCGCCCGCCGTGCGCGCGCCGCTCGAGCTCGCCGCCGGTCTCGCGGCGAGTCACGACCGCGACGTCGCAGCCTCGCTGCGGCACTACGCGCGTGCCGTCGCCGCCTACGAAAAGGCCGGCGACGCGATCGGCCAGGCCTGGTCCCAGACCTACCTGACGCGCGCACGCCTCAGCTTGCCGAGCGCATCCACCACCGCACCGCTGGACGCGCGGCCGCTGGAGGAGCTGCTGACTCGCCTGGGCGAGCACGCACCGGCGCTGGGCGCGCGCCTGATCGGCACGATCGCCGAGGTGCACTGGTTCGCCGGCGAGCTCGAGCTCGCACTCGCGGCCAGCGAGCGCGCGGTCGAGCTGAGCCAGCGCCAGCGAGACGATCGCATGAGTCACCATGCGCTGCTCGGCCTGGGCATGGCCCAGCTCTCGCTCCTGCGCGTGGGCGACGCGCTCGCGAGCTGGCTCGAATCCGCGGCCTGCGCGCGGCGCACGCACGACCCGTGGCTCGAAGCCGCGCCGGGCGCGCGCATCGCCCTCGCCCAGCTCTTGCTGGGCCGGCTGCCCGAGGCGCGCGAGCGCGGCAAAGAGGCGCTCGCGCGCGCGCGGCGCGCCCAGCACACGGCCGAGCTGGGTCTGGCGTCGGCGCACCTGGCGTCGCTCGAGGTCGTGGCGGGTGAGTTCGCCGAGAGCGAGCGCCATCTGCGCACGAGTCTTTCCGCGTTGGATCGCAACGGCGTGCCGTGGCCTGGAGTGTTCGCGCTGTGCGCGCGCGCCTCGCTCGCGGCTCACCGCGGCGCGTGGTCGGAAGCCGGGCGCGCGCTCGACGACCTCGTGACTCCCGGTCGCGTCTTCGACAAGCCCGGAGCGACGGCGCAGTTCGTCGCCGCGGCGCTGCGCGAGTGGCTGAGCGCCCGCCGTGGCGACGGCGCCGTCGACGCGCGGCGCGCCGCGCGCCTGGTCGGGTCACTGCGCACCGGCCGGCTCGAGCCCTACGTGCTGGGCGCGGTCTGTGGCCTGGCCGAGGTGAGTGAGGCGCTCGGTGATCGCGCCCTGATCGCCGTGCCCGAGCAGATGCTGCGCGCCGCGCACGAGCACGGAATCGAGCTGACCGCCGGCTGGGTGTTCTCGGTGCCGCGCGTGCTCGGCCGCTGCGCGCGCCTGGCGGGGCGCGCCGACGAGGCCGAGCGCTGGCTCGAGCGCGCACTCGAGCGAACCCGCCGCTCCGGCGCGCGCGTGGAGCTCGGCCAGACACTGCTGGATCGGGCCCGGCTCCACGCCGAACACGGGGCGAATGCGCGGGCGCTGCGCGATCTGGACGAGGCGCTCGTCACGCTCGATGAGCTCGAGCTCAGGCCCGCGCTGCGCGCCGCGCACGAGCTGCGCCAGGCGCTCGCCCGACCGCGCTAGGCGGCCCGATCCATCGATTCCCAAGTTGCGTTCGCGGCCTGGCGGTATAGGTGGGACGGGCCATGAAGGAACGGACCATCCAGTACAGCCTGCGCATCCCGCGCGACGTGTACGAGAACGCCATCGACGTGGCGCGGGTGTTCGACCTGTCGTTGAACCAGCTCTTCCTGGAGGCGATTCGCGAGCTGGTCGAGTCACAGCTGCAGCAGGGCAGCACGCGCAGCGCCGTCGCGAAGACCCGCGAGGCACGGCGCGCGCGGCCGCGGCGGGCCAGGAAGGCCCCGGACCCGCCCGAGCCGGCTTGAGTCACTCCCAGCCGATCACCTCGTAGCCCCGGTCGGAGAGGCAGCGCTCGACGAAGCGCCGGTAGACCGGGCTCGGGCTGCGGTGCGCGTGGAAAATGCCGCGAATGAGCCCCGCCGTGGCGCCGGCCGCCGCGCCGGCAGCGGCGCCCACGCCCGGGTTGCCCGCCACCGCGCCGCCGACCGCGCCCGCGGCCCCGCCCACCGCCGAGTCCTCCACGGTCCGCCCCGCGATCTCACCGGCCGCGTTCGCGTTCGGGTTGGCCTCGTACTTCTTGGCGAGCGCGTCGCAGTCGTCGATGTCGCGGTCGACCTGTGACTCCTCGGCCTGCCGCAGCGTGTCGTTCGGATAGAGGACCGGCCGGGGCGCCAGACACCCGAACGCGAAGCATGCGATGCCCGCGCTCGCCAGCGCCCGGCGAGTCACTTCTTGCCGGGCGGGAAGCCGGCCAGGCCCGGGTCGAGCTGCACGCCGAACGAGTTCAGCGCCATCGACACCAGGTTGTAGTTGCCCACGGTGAAGACCACGTCCATCAGCTGCTGCTCGTTCAGGTGCTTCGCCAGGGCGCTCCAGGTCTCGTCGCTCACGAAGGCGTCGTTCCAGAGCTCGTCGGTCGCGCGCAAGAGCGCCCGGTCGAGCTGCGACCAGCCGGGCGCGTCGGGACCCGCGCCGATGCGCTGGATCTCGGCGTCGCTGAGTCCCTCGCGCTTGCCGATCACCACGTGCTGGGCCCACTCGTACTCACTCGAGCACAGCCAGCCGATGCGCAGGATCAGCAGCTCGCGCTCGCGCGGCGGAAGCGAGTTCTTGGCCAGCACGTGGTTCGCGAACACCATCCAGCGCTTCGCCAGCTTCGGGTAGTTCGCCAGCGTGCGGAAGATGTTGAGCGCCGGGAACGCGCCCGCGCCGCCGATCGGGCCGAGCGAATCCTTGGCCTCGGCGCTCCACTGCTCGGGCGGGATCGGGCGAAGTCGGGGCTCGCGCAGACGCGGCATGTCTTCTCCTTTTGACTACGTTCGCCTTCGGCTCATTGCGCGCGCCTTACAGCTGATCGCATGGGCCGGGCCTCGCTCAGGGCGGCCTTCGCTCGGCCGTCCCCTTTAATATCTTGCATCAAAGTCGATCTCGACGGGCTCCTCGCCCTCGAGCCGCGCCTGGCAGGCCAGGATCCAGCCCTTGGCCAGGTCCTTGGCGGTGAGTGCGTCGTGCACACGCATCTGCACCTTGCCGCTGCGCAGCTGCGCCATGCACGAGCCGCAGTAGCCCTCTTCACACGAGAACGAGGGCTCGAGCCCGGCGCGGCGCGCCGCCGCCAGCAGGCTCTCGTTCGGCTTCACCGGGATGTCGTAGCTGCGCTTGTCGAGCGTGCACTTGAACTGAGTCACCGCGGAGCGCGGCGCGGGCGCCTCGGCGTCGTCGGCGGGCGCGCGGTCGGGGTCGGTCGGCGAGACGAAGCGCTCGATGAACACGTGGCCGCCGCCGACGCGGCGCTCCTCGAGCGCGGCCTCGACCACGTCCATGTACGGCCCGGGACCGCAGATGTAGAAGTCGGCGTACTCGAGCCCGGCGAACGCGTCCTTCACGTTCGCCGCGTGCATGAAGCCGCGCTCGGCATCCAGGTGGTGGTGGACCGTGAGTCGCTCGGGGAAGCGCGCGCGCCAGGCCTCGAGCTCTTTCTCGAAGATGATCGAGCTGCGATCGCGGTTGGCGTAGACCAGCTTCAGCGCGCGCCGCGTGCTGGTGAGCGCCGACTTGATCAGCGAGAAGAGCGGAGTGATTCCACTGCCGCCGCCGAACATCACGATCGGGCGCTCCGCCTCCTCGCGGCGCAACGTGAACAGGCCCTCCGGCGGCTTCACGTCGAGCGCGTGGCCGCGCGCCAGCGTGTCGTTGAACCAGTTCGAGACGCGGCCGCGCTCGACCCGCTTCACCGTCACCTTCGGGAGTGAGTCGCACTCGGGCGCGCTGCACAGCGAGTAACAGCGGTGCAGGCGCATGCCCTCGAAGGGGACCTCGAAGGTCAGGAACTGGCCGGGCGCGTAGCGGAACAGCTCGGCGAGCGCGGGCGGCACCTCGAAGCTGAACGAGCGCGCGTCGTGGGTCTCCTGCACGACGTCGGCGATCCGGAGCGAATGGAAGCTGTGCTTGGGGTCGGCGCTCATGGGGCGGCGAGCCTACCGAATGCGGCCACCCACCCTCAACCCAGGAGCGCGCGGAGCGCGCCCAGCGAGGCCACCGACACGTCGGCGTGCTCGGCGAACGGGAAGGCGCCGGCGCGGTCGACATACACGGTCAGCGCGCCCGCCGCGCGCCCCGCCAGTAAGTCCCAGCGGTAGTCGCCGACCATCACGCTCTGCGCCGGGTCCGCGCCCCACAGCGCGAGCAGTTGGCGAATGCCGGCCGGATCGGGCTTGGGCGCCGCCGCCTCGCGCCCGATCACGTGCTCGGGCGGAAAGAACGGCTCGAGCCCGCAGGCGCGCAGCGTCTCCTGCGCGTTGGCGAAGCTGTTCCGGGTCAGGATCCCGAGCCGCACCCCGCGGTCGCGCAGTGACTCGAGCAGGTCGTGGGCGCCCTCCGCGGCGCTGCCCTGGCGCGCGAGCGCGAGCTCGATCGCGTCGAGCCGCCCCAGCAGCGCGCGTGACCGGGCCTCGGGCAGCTTCGCGATCTGCTCCAGGATCGGCAGCTTCGGCGCGAGCCCGAGCTCGGCGCGGATCGCGTCGAAGTCGTGTACCGCGACGGTCAGGGTCCCGTCCATGTCGAAGATCCAGTGGCGCCGGAGGTGGAGGTTCATTTCGGAAGAGCATTGTGGCGCGCGCAAGCGCAACCGCGCTCTCAGAAAGGCAGCGCCGCCACCGCCCGGCCCAGGCCGTCTTCACTCGCGATCTCCGCCGCGATGCGCTGCGCCGCCTCGCGGTAGCTCTCTCGCGTGGCGAGCTCGCGCAGCACGGGCGCGAAGCGGTCGGCGGTGAGTCGCTTGCGCGAGAACAGGCGCGGCCCGGCGCCGAGCCGGAAGATGCGCTCGCCCCAGAACCACTGGTCGGCGATGAAGGGCACCACCAGCGAGGGCACGCCGGCCCGCAGCGCGGCGGCGCTGGTGCCCGCGCCGCCGTGGTGCACCACGGCACTCACTCGTGGGAACAGCCAGTCGTGGGGGGCGGCTTCGAGCGCGAACACGCTCTCGGGCAGCGACATGCCGGCGAGCGCACCCCAGCCCGAGAGCAGGATGCCGCGCTGCCCGGCGCGCTCGAGCGCGCCGACCACCTCGCGAGTCAGCGCTGCCGGATCGGGGGAGGGCATGCTGCCGAAGCCCACGCAGATCGGCTTCGGGCCGGCGTCCAGGAACGCCTCGAGGGCGGCGGGCGGGCGCCAGCCGGGCTCGCGATCCAAGAACCAGTAGCCGGTGATTTCGAGCTCGCGCCCCCAGTCCGCGGGCCGGGGCACGACCGCGCGGCTGAAGCCGTAGAGCGTGGGCCAGCGCTCGCGCTCCATCGCCCGGAATGGGTTGCCGGCCGGTGGCAGGCCGAGCACGCGCTGGCGCGCATGCTCGTAGGCGCGGCCGGTGACCTTGTACAGGAGCTCCCAGCCGATCCGGTAGCTCCAGCGGCAGAGCGGGCCCCGGAACGGCAGCCAGCGCGGCGGCGCGGGCAGGATCCAGCTGCCGAACTCGCGCGTGGCGTGCGACGGCTGCAGGAACGCGCACGCGAACGGAATCTTGCGCAGGTCGCGCAGCGCGTGCGCGATCGGGAGCGCGGTGGGCGCGACCAGCAGCGCGTCGGCGTCGGCCGTGTTCTGACACGCCTCGGTGTAGCCCTTCTCGAGCAGCGGCTCGATCAGGTGGATGAGGTCGCGCACCATGCGCACCGGGTTGGCCATGCCGCGTACCAGCTCGCGCGCCTCGGGCGAGTGGATCAGCGCGCGCGGGTCGCCGGTGTCGAAGCTGCGCCACTCCACGCCGTGTGACTCGATGAAGGCGCGGTAGGACGGCGACGCCAGCAGCGCGGTCGGGTAGCCCGCGGCATCGAGCGCGCGCGCGAGCGCGACGTAGGGCTGCACGTCACCGCGCGAGCCGAAGGTGAGGATGCACAGGCGCATCGGCACCCGACGCATCGAGACGCGGCGCGTTCGCCTTTAGCGCAGGCGCGAGATCAGCCAGAACAGCGCCGAGAGCGCCGCCGAGAGCAGGATCGACGTGGTCAGGGGTACGTAGATGCGCAAGTTCGGGCGCTCGATGCGCAGGTCCCCCGGCAGCCGCCCGAGCCAGCCCCACGACGGGACCAGCCAGACCAAGAGCCCCAGCGCGACCAGCGCCAGGCCGAGCAGCACGAGCGCGCGCGCGAGCGGGGGCACCGCGGGAGTCTACGGCGCGCTACGTCCCCCCGCCCGAGCGGCGGCGCGCGTTGTGACAAAATCGCGCGATGCCCGAGCTCGCCGACGGAATCGCCGCCTACGCCGCCCACCGCATGCCCGGCGCCCGCGAAGTGCGCGCCAGCGCCGTGGAGCGCATCCACGGCGGCGCCTCGCGCGAGACCTATCGCTTTTGCCTGCACTGGCGCGAAGGCGGGCGCGAGCTGGAGCGCAAGCTGATCCTGCGCCGCGACCCGCCCGGCAGCTTGATCGAGACCGACCGCGCCGCCGAGTTCGCCGCGTACCGCGCCTTCCGCGACAGCGCCGTGCCCGTGCCCGAGGCGCTCTGGCTCGAGAGTGACTCGAAGTGGCTCGAGCACCCGTTCTTCGTGATGGAGGAGATCACCGGCTGCGAGGCTTCGCCGCAGGCGATCGGCGCGCCGCCCTACGCGCAGCACCACGAGCAGCTCGCGCGCGAGAAGTGGACGATCCTGGGCCAGATCTCCGCGGCCGATCCCGACAAGCTGGGACTCACGAGCACGCTGCCGCTCGTGACTCCCGGCGAGGCCTGGCGGCGCGAGCTCGACCACTGGACCCGGGTGATCGACGAAGACGAGCTGGAGCCGCAGCCGATCGCGCGCGCCGCGATCCGCTGGCTGCGCCGCACGCCGCCCCCGCCCCCGCAGCGACTGCACGTGGTGCACGGTGACTACCGCACCGGCAACTTCCTGTACGACGGCGACGGGCACGTTCGCGGCATCCTCGACTGGGAGATGGCGCACCTGGGCGACCCGCTCGAAGACCTGGCCTGGAGCATCAACCGCATCTGGTGCTGGGCGCGCGACGGACGCGTCGGCGGACTCACCTCGAGGGAGAACGCGATCCGGATCTGGGAGCAGGCCAGCGGCCTGCGCGCCGATCCGAAGGCGCTGCACTGGTGGGAGCTGTTCTCCAGCGTGAAGGGCATCGCGATCTGGATCTCGGGCGGCCGCGAGTATCAGGCGGGCGCGAACAAGGACCCGGTGCTGGCGTTCTCGTCGATCTGGCTCACCAACTCACAGAGCCGGGCCGCACTCGAGACCCTGGGGAAGCTCTCGTGAAGCCCGACGTCGGGACCGTGCTGGACGTGGTCGCGGGCAAGCTCCTGGTCGAGATCGCGCCCGCGGTCGAGGCAGGCTACAAGCGGAACTCGGTGGCGCTCACCGGGCTTCTGCTCGGCATGGTGCGCGAAGAGTGGGAGCGCGGGGCGGCGCGCCGGGTCGAGGAGAACGCCGCGCTGCGCGCGCTGTTCGGCCGCGCCGCGCGGGTCGTGACGGACTCGGGCCTGCGCGCGCGGCTCGAGAGCGCCGCCGCGACGCGCGAGCAGAGCTACCTGATCTCCGAGCTCGAGAAGGGCAACCAGGTGCTGCGCGCGCTGTTGATCGAGCTGCACGCGCACGTCGAGTCACTCGCGACGCCGCAGGCGCGCGCGCTCGAGGACGAGATCTGGCGCGAGCTCGTGACTTCGACCGAGCGCCGCCGCTTCGCGCTCGCGCCGTTCTAGCCGGCCTGGCCGCGCGACAGGAACTCGTAGAGCGCGAAGCCGCTCGCCACCAGCACCGTCAGCCAGGTCAGGACCGTCCCCCCGAAGCGTCCCGGCGTGGTGCCGGTCGAGCTGCCCAGCCCGAAGGCGTGCAGCACCCGGGCCGCGAACAGGCTCGCGCCCAGCGCGTGCAGGAGCCCGTGCGAGGCGCCGTTCAGCTCGAGCACCAGCATCAGCACGAGCCCCATCGGCACGTACTCGGTGAAGTTCGCGTGCACCCGGATGCGCTGCAGCATCACCAGGTTGCCGCCGTCGCCGAACCCCACCTTCTCGGTGACCCGTGCGCGCACCACGTTGATCGCGAGCGCGAGCATGAGCAGCCCCAGGAGACCCGCCCACAGGGCGGTGATCGGTACCTGCATGACTCCCCCTATCGCGCGTGTCACGCGCGTCGCGAAAGTGTGAGCCCCGGGGCCCGCCTGCGCTAGAGTCGCCGCCCCGATGCCCAAGAAGCACCCGGCCGCGACGGCGCTGGCGCTGGCTCACGGCGCGATCCTGCTGGCGGTCTACGCGCGGCTCGCGGCCGTGGCCTGGCTGCGCTTTCCGACCGACTGGGACTTTCTCGCGTATCACTTCCCGGGGGCGCTCTCGAGCTTCGGACTCACGAGTTACACGCCGGAGCCACGGCTGGTCGCGGTGATCGCCGGCTTCCCGCCGCTGCCGCGCGTGGTCGCGGGCGCGCTGGTCTGGCTGTCGGGGCGCTTCTCGGCCGCGAGCGCGCTGAACCTGGTGGGGCTGGCCGCGTTCCTGCTCGGGCTGGCCTGGCTGTACGGGCGGGGGATCTCGCTGCGCTGGCTGCTGACCGCGCTGCTCGCGGTCCCGCTGTTCGTGTTTCACGTCGAGTCGGGCTACGTCGACCTGTTCACTGCCGCGTTTCTCACGCTCGCGCTCGCCGCCTTCTCGGAGCTCGAGCGCGAGTCACTGCGGCCGCGCGCCGGCGGCGCGCTCTTGGTCGCAGCGCTGGGCGCGGCGCAGCTGTCGAAGTTCCAGGCCTGGCCGGTCAGCGCGCTGGTGGGCGCGGCGGCGCTGCTGCGCTTCGCGGCGCTGGCGCGGGCGGGCCGGCTCGGCCCGCGCGCGGCGGCCGTGCTCGCGCTCGCGCTGGTGCTGGCGCTGGGCGCGTGGCCGCTGCGGAACCTCGTGGCCTTCCACAATCCGGTGTACCCGGTGCAGTTCCCGATCGCGCCCCAGCTCTTCCCCAACGCGGTCATGGAGGCGGATTCGGGCAGCACCAACCTGCCGCAGTGGCTCGCGCGGCACTCGCGGCCGGTGCGCTTCGCGGCCTCGGCGCTGGAGTGGAGTCGCTTCTACTCCGGCGAGCGCTTCAGCTGGAGCCTCGACCAGAGCGCGCGCGCGGATCCCGCGCGCAGCCCGCACCACCGGCTGGGCGGCTGGTTCCCCTTCACGCTCGCGGCGCTCGCGCTGGGCGCGTTCCGCGCCTGGCGGCTCGGCCGGCTGCCGCGCGCGGCGCGCTGGGCGTTCGCGGGCAGCGTGCTCCTGGTCGCGTGTCTGCCGCAGAGTCATGAGCTGCGCTACTGGCTGTTCGTGCCGCTGTCACTCGCGGTCGCGACCGCGCGCGGGCTGGCCGACGACGTGGCGCGTCCGGCGCGCGCGCTGCGCGCGATGCTCTTGCTGGGGGCGGCCTTCGTCTTGTTCATGACCCGCCCGTTCGAGCTCGATGCGCGCCCGCCCGATCAGCTCGCGCCGCCGCACGCGGTCGCGTTCTGGGCCGCGCAGCGCGCGCACCCGAGCGCCGGACCGATCAAGGTCTGCGACGTGAACCCCGAGGGCATCTTCTACGCCGGGCCGCACTTCCGCGAGTTTCCGGTCGTCGCCTGCTTCTCCTGGCAGGAAGAGCAGGCGGCGGGCACGGACTCAGCCGCGAGTCACTGACAGAGCGAGGCCAGCTCGGGGTAGGGCGGCCACTTGGAGTGGTGGTCGTCGCCGCGCAGCGCCGTCCGCACCTGGTACAGGAACGGGCTGCCCCAGTTGCGCGCGAAGCGCGGGTCGAGGTGGTAGACCGAGTCCTGCAGCGCGTCGTCGAGCGAGACGAAGTGCACGCCCATGGCCTCGTACTCGTCGAGCAGGTCCTCCAGCATGTCGGCGGTGAACGAGCCCGCGTGCAGCAGCAGCACCTGGCGGATGCGCCGGCCGAACAGCGTGCGCGCCTGGCGGTCGGCGTCGAGCAGGCTGTCGCGCGCGGCGCGGCGGTAGCGCACGCGCAGCTTGTCGACGTCGCGGTCGTCGGTGTCACCGGCGCAGCGCGCGTAGATCGGGAACCACTGCCAGTCCTCGAAGTCGACCGTGACCTCGGCGATCCGGTAGCCGCGCGCGAACAGGAACTTGCGCACGGACTCGCGCGTGTCTTCGCTCTGGCCCTCCTGCAGGTACGGATAGCGGAACACGCGCCAGTCGCGGCCCGGCCGCGGGTTGCCCTGCACGCCGTTCAAGAGTGACTCGTTCTTGACCACGTCGTCGAAGTAGCTCTGCAGCGGCACCTTGGCGAGGTCGAGGTGCGAGTAGGTGTGGTTGCCGAGCAGGTTGCCGGCGCGCACCCAGCGCTCGAGCGCGGCGCGGTCCTCGGGGTGGTCCTGCAGGCGCTTGCCGTTCACGAAGCCGGTGACCGGCGGCAGGTGGTGGCGCTCGAAGGCAGTCACCATGCGGTGCAGCACCTCGTCCGCCGACTCCTGGTTGCGGAAGGACGGGCGCGGCAGGTCGTCGACCGTGATCGCGACCTCGATCGGGGCGTCCGAGTCCACGGGCCGGTCGACCTGGACCGCGCGCACGCCCAGGAACCCGGCGCCCGCGGCCACGACCACCAGCCAGCGCAGCAACTGCGGCAGCTTCTGCTTCACGGACTCTCCGACCTCGAGCCCCATCTCCGCGCTATCGGAACCCGGTTGGCGCGAACTGAGACGGCGCTCAGAACCCGGCGATTCGGCAAGTCTGTCGCGTTTGAGACAGAATGACCGCCATGGCAGGTAACGTTGCGCGCACGCCGCGCGTGCTCCTGGTGATTCCCGCCTTCAACGAGGCGCCGCGCCTGCCCGCGCTCCTGGCGAAGATCTCCGCGCTGCAACTCGGCCTCGAAATCGCGGTCGTGGACGATGGCTCGCGCGACGAAACCGCCACCGTGGCGGCGCGCGCGGGCGCAACCGTGCTGCGCCACCCCTTTAACCTGGGATATGGCGCCGGGTTGCAGACCGGGTACAAGTACGCGCTGGCCAGCGGCGTCGATTTCGTGGTGCAGATGGACGCCGACGGGCAGCACGACGCCCGCGACGTGGCGCGCCTGCTCGAGCCGCTGCTGCGGGGCGAATGCGACCTGGTGATCGGCTCGCGCTTCCTGGCGCCCACGGGCTACCAGATGGGCATGACTCGCACGCTGGGCCGGCGCTTCTTCTCCGGGCTGGCGCGCGCGTTCGGGATCCGAGTCACCGACCCGACCTCGGGCTTCCAGGCGCTCGACCGGCGCGTGCTCGAGCTGTACGCGGGCGACGCGTTTCCGAGCGACTACCCCGACGTCGACGTGCTGGTCACCGCGCACCGCCACGGCCTCGAGGTGCGCGAGATCTCGGTCGAGATGCACGCGTCCGAGCGCAAGTCCACGCTGCACGGCGGGCTGCGTTCGATCTGGTACGTGTACAAGATGATGCTCGCGGTCTGGGCCGCGTCCGCGGGAGGGAGCCGCAGTGAACGAAACCGCGCATCTGCGTGAGCTGTTTCTCGACAACCCCGACCTCGAGGCGGCGCGCTGGCTGGCGCTGTCGATCTCACTCACCCTGGTCGTGGCCGTGCTGTATCTCGTGCGCCGCCGCCGGCTGCGCGAGGAGTACACGCCGATCTGGATCGCGGTCTCGGCGTCGCTGGTCGTGCTCTCGATCTGGCTCGGGCTGTTGCGCGCGCTCACCCGCGCGATCGGCGCCTGGACGCCGAGCTCGACGATGTTCTTCCTGGGCGAGCTGTTTCTGGTGGCCATCTGTCTCAACTACGCAGTCCGGCTCTCGCGGGCGAGTCTCTTGATCAAGAACCTGGCGCAGGAGGTGGCGCTCTTGCGCACGCAGGTGGAGAAGCTGGCGCGCGCCAAGGACGGCACGTGAGCGCGCCCGTGCCGCTGCCGCCGCAGCCCGCGGGTCTCGACTGGCCCAGCCACGACTGGCCGCGCGGCGCGCCGCCCGCCGGCTTCCGCGAGCCCGCCGAGGGCGACCTGGGCAAGACTCACGCGCTGGTCGTGATCTGGCGCGGACGGCTCGTGCACGAGCGCTACGGCCCCGAGCACGGGCCGGACTCGAGCTTGATCTCGTGGTCCGTGGCCAAGAGCTTCCTGCACGCGGCGGTCGGAATCCTGGTGCGCGACGGGAAGCTCGCGACCCAGGCGCCCGCCGACGTGCCGGAGTGGCAGTCGCCGGGCGACGCGCGGCGCGCGATCACGCTCGAGCAGCTCCTGCGCATGTCGAGCGGTCTCTTCTGGCGCGAGGACTACGTCGACGCAGAGCGCTCCGACGTGATCGAGATGCTGTTCGGCGAGGGCAAGGCCGACGTCGCCGGGTTCGCGGCGAGCTACCCGCTCGAGCACGCGCCGGGCACGGTCTGGAACTACTCGAGCGGCACCAGCAACCTGATCTCGCGCATCGCCGGCCGCGCGCTGGGCGGCGGTGACTCGACCGCGGGCTTCCTGCGCCGCGCGCTGTTCGAGCCGCTGGGCATGCGCAGCGCCACGGCGCGCTGCGACGAGGCCGGCACCTGGATCGGCTCGTCGTTCGTGTTCGCGAGCGCGCGCGACTTCGCGCGCTTCGGCTACCTGTACCTGCGCGACGGTCTGTGGGACGGCGAGCGCATCCTGCCCGAGGGCTGGGTGGACCACGCCCGGCGAGTGACTCCAGGCTCCGCGGAGGATCTGCAAGCGTACGGCGCGCATTGGTGGCTGCCTCCAGGCGACGAGGGCATGTTCTCGGCCAACGGCTACGCCGGTCAGTACCTCTTCGTCGCGCCGGCGCGCGACGTGGTCGTGGTCCGACTCGGCCAATCGAGCGCGGAGCAAGCCCCGCACGTGCGCGCATGGCTGCGCGCCTTAGTCTCCCTCTTTCCAAGGCTGTAGCAGCGCTAAGAGATTACGACGACGGCGACTTCGGAGCTCCGCCCTTGTCGGCGAGCTCCTGGTCGATCCAGCGCGTGAAATCCTCGATCGGGCGCGCGCCCGAGATCAAGATCCCGTTCACGAAGAAGGCCGGCGTGCCGGTGAGTCCCGCCGCGCGCGCCGCCGTGGCGTCGACGTTGACCTTGCTCTCGGTCGCCGGGTCCTGGCGGCAGGTCTTGAACTTATCGGCGTCGAGACCCACGTCGGTCGCGTACTTGTCCAGGTCGGAGTCACCGAGCGCCTGCTGATTCGCGAACAGCGCGTCGTGATACTCCCAGAACTTGCCCTGCGCGTCGGCGCACACCGCCGCGATCGCCGCGGCGCGCGCGCGCGGGTGCAGGCCGTCGAGCGGCATGTTGCGGTACACCACCCGCACCTGGGTCGGGTAGCGCTTCAGCAGCTCCTGCACGGTCGGCTCGGCGCGTTTGCAGAACGGACACTGGTAGTCACTGAACTCGACCACGGTCACGGGCGCGTCGGCCGGGCCGCGCGACGGGCCGGTCGCATCGACGGTGATGCGCGGCGGCTGCATCAGCACCGCGACCTGCGCGTTCTTGCGCAGGTCGGCGCGCACCTTGTCGGGGCGCTGTGACTCGAGGTGCGAGCGGATGCGCGCCGCGAACGCGTCGAGCGTGGCGTCGGCGGGCAGGCGCGAGCGGTTCTCGTCGAAGAACTTCTTGACCTCGTCGTCGGTGACCGGGCCGAGCGCCTTCACCGAGTCGTCCATGTACTCGTCGGGCTTCTTGCCGGCCTTGGTCGCGGCGTCGTTCAGCAGGCGCTCGTCGATCAGCGAGTCGATCGACTGCTCGCGCAGCTCGTAGGCCTCGCTCGCCGGCTTGTCGGTGACCTCGCGCTTGTAGAGGTCCTCCTTGATCCAGGCATCGAGCTCGGAAGAGGTGATGTCCTTGCCGTTCAGCTTGGCCACGACCGGATTCCCGCCTGCCGGGGCCATGGCTGCATTGGCTGCGCCGCCGCTCTTGGAGGCGTCGCGGCCGCAGGCCAGGGCGCCGGCGAGAAGCACCGCGACCGCGGCGCGCTTTTGGACCTGGGATCGAGTCATGACGGTTCCTTCTGGGTGGCGGGTGGCGGAGTCTAGCCTTGTCGGCTGGGGGCTGCCCGGAGAAAATCCGCGCGATGCGGCGCCCGATGTGTGTGGGTCTGGCGGGCGGAAGTGGCGCGGGAAAGAGTGCTCTGGCCGCGCAGCTGGCCCTGGCGCTGGGCTCCGCTCGCGTCCTGCGCATCGCCCAGGACGCCTACTACCGGGATCCGGGTGACATGACCTCCGACGAGCTGGCGGCCCGGAACTTCGACCACCCCGACGCGCTCGAGACCGAGCTCCTGGTCACCCACCTGCGCGAGCTCCGGCAGGGCCGGCCCGTGCAGGTGCCCATCTACGACTTCAGCCGGCACCGGCGCGCGGCCGAGACCTGGCGCGCCGACCCGCGCGAGCTGGTGGTGGTGGACGGCATCCTGGCGCTGGCCCACCCCGCGCTGCGCGAGTGCTTCGACCTGCGGGTGTTCGTCGACGCGCCGGAGTCGTTGCGGCTCGAGCGCCGGCTGGCGCGCGACGTGGTCGAGCGCGGCCGCAGCCCCGAGTCCGTGCGCAGCCAGTTCGAAGAGACCGTCCGGCCGATGCACGCCGCCTACGTGGAGCCGAGCCGCGCCTATGCCGACTGCGTGCTCGCGAACCGGACCGAGCTCGCGCTCGCGGCCGAGCCGCTCCTGACTCGCGTGCGCGCGCTGCTCGGCTAGCCGAGGCCCTTCAGGAAGTCGAGGAGCGCCCGGTTGGTGGCGGCGGGATCCTCCTGCTGCGTCCAGTGACCCGCGCCCTCGATCAGCGTCTGTCCGCGCAGATCGCTGCAGAACGCCGGCAGCATCTGCACCAGCGGACCGGGGCCGTTCCGCTCCGGCCCAGTCACCACCACGTCGCGCAGCCCGCCGATGAAGTGAGCGGGCACGGTCACCTTGGCGTCGGCGAAGGGCGCGAGCAGCTCCCAGTTCCGATCGAAGTTCCGGTACCAGTTGAGGCCGCCGCGGAAGCCCGCGCGCGCGAACTCGGCCGCGTAGAAGTCGAGATCGGACTCGGTCAGCCAGAGCGGCAGCTTCGGGGGCTCGAGCATGCCGTCGAGGAAGCGACCGGTCTTGGGAACCTGCCGGAACGGCGTCTCTTTCGGGAGTGACCCGGAGGCGCTGTACAGGAGCATGCGCATGGTGCGCTTCGGATCGGCCTCGAGCTCGCGCTCGGCCTTCCCGGGCTCCTGGAAGTAGAGGATGTACATGAAGTTGTCGCCGGCCGCGGCCTTGAACATCTGCGTCGGTGGCATGGGCCCGCGCGGAAAGAACGGCACCGAGACACCGACCACGCCGCGGAAGCGATCGGGCCGGATCAGCGCCGCGTTCCAAGCCACGATCGAGCCCCAGTCGTGACCCACGATCACCGCCTGCTTCGCGCCCAGCGCGTCGCACAGCCCGGTCATGTCGCCGATCAGGTGGTAGATCGTGAACTGGTCGACCGCCGCCGGCGAGTCACTCTGGCCGTAGCCGCGCATGTCGGGCGCCACCACGTGGTAGCCCGCCGCGGCGAGCGCCGGCAGCTGGTGTCGCCACGAGTACCAGGACTCGGGCCAGCCGTGACAGAGCAGCACCAGCGGCCCCTCGCCGGCCTCGGCGACGTGAAGGTGGATGCCGTTGGTCTGGATCCTGCGGTGACGGATTTCGCTCATCGACTTGCAGGCTATCACGCGCGCCGTTCACACTTCCGCGAGGTGCCGGTCGTACACGAAGAGAAGCTGCGCGTGAGCTGGGTCGACACCGATGCGAGCGGCCGCATCCACTACACCGCCGCGCTGCGCTACTTCGAGGTCGCCGAGCACGCCCTGATGCGCCGGCTCTCGGACGGAGCGATCGCCGCGGGCATGCAGGACTTCGGCTTCCCGCGCGTGCACGTCGAGGCCGACTACAAGGGCACCCTGCGTTACCCGGACGAGTTCACGTGCAGCGCCCGGGTGGCTCACGTGGGCAACCGCTCGGCGAGTTACGCGTACGAGATTCGCAATCTGGCCGGCGAGGTGTGCATCGTGGGCAAGATCGTGGCGGTGGCCGTGGATGCCGCGGGTCAGCCCATCCCCCTCCCCAGCCGTTTGCGGGCGGTGCTGGAGAAGGGGCTCTAGCCCGAGCTGCAACCAAAAGCTGCGCAAAAGAGGCCGGCAAGAAGCGCGCAACACAATCCCGTGCTTCACCTACTTGGCGGTCGGGATTTACACTCTCCGGGTCCGGGAGGGCCAGCCAGGTCTCGCCAGGGTCTGTGATTTACGGCACAGGCTTTGCGATACCGCACGCGCCGTTCGATGTAGAGCCCCCACAGTTCCGCCGCCCTGAACGAAGCCGAAAAGACCCAAGGAGAGGACTCGGAATGAAGAACCGCGCGCTGCAGGCATGGATCGAAGAGATGGCTGCGCTCTGCAAGCCCGACCGCGTCCAGCTCTGCGATGGCTCCCAGTCCGAGTACGACCAGTTGCTGCGGCTCCTGGTCGAGTCGGGGACCGCTGAGCCGCTCAACCCTGCGCTGCGCCCCAACAGCTTCCTGGTTCGATCGGACCCGGCGGACGTCGCGCGGGTGGAAGACCGCACCTTCATCTGCTCCGAGAAGGCGGACGATGCCGGCCCGAACAACAACTGGCGCGAGCCCGGCGAGATGCGCCGCACGCTGCGCGGCCTGTTCGACGGCGCGATGCGCGGCCGCACCATGTACGTGGTGCCCTTCTCGATGGGCCCGCTCGGCTCGCCGATCGCCCATATCGGCGTCGAGCTCACCGACTCGCCGTACGTGGTCGCCAGCATGCGCACCATGACCCGCATGGGCAGCGGCGCGCTCGAGGTGCTGGGCGAGCACGGCAAGTTCGTGCCGTGTCTGCACTCGGTCGGCGCGCCGCTCGTGCCGGGCCAGAAAGACGTGACCTGGCCCTGCAACGCGCAGCAGAAGTACATCGTGCACTTCCCCGAGACGCGCGAGATCTGGTCGTACGGCTCGGGCTACGGCGGGAACGCGCTGCTCGGCAAGAAGTGTTTCGCGCTGCGCATCGCCTCGGTGATGGCGCGCGACGAGGGCTGGCTGGCGGAGCACATGCTGATCCTGAAGGTGACTTCGCCGGCGGGCCGCGCGCGCTACGTGGCGGCCGCGTTCCCGAGCGCCTGCGGCAAGACCAACCTGGCGATGATGCAGCCCACCGTTCCCGGCTGGAAGGTCGAGTGCATCGGCGACGACATCGCCTGGATGAAGTTCCACCAGGATGGCCAGCTCTACGCGATCAACCCCGAGGCCGGCTTCTTCGGCGTCGCCCCGGGCACGAGTGACAAGTCGAATCCGAACGCGATGCGCACGGTCGCCGCCAACACCGTCTTCACCAACTGCGCGCGCACGCCGGAAGGCGACGTGTGGTGGGAGGACATGACTCCCAAGGCTCCCGAGCGGCTCACCGACTGGCGCGGCCAGCCCTGGGCGCCGGCGAGCAAGTCACCCGCCGCGCACCCCAACGCGCGCTTCACCGCGCCCGCTTCGCAGTGCCCGGTGATCGCGCCCGAGTGGCAGGACCCCGCGGGCGTGCCGATCAGCGCGATCCTGTTCGGCGGCCGTCGCGCCACCGTGGTGCCGCTGGTGAACGAGGCGCGTGACTGGGCACAGGGCACCTTCTTCGGCTCGATCATCGGCAGCGAGAAGACCGCCGCCGCCGCGGGCACGATCGGCGAGCTGCGCCGCGATCCGATGGCCATGCTGCCGTTCTGCGGCTACAACATGGCCGACTACTGGAGTCACTGGCTGCGCATCGGCCAGAAGCCCGCCGCCAAGCTGCCCAAGATCTTCTGGGTGAACTGGTTCCGGAAGGGCCCCGCCGGCGAGTTCCTGTGGCCCGGCTACGGCGAGAACAGCCGCGTGTTGAAGTGGGTTTTCGAGCGCTGCGAGGGCGAGGTGAAGGGCGTCGAGACTCCGATCGGCATCCTGCCCACGGAGTCCGAGCTGGACACGCGCGGCCTCGACCTCGATCCCGAGGACTTGGCGGTGCTGCTGGGCGTGGACGTTGGCGGCTGGCTCGAAGAGATCCCGATGATCCGCAGTCACTACGCGTCGTTCGGCGACCGCCTGCCCCGCGAGCTGGGTCAGGAGCTGGCCGCGCTCGAGCAGAGACTGCGCGCCTCGCGGATCTAGCGGAACAGCGACCCGTAGATCGCGGCGATTCCGACGAGCGCCACGTTCCAGGCGAGCGAGCGCAGCAGGAAGACGCCGAACGCGTACAGCGGCAGATACGCGGCGCGCCCCGCGAGATAGAGCGTGACTCCCCAGCTCGACCAGGCCGACTGCGTGCCCGTAGCGACCACCGCGAGCACCCCGGCCGCAAAGTAGGGGAAGGTCTCGAGATAGTTCGCGCTCGCCCGCGCCAGCCGCCCCGCGACGCCCGTCAGCGGCGGCAGCGGCTCGTCGCGCGGGCCGGCCGTCCAGCGGTAGCCACGCTGCAGGCTCGCCGATTGCGAGGCGAGCACGATGTGCAGCAAGCCGAGTCCGGCCGCCGCGATCAGGCCCCAGAGCTCCGTCGACTGCGCGCTCACCCCACGAAGCCGTTCCGCTTGTGCGTGCCGTCGCAGTAGGGCTTGTTGGCCGAGCCGCCGCAGCGGCACAGGTAGGTCTCGTTCGTGCGCAGGATCGTGCGGCCGGTGCCGGTCACGAGCTCGAGCGGGCCTTGCACGCGCAGCGGGCCGTTCGGCGCGGGAGTCACGGTGAGCGGGCCGTTGCGCACGGGCAGCGCTTCGGACTCCTTCGTGGCGGGTTCGCCGCTGGCCTGGAAGGCCACACGGCTGTGACTGCCGTCGCAGTACGGCTTGTTCGCCGAGGCGCCGCAGCGGCAGAGCGTGGCGCGGTAGCCGGCCGCGCGGCCGGCGATCGTGAGCGGCGCGTGCAGCGCGAGCGGGCCATTCTCGCGCACGTGGGCGGTGTTCACCACCGGCGCCGGCTCGAGCGCGGCGCCGTCGCCGCGCTCGACCTGGATCGCGCCCGAGGGGCAGGTGAGCGCCAGGTGAGTCGCCTCGCCGACCGTGGCGTTGTCGGGGTGGATCCACTCACCCTTCACGTTGGGCACGAACACGTCGGGCCGGCCCAGCACGCAGTTGCGGGAGTGGATGCACTTCCCGGCTTCGAACCGGATCGTGACTTCGCGGCCGCGGACCACTTCGACGTCGCTCATGGCGTCCTCCGTTCGATGGGCATCATGTTGACGATGGTCTTGCCGTCGAGCAGCACCCAGGCGGGGGCGATCTCGTAGCCCTTCGCCTCGCGGTAGCGTTCGAAGGCGGGATTCACACGCAGATAGGAGACCACGAACGAGAGCGGCATGCGCCATGGAAATTCGGCGACCATGCCGTTCTCGGCGGCGAGCGTGCGCACCTTCACGCCAGCCAGCTTGGCGAGCTTCGAGTCACCCTCGGCGACCGCCAGGCCGATCTGCGCCGAGCCGTCGGGCTTGTACACGCCCAGCGGCCGCAGCCCGCTCGCGCCCGCGGCGGCGAGCTCGGCGGCCAGCTCCTCGGTCACGCGCCCCACGTCGGCGGGGGTGGCGTTGGGCAGCTCGCGGTAGGCGAAGGTGTAAGGGCCGATCGGCTGCTCGACGATCGTGACGGTCTGGAAGGCCCCGAGCCAGGCCGCGAACCCGCCGCACGCGGCGAGCAGGGCCACGAGCGCGAGTCCCAGCCAACGCAGCTCAGGTCTCCGGCGTGAAGCGCACCGGCATCGATTTCCGGCCGTTGATGAAGTTCGAGCGCAGGTGAGTCACCGCTCCGGCCAGTTCCAGATCGGGCAGCCGGCGCAACAGCTCCTCGAACATGACGCGCATCTCCATGCGCGCGAGCGACGCGCCCAGACAGAAGTGCACTCCGATCCCGAAGCCGAGGTGCGGGTTGGGATCGCGCGCGACGTCGAAGCGCTCGGCGCTCGCGAACACGCGCTCGTCCCGGTTGGCCGCGCCGTAGTACATGACCACCTTCTCGCCTTCGCGGATCGCCTGGCCGGCGAGCTCGGTGTCGCGCTGCGCGGTGCGCCGGAACTGCATCACCGGAGACACCCAGCGCACGAACTCGTCGACCGCGGTCGCGAGCAGGTCCGGACGTGCGCGCAGTCTCTCGCGCTCGGCGGGGAACTCGCACAGCGCCTGCATGCCGCCCGAGATGGCGTTGCGCGTGGTCTCGTTGCCGGCGATCACCAGCAGGAAGAAGAACATGTTGAAATCGAGCCCGCCCAGCTTCTCGCCGTCGACGTCGGCGTGGACGAGCGTCGAGACGATGTCGTCCTGCGGCTCGGCGCGGCGCTGCTCGCCGAGCCAGCCGGCGTACTGGAACAGCTCCATCACCGCGAGCTGGGCGTCGACGGGCGAGCCGTACTCGGGATCTTCCGCGCCGATCAGCCGGTTGCTCCAGTGGAAGAGCTTCCAGCGGTCGGCGATCGGCACGCCGAGCAGCTCGGCGATCACGAGCAGCGGCAGCTCGGCCGCCACCGCAGTCACGAAGTCGCACTCACCCTTGCGCGCGACCTTGTCGACGATCTCGCGCGCGTGGTCGCGCACGCGCGGCTCGAGCCGGCCGATCATGCGCGGGGTGAAGCCGCGGTTCACGAGCTTGCGCAGCTTCGTGTGTCTGGGCGGATCCATGTGGATGAGCTGCTGGCGAAACAGCATCAGTTCTTCCGCTGGCATGTCGGCATTCACCGCGCTGCCGCGCTCGGAAGAGAACAGCTCGTGGTCGCGCGAGATCGCGACCACGTCCTCGTAGCGAGTCACGACCCAGAAGCCGTGCTGATAGGGCTCGGTCCGGCCCGGCATGATCTCGCGGCCCGGGCGGCCGGGAATCCAGTAGAGACCCGGCTGCGCCCGCAGCCGGGCGAAGAAGGCGTGCGGAGGGCCGTTCTCGAAGCTCTTGGCGTCGAACAGGTCCACGTCGTTGCTCACGCGAGCCACTCTACCACCCTAGGCGAGGCGAACGGACAGCGCGATCGCGTCGTGATCCGAGAGCTCGTCCGAGGGCAGCACCGCCGGCTCCGAGGGCGCGAGCCCGCGGGCGAAGAACCAGTCGAGCTGCAGCGCACCCCGGCCGCCGCGCTTGTAAGTCGCCGCCGGGCGCAGGTTGGCGGCGCGCCACTCGTAGCCGCGGGCGTCGGCCAGGGCGAACAGCGGCTCGTGGGGCACCGGATCGCTGAGTCGCCGCGGGTCGCGCGCGAGCGCCGCGCGCAGCGCCTCGCGGTTCTCGAGCTCGGCGCGACTCAGTGAGTGCGTGTTGACGTCGCCGCCGACCAGCGCCGGCAGGCCGGGCGCCCATTCGTCCAGTCGGTCGAATACCGCGGCGAGCTGCGCGGCGCGCTCGTCCGGGTCGGAGTGACTCTCCAGATGCACCGAGGCCAGCGCCAGCTCGCGTCCCCCGAACGGAAGTTTGCCCAGCACGGCGATGCGCGACCCCACCCGGCGCTCGCCCAGCCGCCCGTCGAACCAACGCCCGCCCGGCTCGAGCCGGAGCAGCTCGGGCGCGACCCAGTCGGCGCGCGCGAGGATCGCGCCGCCGTGGAAGCCGCGTGAGTTCTCCTGGCCGGCGTGGCGCGTCTGCTCGTCGGCGTCGCCCAGGCCGAGCTCGAGAAACTCGACCCCGAAGGCGCTGGCGTAGCCCAGCCGGCCGGCGAGCGCGCGCGCCGCGTGAGTCTGGCCGGAGCGCGCCATGCCCAGATCGAGCTCCGACAACAGGCACACGTCGGCGCCCGAGGCGCGCAACAGCTCGGCAGCGCGGGCGGGCTCGCGGCCGCGCTGCGCGTTCCAGGCCACGACGCGCAGCGAGTCTCCGAGCGGCAGCGGCGCCGGCGCGCGAGTCACGTCGAGGGCGCTGGCGAAACCGAGCGAGGCCAGGAGCTGCGCATGTCGCCGGGCCGTGGCCGGACCCGCGACAATCTCGTGCCGCACCGTTTGCGGGATCTCCGGTATGCTCGCCACATGGAGACGATCAAGCGAGACATTCCGAACGGCAAGCTCGAGGGCACCTGTGACGCGCGCTTCCTGCCGGTGGCCGCCGAGTTCGAGAAGAACTTCAGCGCGCGCGGCGAGGTCGGAGCCTCGCTCTGCGTCACGCTCGAGGGGAGCACGGTGATCGACCTGTGGGGCGGCAGCGCCGACCCCGCGCTGAACAAGCCCTGGCAGCGAGATACCGTCTCGATCGTGTTTTCGTGCACCAAGGGCGCGACCGCGCTCTGCGCGCACGTGCTCGCGAGCCGCGGCCAGCTCGACATCGAAGCCCCCGTCTCGGAGTACTGGCCCGAGTTCGCGCAGCAGGGCAAGGAGCGCGCAACCGTGCGCATGATGCTCGACCACTCGGTCGGTCTGCCGGCGTTCAAGACGCCGGTCCGCCTCGGCGGATGCAACGACTGGGACTACATGGTCGAGCTGCTGGCCGCCGAGGCGCCGTTCTGGGAGCCGGGCATCCGCAACGGCTATCACATGCTGAACTTCGGCTGGACCGTGGGCGAGCTGGTCCGGCGCGTCTCGGGGAAGTCACTGGGGCGGTTCTTCCGCGACGAGATCGCGACACCGCTCGGTGTCGACTTCTGGATCGGCACGCCCGAACAGGTCGAGCCGCGGATCGCGCCCATGCGCATGTACGTGCCCGGCCCGGGCGACGCGATGAGCGAGTTCATGCAGACCGTGATGTCCGATCCGCAGTCGATCTCCGGGCTGTCGCTCTTGAACGGCGGCGGCTTCGATCCCAACTCGCGCGCGTGCCATGCCGCCGAGATCGGCGGCGGCGGCGGAATCTCGAACGCGCGCGGCCTGGCCGGCATCTACGCGCCGCTGGCCTGCGGCGGCAGCCTCGGCAAAGTAAAGCTCGTCGACGCGGACTCACTCGCGCGCATGGCTCAGATCTCCATGGCCACCAACCGCGACGCCACGCTGCTCATCCCCACCCGCTTCGCGCTCGGCTTCATGAAATCGATGGACAACCGCCGGCGCAGCCGCGGCGACCGCGATTCCGCCGTGCTCTCGAGCGCCGCCTTCGGCCACGTGGGCGCCGGCGGCAGCATCGGCTTCGCCGATCCGGTCGAGGGGCTGTCGTTCGGATACTCGATGAACCAGATGGGCTCGTCGATCCTGTTGAACCCGCGCGGCCAGTCACTGGTGGACGCGACCTACCACGTGCTCGGCTATCGCTCGGATTCGTCGGGGGTCTGGCGGAAATAGGGCCCGATCGGATCTGGTTCGCCGGCGTGCCCGGGTGCGCCCGGCCGCGCGCACCCGGGTGCGCCGGAGCACCGGCAGCTCCTACGCTTTGTGTGTGTCCGAGCTTCGCTCGGCCGAACACCCCCGCTCCGCTGCCACTGCACAGGCGATTCCGGCTCCAACTAGCCGCGGTCATCTCTCGGACTGACTCACCGATTCGCGGCAGTCTGAGAAAGGCACGCAGTGTGGGAACGCTGGCGCCACGAGCGACGCTGGCGCCGTTGGGATGGTGTTCAGGCGAGCGAAGCTCGCACACCCACAAAGATGCAGTGCTCGACCCGACCCTTCGCGAGCGCGCCCCCACGCCCAGCCCAACAATCTAGGTCCGCGCCGCGCAGGACGAAGAGTCCATGCGGTGAGTAACGATCCGAAAAGTCAGACCGTGGCGCGCGTGGCGCTGCGTGTCGACGACCGCGGGCTCGGGCGGCGCAGCCCGGGGCTGGTGGTCGTGGCGGGCGCGGACATCGGCAAGCGGCACCCGCTGCCGGCGGCGGGCCTGGTGATCGGGCGCGACCCACAGGCGGCCGAGCTGGTGCTGGTCGATCCCGCCGTCTCTGCCCGACACTGCGCGCTGGAGGCCGACGGCGTGGGCGGCCACCGGGTCGTGGATCTTTCGAGCCGCAACGGCACGTTCGTGAACGGCGAGAAGGTCGGCAGGCGGTCACTCGTCGAGGGCGACAAGATCTTCGTCGGCGAGACCGTGCTGCGCTACTCGCTCCACGATGCGATCGAGGCGAAGTTCCACGACCGCGTGGACACGCTGATGAACGTGGATGCACTCACCGGCCTGTTGGTGAAGCGCGCGTTCGACCTCGAGCTCGCGCGCGCGTTCGAGGGCGCGCTGCGCACGCAGGTGCCGCTGTGTCTCCTGATGATGGACCTCGACGGATTGAAGTCGATCAACGACAACCGCGGTCACCAGATGGGTTCACTGTGCATCTCCGAGGTGGGGAAGATCGTGCTGCAGGAGATCGCGCCGATCGGCCGCGCCTGCCGCTACGGCGGCGACGAGTTCCTCGCCTACGTCGAGTCGGCGGGACTCGCGGAGACCGAGGCCGCGGCCGAGCGCATCCGGCAGCGCGTGCGCGAGTGCGAGTTCGTCCGCGACGGCGTGCGCGTGACCACCACGATCAGCATCGGCGTGGCGCTGCTCGACGCCAGCACACCCACACCCGACCACCTGCTGCAGCATGCCGACGAGGCGCTCTACCGCGCCAAGCACGCGGGTCGCAACCGCGTGTCGCGCTGACCGGAGCATGGGTAGCGTGCCCATGCGACCCTTCGGACTTACTTGACCCGCATCCGGAACTGCAGCGTGAAGCTCGGCGCGGTCGCGCCGATCATGGCCGCGAACGTGCCCGTCGGACTCACGCGGATCGTGGTCACGGCCGGATCGGTCCCATTACCGTTCGCGGTCGGCGTGTAGGTCCAGGTGGTGCCGCCGTTGTTCGAGAAATCGAGTGAGTCGGTGGCGCTCGCGAGCGAGGTGAAGGTGTAGGTGAGCCCGCTCGTGGGCGAGCCGTCGGTGAACAGGACCGGCCCGCTGCCCGCGCCGCCGATGTTGGTGACCACGAGCTCGCCCTGCACGGGGATCGGATCGCTCACCTTGATCGAGTTGGCGTCCGACGTGCCGTTGCCCTGGTTCGTGACGGTGATGGTGTACTGCTTGATCGCGCCCGGGATCGACTTGGGATTGGTGGTGTTGTTGACCGGGTCCGAGAACGTGCTGACGGTCTTCAGAATCACCAGGTTCACCTTGACGAGCGAGAACACCTGGTCGTCGATGTTCCAGTAGTTCGCCTGGTTCTGTGGCGTGTTGGCCTGTCCCGAGATGTGGATCCGGCCGTTGGTCGCGCCCACGGTGCTGCTCGAGCCGTCGCGCGCGTACACCCGCACGATCCAAGCGGTGCTCTGCGCGTCGGCCGCGCCGAAGGTGTAGGTCGGGTTCGCGACCACGCTGCCGTTGTTGGTGAAGATCCGGTCGCCGGCGGCCGCGTCGCCGTGCGTGCCGTCGTCGTACAGAGTGATTCCGGTGGCGACCGTCGTGCCACCCGGGTTGATCACGTCGGCAGTCACTCCACCGGCGACCGTGGTGGCCTGCACCTGCGCGCGGATCACGAGCGTCTGCGCGACCTGGTACGACGACGGCGTCGTCACCGCGGTGTCGTTCGGCGCGGTGACGTTCACACCGAACGCCTGCGCCTGCGAGGTGGTGATGGTCGCGGTCTGCACGCTCCACTCGACGTCGTCGATGCTGGTCCAGGACCGGTACTGGTTGGTGTGATTCGCGGTGATGCGCAGCGTGACCGTGGTGCCCGCGTAGGTCGCCAGGCTGCTGGTCAGCGTGAACCACGGCTGGCTGCCGCGCGCGATCGCCATGCCGGAGCGGTGGTTGCCGTTCGTGTCGGTGTCGAAGCCGTTGTACTGGCCGTAGCCGGAGCGGTTGTTGGCCGCGACGTTGGTGCCGAGGTTCGGGCTATACGGCAGCGTGGTGTAGTTACCCGCGGTCGGGCCGACGAGCTCGGTGGTGGCGCCGGACACGATCGCGATCCGCACGAAGTCGAAGTTGGTGCTGCCGTTCGAGCCGCTGTCCCAGCCTTCCACGCGATAGCGCAGCACCAGGTTGCCGGCGCCGCTCGCGGGCACCGCGATGGTCTTGGTCAGAGTCACTGCGGGCTGAGTGGTCGTGCCCGGCTCGTTCGCCGAGCGCGCGCCCATGAGATACGAGAACGAGCCCGTGAGCGGCGTGCCGTCGGTGGTGATCGGCGGCGCGCCGTTGCCGACGGTCGCGCCGTCGGTCGTGATCGACGGGCTCTCGGACGGCCGGATCTGCGCGTCGAAGCCCGCGGTCGTGGTGAGCGCCCAGCCGGGCGGCGTGGCGGTGCCCGAGCCGCCGAACTCGAAGTTGCCGTTGATCGGCGTCTGCGGGTTCGCGGCCTTGGCGCCGTTCGCGGTGATGTCGAAGTACAGGTAGTAGGTCTGCGCGCCGGCGTCCTGCGCCAGGAAGCGCAGCTCGCCGCGCGAGTTGCCGGTCGCGTCGGTGGCCCCGCCGTAGCGCGTGTCGGTGTACTGCTGGATCGTGACCAGGGTCGTGCCGTCGGCCCGAGTGACTCGCCAGGAGTTGGTGTCGAACGTGCCGCTGATCCCGAGCTGCGTGAGCAGCGCCGCGAAGTCGACGTCGACGGTCTCGGTGCTGCCCACCGCTCCGCCCGCGGGCAGCGACACCGGCACCCGGTAGTGCCAGGTCGGGTCCAGCCACGCCGGCGCAGAGCGCAGATCCGCGCGTGCCACGCCGCTCACGGCGAGGAGCAGAACCGCGATCCAACCCCGCATATCCGTCTTGAAGCGGGGTTTTTACGCCATGACTTGAATCGCCCGGCGCCCGCTTTGTGGCGTGCGCCACAGCGAGCCATCGCCCGGCGGCAGGCGCGCGCGATCGCTTCGTCACTCCGCGGAGCTGCGCGGGAAGCTGCGCGCGCGTGAAGGGAATACCGATGATCGCATGGGCACCCTACCCATGCTCCCGCTAGCGCGGCTTGCGGAAGGCGAACACGTGCTCGCGCAGCCGTGCGCGGCCGCCCCGGTCGGGCCGGTCGAGGGACGCGCCGGCCACGAGCTCGAGGCCGGCGTGCTCGGCGGCGCCGACGCTCGGGCCCGCCGCGTCCACGGGCCCGCTCGGAATCCAGCCGTCGCCGACCACCAGCAGCAGGTGACCGCCCGAAGCGAGGGCGCGAGCGGCGCGCGCGCTCCACAGCTCGGTGTCGCGCGCCCAGGTGTCTCGCGCCGCCTGCGCGCCCTTGCGGAACAGCCGCCGCGAGCCGATCTCGCGCGCGACGTCGGGCCGCTCGCCCAGCCAGACGTGGCGCAGGTGCTGCATCGGCAGATAGTCGTAAGTCGACGGATAGGGCGGGGAGGTCACGATCAGGTCGACCGGGTCGCGCACGCTGAGCTCGCGCGCGTCACCCAGCCAGACGTCGGCGGGCGGCGTGCCGGGCGGCACCGCGTCGCGCAGCGCCACCATGCCCCGCGCCAGCTCGCGCGCGCGTTTGTGGAACAGCACCGCGGTCGTGCCGGCCGGGCGCTCGTGTTTCTCGCGCGTGGCCCGGGTGTCCGACGTGCGCCAGCTGACCTTGACCAGGATCGAGCCCAGCACCGCCTCGAGCGTCTCGCGCAGCGCCGGATTCGAGTCGGCGATCCCGCGGCGCAGGGCTTCGAGCTCGCGCAACACGTGGGGCGCGTACCAGGACTCCACGACCCGCAAGATCTGCTCAGGCGGCAGCGGACCGCGCGCCGAAGCCCCCCGCGCCGTCGCGGCCAGCGCCCGCGCGCGCGCGCGAAAGGCCGCGAGCCAGGCGTCGTCGGGCGTCGCCGTGCGCGCCCGGCTGACCCGCACGGCCACCGGCGAGACGTCGCAGCCCAGCGCGCGGCGGCCCGCGGCGCGGGCTTCCACCAGCACCGTCCCGCCGCCGCAGAAGGGATCGAGCACGAAACGGCTGGGAAACTGCGCGAGTAAGTCGCGCGCGGCGTCGGCGTGCAGCGCGGCGGGATAGGTGTGAAACAGATTTGTGTAACGTGTGCTTTCGCCCGACTGCTCGAGCGCGGCGGCCAGCGCGCGCGCCACGCCAGGCTCTCCGAAGAGCTCTTGCGCGCGCAGCTTCGCGGCACGGGACGTGCGTCGGCTTTTCGGCATGGGCGCGCACACGCTATGCGGGCGGCCGCGGGAACGCCACAGGGCCGCTTTTCGACGCTGTCAAGCGAGCGCTGCCGCAACAAAGCGCGGCACTTCCGCGGCAGTTCGGGAATGTGATGCACACGAATAGACACGCGGAGGCCGGCGTATATAATCGCGCCCCGTGTGGAGCCCTTGTTGGCGTTGCCGAACCGGCTGCGCGGTGCAGTCGGGGCGGCCGGGAGAGACGCCGATTCCCTCCACAAGCCAGTGTTTGGACTGGTCAAGAGACCGCCCAGAACCACTTCGCCGGGCCTAGTCCGAAACGCCGATCCCACTCGGCGGTTGACCCTGGGTGATGCGTGAGCCGCCACTCTCGGGCCCCAACCGCCATCCCAAGCGACGTTTCGGTAGCCGCCTCGTGCGGCATGTAGGCCTTGCCGTGCGCGCAGGGCGGAACCGTATGAGCCGCTCCAGTGTCTCGATCCTGATCCTCGTCGCCCTCGCCAATCTCGCAGTCTTTGCAGTGCTGAATCGCCCGGTCGATCCCCCGACTTGGAAGGGGACGATCGAGGGTGTCTCGTTCAGCCCGTATCGGCCCGGCCAGAGCCCGGTCGACAAGGTGTTTCCGAGCGAGGCCGAGATCCGTGAAGACCTGCGCACGCTCGCCCCTCAGGTTCAATCCGTGCGCACCTACACCTCGCTCGACGGGATGGACCAGATTCCGCGCATCGCGAACGAGTTCGGCCTGTCGGTGACTGCCGGCGCCTGGCTCGACGACAACCGCAAGAAGAACGAGCGCGAGATCCGCAAGCTGATCGCGAGCGTCGCCGCCAACGACAACGTGAACCGCGTGATCGTCGGCAACGAGGTGCTGCTGCGCGGCGACATGAAGCCGCAGCAGCTGGCCGCCTACCTGCGGCGCGTCCGCGCCCAGCTCGCGGTCCCGGTCGGCACCGCCGAGCCCTGGCACGTGTGGCTGAAGCATCCCGAGCTCGCCCGCGACGTCGACTTCATCGCCGTCCACCTGCTCCCCTACTGGGAAGGGGTGCCGGCCGACCACGCCGTCGAGTTCGTGCTCGACCGCCTGGCCGAGGTGAAGAAGCGCTTCCCGAACAAGCCGGTGCTGATCGGCGAGGTGGGCTGGCCGAGCAACGGCCGCATCCGCCGCGGCGCCGTGCCCTCGCTCGAGAACCAGGCCACGTTCCTGCGCGAGTTCCTGAACGCGGCCACCACGCGCAACATCGACTACTTCGTGATGGAGGCCTTCGACCAGCCGTGGAAGATCCCGGTCGAGGGCGGCGTCGGCGCCTACTGGGGCATCCTCGATGCGGCGCGCCAGGCCAAGTTCGCCTGGTCGGGGCCGATCGTGGGCGTGCCGTCGTGGCCGCTGCTGTTCGCGCTCTCGACGCTCGTGCCGTTCCTGCCGCTGCTCTGGTTCCTGAACCGCTTCAAGCGCTTCCGCATGCGCGGCCGGCTGTTCTTCGCGGGCCTGGCGCAGGGCGCGGCGTCGCTGTTCGCGTGGATCACCTATCTCACCACGAGTCAGTACCACACGCTCTACTCGGCCACGGCCTGGGTGGTGCTCCTGGGCGCGCTCGCGACCCTGCTCGCGATCGGACTCACCGAGGCGTTCGAGCTCGTCGAGCTGCTGTGGCACCGCAAGCTGTCGCGCCGTTTCGCGCGCGTGGCGCCCGCGAAGCTCGAGCGCTGGCCGAAGGTCTCGCTGCACCTGCCGCTCTGCAACGAGCCGCCCGACATGGTGCGCGACACGCTGAACGCGCTGGCCGCGCTCGACTATCCCGAGCTCGAAGTGCTCGTGATCGACAACAACACCAGCGACCCCGGGCTGTGGAAGCCGGTCGCCGACATGTGTCAGATCCTGGGCCCGCGCTTCAAGTTCTTCCACGTCGACCAGGTGTCCGGATTCAAGGCGGGCGCGCTGAACCTGATGCTGCGTGAGACCGACCCCGCGGCCGAGATCGTGGCCGTGATCGACAGTGACTACGTGGTGCGCCGCGATTGGCTGCGCAACCTGGTGCCGTACTTCGCCGATCCGAAGATCGCCGTGGTGCAGGCGCCGCAGGACTACCGCGACGGCAACCAGAGCATGTTCAAGGCGATGTGCGGCTGGGAGTACGCCGGCTTCTTCGACATCGGCATGGTCCACCGCAACGAGCGCAACGCGATCATCCAGCACGGCACGATGTCGCTGGTGCGCCGCTCCGTGCTCGACTCACTCGGTGGCTGGGCGCAGTGGTG
Source organism: Myxococcota bacterium (assembly GCA_035498875.1). GTDB lineage: Bacteria > Myxococcota_A > UBA9160 > SZUA-336 > SZUA-336 > VGRW01. Next base: position 44,828 of record DATJZP010000053.1, read on the forward strand.
CATCTGCGAGGACGCCGAGCTCGGCCTGCGCGTGATGGAGGCCGGCTACGAGACCGCCTACGTGAATCACTCGTACGGCCAGGGTCTGATGCCCGACACGTATACCGCCTATCAGAAACAGCGCTTCCGCTGGGCGTACGGTGCGGTGCAGATCCTGAAGCGGCACTGGCGCGAGCTGGCCGGCCTGCGGCCGTCGCAGCTCACCTGGGCGCAGCGCTATCATTTCGTGGCCGGCTGGCTGCCCTGGTTCGCCGACGCGCTGAACACCGCGGTCACCGTGCTGGCGCTGGTCTGGACGGCCGGTCTGGTCGCGCTGCCCAAGCTGTTCGAGTTCCCGCTGCGCTTCTTCCTGTGCGCCTCGCTCGGCTTCTTCGCGCTGAAGGTCGGCAAGACGCTGTGGCTGTACGCGGCGCGGGTCCACGCCAGCGCCGGCGAGAACCTCTCGGCCGCGCTCGCGGGTCTCTCGCTGACTCACACGATCGGCAAGGCGATCGTCTCTGGGCTCACCACCTCGGATCGGCCGTTCATGCGCACGCCCAAGTGCGAGGAGCAATCGGCGCTGCTGAACGGCCTGCGCGCCTCGCGCGAAGAGACCACGATCCTGGGCCTGCTCGCACTGGGCGCGCTCGCGATCGGCTTCCGCTACGGCTCGCAGGACGTCGAGGCGCAGCTCTGGATCGCACTGCTCGGCGTGCAGTCACTGCCATACGTGGCTTCGCTGGCGACGGCCGTGATCAGCGCGCTGCCGCCCCGAGTCAGCAAGGACGTGGTGCCACTGCCGACTCTGCAGGGCGAGTACGAATCGGTGGTCGGGACCGACACGCGCGGGTAGGACCGGACCTCGCCTCGACCGGAAAGTCCACGACGAACGTGCGCGCGGCGGGGCGCTGCCAGGCGCTCCGGCGCACCGGCAACTCCCTGCGAATCCCTCCTGCTAATCTCCCCGCTCCGCCCGGAGGTCTCGAGACCGCATGCCCGTCGCTCGCCCCGCGCTCGTGCTGCTGCTTCTGCTCGTCGTCGGCTGTCATGCCGACTCGAGCTCGGCGCCGCCGCCGCTGCCGGTGACTACGACCGCGGCCAAAGAGGCCAAGATCCCCGTGTACATCGACCACGTGGGCACGACCGAGGCGGTGGCAACGATCGAGGTACGCGCGCGCGTGCGGGGCGTGCTCGAGAAGGTGCTGTTCAAGGAAGGCTCCGACGTCGAGAGGGACGACCTCCTGTTCGTGATCGAGCGCGCGCCGTACGAGGCCGCGCTGGCCAAGGCGCGCGGAGACTACGAGCGCTCGAAGGCGACCGCCGAGCGCACGCTCGCGGACTACGAGCGCACCGCGGCGCTCCAGCAACGCGACGTGATCAGCAAATCGGAGCTCGACCACGCGCGCGCCGCGCGCGACGAGGCGGCGGCCGCGGTCATGTCGGCGAAGGCCAGCGTCGACCAGGCGGCGATCGACCTGGGCTACACGGAGATCCGCGCGCCCATCGCCGGACGCGCCGGAAAGCTCTTGCGCGACCGCGGCAATCTGGTGGGCGGCAGCGAGGAGACCGTGCTCACCACGATCGTGCAGCTCGACCCCATGTACATCTACTGGAGCCCGAGCGAGCGCGAACGGCTCGAGGTGCTGCGGCTGCGCAAGGCGGGCACCTACGTGGAGCGCGACCAGATCGAGGTGACCGCCACGCTCGCCGACGGCAGCCAGCACCCGTATCCGGGCAAGCTCAACTTCGTCGACAACGGCATCGACCCGAACGCCGGCACGCTGCGCGTGCGCGCGGTGTTTCCGAACCCCGACAAGAATCTCCTGCCGGGTCAGTACGCGAACCTGCACATCCTGGTCGGTCGCGACGTGCCGGTGCTGCTGGTGCCGGCGGCCGCGATCATCGAGGAGCAGGGCGGCAGCTCGGTGTTCGTGGTCAAACCCGACTCCACCATCGAGCCCCGCGCGGTGCAGGCGGGACAGGTGCACGAGCAGATGCGCGTGATCGATTCGGGACTCACCGCCGGCGAGCGCATCGCGGTCGACAACCTGGGCAAGCTGCGCGGCGGGATGAAGGTCAACGCCCGGGAGAGTGACTCGGCTCCCTCGTCGGAAGAGAATCCGGCGGCGCAGGCGCCGGCACCGGCGGCCGATGCCGCCGCGCGCCGCTGACGCGCTCGCGGATCCGCTCGATCACGACGTAGAACACCGGCACGACGCCGAGCGACAGGAAGGTGGCGAGCAACATGCCGCCGAACACCGCCGTGCCGAGCGAGCGCCGGCTCATCGCGCCCGCGCCCGACGCGATCACGAGCGGCACCACGCCCAGGATGAACGCGAACGAGGTCATCAGGATCGGGCGCAGCCGCACCCGCGCCGCGTGCAGTGCCGCGCGCTCGATCGACTCACCTTGCTTGCGCAGCTCCTGGGCGAACTCGACCACCAGGATCGCGTTCTTGCTGGCCAGGCCGACCAGCATGACCAGCCCCACCTGGCAGAACACGTCGTTCGCCAGCCCGCGCAGATACTGCGCGAGCAACGCGCCGAGCACCGCCAGCGGCACCACCAGCATGATCGTGAACGGCAGCACCCAGCTCTCGTAGAGCGCGGCGAGACACAGGAACACGACGATCAGCGCGAGCCCGAACACGAACGGCGCCGTGCCGCCGGCGCGCAGCTCCTGGAGTGACAGCCCCGTCCACTCGTAGCTCGCGCCCTCGGGCAGCGTCTGGTTCGCGAGCACCTCCATGTCGCGGATCGCCTGGCCCGAGCTGCGCCCGCTGGCGGCCGAGCCCGTGACCAGCGCGGTGCGGAACAGGTTGTAGTGCGAGATGTTCGACGGGCCGACGATCGGGCGCACGCCGGCCAGGGTCGAGAGCGGTACCATGTCGCCCTTCGCGTTGCGCGCGTACAGCTGAGTCACGTCGTCGGGCCTGGCGCGCGCGTCCGGCTCGGCCTGCACGACCACCCGGAACACCCGGCCGAAGATGTTGAAGTCGTTCACGTAGTAGCCGCCGAGGTAGGTCTCGAGCGTGCCGAACACGTCGGAGAGCGACAGCCCGAGCGTCTTGGCCTTGGTGCGGTCGATGTCGACGGCGTACTGCGGGATGCTCGCGCGCAGGCCCGTCACCACGCCGCTCACTTTGCCCGACGCGTTCGCGGCGTCGATCAGCTTCGAGACCTGCTTGGCGAACTGACCGTAGTCGCCGCCCGTCTCGTCCTGCACCTGCAGCTGGAAGCCGCCGGTCGTGCCCAGGCCGCGGATCGGCGGCGCGTTGAAGGCCACGATCACGGCGCTCGGGATCTGCGCCAGGTCCTTGCGCGCGCGGTCGAGGATCGGCCAGAGCGCCTCGCCGCTCGCCTTCCGCTCGTCCCAGGGCTTCAGCACGATGTAACACGACGCCGCGTTCGACGCGGCCGCGCCGGTCAGGAAGTCGGTGCCGCCGTTCACGACCGCGCTGGCCACGCCCGGGATCGCGAGCATGCGATCGACCACTTCCTTGGTGACTCCCTCGGTGCGCTGCAGGGACGAGCCGTCGGGGAGCTGCACCGACACGATGAAGTAGCCCTGGTCCTCGTCGGGCAGGAACGAGGTGGGCAGCCGGTCGTACAGGAACACGGTGACCCCGATCAGCACCGCGAACGTGCCCACCACGATCGGCCAGCGCGCCACCGCGGTCTCGGCCACGCGCTCGTAGCCGGCCACGAAGCGTTCGTAGGCCCGGTCGAAGGCCTGGAAGAAGCGACTCTTCAGCGCGCGACCACGGCGCAGGAACACCGCGCACAGCGCGGGGCTCAGCGTGAGTGCGTTGAACGCCGAGATCGCCACCGAGAACGCGATCGTGAGCGCGAACTGCTGGTAGAGACGGCCGGTCGTGCCGGGCAGGAACGCGACCGGCAGGAACACCGCCATCAGCACCAGCGAGATCGCCACGATCGGCGCAGTCACCTCGCGCATGGCGATGACCGTGGCCTCGCGCGGCGGCAGCCCGCGCTCCTCGATCAGCCGAGACACGTTCTCGACCACCACGATCGCGTCGTCGACCACCAGCCCGATCGCCAGCACCAGCCCGAACAGCGACAGCGTGTTCACGGAGAAGCCCAGGATCGCCATCAGCGCGAACGTGCCCACGAGTGACACGGGCACGGTGATCGCGGGGATCAGCGTGGCGCGGAAGCTCTCCAGGAACACGTACACGACCAGGAACACGAGCAGCATCGCTTCGAACAGCGTCCAGACCACCTCGCGGATCGACTCGGTCACGAAGCGCGTCGGCTCGTACAGGATCAGATACTTCACGCCGGCCGGGAAGCGCGGCGAGAGACGCTCCATCTCCTTGTGCACCCGGGTCGCGACGTCGAGCGCGTTGGCGCTGGGCAGCGCGAACACCGCGATGCCGGTCGAGGCCTCGCGGCCCAGCCGGCTGAAGTTCAGATAGCTCTGGGCGCCGAGCTCGACGCGCGCCACGTCGCCCAGCCGCAGCACCGAGCCGTCGGGCCGCGTGCGCAGGACGATCTGCGAGAACTCCTCGGGGCTGGTGAGTCGGCCCTTCGCCGTGAGCGCGAACTGGAAGGTCTGGCCGGCGGGCGCCGGCGGCTGGCCGAGCACGCCGGCCGCGACCTGCTGGTTCTGCTCGCGCAGCGAGCCGATCACGTCCTGCGCCGTGACCCCGAGCTTGGCCAGCTTGTCGGGGTCGAGCCAGACGCGCATCGAGTACTTGCGCTCGCCGAACGTCGCCACGTCGCCCACGCCGGGCAGGCGCTTCAGCCGATCGCTGATGTTGATGCCGGCGTAGTTCGACAGGTAGACGTCGTCGCGCGAGTTGTCGGGCGAGATCAGGTTGACGACGATCGTCAGGTCGGTGGACACCCGGCGCACGGTGAGTCCCGCGCGCTGCACTTCTTCGGGCAGCTGCGGCAGCGCCACGGCGACCCGGTTCTGGACGTCGACGGCGGCGATGTTCAGGTCGTAGCCGACCTCGAACGTGACCGTGATCGCCGAGCTGCCGTCGTTCGAGCTGTTCGACGACATGTACAGCATGCCCTCGACGCCGTTGATCTGCTGCTCGAGCGGCACGGTCACGCTGTTCTCGACCACTTCGGCGCTGGCGCCCGGATACGACGCGCTCACTCGCACGGTCGGCGGAGTGATGCGCGGAAACTGAGCGACCGGCAGGAACGGCAGACACACGGCGCCCGCGAAGGTGATCAGGATCGCCAGCACCGCGGCGAAGACGGGCCTTCCGATGAAGAAGTCGACCAAGGAGGTGGAGCGTACATCACGCGTTAGAATCGGGCCGTGCCGATGGATGTCGTCCCCTGGCTGGTGCTGGCGCTGGCTGCGATCGCCGGTGCCGTGGCCGTGTTCCGGCTCGTGCGCGAGGAGCTGCGCGCGAGCCGCGAGGAGGCGCGCGGCGCCGCCGCCGAGCTGCGCGGCGAGGTCGCGCAGCGCTTCGCCGAGACCTCGGAGGCGCTGGGCGCGATCCTGCAGGGGGTGACCCGCCAGCTGAAGGAGCTGCAGGAGGGCAACGAGAAGAAGCTCGACGAGATGCGCCACGTGGTCGACGAGAAGCTGCAGGGCGCGCTGGAGCGGCGGCTGGGCGAGTCGTTCAAGCTGGTGAGCGACCGGCTCGAGGCGGTGCAGCGCGGGCTGGGCGAGATGCAGTCGCTGGCCACCGGCGTGGGTGACTTGAAGCGCGTGCTCAGCAACGTGAAGACCCGCGGCACGTTCGGCGAGGTGCAGCTCGGCGCGATCCTCGAGCAGGTGCTCACTCCGGACCAGTACGGGCGCAACGTCCGCTGCCGGCCCGACGGGCGTGAGTCGGTCGAGTTCGCGGTGCGGCTGCCCGGCGCCGAGGGCGCGCGCCACTCACAGGTGTGGCTGCCGATCGATTCCAAGTTCCCGCACGAGGACTACGGGCGGCTGCTCACCGCGATCGAGGCGGCCGACGCCAAGGCCGTTTCGGACGCCGCCGACGCGCTCGCGCGCGCGGTGCGGCTGTCGGCGCAGCAGATCCGCCAGAAATACGTCTGTCCGCCGCACACCACCGACTTCGCGATCCTGTTCGTGCCGACCGAGGGCCTGTACGCGGAGCTCTTGCGCCAGCCCGGCTTCGTCGAGTCACTGCAGCAGGACCAGCGCGTGGTGATCGCGGGGCCGACCACACTGGCGGCGCTGCTCAACAGCCTGCGCATCGGCTTCCGCACGCTCGCGATCGAGCAGCGCGCGAGCGAGGTCTGGAAGGTGCTGGCGGCGGTGAAGGGCGAGTTCGCGAAGTTCGGCGACGTGCTCGAGCGCGTGAAGCGCCAGCTCCAGACCGCCAGCAACACGATCGAGGAGACCGGCGTACGCACGCGCGCGATCACGCGCCAGCTGCGCGAGGTCGAGGAGCTGCCCGGCGGGCAGGTGATGCTCGACTTCGAGTCGGACGACTCACCGCGCGCATGACGACCGCGGTCCAGGAACGCGGCAAGCGGCGCGCGCGCTCCGCCCCCGAGAACGTGCTGGCGGCGGCCTTCACCTGTTTCTCGCGCTACGGCTACCGGCGAGTCTCGCTCGAGCAGATCGCGCAGGAGGCGGGCGTCTCGCGCGCGGCGCTCTATCTCCACTTCGCGAACAAGGAAGACATCTTCCGCGCCGTGTCCGGGCAGGTGCACGAGCGCGCGCAGCAGGCCGCCGAGGCCGCGGCGGGAACGAAGGGCAGGGTCGAGCAGCGGATCGCCGCCGTGCTCGACGCCAAGTACGGGAAGTTCTACGAGATCATCCACGACTCACCGCACGTCTCCGAGCTGCTCGAGGAGCGCAACCGGCTGTGCGGCGACGTGTCGGAGACCTACCGCAAGCGCTTCCTGCGCACGCTGCGCAGCGTGCTCGAGGATGCCGAGCGGGCAGGCGAGCTCGACCTGTCCGCCTCCGGCCTCGACGCGGGCGACGCCGCCGAGCTGTTCGTCGACAGCGCCAAGGGGCTCGAGATGTCGGGGGCCGCACCGCAGAACCCGGCGCGCTACCGCCGGCGGGTGGCGCGCCTGATCGGGGTGCTGGCCAAGGGCCTGGCCGCGCCTGCACCGCGCCGGGCGAGGCGCGGCTAGCTTCAAATTGACACTTTCAATCTAAAACGTCAGTCTCGGAGGAGCCTGCCCTCCCAAACCCTCGATGGAGAATCCCCGATGACGACTTCCGCCCCTCTCTCCGGCAAGACCGCGATCGTGACCGGCGCCTCGAGCGGCATCGGCCGCGCCATCGCCGAGCGGCTGGGCGCCGCCGGCGCGCACGTGTTCCTGTCCGGCCGCTCGGCCGAGCCGATGGAGGCGTCGAAGAAGAAGATCGAAGCCGCCGGCGGCCAGGCCACGCTCGTGGTCGGCAACGTGCGCGACACGAAGCAGGTCGAGTCACTGGTGGAGCGCGCCGTGCGCGACACGAAGCGGCTGGACGTGATGGTGAACAACGCCGGCCTCAGCTACCCCGCGCCGATCCTCGACGGCGATCCCGAGGAGTGGCGCGCGATGCTCGAGACCAACGTGCTCGCGCTGCTGGTCGGCTGCAAGGCGGCCGTGCGCGCGATGTGCAAGCTCGGCACGCCGGGCCACGTGGTGAACGTGTCGTCGATCGCCGCGCAGCGCCCCGACTCGGGCGTCTACGGCTCGACCAAGCACGCCGTGAACTGCATCTCGGCCACGCTGCGCCGCGAGCTCGAGGACGACCCGATCCGGGTCGTGAACGTGATGCCGGGCGCGATCGCCACGAACTTCGGCCGCAACTTCGATCCCAAGGTGATCGCCGGCATCGTCTCGGCCTCCGGCGTGAAGATCGACGTGAAGCAGGGTGAGAAGCTGCCCGACGAAGTCCTCGACAAAGCCCAGCCGCTGCTCAAGCAGCTGCTCGGCAGTCCCGAGGACGTGGCCGACGCCGTGCTCTACGCAGTCACCGCGCCCAGTCACGTGAACATCGCCGACATCGTGGTGCGCCCGCCGAAGCAGCTGGCTCTCTAGCCTGGAGCCAAGGGGGTTGGAACCGCCTGCCGCCCGCGTGGGATGATCGCGCGCATGAGCGCGCGTACGCTCCGCGGGCGGGTGGCGGTCGCGGGGATCGGCGAGTCGGAATACCAGAAGCGCGGCGGGGCCAAGGAGCCCGAGTTCGTGCTGGCGCTGCGCGCGATCCTGCTGGCGTGCGCCGACGCCGGGATCGATCCGCGCAGGGTCGACGGCTTCGCGTCCTACTCGAACGACCGCAACGAGCCGTCGCGGATCGCGGCGGCGCTCGACTGCCGCGAGCTGCGCTTCTCGAACATGCAGTGGGGCGGCGGCGGCGGCGGCGGCTCGGCGGCGGTGGCGAACGGCGCGGCCGCGATCGCGACCGGCCTGGCCGAGGTCGTGGTCGTGTACCGCGCGCTCGCGCAGGGCCAGTTCGGGCGCTTCGGTGCGGGCGCGCGGCGCGAGCACGTGGCCGGCGAGCCGGCCTTCTGGCTGCCCTACGGGCTGATGTCGCCGGCGCAGATGTTCGCGATGCGCGCGATGCGGCTGATGCACGAGCACGGGATCCGGCAGGAGGCGTTCCGCGCCGTGGCGCTCGCGAGCTACCAGCACGCGCAGCGCAACCCGCGCGCGGTCATGTACGGGCGGCCACTCACGCCCGAGGCCTACTACGCCTCGCGCTGGATCACCGAGCCGTTCCACTTGTACGACTGCTGTCTCGAGAACGACGGCGCGGCGGCCATGGTGCTGGTGTCGGCCGAGCGCGCGCGTGACTCTCGACACCCGCCGGTGTACCTGCTGGCCGCGGCCGCCGGCTCGGAGCGCCGCGCCGGCGCCGGCAGTCACAACAACCCCGACTACGCGACCGCGAGCTTCAAGACCGTGGCGCCGCGGCTCTACGAGATGGCGGGGCTCAAGCCCGCCGACGTCGACGTGGTGCAGAGCTACGAGAACTTCACCGGCGGCGTGGTCATGAGCCTGATCGAGCACGGCTTCTTCGGCTACGACGAAGCCAACGCGTTCTGCACGCTCGAGAACTTCTCGGCGCCGCACGGCCGGCTGCCGCTGAACACGAGCGGCGGCAATCTGGCCGAGTGCTACATGCACGGGCTCGAGCTGCAGCTCGAGGCCGTGCGGCAGATCCGCGGCAGCTCGACCGCGCAGGTGCCGGGCGCGCGCGTGGCGCTGGTCGGCTCGGGTCCGATGGTGACTCCGGTGAGCGACATGATCCTGGGCGCGGAGGAGACGCTGTGACTCCCGTGCTGCCCGAGGGCCTGCCCGCGCCGAGCCCGCAGCCCGACGGCCTCGACCGTCCCTATTGGGACGCCGCGAAGCGCCACCGCCTGGTGGCGCAGCGCTGCAACGCCTGCAGTGCCTGGCAGTGGAGCCCCGAGTGGATCTGCCACGCCTGTCACTCGTTCGACGTGGGCTGGGGCGAGCCGCCGGGCCGCGCGCGCATCTTCTCCTGGCAGCGCGTCTGGCACCCGGTGCACCCGGCGCTCACCGGCGGAGTACCCTACGTGGTGCTGCTGGTCGAATTTCCCGACGCGGGCGGCATCCGCATGATCGGCAACCGCGTCGGCGACCCCCGCGCGCCCGTGCCGATCGGCGCCGAGGTCGAGCCCGTCTTCGAGGACCACGGCGACTACACCTTGATCCAGTGGAGGACGACATGAGCACTCCGGCAGTCACTCCCGACCCGAACGCCTGGCGCACGGCGACGCCCGGTCACTCGAAATGGCCGCGCAGCGCCCGCGCCGGCGACCCGAACAAGTATTTCATGGTCTCGGCCGACACCCACGCGAACGAGCCCGCGAACCTGTGGCGCGAGCGCATCGACGCCAAGTACCGCGGCCGCCTGCCGCACATCGAGGTCGACGCGAACGGCGTGCGTTGGAGCGTGATGGAGGGCTTCCGCCCGCAGAAGCTGCGCGACTCACAGTTCGCGGGCGAGGACCTGATCCGCTCCAAGGCCGGCGCCGATCCAGAGGAGAGACTGCGCGACCTGCATGCCGACGGCGTCGACGCCGAGGTGATCTTCCCGAACAAGGGTCTCTCGATGTGGGCGACCAGCGATCCGGTGTTCGCGAACGCCATGTGCAAGGTCTACAACGAGTGGGCTTGGGAGACGTTCGGCCCCTACAACCACGTGCTGTCGCCCGTGGCCTGCGTCGCGACCGGCGACCTGGACGGCGCGATCGCCGAGATCGAGCGCACCGCGGCGCTCGGCTTCCGCGGCTTCACGCTGCCGTGCAAGCCGAACTGGGGCCCGCACGATGCCGAGGGACGCAACTACAACCTGCCCGAGTTCGACCGGCTCTGGGCGTGCGTGCAGGCGACCGGGAAGCCGGTCACGTTCCACGTCTCGACCGGACGCGATCCACGGGCCGCCAAGGGCAACGGCGGCGCAGTGATCAACTACGTGGCGCACTCACTCGCGCCCACGATCGAGCCGGTCGCGAACCTGTGCGCCTCGGGCGTGCTGGAGCGCTTCCCCGGCATCCGCTTCGCCGCGATCGAGGCGGGCATCGGCTGGGTGCCGTGGGCGCTGGTGGCCATGGACGAGGGCTATCGCAAGCACCACATGTGGGCCTTCCCGAAGCTGAAGGCGCTGCCGAGCGAGTATTTCAAGCAGCACGGCTACGCCTCGTTCCAGGAAGACGCGCCCGGCCTCGAGTTACTGGAGCGCTTCGGGCTCGAGAACAACTTCCTGTGGGCCAACGACTACCCGCACCACGAGGGCACCTGGCCGCACTCGGCCGAGGCCATCGAGCGCACGATGGGCGGTCTCTCCGACGGCCAGCGCGCGAAGGTGCTCGGGCTGAACGCCGCCAAGCTGTTCGGGTTCGAGCTGCCGAAGTCACACTAGAAGGCGAAGCCGATTCCGGCGGTGTAGACGAAGCCCTCGTGCTGGTGGCCGTAGAGCCCCCCGTCGCCGAGCGGCATGCGGATCGCCAGGCGCAGCCAGGGCGCGCGCTGCTCGGGATTCGAAGTGAGTGGGATCTCGAGCACCGGCGTCGCATACACGATCGTGCCGCCGCTGTGGTCATAGTTCACTCCGCGGAACTGATCCTTTTGGTTGTAGCGCAGGTTGAGCTCCGCACCGGGCCGCACCAGCAGGCCGCCGAACAGCGGAAAGGCCTCGCTGGTCGCGATCAGGTTGGCGAGGAACACGTCGCCGTACTCGTAGTGGAGTGACCCCTCGGTGTTCACGCGGTAGAACAGGCTGCCGTAGAGCGCGAAGTGCTCGAAGTGGTGACCGGCGCCCAGGCCGAAGCCGAAGTCCCACGAGCCTGTGCCCACCTGGATGTGCGGGTCGCTCTCGCCGGCGATCGTCTTCGAGCTCTGGCCGGTCGGCGCCTTCACCATCGCGCGCACGTCGACCCACGAGATCGGGTTGTGCTCGAGGTCCTGCCAGATCGTGCCGTTGACGTAGAACGCCGCGTCGCCGAAGCCGTGGTTGTTGTGGTCCTGCGAGACGCCGTCGTGAGTCTCGGTGATGGTGATCCATTTGAACGGCACGCTGGCCGAAAGCGTGAGCCGGGAGATCGGCGTCCAGCTGGCGTATGCGGTCAGCTCCTTGTCGAAGCTGCGCTCGCGGTCGCCGGGAGGCGGCGGCTCCTCCGGGTCGTCGGGCAGCACGCCGCTCGACTTGGTCGAGACCAGGCCCTCGAGATAGAAGCTGAACGCGCCGTGCGGCTGCGCGTTCGAGCCCGAGCTCGAGAACAGCGGGTCACCGCACTGACAGACCGAGCAAGCGAAGCTGCGTGAGACGGGGAACGAGACGGAGCACGCCGCGGCGATGAACGCCACGACGCGATGCAGACGCGAGAACATGCTCGCACCTCCTTCGAGCTGAAGACGAAATCGAGTAGTCGAATTCGCGAGATCAGCTGAAGGCGATCGGAACGTGGTCGATGCCGCGCGGCGGCGCGCTGGGTACGTGCGAGTGAGTCGCGAGCGGGGGCGCCGGCTTCCCGGCGCGGGGCAGGCTGGCCAGCGCTTGGGGCGCAGCCGGCTGAGAGATGCCGACACCGATCAGTGTCGGAGCGTGCTGGCCGCAGCCGCAGGGGCAGGGCGCGCGCCAGACCAGGTCGTTCGGCGCGGCGGCGGGCGGAGAGGTCGCGAGCGCGATCAGACAGGCCGAGCCGTCGTACAACACCGCGCACAGCGCCAACAGGGCGAACCAGCGTGCGGAAAGGCGAATCACCTAGGCCTCGTCCGCCTCGAGCGCTTCCAGCACGCGCGCCGGGTGCTCGTCGGCCTTGGGCACGCGCTTCCAGTGCTTGCGCACCACGCCGTCGGGGCCGATCCAGACCGTCGAGCGAATCACTCCGCGGGTCTTCTTGCCGTACAGCACCTTGTCGCCGTAGGCCCCGTACTTCTCCATCACCTCGTGCTCGGGATCGGAGAGCAGCGGGAACGGCAGCTTGTACTTGGTGCGGAACTTCTGGTGCGCGGGCCCGCCGTCGGGCGAGACACCGAGCACCACGGCGTTCTTCTTGCCGATCTCGCTCCACAGGTCGCGGAAGCCGCAGGCCTCCTTGGTGCAGCCCGGGGTGTCGTCGCGCGGGTAGAAGTAGAGGATCACGTTCTTGCCCGCGTAGTCCGCGAGCTTGACCTTCTTGCCGTCGCCGTCCACGAGCGTGAACGCCGGCGCCTTCTTGCCTTCCTCGACGGGCACGCGCCGATGCTACCTCAATCGAAGCTGCGCCGGGTGGACGAAGACGAGCCGCGCGCGGCCAGCCACTGGTTCGCGCGCTCGACGCGACACACACCGCCGCTGCAGAAGATGGCGTTGAAGATCTGCGCGCCGACCTGCGAGCCGGTGGTGTGCCAGCGCCGCTGCTGCACGACCAGGACGGCGATCGCGATCTTCGGGTGATCGGCGGGCGCCAGCCCGATGAACCACTCGTAGCGGCCGGGGGGCGCCTTGCCCGAGAGACTTCCGGTCTTGCCGGCGATCGTCATCTCGCGCAGCAGCGGCCGGCCGTAGATGCCGTGGAAGGCGCGGCGAGCCGTGCCGCTCTGCGTGGTCTCGGTCATCATGTCGCGCAGCTGGGCGGCGGTGGCCGCGGGCAGCACCGTCTCGGCCGCGCCGCGCGGCGGGAGCGCCAGCTCGTGACCCGCGGCGTCGGTGACGCGCGCGATCCAGTGCGGCGCGACGCGCTTGCCGTCGGCCAGCGTGGCCGCGATCTCGGCGGCGTGCAGCGCCGTGATGCGCAGGCCCGCGAGCCCGCAGCCCAGCTTGCCCAGCGCGAAGCGGTCGCCGTCGGGCTCGTCGGCCTCGCCCGGCGCGTGGCCGGGCCCGGGTGACTGCAGCAGCCCGAAGCGCTTGAAGGTCTCGAGCAGCCGGCTCGTGCCCAGGTCGTTCACCGCGATCTGCGCGAAGCACTGGTTGTTCGAGGTGGCGAGCGCGCGCTCGAGCGTGATCTCGGTGCCGCGGCGCGGCGGCGTGAGTCGCGAGGGCGTGAGTCGATAGGGGCTGCCCACGAAGTGACAGGTGCGGTTTACCACGCCCGGGACGTCCTGCAGCGCGGCCGAGGCGGTCACCACCTTGACCAGCGACGCCGCGGGGTAGAGCTCGTTCGGCGGCAGACGGCGTGGGTCTGTGCCCGCGTAGGCCAGCACCTCGCCGTTGGCCGGGTCGAGCACGACGGCGAGTCCGAGCTGCACGCGCCCGCGCGCGAAGATGTCGTAGATCGCGTCGGTGAGTCCGGCGTCGAGCGTGTACTCGACGCGTAGCGGCCCCGTCGTTGCAGCCCCGGCCGGCGCCGGCACCAGCTCGACGATGCGCGGCCCGCGACTCACCTGCACCGAGCCGCCGTTGGCCACCAGCCGCGCGGCGCCGCCGCCCGGCGGCGGGATCGGGACGCGGCGCAGGATCGCCTCGGGTGCGCGTCCGTTCGCGGACGGTGCCGGTGCCGGAGCTGCTTCGGGCGCGGCCTCGGGCGCGCTCGGGCGCTCGGGCAGCGGGCTCGGCTCGGGCAGCTCGGGCTCGACCGGGTCGGCGGGGTTCGCGTCGCCGTCGTCGCTCCCGGCGGTCGGCGGCAGCGCACTCACCGACGGCAATGGGGCGCTGTCGCCGGGACGCGTCGCCGCCCGGCCGAACGGGCTCGCGAACAGCGCGTAGCCGACGACGCAGAAGAGCAACAAGCCCGCGGCGATCGTGAGTCGGCCGCGCAGCAACATGCGCGGCCGCACGACGTGCGGATCACCTCTCACGCGACCTCCCCCGGAGTCCTCTGCGTTTTAGCCCCATGTCGAGTGCCCCGCCAGAGTGCCCCAATGCTCCGCCGGCTTCGGTCTCGGCTAAGATGGGCGCCCGATGGCGAAACGGTGGGTTGGGGCGCTCGGGATCGTCTCGTTCGTCTGGCTGTTCCTGGCGCCGCAGCCGGCTGCCGCCGAGGCCTCGGATCCGATCGCGGCGGTGCGCGATTGCCTGAAGCGCAACGTGCCCAAGAAGTCGAGCTCGCAGACCGTTCACTTCACCTCGTACGACCGGATCGGGGGCTCGCGCGAGTTCCGCGGCAGGATCATGGGCAAGACCATGGGCGACGGCACGCGCCGCGCGAAGCTGTGCATCAGCCAGCCCAACGAGATGCGCGGCTCCGAGGTGCTGTCGATCGAGGTCAAGGGCGAGCCGCCGCAGAACTTCCTCTACACGAGCGAGTTCCGGAAGGCGAAGCGGGTCTCGGGAGACGGCGCCGGCGGAAGCTTGTTCGGCACCGACTTCACCTACGAGGACCTGCAGCGCTTCATGCAGCTGAACCGGCCCGAGTCAAGCGAGAGACTCCCCGACGGCGAGCTCGACGGCCGGGCCGTCTTCATCGTCCAGAACAAGCCCAGCGACCCGACCGCGTCCTCCTACAGCAAGGTGCTGAGCTACATCGACAAAGAGACCTGCGTGGTGCTGAAGAGTGAGTCGTACGAGTCGGACCGCCTGCGCAAAGTGCTGAGCGCCAAGCCCGAGGGCATGTATTTCGAGAACGGCGTGCACGCCCCCACCGAGGTCGAGATGAAGGACGTGCGCGACCAGACGCGGACGCTGGTCGCGATCGAGGACTTCGACGTCGACGGCACGCTCGACGACCGCAGCTTCGAAGTCAGCGAGCTCGGGCGCCACTGCCGCTGACTCACCATGCTCTGGCTCGCGCGCGCGCTGCTGTGGCTCGTGATCTCGGCAGGACTGCTGCTGGCGGGCTTCACGGTGCTCGCCGCCGTTCTGCTGGTACCCGGGGTGATCGCGCACGGCGGCCCGCCGGCGCAGCTGCAGCGCGAGGCGCTGGGTACCCTGTATTCGGGCCTGGTGGTGCAGGCGCTGCTTCCCGAGCTTGCGCTCAGCGCCGTGCTCTGGCTGATCGCGACGGGCGCCTTCCCGATCCTCGATCGCAGCTGGCCGGCACTCTGGGGCGGCACCTTCGTGCTCGCCGCCGCCGCGTTCCCGCCGGTCGGGCACTACATGTTCGCGATGTGGCAGCCGACCCGCCCCCGGGACTACGCCGTCACCTTGCTCCTGCTAGCGGGCGCAGCGACGGCCGCGCTCTTGATCCCCCGCGCCATCTCGCCCGTGCTCGGCCCGGGATGTTTCACCAACACCGCGAAGCGCGGTATCGTGCGCGAGCCATGAACGAACCGATCCAGCCGGTGAAACGCCCGCGCGGGCGTCCTCCGCTGCCCCGCGCGGGTCAGCGGCAGCGCCTGGTCGATGCGGCAATTCGCGCCTTCGACCGCACCGACGGCGAGAAGCTGACCGTCTCCGACATCGTGGCGGAAGCGGGGATGTCGTCGCGGACGTTCTACGACCACTTCGAGTCGAAGGACGATCTGATCGCCGAGATCTTCCTGTCGCAGGCGCGGCGCTTCGTGGCCGCGCTGATGTCGATCGCACAGCGCACGCGCGGGCCGGTCGAGCGCTGCGACCAGGCGCTCGAGGCCTTCTTCGAGCTGTTTCCGGCCGCCTCGGCGATCGATTTCGAGCGCCTGGGCGGCGACGCCGGCGAGCGCGTGCGCACCGAGCGCCGCCGCTGCGTCAACCTGATCACCGACGGGATCGTGAGCGAGCTCGAGCGCATGCGGCAGAGCGGCTCGCTCAGTCACGCCCCCGACCGGGCCCGGATCGAGCTGATCCTGACCGGGATCGAAGGTCTGTCCATGCGCTACTACAGCGAGGGCAGACACGCGGAGTTCGACCAGCTCCGCCCCATGATTCGCGAGTTGCTCCTGCGCGCCACCGGCTTCTGACCCTACCCGCGCTCCGGAACGATCAGCGAAGAGATTTGAAAACTACGTCTTCTTTTTTTCTTCCTTTTCAAAGTGACGTCGTGTAAAAGACCCGCAGGAGGGACTTCGCATGAACGTTCGTATGCGAGCGCTCAGTCTGGTGGTCAGCGCGGCTGCGCTGGTCGCGACCGGGTGCGGGAATCTCACGATTCGAAGCTGGGTCAACGTCGTCACGGATCAGAGCTCGGGTCAGCTCTTCCAGGACCCCTTCACCTTCACGTTCGAGCAGCTGCAGGGTGGGTTCCAGGGAGCGATCTCGCTCGACACGACCACGCTGCCCGGCCCGGTGAACGGAACGATTGTCGTCGATGACGTCCGGGTGATGGCCAACACCGAGAGCATTCTCGGTGTGGTCTGTATCTGGGGAGACCCGAACAATCCGTCGCACGGCACGGTGAATCTCGACATCTTGAACAGCAAGGGCTCGGCCACGCTCACTCTGAACCTCAGGGCGACCGCAGCGCTCGCGGATTTCCTGCAGGTCGACCCCACCAACGTCTCGCAGACGGCGACGTTCCCGCTGAACGGCGTGGGCATCGCGCAGCTCCTGAACGCGGCCAGCACGGGCTCGTCGGACGGGCTGTTCCAGTCCACCGCCAGCTTCTCGGGCGACGCCACTGTGATCGACTTGCCGGCGACGTTCACGCTCGACCTGGCGGTCTCGAACACGTCGACGCCGCCGAGCTTCGACCCGGCGCTGCTCCCCAAGTGCGCGAAGCACTTCGCGGAGCAGGGGACCGACGTGTTCTACGGCGTGAACTCGAAGGGCAGCTACCTGCTCGCCGACAAGGGCGATCACCCGCAGCCGCCCACGATCATCAAGCTCGCGGATCTCGGCGCGGTGCCGGGCAACACGCTGAAGATCGCGCGCGTCGGCACCTACGACGACATCACCGAGCTGAAGGACGGAAACGCCACCAAGGTGGGCGCGGTGTTCAGCGCGACGAACGTGGTCAAGGCCGACAACAAGCAGAACCGCATTCCGGATGCGATCGACGCCGGAACGGACGTGACGACCAGCCCGTTCCTGCGCTGTCTCATCTTCCCGCTCTGCACGATCGTACCGACCGACATCCCGCAGGACTTCGCGGTCACGAACAGCCCCACGGTCACCATTCCGGCCGGTGCGCAGTACCTGATCGTCGCGCCGATTCCGGACTCGGGGAAGTGGGGTGACAACTCCGGCTTCGGCCTGGGTGTCTCGCTGACCGTGAATCCGTCCTAGCGCCCCGACACTTTCCTTTATAGTGGGCGCTCGAAAGAGCGCCCACTATGAAGGGGGGAGCGCTTGCAGCGAGTCTTCCGACTGATTTCCCACCAGCCGTGGCTGGTGTTGGGAGCCCTCCTCGCGATCACCGTTTTCTTTGCTGCGCCGCTCGTGGACGTGCAGCACCGGCGCCTGCGGCTGGACGTCGACATGTCGACGAACCGGCTGCTGCCCGAGAACCAGCCCGGCCGCACGTTCTACGACTACGTGCGCAAGGCCTTCGGCAGCGACGAGACCATGGTGGTGGCCGTCGCCGCCGAAGACATCTTCACGCACGACGTGCTGTCGCGAATCGCGCGCATGTCGGATCGCCTGGCGCGCGTGGAAGGCGTGCACCACGTCGTGGCGATCACGAACGTGGCCAACGTGCGCGGCACCGAGGACGGCATCGACGTCCGGCCGTTCGTGAAAGACATCCCGACCGATCCCCAGGCGCTCGAGAAGCTGAAGCACGAGGCCCTGGGCAACCCGATCTACGCCGGCAACCTGATCTCGAAGGACGCCAAGACCGCTGCGATCGTGGTCGAGTTTCTCGACTTCTCCGACCGCGACTTCATCGACAAGGGCATCGACGACGAGATCGACCGGATCGCGCGCGAGGAGGCGGGTCCGGTCGAGGTGTACGTGACGGGCGGCCCGCACCTGAAGGTGGCGCAGGTCCGCTATCAGCTCGGTGACCTGCGCGCCAGCATCCCGCTCGTGGTGGGCGCGCTCGCGATCGTACTGGCGCTCTCGTTCCGTACGCTGCGCGGAGTGATTCTGCCGCTGCTCGCGGTGACCGTGGCGCTGATCTGGACGCTCGGCTTCGAGGCCTGGCTGGGCAAGCAGCTCACGATCACCACCGTGCTCGTGCCGCCGATGCTGATCATCCTGGGCGTCGCCTACTCGGTGCACGTGATCTCGGAGTACTACGACATGATGCGCCACGACCGGCGCACGAGCTCGCAGGAAGCCGTGCATCACGTGCTGAAGGACGTGACTCTGGCGGCGCTGCTCACCGGCGGCACCACGGCGGCGGGCTTCTACTCCGAGGTGCTGACGCCGATCACCGCGATCCAGGAGTTCGGTTACATGTCGGTGGTGGGCGTGCTGGCGACGCTCGTCGTGTCGCTCACGCTGACTCCCGCGCTGCTCTCGGCGCTCGGACGCCCGCGCCGCATGGCGCACTCCGAGGAGGCCGAGGAGGACAGCTTCTTCGGCCAGCTGATGCAGCGGCTGGCCGAGTTCGACCTCCGCAACAAGCGCGCGATCTTCTGGTTCTGGGGCGCGGCCACTCTGCTCTCGTGTCTCGCGGCTACGCGCCTGGTCGTGGGCAACGAGAGCCTGCGCTTCCTGCCCGAGCGCTCGCAGCAGCGCCGCGACTTCGACGTGGTGAACCAGAAGCTCGACGGCGCGAATACCTTCCAGGTGGTGGTGCAGGCCGACGGCGAGACCAACTTCAAGCAGCCCGAGAACCTGCGCGCGCTCGAGTCACTGCAGGACTGGCTGAACGACCTGCCCGAGATCGGCGGCACCACGGGCCTCGTCGACTTCGTGAAGCTGTTGAACCGGGCCTTCCATGAGAACGACCCGGGCTATCTCGCGGTGCCCGACACCGAGCGACTCACCGGGCAGCTGCTCTTCCTGGGCGCGAGCGACGAGCTCGAGGGCTACGTCGACGCGCGCTATCAGCTCACAAACATCCAGGTGCGCTCGACCGTGTTCGACACCGAGCTGGTGATGGCACTGGTCAACAAGATCGAGCAGCGCCTGAAGCAGCTGCCGCCCGGGCTGCACGGTCAGGTCACGGGTAACTCGATCCTGATGACCCAGGTCGTCGACAACCTGATCTGGGGCCAGGTGCAGAGCATCGTGGGCGCGCTGATCATGATCTACGCGCTCTTGTGCGTGATGTTCCTGTCCTTCCGGCTGGGCGTAGTGGCGCTGATTCCGAACGTGATTCCCGTGGCGGTGTACTTCGGCGCGCTGGGCATCACGGGCATCACCTTGAACTTCGCCACCAGCATCATCGCGCCGATGGCGCTGGGCGTCGCGATCGACGACACGATCCACTACTTCGCGCGCTTCAACACCGAGGCCAAGAAGCTGGCCGACGAGAAGCGCGCCACGATCTCGGTGCTGCGTTCGGTGGGCCGGCCCGTGCTCTACTCCACGATCTCGCTCTGCGTCGGCTTCCTGATGCTGTCGTGGAGTGACTTGCTTTCGTACCGCCAGGTCGGCGGCATGGGCGCCTTCACGCTGGGCTTCTCGGTACTGGTCGAGATGACGCTCACGCCGGCGCTCTGCGGCGGTCTGCGCATCGTGACCCTCTGGGACACGCTGACGCTCGACCTGGGCAGCGATCCACAGGTGGCGATTCCGCTGTTCCGCGATCTGTCGAAGGCGCAGTGCCGGATCGTCGCGCTGATGGCGAGCCTGCGCTCGGTGCCGTCGGGCGAGCCGCTGATGCGCGTGGGTCAGACCGATCGCGAGATGTACGTGATCGTCGACGGGGCTCTGCGCGTCTGGAAGGACGGTCCCGCGGGGCCGATCGACCTGCGCACCTCGGAGCGCGGCGACGTGATCGGCGACGTCGGCCTGTTCACCGGCGAGCGCAGCGCCAACGTCGACGTGGCCAAGGACGCGCGGCTCTTGCGCTTCACGCCGAACAACCTGCAGCGGCTGCGCCGCCGCTATCCGCGGATCGCCTCGACCGTGCAGCGCAACCTGAACGAGATCCTCGCGCGCCGGCTCTCCGACCTGACCGATCGCCTGCGCTGAGTCGGAGGCTTCAGGGCTTCTGCTTCTGGTAGGTCCCGATCAGCTCGCTCCGTGCCAGCACGTGACCGGCCATGGCCTTCTCGAGCTCGGCCTTCGTGAGTGAGCCGCGCGCGCCCAGCACGGCGTCGAGCGCGTAGAGCTTGAAGTGGTAGTGGTGGTTGCCGATCGGCGGGCACGGGCCGCGCCAGCGCTCCTCGCCGAAGTCGCTCTGGCCGTGGCGCGCGCCGCTCGGCAGCTCGGCGCCCTCGGCGAGCGCGACGGTCGAGGCCGGCAGGTCGTACACCACCCAGTGTACCCAGGTGCGTTTCGGCGCGGCCGGGTCGGGTGCTTCGGGGTCGTCGACGACCAGCGCGAGTGACTTCGCGCCCGACGGCGGCGCGCCCCACTCGAGTGCAGGCGAGACGTTCTCGCCCTCACAGGTGAAGCGCTGCGGGATCGCGCCGCCGTCCGCGAAAGCGGACGAATGCAACGCGATCTCCGCCGCGGCCGCCAGAGCCAGAAGACTGAGTCCCATGCTCTGAAGACTATCACGCGGCTAGGGCGATCGAATGATTCCCGAGCCCGCGACCAGACTCACCACGAACACGACCAGGAACACGAAGAACAGAACGCGCGCGATGCCCGCGGCGGCGACAGAGATCCCGCCGAAGCCCAGCACGCCGGCGATCAACGCGATCACCAGGAACATGAGAGACCAGTAGAGCATTGCTTTGCTTTCCCTCCGTTCTGGAAAAGTCGCAGCTAGAAGGAGCAAGGGACGTGCCGCGTGCCGCGCGGGCCCGGCCGCCAGCACCGGGCTGTAGTTTCGGCATTTCTACAAAGCAGGAACGGGGATCGCCTGGCGAGCGCGCGCCGAGTGACTCGCTTGGCACGATTGCTGCTCACGCGACCTCCAGGAAAGGGAGGTGCGCGTGCTCATCCGCCTGATCGACGTGATCCGCGAGGTCCAGGATGCCGCGGAGGACGACCGCGAGTCGGTCGCGACCCTGGATCACTTGCTGAATGCGTTCGCAGGCTGGCCGCGCGCGCGGCGCAAACGAGCCCCCGTTCGGCGGCTGGCGCGCCGGCGCCGCTGCTTCCGGCTGGCGCTCTTCGCGGCAGTCACCGGGCTGGCGCTCTCCGGAGTGACTCGTGCGGACGAAGCGGGCTCGGCCCTGCCCGCGCCGACCGCCTGCCCGGCGCCCGCGGCGCTGCCGGCCTCCGCCGCCGAGCCCGCGCCCGCGACCGAGCCACCCACTGCGCAGACACCCGTGAGCGCCCAGCAGGAGTCGACCGGCTACACGTTCCTGCCCTCACGCTCGATCTACGATCCACTGATTGCCGACAACCGCTGGCCGCGTTTCTCGGCCGAGTATCAGGCCTATCACAACGACCCGCGCTTCGGAAACGTGGGCGCGGCGAACTTCGGCGGCACGCTGCCGCTGTTGCAGGGGCCGTTGCCGGGCGAGGGTCGCTTCGAGGCCGGCGTGCAGGCGGGCGTGTTCTCGATCTTCAATCTCGAGGCGGCCTCGCACGACCTGGTGAACGCCGACTACTTCTTCTCGATTCCGGTCAGCGCGCGCTGGGGCTGGTTCTCGTCGATGCTGCGCGTGTATCACCAGAGCTCGCACCTGGGCGACGAGTTTCTGCTCGACACGCCGATCAAGCGCATCAACCTGAGCTACGAGGCGGTCGACCTGATCCCGTCGTTCGATCTGTGGAGCTGGGGTCGCCTGTACTTCGGTCCCGGCTATCTGTTCGACACCGATCCCTCGGGCTTGAAGCGCTGGTACGTGCAGGCAGGGACCGAGCTCAAGAGCCCGCTCGCGTTCTGGGGCTGGCTGCGCCCGGTCGCGGCGCTCGACACCAAGTTCACCCAGGAGAACGACTACCACGCCGACTGGTCGGTGCGCGCCGGCTTCCAGTTCGAGAACGAGAAGATCTTCAAGAGCCGCAAGCTGCTGCTGCTGGGCGAGTACTACAAGGGCCAGTCACCCAACGGCCAGTTCTTCGACCGCCGGATCGAGTTCTGGGGGCTCGGGCTTCACTTCTTCTTCTGAGTCAGTGGATACCGCTCCCGCCCGTGAGCGCCTTCACGACGTCGCCGATCACCGCCTTCGCGTCGCCGAACACCATCACCGTGTTGTCGGCGGTGTAGAGCTCGTTGTCGATGCCGGCGAAGCCCGGGTTCATCGAGCGCTTGATCGCGATCACCGACTTGGCCTTGTCGACGTCGAGGATCGGCATGCCGTAGATCGGGCTCGTCTTGTCGTGGCGCGCCGCCGGATTCACGACGTCGTTCGCGCCCACCACCAGCACCACGTCGGTCTGCGCGAAGTCCGGGTTGATGTCGTCCATCTCGACCAGCTCGTCGTACGGGATCTCGGCCTCGGCGAGCAACACGTTCATGTGTCCCGGCATGCGTCCGGCGACGGGGTGGATCGCGAACTTCACGCCGATGCCGCGCTTCGCAAGCTGGTCGCGCAGCTCGTGCACGCGGTGCTGCGCCTGCGCCACGGCCATGCCGTAGCCGGGCACGATCACCACCTGACTCGCGGTCTCGAGCAGGTCGGCCGCGTCCTGCGGCGTCGCGCTCTTCACCGGCTTCTGCTCGCCGGCGACGCCGACGGCCTGCACCTGGCCGAAAGCGCCGAACAGCACGTTGGTGAAGGAGCGGTTCATCGCACGGCACATGATCACCGACAGGATGAAGCCCGAAGACCCGTCGAGCGCGCCCGCGATGATCAGCACCTTGTTCTCGAGCACGAAGCCCATCGCCACCGCCGACAGACCGGCGTACGAGTTCAAGAGTGAGATCACGGTCGGCATGTCGGCGCCGCCGATCGGGATGATCAACAGCACACCGAACAGGAGTGACAGCCCGATGATCACCGGGAAGAGCTGCCACTGCGTCGGGTCGACCACCAGCCAGGCGCCGGCGCCGATCGCGATCGCGAGCAACAAGAGGTTGATGAAGTTCTGGTTGCGGTAGGTGATGGGCCGGGTGGGAATCACTTCCTGCAGCTTGCCGGCGGCCATCAGCGAGCCGGTGAAGGTGAGGAAGCCCAGGATGATCTCGATCGCGATCGCGAACATGCGGAACGCGGTGAGCTCGCCGTCTGCCAGCCAGAGCGAGTATTTCGCGGTGCCGACCAGGCCGGCCGCCAGGCCGCCGAAGGCGTGCGAGAGCGCGGTCCGTTGCGGCACCGCGGTCAGCGCCACGCGCGAGAGCGGGATGCCGATGATCGTGCCCACCACCACGCCCACCGCGATCCACTCGTAGTGGGCGATCTCGGGGTGGATCAGCGTGCCGACGATCGCCGCGACCATGCCGAGCACGCCCGCGAGCACGCCGCGGCGCGCGGTCTCGGGCCGCGACAGCCAGCGCAGCGAGAAGATGAAGAGGGCCGCGGCGACGAGATACGCCGCTTCGGTCTCGTGCTGTACGAGGTCGGGAGTCATTGGCCCGGCTCCCGGCGCTTGAACATGCGCAGCATGCGGTCGGTGATCAGGAAGCCGGAGACGATGTTGGCCATCGAGGCCGCGACCGCGACCGTCCCCAGCACGGTCGAGAAGGTGGTCTTCTGCTCGCCGGCGATGATCAGCGAGCCCACCACCGCGATCGCCGAGATCGCATTGGTGAGCGACATGAGCGGCGTGTGCAGCAGTCGCGACACGTTCCGGATCACGTCGAAGCCGATGAAGGTCGCGAGCATGAATACGAAGGCCATGTTCCAGAGATCGAGACTATCCAAGCCGCTTCCCCCTCTTACTTTGCGAATGCCAGCTGTGACAGCAGCGCGAACGCGCCGCCGACGATCCCCGCCGCCGGCAAGGTGAGCACCCAGGCCACCAGGATGTCACGGGTGAGTCCCCACTTCACGGCCGACACCCTCTCGGTCGCGCCCACGCCCATGATCGAGGTCGAGATCACGTGCGTGGTCGAGACCGGAAACCCGAAATGCGCCGTACCCAGCAGCACGGCCGACGCCGCCGTCTCGGCGGCGAAGCCGTGCACGGGCGTGAGCTTCACCAGCCGCATGCCCAGCGTGCGGATGATGCGCTTGCCGCCGGAGTAGGTGCCCAGGCCGATCACGAGCGCCGAGGCCAGCTTCACCCACAGCGGCACGTCCGTGGTGGCGATCGCACCCGCCGAGAACAGCGCGAGCGTGATCACGCCCATCGTCTTCTGGGCGTCGTTCGAGCCGTGACTGAAGGCCATGAACGAGGCCGACACGAGCTGCGCGGTGCGGAAACGCCGCTGCAACGGGCCGGGGTGCGCGTCCCGGAAGGTCCACAGGATCGCGACCATCAGCGCGACGCCGAAGACGAAGCCGATCAACGGCGCCGCCAGCGTGGGAATCAGGACCTTCTCGACGATCCCGCCCCACAGCACCTGCGACTTGCCCGAAGTAGCCAGCACCGCGCCGGACACGCCGCCGATCAGACAGTGACTCGAGCTCGAGGGCAGCGCCCACCACCAGGTCAGCAGGTTCCAGGCGATCGCGCCCACCAGGCCGCCGAACATGACCGGCGGAGTCACCGCGCCGGCAGTCACGATACCCTTGGCCAGGGTGGCCGCGACGTTGGTCGAGACCAGCGCGCCGACCACGTTCAACAATGCGGCCGCGGCCAGCGCCAGGTTGGGCGGGACCGCGCGCGTCGAGATCGCCGTGGCCACGGCGTTGGCCGCGTCGTGAAAGCCGTTGGTGTAGTCGAACAGCAGGGCGACCCCGACGACCGCGATCAAGAGCGGCTCCATCAGCTGTTCTCGAGAACCACGCCCTCGATGACGTTCGCCACGTCCTCGCAGCGGTCGACGGCGCGCTCCACGTCCTCGTAGATCTCTTTCCACTTGATCAGCGCGCGCGCGTCACTCTCTTCCTTGAACAGCCGGGCGGTGGCGCGGCGCAGCACGCGATCGTTCTCTTTCTCGACCGCCTTGACCGCGGTGCACAGCGCGCGCAAGTGACCCGGGTCGAGCCGGCCGCCCAGGCCGTCCACGGCGGCCTTCAGCGCCTCGGTCGCTTGCACCAGGTTCTGGCCCATCTCCAGCACCTCGGCGGTGGGCTTCTCGATCTCGTACAGCCAGACCCGCTGCGCGGTCGCCTCGACGTGGTCCATGATGTCGTCCAGGCGGCTCGACAGCTCGTGTATGTCGGACCGTTCGATCGGGGTGATGAAGGTGCTGTGCAGCGTCTCCATCGTCTCCTGACACACCCGG
Source organism: Myxococcota bacterium (assembly GCA_035498875.1). Taxonomy (GTDB): domain Bacteria; phylum Myxococcota_A; class UBA9160; order SZUA-336; family SZUA-336; genus VGRW01. The sequence continues at coordinate 70,290 of DATJZP010000053.1, forward strand.
TCGGCCTCGTGCTCCAGCGTGTGGATCCGGTCGTAGCGATCCTTGGCGTCGGCCGGCGCGATCAGGAGCTCGGCGAGCAGACGCGCGCCGTCCACGCAGAGCTGGGCGTGGCGCGAGAACAGGGCGAAGAACTCGCTCTTCTTGGGCAGGAAGCGACCGAGCATGGGGGTCCCCGACTGGCCCTCGTATTAACACATCCGAGGCGCTTTGGGGCGCGGATCAGCCGTGCGGGTTCTCGTAGAAGACGTAGTGGGTCGAGTAGTCGCTGATCTCGAAGTAGAGCTTCTTCTCGCCCGGATCGACCACGTAGTTCTGATTCTCGTCGAGATACCCCCAGCCGAAGCGGTAGGGCCGCGGAATGTCGTTGCCGTGGGCCGTGCCCATGCTGGTGGTGAGCTTGTCGATCTTGATGAAGCGCATCACCAGCTTGTCGCCGGCGTAGATGTCGAGCACGCCGTTGTCGCCGGTCCAGTTCTCGATCGCGCGGCCGAGCCGGTTCTGACTCTCCTGCGTGCAGGAGAGCAGCGCGAGCGCGGCGGCGGTGGCCGCCGCCACGCCTGACCCGCCCCTCACTTCTTGTCTCGCATGGGCTTGTCGACGTCGACGTTCACGATCTTTCCGGTCTTCGTGTCGTAGGTGCAGCTCCATTCGAACTCGCGCGCACTGTTGTTCGATGCCTTGAGCGTGCCCGTGCCGCCGACACCATTCTGTGTAGTGGTCGGCTGGAATTCCCGCGTCTGCGTCAGCTGGATGTCGTGCGCGCCGGCGTGCTTGGCCTTGATCTTCTCCATCACGTGCTTCTGGCACATCTGCTTGGGGTCTTTGGGCGTCTTGGTCTTGGCGACAGCGGAGCCGGCCAGCGCCAGCGCAGCGAGCGGGACGAGCGAGAGCGAGGCCAGGCGAGTGATGGATCGAGGCATGGAAAATCTCCTTTTCATGTGAGCGTAGAATAGGTCGGCCATGAAAGTGTCGCTGTTCTATTTGCCGACCGTCGGTACGCGAGCAGAGATCGAGGCCGGAAAAGTGGGTCTCTCCGGGCCCGCCTACGGCCGGATGCTGCGGGATCTGTCCGAGCAGGCAAAGCTCGGCGACGACCTGGGCTACGACTCGATCAGCTTCACCGAGCACCACTTCCACGTCGAGGGCTTCGAGCTCTCGAACAATCCGGTGCTGCTCGACCTGTTCGTCGGCATGCAGACGAAGCGCATTCGCGTGGGACAGCTCGGCATCGTGCTGCCGTCGCAGAATCCGCTGCGCGTGGCCGAGGACATCGCCATGCTCGACCACATGACGGGCGGTCGCGCGAACGCCGGCTTCGCGCGCGGCTATCAGCGCCGCTGGGTCGACATCATGGCGCAGCAGACGCACGGCATTCACGGCGCGCTGCCGCACCAGCACGACGCGATCGACGAAGCCAACCGGCTCGCGTTCGAAGAGAGCTTCCAGATCGTGAAACGCGCGTGGACCGAGGACTTCCTCGAAGTCGAGGGCAAGTTCTGGCGCGTGCCCGCCGGGCCGACGCCGTGGACGCTCGAGGCCACCGCGCGCTACGGCGGCGGCGTGCGCGACGGCGTGGTGCGCGCGGTCTCGGTCGT